>NZ_JBFAKP010000025.1:0-136638 GCF_040655795.1 Nonomuraea sp. NPDC050310 | reverse complement strand
CTGAAACAGCTCCCACAACTGGTCCGGAACCAGCCGATCGATGAACGGATCCATGATCAACCCAACGATTGATCACCAAACAAGACACTGTCTTAAAGGGGGGCCGCAGACCGGCCCGTCCCCGGTCGATCGAGGGCGGGCCGGCAGCAAGCACCACCTGATCACCGACGCCACCGGTATCCCCCTGGCCATCATCTTGACCGGTGCCAACCGCAACGACGTCACCCAGCTGCGCCCGATGCTGGACGCCATCCCGAAGGTGCGTGGTAAGCGCGGCCGGCCCCGCCAGCGTCCCGACGTGGTACTCGCCGACCGCGGCTACGACCACGACAAGTACCGCCACCTGGTCCGGGAACTGCGGGTCCGCCCGCTGATCGCCCGCCGCGGCACCGAACACGGCTCCGGCCTGGGCAAACAACGCTGGGTCGTCGAGCAGACCTTCGCCCTGCTGCACGCCTTCCGCCGCCTACGCATCCGCTGGGAGATCCGCGCCGACATCCACGAGGCCTTCCTCAAGCTTGCCTGCGCGCTCATCTGCTGGCGGCGCCTCACTTCATTGCGTTAGACGCTCTTAAGGCGCGGCCGACCCGGCGAAGGGATCAGGTGAGTGCGGCGGAGCCGTGTGGCTCGTCGCCATGCGCCCTCGACCCGCTCTCGGCACGGCCGGTCCAGTGCTGGCCCGGGTTCGGGAGGCGAGTGCCATGTGAAGTGTCCGGGCTTCTGGAGTGCGCACCATCTCCATAGGCGAGGACCTATCGGCCAACGGTGGAAATTGCTGTGGTCTTCGGGCTCGTGGCATTATCCGCGCAGGTGAAAGGATGTGGTGGTGGTGCCGGGCCTGCGAGACGCACCCGTCGGGTTGGTGAACCGGGTCGTTGAACGGGCGGTGCTGAGCGAGTTCCTCGAGGCTGTGCGCACTGGCGAGGGGAGGGCTCTGGTGGTGAGCGGGGACGCGGGGCTCGGGAAGACGGCGCTGCTGGATGACATGGCCGCCCAGGCCCAGGCCCACACCAACACCCACACGTCAGCCGCGGCGCAGGAGCGCCAGTTCAGGGTGTTGCGGGTGGCGGGGATGCAGTCGGAGATGGAGCTCGCGTTTGCGGGGCTGCATCAGTTGTGTGGGCCGTTGCTGGAGCGGGCGGAGGCGTTGCCGAGGCCGCAGGGGCTGGCGTTGAAGACGGCGTTCGGGCTGGCGGAGGGGCCGCCGCCGGCCCGGTTCATGGTGGGGATGGCCGTGCTCAGTCTCCTGTCGGAGATCTCCAGGGAACAGCCGCTGCTGTGCGTGGCCGATGATCTGCACTGGCTGGACAGGGCGTCGGCGCAGGCGCTCGGGTTCGTGGCGCGGAGGCTCGGGGCGGATCCGGTGGGGATCGTGTTCGGGACGCGGATGGCGACCGATGAGGTGGCCGGCGTGCCGGAACTGCGGCTGGAGGGGCTGGCGGAGGAGCATGCGCATGAGCTGCTGTCCCACGCGCTGAGCGGGCCGCTTGATACGCGGGTGCGGGATCAGATTGTGGCTGAGACCCGGGGGAATCCGCTGGCGCTGCTGGAACTGCCTCGAACGCTGTCACGGGAGGAGTTGGCTGGGGGGTTCGGGTTTCCGGGGACGGGGCCGTTGTCGGGGCGGATTGAGGAGAGTTTCGCCCGTCAACTGGATGCGCTGCCCGGCGAGACGAGGCTGCTGGTGTGTCTGGCTTCGGCTGAGCCGTCGGGGGATGCGAAGTTGGTCTGGCGGGCGGCGGGGCGTCTGGGGATCTCGCATCTGGCTGCCCGGCCGGCGGCGGAGTCGGGGCTCGCGGACTTCGGGCAGCGGATCAGCTTCCGGCATCCGCTGCTGCGCAGGGCGGCCTATCGGTCCGCGACGGCCGAGCAGCGGCGTGCGGTGCATCGGGCGCTGGCGGAGGCGACGGATCCGGTCGCGGATCCGGATCGCCGGGCCTGGCATCGGGCGCAGGCGACGGACGGGCCGGACGAGGCGGCGGCGGCCGATCTGGAGCGGTCGGCGAGCAGGGCTCAAGCTCGCGGCGGGCCCAACGCGGCGGCGGCGTTCCTGGAGCAGGCCGCGGCGCTGACCGTGGACCCGGCTCGCCGGGCCGACCACATGCTCGCCGCGGCGCACGCCAACCTGCAGGCCGGCTCCTACGACCGCGTGCTCGAACTGCTCGCGATCGTGCGGGCGGAGCCGCTGACCGAACTGCAGAGCGCCCGCGCGGACCTGCTGCAGGGGAACGTCGCCTTCGCCTCGGGGCTGGGCAGCGACGGACCGCCGCTGCTGCTGCAGGCGGCCAAGCGGCTCGAACCGCTCGACCTCGACCTGGCCCGCGAGACCTACCTGAACGCGTGGATGGCGGCGATGTTCGCGGGTGATCGCGCGGTGGGCGGAAGCCTGGCGGAGGTGTCCGGGGCCGCCCGCAAGCTGCCGGTGTCGGCGCACCCGGACGAGGCCGAGCTGGTCCTCGACGCGCTGGCGCGGGTGATCGTCGAAGGCCCGGCCGCCGCGGCGCCGGTCCTGCGCAGGGCGGTCGGCGCGATCGTCGGCGCCTCGCTCACCCCGGACGAGGTCCTGCGCTGGGGCTGGTTCGCGCACGCCGCCGCGGTCGGGATCTGGGACTTCACCAACTGGCGCTTCCTCCTCGAACGGGAGCTCAAGGTGCTCAGGGACGTGGGGGCGTTCGACCTGCTGCCCATCGTGCTGGCCACGCTGGGCACCGTGACCACCTGGTCGGGCGAGTTCTCGACGTCCGCGGCGCTGTTCGCCGAGGCCGAGACGATCTGCGAGGTGACCGGTGCGCCCGCCGCCGCCTTCGGGCCGACGATGCTCGCCTGCCTGCGCGGGGACGAGGAGACGGCGGTCCCGCTCATCCGGTCGATGATCGCCGAGGTGGAGGTGACCGGGCAGGGCGCGAGCGTGACGTACGCCAACTGGGTGGCCGCGGTCCTCTACAACGGGCTCGGCCGCTACCGGGATGCTCAGGCCGCCGCCGTCGCTTCCAGTGAGAGCTCCTCCGACCTGTTCATCGCGCTGTGGGCGCTGCCCGAGCTGGTCGAAGCCGCCTGCCGTACCGGAGAGGTCGAGGTGGCCGAGGCGGCGCTCGCCCGGTTGGCGGAGTCGACGTCGGCCGGGGGGACCGAGGTGGGGCTCGGTCTGGAGGCCCGGTCGCGGGCGTTGCTCAGCGGTGGCGAGGATGCGGAGCCGTACTATCGGGAAGCTGTTGACCGGCTCGGCCGGACACCGTTGCGGCCCGAGCTGGGGCGGGCGCACCTGGTCTACGGTGAGTGGCTGCGCCGGGGCAACCGCCGCGTGGACGCCCGCCACCACCTGAAGATCGCGCACGGGCTGTTCACCGACCTGGGGATGAGGGCGTTCGCCGAACGCGCCCGCCGCGAGCTGCTGGCGACCGGCGAGCGAGTCCGGCAGAGCGCGCGGCGGAGCGAGAACACCCTCACCGCCCAGGAGACGTTGATCGTCCGCCTCGCGACCGACGGCCTCACCAACCAGGAGATCGGCGCCCAGCTCTTCCTCAGCGCTCGCACCGTGGAGTGGCATCTGCGCAACGTGTTCGGCAAGCTCGGCGTCACCTCCCGCCGCCAGCTCGCCACCGTGCTGCACCAGAACTCCGGCTAGGCGCGGACGAGCGGGTTGGTGTGCAGGCCGTCGGCGGTGCGGGAGACGTCGGCGCGGTGGCGGTGGCGAGCGGCGCCTCGGCAGCGGGCGGTGACCCGGACCGGCCAGGCGCCGGCCCGGAGCCGGGGATGCTCCAGGGGAGCGCCGCACCGCGTGCAGCGGGTCTCGGCGGCGGCCGTCTCGTAGACGATCTCGATCAGCCATCTGTCCACGGGTGCGGGAGGCTCGTACCCGTGGGGTCCGCCGAGGTAGGCCATGAAGGCCCAGGGCGCGAAGAACCACTCCATGTCAGCGCCCGCCGGCCAGGGACGCCGTGGTGTCCCGGTAGGTCTCGAGCAGCCGGAGCCAGACCTCGCTGAGCGTGGGAAAGGCCGGTACGGCATGCCAGAGGCGGTCGAGCGGGATCTCGCCGGCGATCGCGAACGTCGCGGACTGGACGAGTTCGGCGACGCCCCGGCCGGCGAAGGTGGCGCCCAGGACGGTGCCGCGGGCGGGGTCGAGCAGGATGCGGGCCCGGCCCCGGTACCCGGGGCTGTGCTGGTGGGCGCCGGCGAGGAGGCCGAGGTCGTAGTCGACGATGTCGACGTCGCGGCCGAGGCGGGCGGCCTCGTCGGTGGTGAGGCCGACGCCGGCGATCTCCGGGTCGGTGAAGACGACCTGCGGGACGGCGGCGTGGTCGGCGGTTCCGGTGTGGCGGCTCCACGGGGTGCGGTCGAGGGGACGGTTGCGGGCGCGGTCAGCGATGACCGTGCCGGCGATCCGCGCCTGGTACTTGCCCTGGTGGGTGAGGAGGGCGCGCTGGTTGACGTCGCCGACGGCGTACAGCCAGTCGCCGGGGATGCCGGGCACGGTGTAGGTGTCGTCGCTCGGCAGCCAGTCGCCGGGGCGCAGGCCGACGGTCTCCAGACCGAGGTCCTCGGTGCGCGGCGCACGACCGGTGGCCAGCAGAAGCTCGTCGGCGTGGAGCACCCGGCCGTCGGACAGCTCAAGCCTGAAGTCGGCGTGAGGCACCTGCCCGTCGGACAGCTCGAGCCTGAAGTCGGCGTGAGGCACCTGCCCGTCGGACAGCTCGAGCCGGACGTCGGTGGTGCGCGTCGCGGCGGTGACGGTGGTGTCGAAGCGCAGGTCGACGCCCGAGGCGCGGAGCGCGTCGGCGACCAGGTCGGCGGCGAACCGTTCCATCCGGGGGAGCAGCCCGGACTCCCGGACCAGCAGGGTGACCTGCGAGCCGAGGGCCTGCCAGGCGGTGGCCATCTCCACGGCGACGACGCCTCCGCCGACGATGGCCAGCCGCGGCGGGACCCGGGTGGCGCTGGTGGCCTCGCGGCTGGTCCAGGGCCGCAGCGCGGCGAGGTCGGGGAGTGGCGGGAGCGCGGCGCGGGTGCCGGTGCAGACGGCCACGGCGTGCCGGGCCGACACCCGCAGGACGCCGCCGTCGGCGCCGGTCACCTCCACGGTCCGCGGCCCGGACAGCCGCCCGTGCCCGCGGATGAGGGTGACGCCCGCCTGGTCCAGCCACTGCACCTGGGACTGGTCGTCCCAGTCGCCGGACATCCGGTCGCGATGGCGCAGGACGGCCTCGACGTCCAGCGGGCCCGGGTCGAGGCCGGGCATGTCGCGGGCCTCGGCGTGCAGCAGGACCGGCCGGAGCAGGGCCTTGCTGGGTTCGCAAGCCCAGTAGGAGCATTCTCCGCCGACCAGTTCGGCTTCCACGATGACGGTGTCCAGCCCGGCGGAGGCGGTCCGGCCGGCCACGTTCTCACCGACCGGTCCGGCGCCGATCACGATGACGTCGTACATGCGCACAAGATCTCCAGAAGAAGACAGGGGAGGGCGGTGGTCCGCCCTCGCCCGTGGGGACAGCGGTTCAGCGGCCGGGAGCGCGCTGGGTGACCTCCTGGAGGAACCACTGGTTCCCGTCGGGGTCGTCGAAGGAGGCGAACGAGCCGTAGCTGGCCCGCTCGGGATGGAATCCGGGCACCCTTTCCGCGTCGCCGGGGTGGTGGAAGACCCCCGTCTCGTCGCGGAACGGCTCGCTCACCGCCACGCCCCGCGCGGTGAGCTCCTTGAGCGCGGCTTCGAGGTCGGTGACGATCAGGTGCGGGCCCAGGTAGGTGCCTGGGGCCGCCGTGGTGAGCCCGTCACCGAAGATGATCGAGCAGGCGGAGCCCGGCGGGGTCACCTGGATGACGCGGTAGCCGTCCCGGATGGGGAAGTCCGCGTCGAGCCGGAATCCGAGCGTTTCGGTGTAGAAGGCCTTCGCACGGTCCACGTCGGACACCGGCAGGATGACGACTTCAAGCTTCCAGTCCATGGTTTTCTCCTCAACGAGTGCGAGTGCGAGTGGCGCGGTCGGCGGTTTCGATGACGTCGACGACGACGCCGGGGTGCGAGACGGTGACCGCGTGGGAGGCGGCGGCCTCGGTGACGTGCGCTTTGGCGCGCTTGGCCATGAACCGCTGGGCGGCCACCGGGATGTTGAGGTCCTTGGTGGTGATCACGTCCCAGCTCGGCTTCTCCCGCCAGGCGGGAGCCGTCGCCTGCTCCTCCAGCGCGGCCTGGGCGACCGGCCGCTGGGTGGCGGCCATCAACGCCGCCTCGCGGGCGGGGACGTCGGCGGCGAACTGGCGGTGGAAGGCGTCCTGGCGGATGTACAGCTCGGGGCCGTCCGGGCCGGTGACCGTCTCCAGGGCGCCGGGCAGGGTCGAGCCGGGGAACTTGGTGCTCAGGCCGAGGGCGCTCTCGCCGGCTTCCGGCAGGAACGCGGCCACGTAGACGAGGGCCTTCACCTTGCTGTTCCCGGCGCCGGCGGCGCTGATGACGCTGCCGCCGTAGGAGTGGCCGACGAGGATGACCGGCCCGTCGACGTGGTCGATCAGGCCGCGCAGCGCGGCCGCGTCGGAGGCGACGCCGCGCAACGGGTTGGCGGCGGCGACCACCGGGTAGCCGTCGCGGCGCAGGCCGGCGACGACCTGGTTCCAGCTTGAGCCGTCGGCGAACGCGCCGTGCTCCAGGATGACGGTCGGCTTCGCCGTACGGTCGCCCGCATCCGCAGTGGCGGCGGCGGGGAGGACGGTGACGGCGGCGGCGACCGCCGCGGCGATCACGGCGAGACCTCGCCGGTGATGGGTGCTCATCGAGCTCACCTTCTGAATCGGTGGGGCGGACGCTCCAACTTTCGGCCGCGGCCCCGAGCGCGCACATCGGTCATCTGACGGTGAGTCGGACGACGCCGATGACGACCGGCAGTCAGGTGACTGATGCCAGGCGACCAGGGCAGCGGCGATAGTGGGTGAGCAGGGCAGGGCCCGCGCCGACCCCCGTGACCCCGGGGGACGGGCCAGGGTCGTTCCCTGGGGCTTCGCGATCGCCGGCCCGGCGAAGCTGTCCGTCAGGCATGCCGTGGCGGAGGGCGGGGGTCGGCGAAGTGATCATCGGCAGGGATCGTGAGCGGGGGAGGATCTCCGGTCTGGTGGAGTCGCCCGCCGGCCAGGTTCTCGTCGTGCGGGGAGAGGCCGGAGTCGGCAAGAGCGCGCTGCTCGAGGAGGCGGCGGAGCTGGCCATCCGGGACGGCCACCTGGTGAGCCGGATCACCGGCGTCGAGGCCGAGTCGCAACTGCCCTATTCCGGGCTGCACCAGTTGCTCTACCAGTTGCTCCCGCTGAACGACGAGGTCCGCACGGTGCTCGACGTGATCACCGGGCGGCGGCCCGACGACCCGCCCTCGGTGATGAGGCTCGGCATCGCGGTGCTCGAACTGCTGTCGGACCTCGCCGCGCGGCGGGCGCTGCTGGTGATCGTCGACGACGGCCAGTGGCTCGACGACTCCAGCGCCGACGTCTTCGGCTTCGTCGGGCGCCGGATCGGCGGCGTCCCGGTGAAGCTGCTGGTCGCCGTCCGGGAGGAGGTCGCGTCCCGGTTCGACGGCGCGGTGCTGCCCGAGATGCCGGTCGGCCCGCTGACCGACGAGGACGCGGGACGCCTGCTCGACCACCACCACCCGGCCCTGGACGCGCGAGTGCGCCAATGGGTGCTCGACCAGGCCCTCGGCATCCCCCTGGCACTGCTGGAACTACCGTCCCAGGCCGGCGACGCGGGACTGCCACGCAGGCTTCACCACCTGTACGGCTCCCGCATCGCCGCGCTCAGCGGCCCGGCCCGGGCGGAGCTGCTGATGGGCGCGCTCGACGGCGTCGGCACCCGGCCGGGCGACGGCGGGCCCAAGCCGCGCCACCGGATGCGGAACGTCGACGAGGCGGTGGCGTGCGGCCTGCTGAACGCCGAGCCGATCACCGGCGACATCACCTTCCGGCACCCGCTGGTCCGGTCGAGCGTCGTGCAGATGGCCACCCCCGAGGAGTGCCGGGCGGCGCATCGCGCGCTCGCCGACGTCCACCGCGACGACCTCGAACGGCGGGCGATGCACCTGGCCGCGTCCCAGGTCGCACCTGATGAGGAGGTCGCCGAGGCGTTGGAGGCCGCCGCCGACTCGGCCGTCCGCCGGGGCGGCGCCATCACCGCCGTCGGCTGGCTGACCCGGGCCGCCGAGCTGAGCGAGGACGCCGCCGAACGGGCCCGGCGGCTCAGCTACGTGACGTTCCTGTCCGGATACGCGGCCCGGTCCGACAGCGCGCCTTTCCCGGTCCTTCTCACCTCCGGCCCTGACGCCACGGTCAACGCCATCCACCAGGCGTTCTTCGAGGACGGCGACGTGCGCTCGGCCCACCGGCAGGTGCTGGCGGCGCTCGACGGCCTGGACGGCGAGCCCACGGAGACCCTCACCCGGTTGCAGGTCCTGCTGCTCGCCATCAGCCAGTACGCCGCCGATCCCGTGCTGTGGAACGAGACTCATGAACGGCTGGCCGCCCTCGGCGACCTCGTCACCGAGCAGACGCGGCTCTACAGCCACACCTGGAGCGACGTGGTCCTGCACGGGCGCGGCTGGGCCGGTCCTCTGGAGCGGGCCGCGGCGAACCTGCGCGACCGGGAGCCCTGGGACGTCACCCGCCTGGCCACCGCGGCCTACCACCTCGACCTCGTCAGCCAGTACCGGCCGCATCTGGAACGGGTGGTGGACCGTGAACTGGCCACCGGCGCCGTGTTCAGCGGGATGCTCATGCTGCAGATGATCATGCTCGACCAGATGGGCTCCGGTGAGTGGGACGCCGCGGTCCGGACCGGGGAACGGGCCCTGGCCCTGCAGATCGAGCACGGCCGGCACCTGCTCGCCCACCAGACGCGCGCCTACCTGGCGCAGCTCGCGGCGTGGCGCGGCCAGGTCCCCCGGGCCCTCGAACTGCGGGCGGAGATCGACGCCTGGGCCAGGCCGCGCGGGGTCGGCTACGTGACCGACCTGACCGACTCCATCGCCACGACGGCCGCGTTGAGCGCGGGCGACTTCGAGGCCGCCTACCAGCACGCCGCCCGCATCACGACGCCCGGCACGTTCCGCCCCTACTGCGGTGCGGCGTCGCGGACCCTCCTCGACCTCGTCGAGGCGGCCCTGCACACCGGCCGCGCCGAGCCGGCCCGCCGCCACGCCCTCGCCGCCCGCGACGCCGGCTTCCTCGACCTTTCCCCGCGTCTGGCCCTGACCTGCTACGGGGCGCTGGCGATGACCGCGACCTCCGATGGGGAGGCCGCCGAGATGTTCGCGAACGCCGCCTCTCATCCGGCGGCTGCCCGGTTCCCGTTCGAGCTGGCGCGGATCCAGCTCGCGCACGGAGCCCGCCTGCGGCACGCCCGCCAGCGCACTGCCGCCCGGCCGCTCCTGGCCCAGGCCACCGAGACCTTCGAACGGCTCGGCGCCGCAGCCTGGGCCGAGCGGGCGGGCGCGGAGTTGCGGAGCGACGGGGCGGCGCCGCTGGTCGCCACGCCGCACCTGTCGCTGACCTGGCAGGAGCGGCGCATCGCGGAGCTGGCCGCCAGCGGCCTCACCAACAAGGAGATCGGCGCGCGGCTGCGGCTGTCTCCCCGGACCGTCAGCTCCCACCTGTACCGGATCTTCCCCAAGCTGGGCGTGACCACCCGGGCCGCCCTCCGGGACGCCATGAACCGCCCCGACCCCGAGCATCTGGAGAGGACGTCACCGGTTTGACGGGTGACGCTAATGCTGGCAGCATCGTCACCAGTTGAACCGGTGACGCCAACCGAGGCGCACCCAGGGAAGGAATCGCCATGGCTGCCAGCTACACCGCCGTCGTCACCGTCACCGGAGAGGGCCGCAACGGCGGTCGCGTCTCGGCCCACGACGGGCTGCTCGAGACCGGCCTCGCCATCCCCAAGGAGTTCGGCGGAGCCGGGGACGCCACCAACCCCGAGCAGTTGTTCGCCGCCGGCTGGGGCGCCTGCTTCCTCGGCGCGGTGCGCAGGGCCGCGGCCGAGCGCAAGGTACGGCTCGCCACCACGAGCATCACCGTCGAGGCGACCCTGAACCACGGCGACGACGGCGAGTTCGGCCTCGCCGCCGTGCTCAACCTCGAACTGGGCGGCGTGGACCAGCAGACCGCCGAGGAGCTCGGCGCCGCCGCCCACCAGATCTGCCCCTACTCCAAGGCCACCCGCGGCAACATCCCGGTCACCGTCGTGGCGACCGCCGTCTGAAAGGACCAGCTCATGAAGGTGCTGTCAGTGGTCGTGCTCGTGCTGGCCGTCGCCCTGGCCTGCTTCGCCCAGGTCTGGTGAGGACGGATTGCCCGCCTCGGAGTCACCCGTCAAACTGGTGACGTGAAACATGTGTTCCTGTGCGGCGACCCCGCGCTAGACCTCGCCTGCACGCTTCGTGCCCGCCGTACGCAGCGGGTCGAAACGCTCGACGCCCCCGACCGGCTCGACGCCTGGTTCCTGGAGTCGGGTGTCGTGGACGCCATCTCCCCCTCCGGGGAGGCGGACCTCGTTCAGGCGGTGGCCGTCCGTGAGGCCATCTACGCGCTGGTCACCGCCCGGGTCGCCGATGCGGGCTACGACGACGACGCGCTCGCCCTGGTGAACGCGACGGCCCGCAAGCCCCCGGCCGAACCCCAGCTCACCGCCGAGGGCCGGTGGGTCGAGGCGACCCCCGAACAGGCGCTGTCCACCGTGGCCCGGCACGCCATCGAACTGCTCAGCGGGCCGGACGTGCCGCTGATGAAGGAGTGCGCCAACCCCGAGTGCACCAAGATCTTCATCGACCGGTCGCGTGGCGGGCGCCGGGAGTGGTGCGGCATGGAGTCGTGCGGCAACAAGGTCAAGGCGGCGGCCTACCGCGCGCGGAAGAAGGAGGCCCGGGCGGCCACGCCGTAGCCGCCCGCCGGGTCCGGGTCAGAAGTGGTCCACGTCGACCACGGCCTGGGCGAAGGCCGTGGGCGCCTCCTGCGGCAGGTTGTGGCCGATGCCGGGCAGGAGGCGGTGCGCGTACGGCCCGGTGAACATGCCGCGGTAGGCCGAGCCGTCGCCCGGCGGCGCGGTGAAGGGGTCGCGCTCGGCGTCGAGGGTGATGGTCGGCACCTTGATCACCGGCCGGGCCGCGAGCCGCCGCTCCAGAGCGTCGTACCGGCGTTCCCCGTCCGCCAGGCTCAGCCGCCAGCGGTAGTTGTGGATCACGATGGCGGCGTAGTCGGGGTTGTCGAAGGCGGCGGCCGTGCGCTCGAAGGTGGCGTCGTCGAAGGTCCACGTCGGGGAGACGGTGTCCCAGACCAGCCGGTTCAAGGCGTTCCGCCGGTCCCTGTCCTCCATGGCCAGCCGGCCCCGCTCGGTCGCGAAGTAGTACTGGTACCACCACGCGTACTCCGCCTTCGGCGGCAGCGGCGAGAGGTTGGCCTCCAGGTTCGTGATGAGGTAGCCGCTCACCGACACCAGCGCCTTGCACCGCTCGGGCCAGAGCGCGGCGATGATGCCGGCGGTGCGCGAGCCCCAGTCGAAGCCGGCCAGCACCGCCTTGTCGATCTTGAGCGCGTCCATCAGGGCGATGATGTCGAGCGCGATCGCCGACTGCTGGGCGTTGCGGAACGTCCTCGACGACAGGAACCGCGTCGTGCCGTGACCACGCAGATACGGCACGATCACCCGATACCCCTGCGCCGCCAGCAGCGGGGCCACGTCGACGAAGCTATGGATGTCGTACGGCCAGCCGTGCAGGCAGACGACCACGGGACCGTGAGCGGGACCAGCTTCGGCGTATCCCACCTCCAGCACCCCCGCCCTGATCCGCTTGAGCGAAGGGAAGGAGCCGGGCGTCACCGGCCCGCGCGTGCCGGCGGTCGCGGCGGGCAGCTCCGTCAGGCCCGCCAGGGAAGCGAGACCCATGCTGGCGGTGGTCAGGCCGAGAGCCTTGCCGAAGGTACGCCTGTTCATCATGTCGAGTCCTCCAAGAAGGGGTGGTGACGGCCCGGCGGCCCCGCCTGCGACGGGGCCACCGGGTGCCGGGTCAGCGCTGGACGGCCCGCGGCTGGGCCCGGCGGGCGCGCCAGGCCAGCAGCGCGGCCTGGGCGAGGAAGAACACGCCGCCGCCGGTGGCGTACACCGACAGCACGTCGAGCGCCGGATTGCCGTCCAGGGCCTGGAAGTTGTAGAAAATGCCCACGAGGAAGGACAGGCCGCCCGCGATCAGCATCGGCCACTGCTGGCCGAGCTCCGGGCCGCGCCGGCGCAGGCCGACCAGCACCTGGGCCGCTCCGGACACGACGGCCCAGGCGCCGAAGACGTGCAGCACCGCCGCCGCCCCGCCGAACCCCGCGACGCCGACGGCCACGGCCGCCAGGGTGCTGAGCACGCCGTTGAACTGGGTGACCCGGCGCTCCGACCGGTCAGGGTTGCTGCGCAGGTCGATCAGCGAGGACACCGCGTCGATCAGCGGATAGCCGACCAGCAGGGCGATCGCCACCGCGTCCAGTTCGGCGTGCGCCGAGGCGAACGCGGCGGCCCACGCCACGGCGAGCAGGCCGCGGCCCAGGTAGAGCTTGATCAGGGAAGAGATGTTCATGTCGGTGGGCCTTTCAAGCCGCGCGCTTGGTGGTGCAGTAGTGGCTGGCCGCGTCGGCCGGGTCGCCGTGGCCGGCGTACCGGGAGACGGCCGGATACAGGCACAGGTTTCGGGTGACCGTCCTGCCGGAGGAGTCCGTGATGGCGGCGCTCAGCGTCCGCGGGGCCGTGCCCTGCTCGACCCAGGCGGTCAGCGCGCCCAGGGGGTCGGTGGGCACGGGGCCGGTGCTCGCGGGGGTGCCGCAGTGGTCGGCGCCCGGCGCGAGGAACACGCGGTAGAAGTCGTCGACCCGGTGCGAACCGCCCATGGCCGCCGCGACCCGCTCCCGGTAGTTCACCGTGCCCTGGGTGGGGATGAGCTGGTCGGCCTGGCCGTGCCAGGTGAGCAGCTTGCCCCCGGCGGCGCGGAACGCCGACAGGTCCGGGTCGTCGCTGCCGATGACCTGGTCGTACTCGGCCTGGGACTGGGCGAACAGCTTGGCGAAGTCGGCGTAGGTGATCGTGGTGAGGTCGAAGGCGGGCTGGCGCTTCAGCCAGGTCGCGACCCAGGCGGCCGGGACCGGTGAGGGTGCGCCCACCCGGGTGCCGTCGGGGCCGGGCTGGGTGCCGGCGAGGTCGAAGGCGGCGCCGATCGGCACGCCGTACCAGAGCTTGCGGCCGGACGGCGTGCGCGGGCCGTCCCAGATCTTGCGGACCACCCTGGCGTCGGCCGCGGTGATGGTCTCCTGCCCGTTCTCGCAGGCGACCGTCTTGCCGATGAGGGTGCGCGGGTCGAAGGCGCACCGGGCCGGGTCGCCGATGACCCCGTCGCGGACGCCGTCGAGCGGGTCGCAGGCCTTGACCGCCGCCTGGTTGAAGGCGGCGAGCTCGCAGGCGGCCGGGAAGGTGTTCTCCTCGTTCATCACCACCTGGGGCCACAGGGTGGCGACCTCGAACTCGTCCCAGTTGATGGCGGGCGCGGTGGCGAGGATGCCGTCGTAGTCGCCGGGGTGGCGCTGGGCCTCCATGTAGCCCTGGCGGCCTCCGGTCGAGCAGCCGTTCCAGTAGGAGTAGGAGGCCGGCTTGCCGTACACCTCGGTGATGACCTGCTTGGCGACGACCGTCATCTCGTGCTGGGAGCGGTCGGCGAAGTTCTTCAGCAGCTCGGTGTTCACCTCGCCCGCGCTGGTCAGGGCCCAGGTGGTGTCCAGGTAGGCGCCGACGCCCGCGTCGGTCGTGGCCGCGGCGTACCCGGTCTTGATGGCCCCGGCCAGCGCCGCGCCGTAGTCGCCGGCGGCGTAGGCGCTGCCGCCCAGCGCCTGGAACCGGCCGTTCCAGCCTGTCTCGGGCAGCCAGACCTGCACCTTGGCGTGGTCACCGGCACCGGGATGGGTGAGCATGACCGTCACGGCACAGTGCGCCGGAGCCCCGGGGATCTCCACGCTGGGCAGCGGCGGCACCGGCGGGACGGTCACGGTGCCCGCCTCGCGGTACTGCGTGGTCACCGACTCCACCGTGGTGCCCGCCGGCGCATTCAAGGACACGGACGAGCAGGTGAACGGGGTGGCCGCCGAAGCGCTCACCGGCAGGAAGATCGTCGCCGCCAGCGGCACGGAGGCCGCCAGAGTGGTCAGAACGCGTTTCATGATTCTCCAATGGCTGATGCGGATTCGCAGCGCCCTCATCGTTCGCCCGCGGCCTGCACCGGCACATCAGTCAGTTGACGGTCGGAAACGGCGGCCCACGCTCCCCGGAAAAGCGGCTTCGAGCGTCAAATCGCTCAACGCCACCTGGGCGAGCGTCTTGTACGATGGGAGTCATGGAGATCGAGGTCGACAGAATCTAGCCACCGAACTGCCGGTGGCTTCATCTGCGTGCGGGGCTTGCCCGCACTGGTGAAAGACCGTTCTCTTACGCCGCAGCGTGAGTCCGCCCGTCCCGGGCGTCGACGCCTGCGCGGAACCTACCGGCACGTTCGCGTCGCACCGATCTCGGTCGCGGCTCGTGCCCGCGAACGCGCGTGACTTCTTCGGCTGTTCCATGCCATCTGCGCCGGTCGAAGGGCTCGCCGCGGCTCCGCACCACCTGGGGTCGGTTGTCAGCAGACAGCAGACAGCAGAAAGAGACCATCACCCATGTCCCAGAAGTCCGCCATCACGCTCCGCGACCTCACCTTCGAATGGCCGGACGGCACCGTCGCGCTCTCGAACGTCAACGGCACCTTCAACACCGGCCGCACCGGCCTGGTCGGGCGCAACGGCGCGGGCAAGTCGACGTTGCTCCGGCTGATTGCCGGCCTCCTGCGGCCGACCGCCGGCCAGATCGACGCCGTCGGCGAGGTCGGCTACCTGCCCCAGACGCTCACCCTCCGGCAGGAGACGACGGTCGCCGAACTCCTCGGGATCGACCGGATCCTCGCCGCGATGAAGGCGATCGAGACCGGCGACGTCGACGAGCGCCACTTCGACACGATCGGCGACGACTGGGACATCGAGTCCCGCGCCGACGAGGCCCTGCACCAGATCGGCTTCTCGGCCGCCGACCTCGACCGCCGCGTGGCCGAGGTCTCCGGCGGCGAGGCCATGCTCATCGCCATCACCGGCCTGCGCATCCGCCGTACCCCGATCACCCTGCTCGACGAGCCCACCAACAACCTCGACCGGCGCACCCGCGCCAAGCTCGCCGAGTTCGTCGACCAGTGGCCGGGCACCCTCATCGTGGTCAGCCACGACCTCGACCTGCTGGAGCACATGGACAAGACCACCGAGCTGTACGGCGGCGCACTCGACACCTTCGGCGGCCCCTACAGCGCCTGGAAGAAGCACCAGGAGCAGGAACAGGCCGCGGCGCTCCAGGCCGCCCGGTCGGCCCAGCAGACGCTGAAGGTCGAGAAGCGCCAGCGCATCGAGGCGGAGACCAAGCTCGCGCGCCGCGAGCGTACCGCGAAGAAGACCCAGAAGGACGGCGGCATCCCGAGGATCCTGGCCGGCAACCGGGCGAGCAAGGCCCAGGCCTCCGCGGGCTCGTTGCGTTCCTCCCTCGACGACAAGGTGCACGCGGCCCAGGCCGTGGTCGACGCCGCGGACGCCCGGGTGCGGGACGAGGAGCACATCTCCCTCGTCCTGCCCGATCCCGACGTCCCGCGCGGCCGGCGCCTGGCCGAGCTGCAGGACCAGGACCACACCTTCGTGATCCAGGGGCCGGAGCGGGTCGCGCTCGTCGGGGCGAACGGCACGGGCAAGACGTCCTTCCTCGACCACCTCGTCCGTGGCACGACCCCGCCGCCCGACCGGCCGCACGGGCGGCTGCTGACCGAGCTCGTCGGGTACCTTCCCCAGCGGCTCGACGGGCTCGACGACGAGGCGAGCGCCATGGCGAACGTGCAGGCGGTCGCCCCGGGGACGCCGGCGGGCACGATCCGCAACCAGCTCGCCCGGCTGCTCCTGCGCGGCGACGCCGCCGACCGGCCGGTGCGCACCCTGTCCGGCGGCGAGCGGTTCCGGGTCTCCCTCGCGCGGCTGTTCCTGGCCGAGCCGCCGGCCCAGTTGCTGATCCTCGACGAGCCCACCAACAACCTCGACATCACCAGCGTCGAGCAGCTCGCCGAGGCCCTCGACGCGTATCGCGGGGCGTTGCTCGTGGTCAGCCACGACTTCGCGTTCCTCGCGCGGATCGGCATCGACACCGTCATCGAGCTCGGCGAGGACGGCCGCATGCGGCAACGGCGAGACCTGGATGACTGAGCACGACGATGGCGTCATCTGACGCTAGCTGCGGCGATCCGGACGATTTTACCTTTTGGCGTGCCACGGCGAGCGGCGTGGCACGCCACAAGGAGGACCCATGCACCAAGAACCCAGCGGGACGGAACGCGCCCAGGACCCCAGTCCTGCGGAGAACGGCCCGCCCGTCGCGCGCCGGGTGATGTTGTCGGTGCTCGGCGCGGGTGCCGCCGCCCTCGCCGCCGCACCGCTCCTGCGACGCGGCTGGGACGGGCTGCTCGGCGCCGCCGCCCAGAACGACCCCACCGGGCTGACCGGCCTGCTCCCCGGCACGGACGGCTTCCGCTACTTCAGCGTGGCGGGATCCGTGCCGAGGAGGACCGCGGCCGACTACCGGCTGGAGATCGGCGGGCTAGTCGAGCGCCCGCAGACGTACACGCTGGACGCGTTGCGCGCCCTGCCCCAGACGCGGGTGGTCGGCGAGGCCCGGTGCACGGACGGCTGGCGGGTGCAGGACGTGCCGTTCTCGGGCGTCCTGCTCTCACACCTCCTTGACCTGGCAGGAGTACGCGCCGAGGGCAGGGCGGTCCGCTTCACCTGCTTCGACGGCGTCTACAGCGAGAGCCTCACCCTGGAGCAGGCCCGCCGGGCCGACGTGCTGGTGGCCCTGGACATGCTCGACGCGCCGGTCACCCACGACCACGGCGGCCCGGTGCGGCTCTACGTCGCCCCGATGTACTTCTACAAGTCGGCCAAGTGGTTGTCCGGCATCTCCGTCACCGACAAGGTCGTCCCGGGCTACTGGGAGGAGTACGGCTATGCCATCGACGGCTGGCTCGACCCCTCGGCCTGACGGCCCCCTTCCGCGGTTCAGCTGGGCGGAGCGCCTGGTCCACCGGGTCACCGCCGGCCTCCTGCTGCTGTGCGCGGGCACGGCGGCCTGCCTGTACCTCCCGCCGCTGGCCCAGCTCGTCGGCCGTCGCCACCTGATGGTCGTCGTGCACGAGTGGTCCGGGCTCCTGCTGCCCGTGCCCGTCCTGCTGGGCCTCACCTCGCGGGTCTTCCGCGCCGACCTCCGCCGGCTCAACCGGTTCGCGCCCTACGACCGGCAGTGGCTGCGTGCCGTACGGCGGGGCACCCCGGGCCCGCGCCCGGCCGGCAAGTTCAACGCCGGGCAGAAGCTCTACGCCGGCTGGATCGCCGGAGCCGTGCCGATCATGCTGGCCACCGGCCTGCTGATGTGGTTCACCGGGCTCCTGCCGGTGATCCCCCGGGCGAGCGCGCTCTTCGTGCACGACCTCACGGCCCTGGCGATCGCGATCGTCGTCCTCGGGCACCTCCGCCTGGCCTACCGCGACCCCGAGGCCCGGCGCGGAATGCGCACGGGGGTGGTGACGCGCGCGTGGGCCAAGAGGAACCATCCGCAATGGGTGGAAGAGCTGACCCATGTTCGTGAAGACCGCCGATGACGCGCCGCCTCGGCCGCTACCAGAGCTTGTCGATCAGGCCCGGGTGGAGCTGGATCCGGGCGTCGTGGAACGAGGTGCGGTGCCGGCGGCTCGTGGCGCTGAAGAAGCCGGCCATGGTGACCTTGTCGAAGCCGGGTTGATCGCTGGGGAAGGGCTCGTCAGGGGTTCCTCCGATCAGGACCGTCCCCGGCAGCAGCTCCCATCCGCCGCTCTCGTAGAAGGCCTGCAGCGGACGATCGCAGGTGAACAAGCCGATGTCATGGCCGGCCTCGGCCATCGCGGTGCGGGCGGCGCTGATCAGGGTGCGGCCGTGGCCTTGGCCGCGTGCGGAGTTCCGGGTCACCACGGTGCTCAGCCCGGCTGCGCGGTATCGCCGGCCACGGTGCTCGATCTCTTTGGCGAGGATGTCCAGGGCGGCCAGCACGACGCCCTGGTCGACCAGCAGCATGGACTGCGGAGACAGGTCTGGATCGTGGTTGGGCTCGCTGCCGCCGGGATCGGGGAAGGGAGAGGACGGCCAGGCGTCCCGCTGCAGCTCCCGGACCTGGGCGAGCAACGCGGCGGGGGTGGCCGGCTCGGGAAAGGACACGACATGCACGGGTCGAGTCTGCCTGAACGGAGCGCTGAGGTCGCGGCGGGCCTGGGCAGGGGGTGGTCTCAGGACCTTGCGTCGCGGCTGCGCTTCAGGGAGAGGGCGCCCAGGGTGTTCAGGCCGCCGCCCCAGACCAGCAGGACCACGAGCCACTGCGCCCAGATCACCGGGCTCGTCTGCTCGGACAGCAGGCTCTGGACGACGGCGTACGGGGTGAGCCAGGGCCGGGCGGGTTGGAGGGGTTCGATGCTGCCCAGCAGCCACCACAGGCCCATCGGCAGGACGATGGTGCCGATGCTGGCGATCAGCGGGGAGCGCAGGAGCAGGGCCAGCCCGGTGCCGACCGACTGGGCGACGATCTGGACCAGCACGCCGCCGACGGCGACGGTTCCGGCGTTCTGCCACGGGTCCGCATGAGCGGAGGCCACCGCGAGGGCGACGGCGCTCACCAGGCTGCCGAAGATCCCGACAGCGGCGGCCATGAGCGCCGACGCCAGCAACGTGGGGAGGAGGCGGGCGGTGCGCGCGGTTTTCCACAGGTCGGCGGCGAGCAGTGCGCTGAGGAAGGGCACGGTCACCGACATGAGGCTCTGGACTGCCTCGGCGAGGGTCGCGTACGTCAGTTCGGCCGGAGGAACGGTGGCGGACACGCCTATGGCTGCCAGAAGGCCCAGTAGCGGTGTGAGTGCGAGGAGCCATTTGCGGGGGCGGGTCCCGGTCAAGCGCTGAAGTGCGGCGCCGGTCGCTGTTTGTGAAGTGGCGTGCGCGGCCTCAGGGTGCACCGAGTGGCTCCTCTCGATGGGTCCGTCTTCGCAGTCCGTTCCTCCGTCATCATCTCCCGCGCGAGCCGAGAGGGGAATCGGTCAGCCGGGCAGGGCCGCCTTGCGGAGCAGGACCGAGCGTTCGTGGGGGTTGGAGCAGAGGCGAGCGGCCAACTCCAGTTCGGCGCGGGCTTCGGCCGGCCGGCCGAGGCGGGTGAGGAGTTCGCCGCGGACGGTGGGGAGCAGGTGGGAGCCGGACAGGCGGCTCGAGGCGGCCAGGGCGTCCACGATGGCCAGGGCCGGGGCGGGGCCGGAGGCCATGGCGACGGCGACGGCGCGGTTGAGGTCGACGACCGGCGAGGGCGCGACCCGGCCCAGGGCCTCGTAGAGCACCACGATCCGGTCCCAGTCGGTCGCCTCGACCGAGGGAGCGGCGGCGTGGGTGGCGGCGATGGCGGCTTGCAGGCCGTACGGGCCGAGGCCACGGGCGGAGGCCTTGGCCAGGGCGGTGAGGCCGCGGTGGATGGCGGAGAAGTCCCACAGGCGGCGGTCCTGGTCCTCCAGCAGGACGGGTGAGCCGTCGGGGGCGGTCCGGGCGGGGAAGCGGGCGGCGGTGAGCTCGCACAACGCCAGGAGGCCGTGCACTTCGGGCTCGTCCGGTTGCAGCGCGGCCAGCGTGCGGGCCAGCCGGATGGCCTCGTAGGCGAGGTCGGGGCGGAGCAGCCGGTCGCCCGATGTGGCCGTCGAGCCCTCGGTGAAGATCACGTAGAGGACGCTGAGCACGCCGCCCAGCCGCTCGTGGCGCTCGGCGGCGGGCGGGAGCTCGAACGGCACGGCGGCCGCCGCGATGGTCTTCTTGCCCCGGGTGATGCGGGCCTGGATGGTCGGCACGGGGACGAGGAACGCGCGGGCGATCTCTTCGGTGGACAGGCCGCCGACCACGCGCAGGGTGAGCGCGACCCGGGACTCGGTGGAGAGCACCGGGTGGCAACTGATGAACATCAGCGCCAGCAGGTCGTCGTCGATCCGGTCGGGGTCGGGTGCTTCGGCGGCCGGGGAGTCTGTTGTCAGATCGGCCGCCAGCAGGGCGTATCGGGTGGTCAGGGCGGTACGGCGGCGGATGGTGTCGATGGCCCGGCGCCGGGCCGTGCTCATCAGCCAGCCGGCCGGGTTCGTGGGCGGGGACTGCGGCCAGGACACCAGGGCCTCGGCCACCGCTTCCTGGGCCGCGTCCTCGGCCAGGCCGAAATCGCCGGTGAACCGGGTCAGCGCGGCGATGATCCGCGCTGACTCGATCCGCCAGACGGCCTCGACGTCGGCTGCGCTCATCAGTGTCCCTGGACGGAGGGCGGGACCTCGTCGCTGCCGGGCACCCGCCGTACCTCGATCTTGGATCCGGGGGCGGCGGGAACCCGCTTGGCCCACTCGACCGCCTCCTGCTGGGAAGCCACGTCGAGCAGGAAGAAGCCGCCGAACAGCTCCTTGGTCTCGCCGTACGGTCCGTCCGTGACCACCGGGGCCTCGCCGCTGAAGTCGACCACGACGCCCTTGGCCGGGTCGTCGAGCCCTTCCGCGGCGAGCAGGACGCCGGCCTTCAGCATGTCCTCGATGAACTCGCCGGTCCTGGCCATCAGCGTGTCGATGTCGGCCATCAGGGCCGCGTTCGACTCGTCGGTACCGCGCATGATCAGCAGGTACTTCGCCATCGTCTTCTCCTCGTACGGCGGGCCGCCTCTCGGCCCTTTGTACCCACACGTCGAACGGGCGGCCGGCGGATCGACATCATCCTCAAGATTAACGAGCATGTTACGCGATCAAGCGCTCTGCCTTGTGAACGCGTAACCCATAGGCTACGTTTCGAGCTGTGGACGACGTAGCGAGCGCGATCGCCGACCCGGTACGCCGGGAGATCCTCGCCATGCTGCACAGATCCCCCCGGACCGCGGGCCAGATCGCCGAGCACTTCACCATCAGCCGCCCCGCGGTGAGCCGCCATCTTCGCGTGCTGCGCGAGTGCGGTCTGGTCCGCGACGAGCCGGCCGGCAGGAACCGCATCTACGTCCTCACCCCCGGACCGCTCGCCGACCTGGCCGAGTGGCTGGGCCGGTTCGCCCGGCCGCTGGGCCTGGAGCAGCGCCTCGACGCCCTGGAGACCGAGGTGTACCGCCTTCGCCGCGAGCGGCGCACGAGCCGGACGACCGCACCCGACCTCCGAGAGGAAGGCACGGCATGACTCGCAAGCCTGCCGCCGAACTGTTCCGCAGCACCGAAGGGATCAAGCTCCTCCTGACCCGCACCTTCCGGGCCCCGGCGGAGGACGTGTGGGAGTGCATCACCGAGCCGGAACGTACGGCCCGCTGGTACGGGCCGTGGGAGGGAGACGCCGGGCTCGGGAAGACGATCAAGGTCAAGCTGGTCTTCGAGGAGGGCGAGCCGTGGGCCGACCTGCTCATCGAGCGGTGTGAGCCGCCGCACCGCCTCGACCTGGCCATGGTCGACGAGATGATGACGTGGCGGCTGCGGCTGTCCCTCACCGAGTCGGACGGCGTGACCGAGCTCCGCTTCGTCCAGGACTTCGACACCGAGGACGGCATCGCGGAGATCGGTCCCGGGTGGGAGTGGTACCTCGACAAGCTGGGCGCCGCGATCGAGGGCGGGCCCCAGCCGGTGTTCGAGGACTACTTCCCGGCGATGAAGCCGTACTACGAGCAGCTCCGCCCGCAGACCGGCGCGTAGCCGGCGGGCGGCCTGAGTTCCCGGCCGCCCCTCTTTCCCAGTGACCGCCCCCGGCGTACG
The DNA here is from genome assembly GCF_040655795.1 of Nonomuraea sp. NPDC050310. Taxonomy (NCBI): domain Bacteria; kingdom Bacillati; phylum Actinomycetota; class Actinomycetes; order Streptosporangiales; family Streptosporangiaceae; genus Nonomuraea; species Nonomuraea sp. NPDC050310. Next base: position 114,736 of record NZ_JBFAKP010000025.1, on the reverse strand, counting down.
GCGGTGGTGGGTTGACGCCCCGCGCCCCATCACCGCCGCCCGGTGAGGCTTCGCCGTACGGACTGCTCCCGGCGCTGTCAGAGTCGCGCCCACGTGTACGGAAGTGCCTGTCAGACAGGCTGACAACACCCAAATCCTTGCGGACATCCGCGCAACCCGAAACCTTGGTTCTCGCTGCACCGAACCCGCTCGATGCCTGCGACCAGGAGAAACGATGAAGCTGCCCACGTACGCCGCCACCCTGACGGGTGCAGTCCTGCTCGCCTCTCTGCTGGGGGCGGCCGGGAGCGCGGCGGCGGCCGGGGCGCTTCCGGCGGTGAGCATGGCGGCCACCGTGAAGGCCGCGCAGATCGACCCGCGACGCTCGGACAGCACGCTGACGCCGGGCGCCAAGGCGAGCGTGCTGCTGGTCGAGCGGGCGCTGCGCGACCGGCGGCTGCTGGACGCCAAGTGGGTGGACGGCTACTTCGGCACCACGACGGTCACCGCCTACGCGAAGTACCAGAAGTCGCTCGGCCTCACCGGTCTGGACGCCAACGGGCTGCCGGGCCGGGCGTCGCTCAGCAAGCTCGGCGCCGGGCGCTTCACGGTCACCGACGTGGTCGAGGTGGGCGGCCGGGTGCCGATGGACGGCTACGTCGTCAACGCCCGCACCAAGGCCATGCTGATCGAGGCGGAACGGTTGTTCGGCCGCGATTTCAAGCTGGACCAGGGCTCGTACAACCCCGGCGGCGACCCCACGTCGGTGGGCACGCACGACGGCGGCGGCGCGATCGACATCTCGGTGCAGGGCATGGACCCCGCCACGCGCACCGCCGGCGTCCGCGCGCTGCGGATGGTCGGCTTCGCCGCCTGGCTGCGTAATCCGCAGCAGGACGACTGGCCCTGGCACATCCACGCCGTGGCGCTGAACGACCCCAGCCTGTCCACGCAGGCGCAGCGCCAGGCCGGTGACTACTACCTCGGCCTCAACGGGCTGGCCAGCCGCGGCCCGGACGACGGCCCCAAGGTCGCCATCCGCACCTGGGAGGAGTACCGGCGCGGTCGCTGACCCCCACCTCGCACCATCCCACGCTTCCCCGAACTGGCTCCCCAAAGCTCAAGGAGAACACCATGAGAATGCGTACCAGGATCTTCACCGCGGCCTCCGCCGCCCTGGCCCTCGGCGGAGCGGTCCTCGGCGCCGCCTCGCCGGCCTCGGCCGCGAACCGCGACGGTGTCTGTGACCCGGGTGAGTTCTGCTACTACTTCAACAGCAACAACCAGGGTTCGGTGTCTGACTTCACCGGGTCGATCGCGGATTATGCGACGACGCAGCCGACGTGTTACGACTTCAAGGGTCCGGGCGCGGGCAAGGGTCAGTGCATCAAGAACTCGGCGGCTTCGGTGTGGAACCGCAGCAGCAAGACGGTGCGGGTGTACTTCAACACCGGTCACGCGGGCAGTTACCAGGACTTCGGTGCGGGCGCGAGGGGCAACCTGAACTCGACGCTGAAGAACCAGAACGCCTCGCACCAGTTCGCCCCGTCGTCCTCGGCGCGCACCAACATGTCGTTCTCCCTGTACACCGCCGCCGGCCGGATCAGCTGCGGCTTCGACGGCTACACCAGCACCCCCGGCCGCCACGAGGGCATCGACATCGTCCGCGGCGTCGGCTCCAGCGTGCACGCCCTGGTCGGCGGCGAGCTGATCAACCTGCAGCACGGCGCCACCGGCCGGGCCGGGCTGTCCACGATCTCGATCTACAACGCCTCGCTCGACAAGACGATCATCTACCTGCACTCCGCGCCGCTGACCTCGCTGCGCGTCGGCCAGCAGATCGCCAGGGGCCAGACCATCGCCACCGAGTCCTGGCGCGGGGTGTCCACCAAGGCCTCGGCGCACACCCACGTCGAGATGCGCCCCGGACGGCAGTTGCGCGCGGCCAAGAGCGTCGGCGACTCGCACCTGCAGAACCCGAACCCGACCGCGTTCTGGAACTCCCAGGGCTACCACGTCCGCTGACGCCCGAAGCTCTGAGGAGGGAGAACGACTGTGTTCCAACGAACTGTACGGCTGAGCACCCGGCTCGCCTCGGTGACCGCCGCCGCGCTGGTCCTGGGCGGAACGGCCTTCGGCGGCGCCTCGCCGGCCTCGGCCGCGAACCGGGACGGTGTCTGTGACCCGGGTGAGTTCTGCTACTACTTCAACAGCAACAACCAGGGTTCGGTTTCTGACTTCACCGGGTCGATCGCGGATTATGCGACGACGCAGCCGACGTGTTACGACTTCAAGGGTCCTGGCGCCGGTAAGGGTCAGTGCATCAAGAACTCGGCGGCTTCGGTGTGGAACCGCAGCAGCAAGACGGTGCGGGTGTACTTCAACACCGGTCACGCGGGCAGCTACCAGGACTTCGGTGCGGGCGCGAGGGGCAATCTGAACTCCACCCTGAAGAACCAGAACGCCTCGCACCAGTTCGTGACGTCCGGGACGACGCCCACCGGCTGCAAGACCGACGGCACGGACTCCAAGCTCCCGACGACGATCCTCGTCTACCGCAAGTCCCTCAACCGGGTCGAGCGCGTCGACTTCAAGACCTACGTCAAGAACGTGCTGCCCAACGAGTGGATCTCGAGCTGGCCGGCCGAGTCGCTCAAGGCCGGGGCGCTCGCGGTCAAGAACTTCGGCTGGTACTGGGCGCTGCACTCCAACAAGAAGACCCCGAGCGGCCAGTGCTTCGACGTCTACGACCACACGTCGAGCCAGGTCTACAAGCCCGGCAGCGCCAAGGCCGTGACGAACGCCGCGGTCGACGCCACCTGGAACATCCGGCTGACCCGCGGCGGCAAGATCTTCCGCGCCCAGTACTGCGCGACCACGACGGCGTGCGGCAACTGGACCAACGGTGACTGGATGTCGCAGAACGGCTCACGCGACAAGGCCAGGGCCGGATGGAGCTACTCCAGCATCCTGCGGCACTACTACACCGGGATCGCCCTCAGCTCGTTCTGAGGCCCCGCCACCCTGTTCCCCGCCCGTGCTCGCACGTGGCGGGGAACGTCATTCCCCGACGATGATCTGGAAGTTGATCGGCCGGTTGCCGGGGAACACGACCGCTCCCGTCGAGTCGACCATCTTGAACCGCACGTAGCACAGGCCGGGCTTGCGGGGCGTGGTGATGTCGGTCCGGATGTCGACCGTCTCGCCCGGCTGGGTGTCCGCGATCGGCACCTCGGGGATGGTCTGGCACTGGTCGGCCTGCTGGGCCGCGTCGAGGCGGCGGAGCGCGTAGCCCTTCCACGGCACCGAGCCGGCGTTCTTGAGCTGCCACACCTTGGTCATGGTCTGGCCGGCGCCGACGCGGGTGCAGTCGGGGAGGGTGACGTCCTGGATGAACTGGGCCGCGTCGCCCTTGTGCAGCGGGGCGGCGGCCGGGGGGTTGGTGGGCGGGACCGGGCATTCGGCGGGGGACAGGGCGGCGGTCGACGGGCCGGCCGCCGGGGGCTGGCCGCCGCCTTCGGAACCGCCGCCGCCGCGATCGACGACCGCCACCAGCAGGGCCGCCGCCCCGATGACCCCGGCGCCCGCCACCAGCACCAGCGGGCGGAACCGCCGTGAGCCCCCCGCCTGCGGCCCATCCGCTGGTCCATAGGGGGGAGAGGGGTGCTCCGACGGGGTGGTGGGCGGTACGGCGGGCGTATCCACGGCGAGTGGTACGGCAGGCGCCTCCACGGCGACCTGCCCTCCGCCGGAGCTCTCCGCCGAGGCGCCGGCGCGCACCGGCACCTCCTCGGCGCCGCCCACCCGGATCGCCCGGTTGGCCGCCTCCCAGCGCTCGCGATACAGGGCCGGATCCGCCCCGCACGCCTTGACGAACTCGACGGTGGTCTCCCAGCTCGGAAGCCGGTTGCCCTTGGTGGCTTCGTGCAACGTCGTGTGGGAGATCGCCCCTGAGCGGCCGGACATTTCCCGGAAAGGTGGGTTGCCGACCGCGTTGCGCAGTTCCCGGAGGATCGCCGCGAAGTGCTCGATCGCCTCCGCCCGTGCACGTCTGTCGTCCACCGTGCGAAGCTAACAGCACCCACTGTCCGCTCTCAACTCAAACGAGCAAGGACGTCACACCGCCCGCGGTCAACGTCTCCAGAACAGCAGGTGGGTGATCCCGCTCGGGCTCGGGATCTCTTCCAGGTGGAACCGGTCGAGCAACTCCGCGGGGCTCTCCCACAAGCGCTCGCCCCGGCCCAGGTCGACGGGTGCGACGGCGATGTGCAGCGTGTCGACCAGATCGGCCTCCAGGAAGGCGCGCAGGGTGGCGACGCCGCCGCCGAGCCGTACGTCCTTGCCGCCGGCGGCCTCCTTGGCGCGGGCCAGCGCCTCGGCCGGGGTCGCGTCGAGGAAGTGGAAGGTGGTGTCGGCCAGGGTGAAGGACGGCCGGGGGTGGTGGGTGAGCACGAAGACCGGGGTGTGGAACGGGGGAGTGTCGCCCCACCACCCCTGCCACTCGTAGTTCTCCCAGGGCCCGCGCTGGGGGCCGAACTTGTTGCGTCCCATGATCTCCGCGCCGATGTTGTTCTGGTGGTCGCGGGTCATGTAGTCGTCCAGGCCGCGCGTGCCGCCCGGCTCGGTGCGGTTCACCCAGCTCGCGGTGGCGCCCGCCCAGGACGCGAGGTCCGCGGGGTCGGCGTGGCCGAACGGCCGTTCCAGGCTCTGCCCCTCACCGGCGCCGAACCCGTCGCGCGACACACAGAAACACTGCACTCGCACCAACTGCGACATGAGTCCTCCACTGTCTTCCCGTGGAGCGCCCGGGCTGGGCGCCCCTGTCGGAAGGTGGTCGAAGCTGCGGCGCGGTTCTTGCCTCCCGAACGGCAAAAAGATGGAGCCACGGACGCCCTGTGGGGGGAGGCGTACCCGCCGCCGCCCTGCGAGCGCGCAAGTCGGGCGCACCTGGCAGTCCGCGGACGCGAACGAGCTGCCCTTCGGCGACGGCTCCTTCGACGCGGTCACGCGGCTACCTGCTGCGCGACGTGCGGAGCGCCGAGCGGGTGCTGGCCGAGCAGTACCGGGTGCTGAAGCCGGGCGGCCGGCTGGTCCTGCTGGAGACCTGCCCGCCCCGTGGCCTGCTCCGCCACCCGGTGGGGCTGGGCGTGCGGATCCTGATCCCGCTGCTCGGGCAGGTGGTCACGGGCGACCGCGAGTCCTACTCCTACCTGCGGCGCTCCACGCTGGGCTTCATGACCCGGCAGGAGGTCGCCACGATCCTCCGGCGGCTCGGGTTCGCGGCCGTCCGGTGGAAGAAGCGCTTCCTCGGCACCCACATGATCATCGCCGCGCGGAAGCCACGATGATCACCCCGATGAGTTCCTGTCGACCCCGGCGGGCGGCTGCCGGGGTGCAGGGGGTCAGTCGCGCCGGCGCAGCTCCTCGTTGATGCGCAACGCCTCGGCGAGTTGGTCCTCGAGGATGATGATGCGGCAGGCCGCCTCCAGCGCGGTGCCGGCGTCGACGAGTTCGCGGGCGCGGGCGGCCAGGCGGAGCTGGTAGCGGGAGAAGCGGCGGTGACCGCCCTCGGAGCGCAGTGGTTCGATCAGCTTGGCGGCGCCGAGGCTGCGCAGGAACGCCGGGGTGACCCCGAGGATCTCCGCGGCGCGGCCCATGCTGTAGGCGGGATAGTCCTCGTCGTCGAGCCGTTGCTCGGGACTGGCGGAGGCGTCCGGCCGGCCGGGCTCGGCGCCGTTGGTGGCTTCGGGGTGGTGGTGTGGGTTTCGCGTGGGTTGCGACACCTGGCGTGTTTGTTCCATACAGCCTTCCTGAACGCGAACAGGGGCCCCGGCGCATTCCCGCGCCGGGGCCCGAATGAGGTTTAACACCATCGACCGATCTTGCGACCGGTCACTTGTTCCGCATGAGCCGCCTGGTGGGGCGGGGATGCGGGGATCGCGTAAGCGTGACCGTAGACCACCGTCCTGTTCGTGGAGCTGCGGTACCCGTGCGGCGATGTTCAGCCGGCGACGGGCGATCCTGATGGCGTTCAACACTCCTTTCCGGTGTTACTGCGTCGTCGGCGGATGCCGACCTCTTGCTACGGCAGCGCGTCCACCGCCACGACCCACTTCCACTGCGCCGGCCGCGGCAGTCCGACCTTCTGCCTTCTTTCCCTTACCTTCGTCTTTGTCCTGCTGTCCACGTCCGTCCGGGCAGTTCGTCGTGGTGCTCGTGAAGCGCTGCCCTCGTGGATCCCTCCCTTGCTATGCCAGAGACATTACCCCCGGGTGAGGCGAATGTCTACTGTGGCGACGACAGATTTTCTCTCCCGAGGGAGTAAAGGACGCGCCTGCGGCACGGTGTGGGGGATGTGCGGTATGTTCGGGAGGTTCTTCCGGGAAGCGCCGTGACCGGCCCGAGGGCGAGGAGGTGAGGCTGCGTGAGCAGTCAACCTCCTAGTGAGCCCCGCTGACTCCCCTTTCCCCCTGCTTCCGCCGTCCGCAGTCGCGTGCCCTGGCACGGGCGTGGGCGGTGTCCGGAGGACGTCATGATGATGGCTGACTGGCGGGCGCGTGTCCGGCGTCCCGCCCGCCGTACGAACACCGAGGGCCCACCCCCTGAGCAGTCCATGGATCCGCGCGGGATCCAGCCCGCCGGCCCGGCCGCGGGGAAGGTGATCGACGCCGCCCTGTACCGGGACGGCCGGCGCCTGGAAGGCCCGACCGGGCCGGCCGACCTCCGCGCCCGGCTGCGCGGGCGGCCCGGGACGATGGGCTGGATCGGGCTCTACCAGCCCGACGAGGCGCACCTCACCGCGCTCGGCGAGGAGTTCGGGCTGCACGAGCTGGCGGTCGAGGACGCGGTCGTCGCCCACCAGCGGCCCAAGCTCGAACGCTACGGCGAGACGCTCTTCGTCGTGCTGCGCGCCGCGCGCTACGACGACGCGGCCGAGGAGGTGGAGTTCGGCGAGATCCACCTGTTCGTCGGCCCCGACTTCGTGCTGACCGTCCGGCACGGCAACGCGCCCCCGCTGCATGCGGTGCGCGAGCGGCTGGAAAGCGACCCCGACCTGCTGGCCCGCGGTCCGGAGGCGGTGCTGTACGCCGTGCTGGACCACGTCGTCGACGGCTACGCGCCGGTGGTCGCGGGGCTGCAGAACGACATCGACGAGATCGAGACACAGGTGTTCGGCGGCGATCCCGGCGTCTCCCGGCGTATCTACGAGCTGTCGCGCGAGGTCATCGAGTTTCAGCGGGCCACCCGCCCGCTGCTCACCATCCTGGACAGCCTGACCTCCGGCTTCGTCAAGTACGCCACCCAGGAGGAGCTGCAGCGGTACCTGCGCGACGTGGCCGACCACGCCACCACCGTGGCCGAGCGGGTCGACGGCCTGCGCCAGATGCTGACCGACATCCTGGCGGTCAACGCCACCTTGGTCACCCAGGCGCAGAACGAGGAGATCAAGCACATGACGCAGGCCAGCCTCGCCCAGAACGAGGAGATCAAGAAGATCTCCTCGTGGGCGGCGATCCTGTTCGCCCCGACGCTGATCGGGACGGTCTACGGCATGAACTTCGAGGCGCCCGGCATGCCGGAACTGCGCTGGGCCTACGGCTACCCCTTCGCGCTGGGCCTGATGCTGCTGACCTGCGCCACCCTGTACCTGATCTTCAAGCGGCGCGACTGGCTCTGACCCCGGCGGGCGCCGCTCAACTGGCGGTGCCCTCGGTGATCCTCCGGAGGGTGGCGGTGTACTCGCGGAAGGCGGTACGGCCCGCGTCGGTCAGCGACAGCCAGGTGCGCGGGCGCTTGCCGACGAAGCCCTTGGTCGCCTCCACGTACCCCGCCTTCTCCAGCGTGGTGATGTGCTTGGACAGCAGCGAGTCGCTGACCTCGATCGTGTCCCTCAGGTAGCCGAACTCGGCGGTGTCCGCCGCCGCGAGCATCGCCATGATGGACAGCCGTACCGGGGCGTGGATGATCTCGTCGAGGGCGTGACGTGGGTGGCTTGCGAGCACCCAGCCGGGGCCGGCGGGCTCGCGCGGGTGCGGGAACATCGCGTAGAGCGCCGCGAGCGGTCGTCCCCACGAACGCGTAGGTGATCCGGTAGGCGAGCCGGGAGTGCGACCGGCCGTGCCCGCGTAGGGTGCCTCTCATGGGCAGGCTTCAGGCGTTGCTCGGCATCGAGCATCCGATCGTCCAGGGTCCCTTCGGCGGAGGGCTGTCGTCGGTGGCGCTGGTGGCGGCCGTCTCCGAGGCCGGCGGGCTCGGGTCGTACGGCGGGAACACGCTGGGGCCGGCGGAGCTGACCGGGCTGGTCGGCGAGCTGAAGGCGGCCACGGCCCGGCCGTTCGCGGTCAACCTCTGGGTGCCGCAGCCCGGCGAAGGGACCGCCCGGGTGAGCGAGGCGGATCTGGCGCGGCTCCAGCCGTACTACGACCGGTTCGGGCTGGCGCCGCCGGAGAGCCTGACGATCCCGGACTTCGCCGAGCAGGCCGAAGCGTTGCTGGCGGCGGAGCCGTACGTGATCAGTTTCGTCATGGGCGTGCCACCCGCCTGGGTGCTGGCCGAGGCCCGGCGCAGGGGCGTGGTGACGATCGGCACGGCCACGACCGTGGAGGAGGCGGTCGCGCTGGCCGAGGCGGGGCTGGACGCGGTCGTGGCCTCCGGCGCCGATGCCGGAGGCCACCGCGGGGCGTTCCTGCGGCCCGTGCGCGAGTCGCTGGTCGGCACCTTCTCGCTGGTCCCGCAGGTCGCCGACGCGGTCGAGGTGCCGGTGATCGCGGCCGGGGGCATCGCCGACCGGCGCGGTGTCCGCGCGGCGCTGGCCCTGGGCGCCGACGGCGTGCAGATCGGCACCGGTTTCCTGGCCACCGAGGAGTCGGCCGCGCGGCCCGCGCACAAGCAGGCGCTCCTCGGCCCGGAGGGGCGGATCACGGTGCTGACCCGCCTGTTCTCCGGTCGTACGGCACGCGCCATCCCCAACCGCTTCATCAGGGAGCTGGCCGCCCACGAGGCGGACGTGCCGGACTACCCGCTGCAGAACGCGCTGATGATGCCCATCCGCCGCCAGGGCGACCCGGACTACCTCAACCTGTGGTCCGGCCAGGCCGCGCCGCTGGCGGTGGGCGGCAGGGCGGCCGACTACCTGGCCGTCCTCGTGGAGCCGCGTTCTACGGAACGCTGACCAGGTCAGGGGGCGGGACGGGTGTCCAGGCCGTAGCTGACCCGGTCGATCCAGTAGGGGCCGCAGCTCGCGCCGCTCCACTGGCCGGTGTTGGTGCGCACCCAGGCCCCGTCGCGGCGGCCGTTGACGCACTGGACCCAGGCGCGGAACTCGTAGGCGGGCCCGCTGGTCGCGCAGCGGGCCGAGAAGGAGTTCTGGCCGATGGAGTACTCACAGTCGCCGGCCGCCGAGGCGGCGGACGCCGAACCGATGGTGATGGCGCCCGCGGCGAGCGCGGTCGCGGCGAGGACGCGCAGGACTCTTCTCATTCCCTCTCCCAGGGCTGGTGATGACGGTGGGCCGTACGCGCGACGGAAGTAATTCTTAGGAAACTTTCCTAAGCAAACGACACCGTGCGCGGCCCGTCAACCCCACGGGTTCCTGGTTGACCCGTGCCGGGAACGGTGCCCCGCCGAGGTGAGGACCGCCACGACACGCCCAGGCGAAGGCAGGCCCGATGCGCATGCCGGCAAACTTTTCTCTGCCCAATCACGGAGCGCCTATGGTCCCCCGCAATAACGCCGCATACACGTGTCCGTGACAAATAATTCTTTGACGGGGATTATCAAAACTCGCGAAAGTGTCGCGGGAATGGCGAAGATACCGTCGTCCCATGACCTCGTCCAGAGTTCTCGCCGTGGTGCTGGCCGGCGGGCAGGGAAAGCGTCTGCTGCCTTTGACGTTGCGCAGAGCCAAGCCCAACATGACCTTCGGTGGGATGTTCCGCTTGATCGACTTCGTGCTGTCGAACCTGACCAACGCCGGCCATCTGCGAATAGTGGTGTTGACGCAGCACCACAGCGCCGGACTCGACCGCTACATCTCTCGGGGCTGGCAGCTCTCCTCGCGGGTGGGCCACTACGTCGCGCCGATCCCGGCGCAGCGGCAGTTCGGGCCGCAGTGGTTCTCGGGCTCGGCGGACGCGTTGTTCCAGAACCTGCATTTGATGCGGGAAGAGCTGCCCGAGCACGTGCTGGTGTTCGGCGCCGACCACGTGTACCGGATGGACCCGGCGCAGATGCTGGCCCAGCACGTCGAGTCGGGCGCCGACGTCACGGTGGCGGCGATCCGGCAGCCGCGGGAGCTGGCGCACCACTTCGGGGTGATCGAGTGCGGCCAGGCGGGCCGGCGGATCGTCCGGTTCAGGGAGAAGCCGAGCGACCCGGCCGGGCTGCCGGACTCGCCGCAGGAGATCCGCGCCTCCATGGGCAACTACGTGTTCCGCACCGACTCGCTGATCGACGCGCTGGAGCGCGACGCCCGTGACCTGGCGAGCAAGCACGACATCGGCGCGGACATCATCCCGTATCTGACGCGGGAGGGCCGCGCGGAGGTCTACGACTTCGCGCGCAACCACGTGCCCGGGGTGAACGCCCACGAGCGCGGCTACTGGCGGGACGTGGGCACGCTGGACGCCTACTACGAGGCGCACATGGACCTGATCGGGCCGGAGCCGGCGTTCTCGCTCTACAACGCGGACTGGCCGATCCGGACCTACCACGACCTGCTGGCCCCGGTGAGCTTCGGCCGGGAGCGCGCCTGCCGTACCGTCGACTCGTTGTTGTCGCCCGGCGTCGTCGTCGAGGCCGAGGCCGAGATCGAGCGGTCGGTGCTCGCGCCGCGGGTCAGCCTGGGAGCCCGGGCCCAGATCACCGACTCGGTCCTGCTGGGCAACGCGCGGATCGGGCGCGACGCGATCGTCCGGCGAGCCATCGTCGACCGCGACGTCGTCATCCCGGACGGGGCGCGCATCGGCGTCGACCCCGACCAGGACCACGAGCTCTTCCAGGTCACCGCCAACGGCATCGTGGTCGTCGGCAACGACGACGCCCGCCCCGCCCAGGCGCGGGTGGAAGCGGCCGGAGACCTGGCGATAGCACCGCGACACTGAGAGCCGGGCACAGCGACTCGGGAAAACTCGATCAAAGAGTGCGGAGATCATCAGGTTCCGCCGGACGAGGCGGGTATGCCTGAACGCGCAATCGTCGGAACCATCCATTCGGGGGAAAGATGTTCACACACAGCAAACCCAATCGGAAGGGACAGGTGGAGGTCCTCTTCACGCTGCCCCGTGAAGTCGGCCCGGTGTCGGTCGTCGGCGACTTCAACGGCTGGGACCCGTTCGCGCACCCGATGACCCTGGGCGAGGACGGTCACTACAAGGTCGCGATCGCCGTACCGCAGGGCGAGGCGTTCGCCTTCCGCTACCTGGGCGAGGGCGGCCGCTGGTTCGACGACGAGGGCGCCGAGGAGTACGACCACCGCGGTGCGGTCTTCCGCGTTCCGGCGCCGAAGGCCCGCACCACCACGGCCAAGCCGCGCGTCGCCGCGACCAGGGCCACCGCCGCCGCGCGCTGAGCGGTGGCGCGTGTTCGCGAGCATGGTCGTGATTGCGCGTCGTGAGGCCCCTTGCCTCCCGCGACGCTGATGCCGCAGGCAGGCGATCGGCCGGTCACCGTACGCGGGGACCGGCCGGCGTCGGTCCGGACCGCCTGCGGCGCGGACGGAACCGTTTGACAGCCCGCCATCGGGGGAGCCGAGACTGATGACCGACAACATCCCGCCGCAAGAGCAGCCCTATCCCGGTCACACCGACCGGATGACGCCGGAGCCCAAGGACGAGATGCGCGACTACCAGGGTCGCGACCTGCTCGCCGGCAAGCGGGCGCTCATCACCGGCGGCGACTCCGGCATCGGCCGGGCCGTCGCGGTCGCCTTCGCCAAGGAGGGCGCCGACGTCGCCATCGCCTACCTGAACGAGCACGACGACGCGGCCCACACCCGCTCCCTGGTGGAGAAGGCGGGCCGGCGCTGCCTCACCATCCCCGGCGACCTCGCCGAGCCCGAGCACTGCCGGAAGGTGGTCGAGGCGACCGTCGCCGAGCTGGGCGGCCTCGACATCCTGGTGAACAACGTGGCCTACCAGGAGCCGGTCGAGTCCCTCGGCGAGCTGAGCGACGAGCAGTGGCTGCGCACGTTCGCGGTCAACATCCACAGCTACTTCCGCGTCACCCAGGCCGCGTTGCCGCACCTCGGCGACGGGTCGGCGATCATCAACACCTCCTCGGTCAACGGGCTGCGCGGCAACAAGACGCTCATCGACTACGCGGCGACCAAGGGCGCGGTCAACGCCTTCACCCAGTCGATGGCCCAGAACCTCATGGACCGCGGCATCAGGGTCAACGCGGTCGCGCCGGGACCGGTGTGGACGCCGCTCATCCCCGCGACCATGCCGGCCGACCGGGCGGAGGGCTTCGGCCAGCAGGCGCCCATGGGCCGGGCGGCCGACCCGGACGAGATCGCCCCGTCGTACGTGTTCTTCGCGGCCGGGCGGCTGTCGTCGTACTACACGGGGGAGGTGCTCGCCCCGGTCGGCGGCGAGACGATGCCCGGCTGATCGGGTGGAGCCGCGGTCTAACTGCGGTGCAGGGAGGCGGCGAGGCGGTGCCCGGCCCAGCGCTTGACGCGGCGGAGCGCCGCCAGCCCGCTGGCCGCCCGGTCCAGCCGGTGGTACAGCCGCGGCGGCAGGTACGGCAGCAGCGGTGAGTGCCGCTGGCCGAGCAGGGCGAACATCTGGTCCGGCGGCAGCCGCAGGTAACGCGGCAGGTTCTCGTAGAACCGGGCGCTGTAGCGCGCCGCGCTCTGCAGCGGGCGCAACGCCGCCTTCCGCGCCCGCTCGTACTCCAGCAGGGCCCGATCCCCGCCGCCGACCGTGCCGGCCAGCGCGATGGCGTCCTCGATGGCCAAGGTCGTGCCGGCCCCGATCGAGTAGTGGGTGCTGTGCGCCGCGTCGCCGAGCAGGACGAGGTTGCCGCGTGACCACGACCGGTTGGTGACCGTCTGGAAGCGGAGCCACTGGACCTCGTCCTGGCCCCGGCCGATCAGGGGATGGCCGTCCAGGATCCCGGCGAAGAGCTTCTCCAGCAGGGAGAGGGTGTCCGCCTCGCCGGCGCGGTCCAGGCCCAGCCCTCGCCAGGTGCCGGGGGAGCACTCGATCACGCACGTGCCGCGCTCGGCGCTGTAGCGGTAGCCGTAGCACCAGATCCAGCCGTGCTCGGTCTCGACGAAGGCGAAGGTGAAGGCGTCGAACGCCTTCGTGGTGCCGAGCCAGAGATAGGTGTTGCCGCCGGTCGCGACCTCGGTGCCGAACGCGGCCTCGTGGCGGGCGCGCAGCCGGCTGTGCACGCCGTCGGCGGCGACGACCAGGTCGGCGTCCAGGGGCTCGTCGGTGATCTCGCGCTCGAACTCCACCCGCACCCCCAGGTCGGTCGCGCGGTTGGCCAGGATGTCGAGTAGCCGGTGCCGGCCGATGCCGAAGCCCTCGTCGCCGCGGTGCCGGGCGGTGCGCTCGCCGATGTGGGCGACGCCGTCGCGCCAGCGCACCGACGCGGCGGCGATGGCGCGGGCCGATTGGGGGTCGTGCTCCTGGAGCTTGGTCAGGAAGGATCCCCAGTAGGTGACACCCCAGCCGTAGGTCGCGCCGGCCGGGTTCCGTTCGTACACCGTGATGTCGTGATCAGGGGCCTTGAGCTTCCGCAGGATCGCGAAATACAGGCCGGCGGGTCCGCCGCCGACGCAGCTCACCTTCACATGTGCTCCCTGACCAGGCGGTTTGTCTGTCGCTCAGCGTAGTCATTTGGCCACGAACTGCCCGGATCGGCACGCCCGTTGTCAGCCGCCCGGAAAAGTGATATCACTTTGCTATAGGCTCGATAGCAACCGCCAAGGAGTAGAGATGGTGGACGCAACGGAAGAGGTCATCGTCGACATGCCGGCGCCGCGCACCAGCGAGCGCCAGGCGCGGGGAGCCAACGGCTTCGTCGTGCTGACCGTGGCGACGATCGTGCTCCTCGGCGGGATCGCCGCGCTCATCGGAGGCATCGTCATGCTCGCCGGCGGGGCCGGGACGAGCGGCTGGCTGGTCCTCGCGCTGGGCGTGCTCGCGGCGCTGGCCGGATTCGTCCTGTACTTCGGCCTGTCGGCCGTCGCGCCCGGCGAGGCGCGGGTCGTGCAGTTGCTGGGCCGCTACGTCGGCACCCTGCGCACGCCCGGCCTGCAGTGGGTCAACCCGTTCACGGTACGGCGCCGCGTCTCGACCAGGATCCGCAACCACGAGACCGACGTGACGAAGGTCAACGACGCCGACGGCAACCCGATCCAGATCGCCACCGTGGTCGTCTGGCAGGTCCAGGACACTGCCCAGGCCGTCTTCGAGGTCGACGACTTCGTGGAGTTCGTCGCCATCCAGGCCGAGACGGCCGTCCGGCACATCGCCGGCAGCTACCCCTACGACTCCCACGGCGAGCCCAGGCTGTCGCTGCGTGACAACGCCGAGGAGATCAACGAGAAGCTGGCCGCCGAGATCTCCGTCCGGGTCGCCTCGGCCGGCGTGAAGGTGATCGAGGCCCGGATCGTCCACCTGGCCTACGCGCCCGAGATCGCGCACGCGATGTTGCGCCGCCAGCAGGCCGGCGCCGTGGTCGCGGCCCGCCAGCGGATCGTCGAAGGCGCGGTCGGCATGGTCGAGATGGCCCTGGCCAAGCTCGCCGAGGACGGCGTGGTCGAGCTCGACGAGGAGCGCAAGGCGGCGATGGTCAGCAACCTGCTGGTGGTGCTGGTCGGTGACCGCGACACCCAGCCGGTCGTCAACACCGGCACGCTCTACCAGTAACCGCCGTGGAGCGGAAGAAGATCCTGCTGCGCCTCGATCCCACGGTCCACGACGCGCTGGCCAGGTGGGCGGCCGACGACCTGCGCAGCACGAACGCGCAGATCGAGTTCCTGCTGCGCAAGGCGCTCAACGAGGCGGGGCGCCTGCCCGGCGGGGTGGGTCAGATGCGCAGGCAGGGCCGGCCCCCGAAGAAGCAGACGGAGGAGTCCGAGGATGAGAGCGCAGCGGAGAAGCACACGGGCGATGGCGCGGCGGAGGCGGACGGCGCCGGGTGAGTCCCTGGCCGAGTCGGTGTTCCTGCTCGCCTTCGACGTCCGCAAGCAGCGGCTGGCCGGGCTGAGCGACCTGGGGTACGTCGTGCGGGCGGCGGTGCTGGCCGAGTTCCTGCTCAACGGGAACGTCGCCGACGAGGGCGGCAAGGTCCGGCCGCTCACCCCGCCGGTCGCGCCGACCGCGCTGGAGGCGGCCGTCTGGGAGCAGCTCTCGGCCTCGCCGCCGCGCTCGTGGTCGCGGTGGATCAACAAGAACGCCACGCTCGCCTACCGGCTGGTGCGGGACGAGCTGGTGGCGGCCCGGCTGGTCCACGTGGAGCACCGCCGGATCCTGTTCTTCCCGGTCCAGCGGGTCACGCCCCGCCGGCCGTACGTCTCGCGCCGGCTCGCCGAGCGTGTCACGTCGGCGGCCCGGGGAGGGCAGCCGGTCGGGCGGCTGCCGCAGGAGCTCAGGGCGCTGGCCGCGCTCGCCGCGGCGGCCAAGATGACCACGGTGCTGTCGCAGCGCGAATGGCGGCAGTACCGCAAGCGGACCGACGAGCTGTCCGCGCCGATCGAGCCGATCACCACGGCCCTGCGCAAGACCCTGGCGTCCCACCACTCGTCCGACGCGGCCGGCTGACCAGCCGCCCGGCTCATCCCCTGGAAGGGAGACCGACAGTGAGCTCACCGGCCCGCGTGCCCCTCGCGCCCGAGCGCCCGCCCGGCGCCGCCCCCCGCGCGCTCGCCCCCGACCTGGCCAGAGGCGTGATGCTGCTGGCCATCGCCTTCGCCCACGCGCCGCTGTTCGTGCTCGACCCCGAGCACGGCTCCACGCTCGCCAACCGGATCGCCGACGCCTTCCAGTTGCTCTTCGTCACCAACCACGCCCGGCCGATGTTCGCCTTCCTGTTCGGCTACGGCATGGTCCAGTTGCTGCACCGGCAGGCCGAGCGCGGCCAGGACCCGGTGGCGGTCCGCAAGCTGGTGCGCCGCCGGGGCTGGTGGCTGATCGTCATCGGCGTCCTGCACGCGGTCGTGCTCATCCCGCTGGACATCCTCGCCGCCTACGGCCTGGCCGCGGTCGTGCTCGCCGGGCTGCTGCGGCGCAAGGACGCCACCCTGCTGTGGGTGGCCGGCGTGAGCTTCCTCGGGGCCACGGCGCTGGTGGGCGCGGCCATGGGCTACGTCTTCACCGCCGACATGCCCTCGATGCAGGTCCCGCTGGGCGCCACGCCCTGGGAACTGGTCGGCGACCGGCTGACCGGCCTGCCGTACGGCATCGTGATCGGCACGATCATGGTCATCCCCGGCGTGGTGATCGGCATGTGGGCCGGGCGGCGGCGGGTGCTGGACGAGCCCGAGCGGCACCGGCGCTTCCTGACCCGCGCCGCGGTGATCACCACGGTCGTATCGGTCGCCGGAGCGATCCCGCTGGTCCTCATCGGGACCGGGCTGTGGACGCCGTCGGGGGCCACGCAGTGGCTCGCCGCCTTCGCCCAGCCGCTCACCGGTTACCCCGGCGGGATCGGCATGGCGGCGATCATCGCCCTGGTCGCGATCCGGGTGGGGCGCCGCCCCGGCCGGCTGACCACGGCGGTCACGGCGCTCGGGCAGCGCTCGATGAGCCTGTACCTCTTCCAGTCCGTCGCCTTCATGGCGGTCTTCGCACCGTACGGGCTCGGGCTGCAGGACGACCTCGGCACCGCGGGGGCGCTGGGGGTGGCCGCGGTCACCTGGCTGGTCTCACTGGCGCTGGCCGAGGCCATGCGCCGGGCCGGGTACCGCGGCCCCGCCGAGGTCCTGCTGCGCAGGCTGAGCTACCGCCGCTCGTCGGCCAGATAGGCGAGTACGGCGAGCACCCGCCGGTTGGTGTCGTCGTCCGGCTCGATCCCGAGCTTGGCGAAGATCGCGGCGATGTGCTTGCCGACCGTCCCCTCGCTGACGTACAGGTGGGCGGCGACGGCGCTGTTGGACCGGCCCTGGGCCATGAGCTGGAGCACCTCCCGCTCCCGAGGGGTCAGCAGCGCCACGGGGTGGCGGGGCGAGGTGCCGCCGAGCAGCTTGGCGATCACCTCGGGGTCCATGGCGGTGCCGCCCCCGGCCACCCGGCGCAGCGCCGAGACGAAGTGGCCGGTGTCGAAGACGCGGTCCTTGAGCAGGTAGCCCACCCCGCCGGCGCCGTCGGCCAGCAGCTCGCGGGCGTAGATCTGCTCGACGTACTGCGACAGCACCAGCACCGGGAAGCCGGGCCGGCGCCGCCGGGCCTCGATCGCCGCCCGCACGCCCTCGTCGGTGAAGGCGGGCGGCAGCCGTACGTCCACGACGGCCAGGTCGGGCCGGTGCGCGTCGACGGCGGCCAGCAGCTCCTCGGCGGTGCCGACCGCGGCCACGGTCTCGATGTCGTGGGCCTTCAGCAGGTGAGCGAGTCCTTCCCGGAGGAGGAAGACGTCCTCGGCGAGGACAACGCGCATGGGATCTCCAAAGTGGCCACGGTCGGCCCGCCGGGCGGGCTGGAGAGCGTGAGCAGGCCGTCGAAACCGGACAGTCGCCGCCGGATGCCGGCCAGGCCGCCGCCCGGGCCGGCGCTCGCCCCGCCCCGGCCGTCGTCGGCGACCGAGACCGCCAGCACCCCGGCGGAGTGCCGCAGCTCGATCCGCACCCGCGTCGCGTCGGCGTGCCGGGCGGCGTTGGCCAGCAGTTCCGAGACCGCGAAGTAGACCGCCGCGGCGATCGGGGGTGGCACCGTACCGGGCAGGTCCACCTGGACCTCGACATCGAGCGGGGCGTCCAGCGCGAGGGTGCGGACGGCGTCGGGCAGGCCGCGGTCGGCCAGGACGGGCGGGTGGATGCCGCGGATGAGCTCGCGCAGCTCGCCCAGGGCGGTCACCGACAGGTCCTTGGCCCGGGCGACCAGGTCGCGGGCGGCCTCGGGATCGCGGGCGATCAGGTCCTCGGCCGCGCCGAGCGTCATCCCCACCGCGATCCACCGGGCCTGGGCGCCGTCGTGCAGGTCGCGCTCGATGCGCCGCAGCTCGGCGGCCTGCGCGTCGCCGAGCTCGGTGCGGCTGGTGGACAGCGCGCTGACCCGGTGGGCGAGCACGGCCGCTCTCGTGGGGCCGAGCAGCGTCGCGCTCAGCCGGGCGTGGAGGCGCAGCAGGGCCGGCGCCACCGCGGCCCCGGCCAACGCGACGCCCAGCCCGGCGAGCGGGATCCACAGCCCAAGCGTCCAGGACAGGCCGGCGGGTGGGGGCCACGGCTCCAGCGTCCAGGGCAGGTCGGCGCCCAGCAGCCGGAGCGCGGTGAGCCACACCCACGCCCAGCACGCGGCGAGCCCACCGGCGACCAGCACGGCCGGACCGGCGAGCACCAGGCCGGCGGGCAGCTCCAGCGCCAGCCAGGCGAGGTCGCGCCAAGAGGCGGGGTCGCGCACGGTCCACTGCCATCGCAGGGCGCGCGCCGCGCTCGCGGCACTCCGGTGCACGGCGCCGAACTCGCCACCGACCACCCGGTAGCTCCCGTCGGCGTCCGGCTCCGGCACCACCGGCGCCAGCCGGTACGGCTCGGCGATCCGCACCCCCGTCCAGCGGCGGAACCGCTCCCGGCAACGCGCGACGAAGCGCCGGGAGGCCAGCACGGTCTCCGGCCACAGCCGCATGGCCGTCGCCACGATCGTCCCGATGTGCGCCACGGCCAGCGCGACCGCCACCACGGCCAGTCCCACGCTCGCCCACAGCCGCGCGGCGGCCAGAGCGTGCCGCCCGAGCGCCGACACCACCCGCCCCGGCCCCGGACGGGCGGCCCGCGCGAGCAGCACCCGGGTCCACCGCGCATGCAGCCGCAGCGACACCGGACCGACGGCCAGTCCCGCCAGCACACCGGCGACACCCGCCACCGGCCACCCCGACCAGGCCGCCACCACCCCGCCGCCGATCAACGCCGGCCCCACACCGACCAGCGTGCCCCCGACCACCGGCTCGACCGCCAGCCACGCCAGATCCCGCCAGGTCGCCGGATCGCGCGCCACCCACCGCAGCCTCGCCAGGTAAGCGGGCACGAACGCCGAGCGGTACAGGTCGTCGCCGTCGCGATACCAGCCCTCGGCGTCACGCCCGGGCGGCGGCGGCTCCGGAAGGTAGGGCGCCGGGATCGCCACCCCGCCCCAGCGACCGGCCAGCCGCCGCGCCAGAGCCGGCAGCCGCCGCGCCTGGACCACGAAGAACGCCGGGGACGGCAGGCCCGCGTGCACCGCCACGAACAGGACGGCCAGGACCGGCCAGCCCACCGCGGCCAGCCCGGCGAGCGCCAGGCCGCGCACCGGGGCGATGACGTGCGCGCGCACCCGTGCCCCCTCCACGTGACCGATGAAACCACGCCGGGCCGGCCGGCGGTATGGGGGCCAGCCCCCAGACGGCCGGGGGGCCAGGCCGGTTCTCCGGGCCGGGCGGCGTTCCTAGCGTCCTGGACATGACTGTCACCGCTGTACGCATGGCCCACCTCGACCGGGTCCGGGTGCTGCTGACCGTGCTCGTCGTGCTCCACCACGTCGCGCTCACCTACGGGAGCTTCCCGCTGTGGTACCACCACGAGCCGGACGGGAGCGGGTGGGGCCGGCTGCTCGACCTGCTCATGCTCCTGAACCAGACCTTCGCCATGGGCCTGTTCTTCCTGATCTCCGGCTACTTCCTGCCCGGAGCCGTCGAGCGGCGGGGCCGGTGGCGGGTGCTCGGCGATCGGGCGGTCCGGCTGGGGGTTCCGCTCCTGCTGATCGTCTTCGTCGTCGTGCCGCTGGCCAAGCTGCCGGGCTACCTGCGTGCGCCGCAGGGCGGGTACCTCGACTTCTACCTGCGGGAGCTGGAGCAGGGGCCGGGCTGGTTCCTGGCGGCGCTGCTGCTGTTCACCGCGGCGTACGTGCTGCTGCACCGGCCGCCGGGGGAGCGCCCGGGCTCGCCGCTGCGGGCTCGCACGCTGATCGGCTTCGCGCTGGCGCTCGTGGTGCTCGGCGTCGCCTGGCGGGTGGCGCAGCCGCTCGACCGGGTGCCGCTGGTGCAGTTCCCGGTGCCGGCCTACCTGCCGCAGTACGTGGGCATGTTCGCGGCCGGGGTGCTGGCCTGGAGGCAAGGCTGGCTCACCGAGTGGCCGGCGCGGGCGGCCGGCTGGGGCTTCGGAGCCGCGGCGGTGGCAGTGGTCGCGCTCGTCCCGCTCACCCTGGACGGCTCGCTCCTGGCGCGGGTGGCGCACGGGATCTTCGACGGCGTCTACGGCGTCGGCATGTCGGTGGGGGTGCTGGCGTTGTTCGCCCACCGGTTCGCCGGACCGCCGACGGCGCTCGGCCGGTTCCTGGCGGCCAACGCCTACACGGTTTACGTGCTGCACGCCGTCGTGCTCGTGGCGGTCTCGGTGGCGTTGTCGGGGCTCGACGTCGGGCCGCTGGCGAAGTTCGTCCTGGTGGGCGCGGTGTCGGTCCCGCTGTGCTGGGCCCTCGCAGCGCTCGTGCGGGGGCTCGGCACAACCGCCCGCGCGGCGGTCGGGCGGGGGGTCAGGCGGTGAGCAGGGCGGCGGCCACCCGGTCGCCCAGGTCGCGGACGAAGCTGTCGCGTTCGGGCCGGTTCAGCATGAAGACCCACAGGAAGACCGGCCCCACCAGCAGCGCCTGCGCGAAGCCCACCTCCGGCTCCCGGTCGAGCTCGCCGCGCTCGACCGCCCGCCGCAGCACGCCCGCCACCACGTCCTGCTGCCGCGCGACGAAGGTCTGGTGGAACCGCGCGGCCAGCGCCGGGTCGGCCCCGAGGTCGGCCAGCAGCCCCGGCACCGCCGCGTGGGTGGCGGGCCCGGTCAGGGAGCTCACGATGTCGCCGACCAGGGCGCGCAGGTCGCTCGCCAGCGCCCCGGTGTCCGGCGGGAGTTCGAGGTCGAGCCCGTGCACGGCGGCGGCGAACACCATCTCCTGCTTGGTCGCGTACCGCCGGTAGAGCGCCGCCTTGCCCGCGCCCGCTCTGGCCGCCACCGCGTCCATCGTGAGCCGCGCGTAGCCGACCTCGCCCAGCACCTCCCGCGTGGCCGCCAGGATCGCCTGATCGACCTTCTCGTCCCTGGGCCTGCCCGTCATCACCCCTGGCTCCTCCCCGCCCTCAGCAACATGATCGCCGGAACCCAGGTGAGCAGGAACGGCGACGGCTCCAGCACGAGCGCCCCGACCGTACCCCAGCCGCCCAGCAACCAGGCCACGTACGCCGGAGGCACCAGGCCGGCCCGGCCGAGCCACGCGATCAGCAGGCCCATGGCCAGCAACGGCACCGCGAAGGAGCCGACGACGAGCCAGAAGGCGCCCTGGGCCGGGGTGAGGTCGCTCAGGCCGTTGGCCGGGAGCCACATCTCGCCGTTGAACCAGGCGGGCAGGTGGCCGAGGTTTAGGGCCCCGGTGATCGCCAGATGCAGGGCGCCCAGGGCGGCTACCACCCTCCCGGCGAGGACGACCCGGCGATTGCTTACGGAACTGATAGTTTCGGATCTCATGGTTCCGTATTGTGCCGCCTGCCGTACCCGGGAGACAAGTCCGGCCGCCCGTTCGGTCGGAACGGGCGGCCGGGGTGTGGCTACGGGGTGATCAGGTCAGCGCACGACCTCGTACGGCAGGATCTCGGCGAGCGCGGAGGCGCCGCCGATGCCGTAGTCCGAGCGGAGCCGGATGTAGCGCGCCGAGACGCCCTGGAGGCTGACGTCGTTGGGCGAGGTGAGCCGGAGCCACTCGACGGCCTTGACGTCCCTGAAGGTGACGCCGTCGTCGCTGACCTGCACCATGCCCTTGAGGATGGTGCCGTTCATGTTGGTGCGGAGCTTGGGCTGGAACCGCACTGCGGACAGTTCCCTGACCCGGCCCAGGTCGACCGTGATGGTGTGCGGCTGCGGGGGGACCACCGGGTAGTCGGAGTGGAAGTCGGTGGTCAGGTTGCCGTCCACGGCGCGCTTGGGGTCGCCGATGCCGGGCTTGAAGGTGCTGGCGGTGGCGGTGAGCTCCGCCGGCGGGATGCGGCGGCCGGCCGGCTCGGCGGGCCAGATCTCGCGGGCCTTGCCGACCTCCTCCGACACCGGCTCGCGGGTGGGGCCGGGGCCCTCGCCGCGGATGAGGATGTCGGTGATGACCGAGCCGTGGTCGGAGTAGAACGGGTACTGCGGGTTGAGCCAGCTGCTGCGGTGCCGCGGCAGGCGGTCGACGTCGGCGCGCGAGCCCAGGATGCGGACCTCCTCGCCGCGGGCGAAGACGTAGTCGATGCGGCCCGGGATGGCGCCCATGCCGTGGAACGGGCTCCACGTGCGGCCGGGGAAGCGGCCGGCGTCGGGGTTGGCGTAGCGGAAGGTGTCCATGAAGCCGGCGTCGTCGTACTGCTTGGTGTACGGCCAGGGCAGCACCAGGCCGCCATGGCCGGGGGCGTTGGCGAACTGCTCGGTCCAGTCGAGGTAGGACTGCGCGTTGAGGTCGCCGCCCATGACGATCGGCGCGCCGTCGTTCTCGGTGAAGAACGGGATGGCCTTCTCGATGATGGCCTTGCCCATGGCCATGCGGCGCTCGTAGTCGCCGGCGAGGATCTGCTCGTTGGTCTTGCTGCGCGGCAGGCCGTGCGTGTTCTCCACGGCCGCGTTGTGGGTGTCGCCGTAGGCCCAGCCGTCGTGCCAGGTCCACATGCTGAAGGCGTGCACGTGCTTGCCGCCGGGCAGGCTCAACCGGGCGCCGCCGAAGTTGAAGGAGTCGATGTCGGCGTCGGCGTAGCGCGGGTAGACCTTCTCGACCTTCAGCTTGGTGTACAGCCAGAGGTTGTCGCCGTTGTGGCTGTTGTCCTCCGGCTGGGTGATCATCACCGCGGAGAACCGGTCGCCCTCGGCGCGGCCGGCGTTCAGCCCGTCGAGGATCTTCTGGCTGGAGCCGTAGGCCTCGACCACGAAGAGGATGTCCGGGTTGACCTCGTTCATGTACTCGATCATCTGGGCGAGGTTCTCGCCCGTGGTCTCCTTGCGGTCGAACGTGCCGCCCACGAAGAGGTTCCACGCCATCAGCCGCAGCGGCGTGCCGACCCGCTTCTGGTGGATCGGCGTGACCGAGACGTCCACCGTGACCTCGCCCTTGGGCAGCGGGAAGGGGCGGCTGCGCGCCTGGCCGTCCCGGCTGTAGACGGTGTCGCGCGCCCAGACCTGCTCACCGGTCTTGACCGTGGTGATGTACTCCTCCACGTGGTTGGGCCGGCTCTTGCCGGAGGCCACCACGACGCAGGAGTTGCCGGGCTGCTGACCGCCCTCGCACTCCAGGCGGTAGGCGCCGGGCTTGGGGCCGGGGTCGGCCGAAGCCGGTGCCGGCACCGTCAGCGCGGCCAGCGCCAGCGCGGCGGCCATCGGGGGGATCAGTCTGCGCATCGAGGTCCTCTTCCGGGTGGGGGTGCGGTCCGGGCAGGCCTAGCAGAGCACTTTCGATGGTCTGCAAAATATGTAGGGGTCGGCGCTGCCGCTGTTACCTGGATCATCGGGAAAAATCTTCCCGACCGCAAGAGGGTGAATGATGACTATTTAAGGAGTCCAAGATAAATCCCAGGTTAAGGGCAGCATGCTCCAGCCCCCACCGGGTAGACGGCATAGATGGACGACGGGATCACGGTCGGCGTCGAGGAGGAGTTCCTCCTCCTGCACCCGGCCACGCGGGAGCCTGCCACGCGGGCGGGCGAGGTGCTGCACCGGGCCGGGCGGCACCGCTGGGCGGACGCGGGCGGAGGCTTCCACCGCGAGCTCTTCCAGACCCAGGTCGAGGCCGCCACCGGCGTCTGCGGCACGCTCGCCGAGCTGAGGACCCAGATCGAGTACGGCAGAGCCCGCCTGGCCGAGGCGGCGAACGCCTGCGGGCTCGCCCTCCTGGCGACCGGCACCCCGGTCGTCGCCGGACCGCCACCCGAGCTGACGCCCGGCGACCGCTTCGCGCACATCGGCCGCGTCTACGCCGGGGTGGTGGCCGACTACCAGAGCTGCGGCTGCCACGTGCACGTCGGCGTGGCCGACCGCGAGACCGCGGTCGCCGTCCTCAACCACCTGCGCCCGTGGCTGCCCGTGCTGCTCGCGCTCTCGGTCAACTCCCCGTACGGCGCGGCGGGCGACTCCGGCTACGCGAGCTGGCGCATGGTCCAGCAGTCCCGCTTCCCCGGCTCCGGCGTCCAGCCGGTGTTCGCCTCGGCGGCCGGCTACGACGAGACCGTCGAGCGCCTGGTGGACTGCGGCGTGCTGGCCGACGCGTCGATGTCGTTCTGGCTGGCCAGGCTGGGCTCGAAGCTGCCCACGATCGAGATCCGGGTCGCCGACGCCGCGGCCACCGCCGATGACGCGATCCTCCAGGCCGCCCTGTCCCGGGCCCTGGTCAGGACCGCCCTGCACGACCTGGGCGCCGGCCGGCCACCCGCCCGGCCGGACGCGCAACTGTGCGCGGCCGCCGTCTGGAACGCCGCCCGCTACGGCATGGACGGCCCCGGCGTCGACCTGACGACCGGCCGCCCGGCCCCCGCCTGGCAACTCGTCGAGAACCTGCTCGGCCACGTGGGACCCGCGCTGGCGGAACGGGACGACCTCGCCGAGGTAAAGGAACTGCTCGAACGGGTGAGGAACGAGGGTGACGGGGCAGGGCGGCAGCGCCGGGCCGCTCGCGAGGGGGAGGCGCCGGTCGTCCGGCTGCTCACGATCGACGGAGGGACCTCATGAACGACGTCACGCCGAAGCTGCCCGTCCCGCGCGGCCCGATGTCGGCCGCCGTCGTCGGGATGCTGAGCGGCCGCGATCCGGCCGTGCCCGCCGCCGACGAGTGCGACCCGTTCGGCGAAGACCTGCACCTGGCCCTCTACACCTGCTACGAGCTGCACTACCGCGGCTTCGGCGGGGTGGACGACGCCTGGGAGTGGCATCCCGGGCTGCTGAGCGTGCGCGGCGAGCTCGAACGCGTCTTCCTGACGGCCCTGCGGGCGAACGTGGCCGGCGGCGACGACGTCACCGGCGTCCTGGACGAGCTGCTGGTCGAGCCGATCGACGGCGACGGCATCTCCTACCACCTGCGCGACCAGGGGGAGCGCTGGCAGTTCCGCGAGTACGTGGCCCACCGCTCGATCTACCACCTGAAGGAGGCCGACCCGCACGCCTGGGTGATACCGCGGCTGACCGGCAAGGCCAAGGCGGCGCTGGTCGCGGTGGAGTTCGACGAGTTCGGCGGCGGCCGGGCCGAGATGATGCACTCCAAGCTGTTCGCCGACCTGATGGAGGAGCTCGACCTCGATCCGGCCTACGGCGCCTACCTCGACGTGGCCCCGGCCCGGATGCTCGCCGTGGTGAACATGATGAGCCTGTTCGGCCTGCACCGGGCGCTGCGCGGCGCGCTGGCCGGGCACTTCGCGGCGGCCGAGATCACCACCTCGCCGAGCGCCCGCCGGCTGGCCCAGGCGGCCGAGCGGCTCGGCGTCGGGCCCCGCGGCACGCTGTTCTACACCGAGCACGTCGAGGCGGACGCCGTGCACGAGCAGGTGCTGCGCCGGGACGTGCTGGGCGACCTGCTGGCCCGCGAGCCGGAACTGGCCGCCGACGTGACCTTCGGGGTGCAGGCGACCGGGTTCCTGGAGGACCGGTTCGGCGAGCACGTTCTGGCGTCGTGGCGTGCGGCGGAACCGGCGTCCTCGCTGCTCAGCCCGCTGCCTTGAGTTTGGAACGTCCGAATTGCGGTATTTCGTGAGACATGTTCTTGTTGAGACCGCCGGGTGTCTACCGGCCGCAGGGAGACACCTTCCTGCTGTCCGAGTCGCTCTCGCGTCTGGACCTGCGTCCCGGAGCTCGCATCCTCGACATCTGCTCGGGAACGGGCCTGATGTCGGTGCTGGCCGCACGGCACACCGTGGCGGCACAGGTGACCGCCGTGGACGTCAGCCTCCGGGCGGCCTTCGCCGCCTGGTTCAACACCACCGTGCGCGGCCTGCGGGTCCGGGTCCTGCGCGGCGACCTCTTCGAACCGCTGCGGGGTGAGGAGTTCGACGTCATCCTCGCCAACCCGCCCTACGTCGCCGGCCGCTCCAGGCCGCCCGGCTCGCACAGCGCCGCCCGCGCCTGGGACGCCGGCCTCGACGGCCGGCGGCTCCTGGACCGCATCTGCGCCGCCGCGCCCCGCCACCTGGCGGCCGGCGGCACCCTGCTCATCGTGCACTCCGCTCTCTGCGGGGTGGAGGCCTCCCTGCGCCACCTGCGTGAGGCCGGGCTCCGCGCCACCGTGGACGCGCGCCGTCCCGAACGCTTCGGCCCGGTCATGCGGGCCCGAGCCGCCCAACTGGCCGCCCAGGGGCTCATCGAGCCCGGCCAGTGCGAGGAGGAACTGGTGGTGATCCGTGCCCGGCGACACGCCGCGGCCGCGCAGGCCGCTTGACGACACCAGGGTCGCCCTGGTCCAGGGCGGCCCCATGCTGGTCGAGGGACCGGTCGAGATCACCCTCGACGACGACACCACCGTGCGCTCCGACCGCTTCCTGGTCGCGCTCTGCGTCTGCCGCCGCAGCCGTACCTACCCGTTCTGCGACACCAGCCACCGCCGCCGGGTCAGGACGGAGGAGCCCGAATCCGACGAGTAGGGTCGGGGCGATGAAGCTGGCCCTCACCGTCCACCAGGTGCACCGGCTCACCGTGCTGCGCCCGGCCCGGCCGCTCCGGCACGCGGTCCTGCTCGACGAGGACCGCTCCTTCGACGCCTACCTCGACCAGGAGGCCGCCCGGCGGATCGGCGCGTTGTGGGAACTCGCCGCCGCCTCACCGCACGCGCTGGTGCATGTGCCGCTGCGCGGCAACGCCGTACCGGCTTCGGTGGGTGGTGGGCGGCGGCTGGACCTGGTGCTGGTGCATCACTCGCTGCAGTTCAGGCCGTCGCGGTGGAAGGAGGTGCGCGGGCGGCTGGGGGCGGGACGGGCGCGGACCGTGGAGGTGGGCTGGAGGGCTCCCGAAATCGATCACGCGGCCGGGCGCTTCCGGGAGAACCGCGACCTGTTCCACCAGCACGTGCACGCCGAGACCCTGTTCATGACCGGCAGCGCCAAGGCGTTCCGGGACAGCGCCCGGCACCTGTTCGAGCTGGCGCCCGCACCGGACGGCACGCACTCCTGCACCGAGCTCGACCCGGTCGGACGGGCACGGCTGGTGCACTTCGTCTCCTGCGAGCAGTGGTAGACGATCTCCCCCGAGTTGGTTGCGCGCGCCTGTCGAGGGCAGGTTGAATAAATTGTGAGTAGGTTTTCTCCAGACGGGGAGGTGGGGTCATGGTCAGGCCACGGGTGGCGGTGTCGAGCTGCCTGGTCGGCGAGCCGGTCCGGTTCAACGGCGGCCACAGCCGCGACCGCTTCCTCGCCGGCCCGCTCGACCCGTACGTCGACTGGGTGCGGATCTGCCCCGAGATGGAGGCCGGCCTCGGCACCCCCCGCGAGACGCTGCGCCTGGAGACCTCCCCGGCGGGCCCCCGCCTGATGACCAGGAAGACCCGCCGCGACCTCACCGACGAGATGCGCGAGCTGGCCCGCCGGAGAGCCGCCGAACTCGACGTGGACGGGTACGTGTTCAAGGCCCGCAGCCCGAGCTGCGGCATCCACGGCATCCCCGTCTACCCCGGCCCCGACGGCCCGCCGGTCGAGCGCCGCAACCGGGGCCTGTTCGCCGGCACGGTCCTCGACGCCCACCCGCTGCTCCCGGTCGAGGACGAGGGCCGGCTCAACGACGCGCTGCTGCGCGAGGCCTTCGTCGAGCGGATCTTCGCCCATGCCCGGCTGCGCGAACTGCGGCAGGGCGACTGGAAGCCGCGCGACCTGGTGGCCTTCCACGCCCGGCACAAGATGCAGTTGCTCGCGCACGACCCCCAGCTCTACCGCGAGGCCGGCCGGATCGTCGCCCGCGCCGGCTCGGCGGAGCCGTACGAGGTGGCCGGCGGCTACGGCGAGGTCTTCCGCCGCATCCTGGCGAAGAAGCCCAGCCCGGGCCGGAACGTCAACGTGCTCCACCACTGCCTGGGCATGCTCGATCTCGACCCCGTCCGCCGGGACGACCTGCTCGGCGTCATCGACGCCTACAAGGCGGGCCAGGTGCCGCTCAGCGTGCCGGCCACGCTGATGCGGCACCACGCCCGCGGCGAGGGCGCGGCGTGGGTGCGCGACCAGACCTACTTCGCCCCGTACCCTGACGACCTCCGCCTGCGCAACCACACGCCGGAAAGGGGCTGAGCCGTGGCCCTCTGCCTGGTGACCGGCGCGACCGGCTACATCGGCGGGCGGCTCGTGCCCGAGCTGCTGGAGGCCGGGCACCGGGTGCGGTGCATGGTCCGCTCGCCCGGCCGGCTGCGCGACCTGCCGTGGGCCGGCCGTACGGAGATCGCGACCGCCGACGCGCTCGACCCGGAGGCGACGCGGGCGGCGATGGAGGGCGTCGAGGTCGCCTACTACCTGATCCACACCATGGGCGGCGGCAAGGGCTTCGCCGGCGCCGACCGGGAGGCGGCCCGCGTCTTCGCGGCGGCGGCGCAGGCCGCGGGCGTACGCCGGATCGTCTACTTGGGCGGCCTGTCCGGCGAGGGGGCGCTCTCCCCGCACCTGCGGTCCCGGGCCGAGGTGGCGCGGATCTTCCTCGACGCGCCGGTGCCGGCCGTGGTGCTGCGCGCGGCGGTGATCATCGGGTCGGGCTCGGCGTCCTTCGAGATGTTGCGCCACCTCACCGAGCGGCTGCCGGTGATGACCACCCCGCGCTGGGTGCACAGCCGGACCCAGCCCATCGCGGTCCGCGACGTGTTGCGCTACCTGCGCGCCTGGGCGGACGTGCCGGACGAGGTGAACCGCGCCTTCGACATCGGCGGTCCCGACGTGCTGACGTACGGCGAGATGATGCACGGCTACGCGGCGGCGGCCGGGCTGCCGCCCCGGCTGATCATCCCGGTGCCGCTGCTCAGCCCCTGGTTGTCCAGCCACTGGGTCGGCCTGGTCACCCCGGTGCCCGCCTCGATCGCGCGCCCGCTGGTCGAGGGGCTGCGCAACGAGACCGTCTGCCGCGAGCACGACATCGCCCGCTACGTCCCCGATCCGCCCGAGGGTTTGATCGGCTTCTCGCTGGCGGTCAAGCTGGCGCTGCAGAAGATCAAGGAGGCGGACGTGGCGACCCGCTGGACGTCCGCCTCCACGCCGGGCGCGCCCAGCGACCCGCTGCCCAGCGACCCCGACTGGGCCGGCGGCAGCCTCTACATCGACCGCCGCACCCTGACCAGCGACGTCGCGCCGGAGGCGCTGTGGCGGGTGATCGAGGGCATCGGCGGCGAGAACGGCTGGTACTCGCTGCCCACCGCCTGGAAGCTGCGCGGCGTGCTCGACCGGGCGGTCGGCGGCGTGGGGCTGCGGCGCGGCCGGCGTGACCCCCGCCGGCTCCGCGTCGGCGACGCCAACGACTTCTGGCGGGTGGAGGAGATCGAACCGGGGCGGCTGCTGCGGCTGCGCGCCGAGATGCTGGTGCCGGGCGTGGCCTGGCTGGAGCTGGGCGTGCGGACCGAGGACGGCCGGACGGTGTACGAGCAGCGGGCGATCTTCCACCCGCACGGCCTGTTCGGCCACCTGTACTGGTGGTGCCTGGTGCCGTTCCACCGGGTGATCTTCGGCCGGATGCCGGCCAACCTCGCCGCCGCCGCGTCACGGCCCTCCTGACCAGCCGGTCAGCGGGCCGCGGCCACCAGCGTGCTCACCGCGGCGTCCAGGGAGTCGACCCTGACCACCCCGCGCGGCAACTCCGCGTGCCAGCCCGGCCCGCCGACCACGAGCCGGTACGGCGGCCGCACCGCGGGCAGGGCGGCCAGCGGCGCGGGATCGCCGGTCTCCTCCTGCTGCGACCAGACGAACACCGCGCTCGGCCCCAGCGCCCGCACCGCGTCGGCCAGCGCCGGGTACGGCACGCGCGCCCCCAGCACCCGGGCGTCCACCCCCATCGCCGAGGCCAGCACGGCGCCCAGCGCGTAGACGGGCAGGCTGTGCTGTTCCTCCTCGGCGCAGGCGAGCAGCACCGGCCGCCCCGCCGCCCGGCCGGTCGCCAGCAGCGGATGCAACGCGGCCAGGACCCGGTCGGAGAAGACGTGCTCTACCTCGATCCCCGCGCCGGTCTGCGCCTGCCGCCGGCTGATCGCGCGAAAGACCGGCACCACCAGGTGCGCCCACGTCCAGGCCGCGCCGTGCCGGGCGAGCGCGGCGGCCAGCCCTTCGTCGAGGGTCCGGCCGTCCAGGCGCACCGCCGCGCGGCTCAGCATCGCGACCGACGGCACGGCCGCGCCTGGCTCTACGGCCGGAGCCGGCTCGGCGGGCTCGGACGCCGGGGCCGGGGTCCCGCGCAGGGCCTCGCGCGCGGCCTCGGCGGGCGGGACGCCCTGGTGGATGAGCCGGCTCATCTCCTCCAGGCGCCGCAGGTCGGCCCGGTCGTAGCGGCGGTGCCCGCCGGGGCTACGCCGGCTGGGACCGATGCCGTAGCGCAGGTTCCAGGTGCGGAGCGTGGGCGCGGGCACGCCGAGCCGCCGGGCCACGGCTCCGATGCCGTAGCCCTCCTCGTCGCTCGTGTCCCGTTGCTCAGCCATCGCTCCGTCCATTCCTTCGGACACCAGGTCCGGCAGGTTGCAACCGCGGGCGGCTCCCTGACGAATTCCTGGTGATGGAGACCGCGATCGTACTGCTCAACCGGGACCTACGGGTCCACGACCACCCTGCCCTGGCCGCCGCCTGCGCCGCCGCCCGGCAGGTCGTTCCGCTGTTCGTGCTGGACCCGGCGATCCCGGCCGGGCGGCGCACGAGCTTCCTGCTCGACTGCCTGACCGACCTGCGGGCCTCGTTGCGGGCCAGGGGCGGGGAGCTGTTCGTCCGGCGCGGGGACACCGTGACCGAGACCCTGCGGCTGGCCCGCCAGGTCGGCGCCGAGGCCGTCCACGCCAGCGCGGACGTCAGCGCGCTCGCGCAACGCCGGCAGCGGCGGCTGGCCGCCGAACGCCTCGACGTCCGGTTCCATCCGGGTGTGACCGTGGTGCCGCCCGGCGAGCTGCGGCCGGGCGGAGGCGGGGACCACTACCGGGTCTTCACGCCCTACTGGCGGGCCTGGAGCCGGCGAGCACGGCGGGCGCCCGCGCCGGTGCCGGAACGGCTGGCCGTACCGGCCGGGGTGGAGGCGGGGGAGCTGCCCGAGGCCGGGCCACGCTGGGGCGCGATGCGCGGCGGGGAGTCGGCCGGCCGCGAGCGGATGCGCGCCTGGCTGGACACCGGCCTGGACGGCTACGCCGACGGCCACGACGACCTGGCGGGTGACCGTACCTCCCGGCTCAGCCCCTACCTGCGCTTCGGCTGCCTGTCGCCGCTGGAGCTGGCCGCGGCCGGCAACGAGGACTTCACCCGGCAACTGTGCTGGCGCGACTTCCACCACCAGGTCACCGCCGCCTTCCCGGAGATCGCCCGGCGCGACTACCGCCCGCGCGGCCACCGATGGCGCGAGGACCCGGACGCGGCCGAGGCCTGGCGGCAGGGGCTGACCGGCGTCCCGATCGTCGACGCCGGCCTGCGGCAACTGCTCGCCGAGGGCTGGATGCACAACCGCGCCCGGCTGATCACCGCCTCCTACCTGGTGCGGCACCTGCGCCTCGATTGGCGGATCGGCGCCGCGCACTTCCACGAGCTGCTGCTCGACGGGGACGTGGCGAACAACTGCGGCAACTGGCAGTGGGTCGCGGGGACCGGCAACGACACCCGCCCCAACCGCACCTTCAATCCGCTCCGCCAGGCCAGGCGGTTCGACCCCGACGGCGAGTACGTGCGCCGCTACGTGCCCGAACTGGCCGGCCTGCCGGCCCCGGTGATCCACGAACCCTGGCTGTCCGGCCACCCGATGGGCGACTATCCCGTCCCTCTGGCCTGAGCCCTCGTGCGTCCGGACGACCGGACGCCTCGGCCTGGCGAAGGAGGGGCTCTGCCCGAACGGCCGATCCGGCGGGACCGGCCGCCGACTCATGATCGCCTCATGCGAAGAGCCGGAAGAATCATGATCGCGCTGGCATTGGCGACCTCGGTGACCGCCCTGGCCCAGCCCGCCCGGGCGGACGCGGACCCGTGCGAGCACGGCGAAGCCCGGGCGCTGCTGCGCGAGCTCAGGGTGATCGGCGCGGTCCTGACCGTGGAACGGCCCGGTTGCCGCCCTTGGACCGCGGCGGCCGGCCGGGCCGAGCTCGGACGCGAGCGGGCCATGCGCGGCGACGAGCGGTTCCGGATCGGCAGCGTGACGAAGACCTTCACCGCGACCGTCGTCCTCCAACTGGTCGCCGAGGGGCGGCTGGAGCTGGACCGGCCGGTCGTGGACTACCTGCCCGGCCTGGTTCCGGCGGCGATCACCGTCCGCGAGGTGCTCGACCACACCAGCGGGCTCGGCGACTACACCAAGGCCCTCGACCTGGGCCGCGCCGACGAGTGGCGGCTGAAGCGGTACGAGGCCGCCGACCTGGTCGCCCGGGGCGTCCGGCTGAAGGGCACGCCGCGCGGCGAGTGGCACTACTCCAACACCAACTACCTGGTCGCCGGCCTGCTGGTGGAGAAGGTCACCGGCAACGACGTCGGCCGCGAGGTGACCCGGCGGATCCTGCGCCCGCTCGGGCTGCGGGACAGCTCCTGGCCGGGGAACACCACCAAGATCCCGGGACGGCACGCGCACGGCTACTTCCCGCTGCCCGACGGCCCGGCGGACGTGACGAGGAGCTTCCACCCCAGCCTGGCGGGGGCGAGCGGCGCGCTGATCTCGACGCCGGCCGACGTCAACCGCTTCCTCGCCGCCCTGCTCGACGGCCGGCTGCTGCCCGACCACGTGCTGGCCCGGATGCGGGAGGGCGTGGCGACCGGCAACCGCCTCTGGCCCGGGGCGAGGTACGGGCTGGGCCTGGTGAGCACGCCGTCCCGGGCCTGCGAAGGCGTCTGGTACGGCCATCGTGGCAGCTTCTACGGCTACCGCACGCTGGCCGGCGCCACGGCCGACGGGCGAAGGGCCACGGTGGCGGTCAACGCCTACCCGCTGCCGAAGGCCGTGGAGACCAAGCTGAGGGAGCTGGTGGATCGGGCCCTGTGCGGAAACGCCGCCCGCGACCGGTAGGTCGGGGCGGCGGCCCGTCACGGAGGAGAGCCGCCAGCCGCACGCAGGCGGACTCTCACCTGCTTAGATGCCGGAGATCACCAACTGGTTCGCGACCTAGCCCTGCTGGGCGCGGAAGTGCGCGACGAGCGCGTTGGCGTGACCGTGGCCCAGGCCGTGCTCGGTCTTCAGCCAGGAGACGAGCTCCATGTGCTTGGTCAGGGGAGAGGCCTGGATCAGGTCCAGCCACTCCTGGACGGGCTTGCCGTACTTCTTCTCGATGGCCGGGAAGTAGCTGCTCGGGTCGCCCTTGGCGGGGGTCGATGCGGTCATGGGGAAAGTCTGGCAGGGGCCTCCACCTGCGAGGACACGGGGGTCTCCGGGCGGTCGGCGAGCTTGCGCAGGAGAACCTCACCGGGTCCGCGGTACCCGGCGGCGTGCATCAGCCAGGCGAGCAGGAGCGAGACGACCCAGACCGCGACCGCGATCACGAAGGTGGCCGCGAAGCTCAGGTCGTCGTGCAGGCCGAGGCCGAAGGGGTAGAAGAGCACGACCCACACCACGGCCTGGAAGAGGTAGAAGCTCAGCGAGCGCTGGCCCAGGGCGGTCAGGGCGGTGGTGAGCGGGCCACGGCGGTGGATGCGCACGGCGATGAGGCCGATGGCCGCGGCCATGCCGACGCCGCCGGCGTACCCGGTCAGGTCGTGCCCGACGGCGATGGCCCAGCGCAGCGGCGTCGCGGGCAGCGGGAAGGCGCCGGCGGCCAGGAGCGCGGCGGGCAGCCGGCCGATCAGGGCGAGGGCGAGGCCGCCGTAGGCGAGCCGGCGCAGGAGGGGCAGGTGCCGCTCGGGCTCGTCGAGCAGCCGGCGGCGGGCGGCCCAGATGCCGGCCAGCATGCCGGGGACGACCATGATGGTGCCGGCCAGCGCGTTGCCGGGCCAGGTGGGGAGGTTGCCGATCACGTGCTCGCCGAAGGTGCCGGCCATGAAGGAGGTCATGGTGACCGGCCCGGCCTGGGCGATGACGCTCTGCCAGGCCAGCAGCAGGGTCGCCGGGATCAGCGTCAGGCCGGCCGTCCACCACAGGACCGAGTCCCTGGCCCGCACCATGGGAGCGAGGGCCAGCAGGGTCAGCCCGTAGACCGCGATGATGTCGAACGGCACCAGCAGCGCGGTGTTCAGCAGGCCGATCGCGATCAGCCACCAGGCCCGGCGGCGCATCAGCTTGCGGGTGGAGATCCACTCCAGGCCCTTGGCCCGGCGGCTGTGCGCCAGTTGCCCGAGGCCGTAGCCGAACAGGAAGATGAACATGTCCCGGGCCTGGTTGTCGGCGATCAGCGATTTGGTGAACGCGAGCCAGGCGGGGCCGCTCCAGTCGCCGACGAAGGCGGGCGCGTGGGCCAGAGCGATGAGGAGCAACATGAAGCCGCGGGCCAGGTCGGGGGCGAGCGAGCGAGTCTTGTTCAACACCTGGCGAACGCTACGTTGCATTCAAGCTTCGATCAATCCATAATCTGAGGAATTGCTCCGTTTGTGCAGGATAAAGAGTCCGAGAATTGCATCTAGTCTCCGCCTGAACGCAACGGCACTATTGCAATGGCCTCGGAACCGAACGCAACGGAGGACACCTGGATGCCCGGAGGACGGCTGACCGCGCAGGACCGCAAGGACATCGCCGCCGGTCTGGCCGAAGGGCTGGGCTACGCCGAGATCGCCCGCCGCCTCGACCGCCCGACCTCGACGATCAGCCGCGAGGTCGCGCGCAACGGCGGCCCGGAGTCCTACCGGGCCGACCGGGCCCAGCGCGAGACCGGCAAGCGGGCCAAGCGCTCCGGCCCGGCCGCCCCCAAGGTCCCGGCCATCCCCAATCCCTTCGGCCGCGACCCGCGCGCGGTGCGCGCCTTCGAGGAACGCCTGGTCGAGGTGCTGGTCAGCGGCGGCATGCCGCAGATGGCGGCCCGGGTCATGGTGACGCTCTACCTCACCGACAGCGGCACCCTCACCGCGGCCGAGCTCGTCGCCCGGCTCCAGGTCAGCCCGGCGTCCATCTCCCTGGCGGTCGGCTTCCTCGAAAGCCAGGAACTGCTCACCAGGCGTCGCGACCCGCGCCGCCGCCGCGACCTGTACGTCGTGGACGACGACGTCTGGCTCCGGTCCTGGCTGGCCAGCGTGCAGGCGAACGCGGCCCTGGTCGAGACCTCGCGGCAGGGCGTCGCCGTCATGGGCGCCGGCACCCCGGCCGGCGCACGCCTGGACGACATGAGCCGGCTGCTCGGGCACCTCATGGACGACATGCTCAGATCCGCCGAACACTGGCGCAAGGTCTTCGCCGCCCGCAGGTCCGGCGAGGCGGTCAAGGACCGAACTCCACCCGCATGATCACCCGGCGCAGCGTCGGCCGGCACACCTCCGTGAAGCCCGCCTCCTCGAACACCTGCACCGCGCCCACGTGCAGCTCGCCCCAGGTGATCTCCTTGCCCGGCTGGGTGAGCATCGCGTACGCCTCCAGCGCGCGAGCCCCCCGCTCCCTGGCGTACGGGACGACCGCGCGTGCCAGCTCGTAGGTCAGCCCCCGGCCCCGATACCCCTTGCGCACCACGAAGCAGGTGACCGACCAGACGCCCTCGTCGTCCTTGTCCTCCTCGCGCCCGCTCCACGGCACCCGCAACGTGCGCAACTTCGGGTAGGCGACGCGCGGCTCCACCGCCACCCACGCGACCGGCTCGCCGTCGAGGTAGGCGACCAGCCCGCTGGTCTCCGGCGCCGCCGTCTGGGAGCGCAGCGCCGCGGTCCGCTGGTCCAGGGTGGAGTCGCGCCAGATCCAGCCCTCCACCTTGAAGCGCTGGCACAGGCAGCGGCTCGCCTCGCGGACGCTGAAGATCGCCTGCAGATCCGCCCAGGGGGCCTCGTTGGCCGGGACGATGGTCAACTTGCTCATGCCTGTGGCGGGTCCTCGCCGACCAGGCCGTCGATCGCCTCGCGGAACAGGTCGGCGTGGCCCACGTGCCGGGCGTACTCGTCGTGCAGGTCGGTCAGCACGCGCCGCAGGTTGGGGGAGTCGCCGTCCCGCGTCCTGAACTTCGAGCGCTGGTCGAGCCCGCCGTGCGGCAGGATCTCGGCCAGAGCCGCCCGCGACCGGTCGACCGCGCCCTGCCACAGCGCGTACAACTCCTCCGGGCTGTCCCCGTCCACCGCCCAGCCGCCCTGCGGGTCGGCCTTCGTCCATGGCTCACCCAGGGGCCGGCCCAGCAGGTCGACGCAGGTCCGTTCGTCCTCCACCAGCGCCAGGTGCTTGATCAGCCCGGCGAGCGTCATCGCGCTCGGCGGGTGCCGCCGGTGCAGCGCCTCCGCGTCCAGGCCGCCCACCTTCCAGGCGAACTGCGCCCGCGAGCGGTCGAGCGCGAACAGCGCCATCTCGACCTCCCCGGCGTCCATGGCCGGCTCCTCGATCGACGTGTCGAGCAGGTTCTTCTCCATGTCGGGCGATGTTAGATTCCATTCCGGACGTTCTACTGCCGGATTGTGAGCGTGTTCGGTGAAATCTGACGCCGGTCCTGCCGCGCGGGCCCTTCTCGCCCTCGAACTGCTGCAGAACCAGCCCGGCATCCGCGCCGACGCCCTGGCCGACCGGCTCGGCGTCTCCGAGCGGGCCGCGCGCCGCTACGTCGGCATCCTGCGCGAGGCCGGCATCCCCGTCGAGTCCACCCGTGGCCCCTACGGCGGCTACCGCGTCGGCCGGGGTCTGCGGCCCCCGCCGCTCGTCTTCACCGCCGACGAGGCCCTCGGCCTGGTCATGGCCGTGCTCGACGGCCACCACGACGCCGGTGACGGGCCGGTGGGCGCCGCCCTCGGCAAGATCGTCCGGGCGCTGCCCGCGCCGGTCGCCGCCCAGGTCGAGGCGGTCCGCCGGACCACCGCCCCGGCTCCCGACCGCGCCGCCGCCCGCCCCGACCCGCACCTGACCACCGCCCTGGTCCAGGCCTGCTCCCGCCACCAGCGGGTACGGCTGGCGTACCGCACCGGCGGCGGAGCCGCCCGCGAGTTCGAGGTCGACCCCTGGGCCGTGGTCGTCCGGCACGGCCGCTGGTACCTGCTGTGCTGGTCGCACACCGCCTCCGCCCGCCGCGCCTACCGCGTCGACCGCATGGCCGCCGTCGCCGCCCTCCCCGCGACCTTCGACCCGCCCGCCGGCCTCGACCCCGTGGCCGTGCTGGAGGAGCACCTCGCCGTCGGCTGGGACTACGAGGTCGACGTGCTCATCCACGCCCCCGCCGCGCTCGCCGCCCGCTGCCTGCCCCGCGCTCTCGGGCTGCTGACCGACCTCTCCCCGCAGTCGTGCCGGCTGACCGGCACCACCAGCAACCCGGCCTGGTACGCCGAGCAACTCGCCGTCCTCCCGGCCCCGTTCCGCGTGGCAGGCTGCCCCGAGCTTCGCGCCGCCGTACGCGAGCTGGCCGAACGGCTGCTGGCCGCTTCGGAGGCGTGACCGCCGCGGCTGCTCAGCCCGCCCGGTGCCGGCGGACCGCGTCCCGGTTGGCGCACCGCGGCGAGCAGTAGCGCTGCCGCCCGGTGCGGGAGGTGTCGGCGAAGATCGTGGCGCACTCGGTCACGGCGCACCGCCCGAGCCGGTGCATCCCTCGCCCCACCAGGTGCAACGCGGTCCCCACGGAGATGAGCGCGAACAGCACCGAGCCGAGCGATTGCCGGTCGTCGCGGTAGTGCAGGTGCCAGCCGGTCCCCGCGTGGTCGGTCAGCCGGGGGTAGGCGGCCGACTCCGCCAGCATGCGATTGACCAGCTCGGCGCGTTCGTGCTCGCCGGCGGCGTCGACGACCTTCTCCCACCTCTCCAGAACGGCGTGGACCCGGTCCACGTCCTCAGGCGTGGCCGGCCGCTCCAGCACGAGCCCCGCCGCCCGGCAACGGTCCGCGAGTTCCTGAGCGGTCGCCGGGCGCCGGTTGGCCAGATCCGCGGCCAGGTTCACCGCATCCTCGCCGTAAGGGTTGAAGCGCATAAGACCATTACATCAATCTGATCCGCATGACCCATCACCCCGATGTACGGCAGGCGTCCAAGGACGACATCGCCGAGCTCGTCCGCCTGCGGGCCCTGCTGTTCGAGGACCTCGGCGGCGACTTCTTCAACCCCTCGTCGGCAGGCGACGACTGGCGGGACGCCCTCGCCTCGGTCCTGGAGGCCAAACTGGCGCAGGACGACGCACGGATCCTGGTCGTGGACGGCGTCGGCGGCCTGGCCGCCTGCGGCATCGGCACCATCGAGCAGTGGTTTCCCGGCCCGCACTCACGCAACGGCCGGATCGGGCACGTGATCGGCGTGGTCACCGATCCGGCGCACCGACGGCGCGGCCACAGCCGCGCGATCATGCAGGGGCTGCTCGACTGGTTCCGGGAACGCGAGGCCGTGCGCGTGGACCTGTTCGCCTCCCGGGAGGGTGAACCGCTCTACCGGGAGCTCGGCTTCTTCGATCATCCCGACCCCGCGCTGTGCTGGAAGCCGTGACGAGCCGGCGGGCTGGTCAGAGGGCGGCCATGGCCATCGGGCGGGGCCGCGTGCCGTACACGGGCCGGGTGAGCAGCGCCTGGGCCAGCGAGGCGCGCAGGAGGGTGGCGGTGCGGACGACCGGGATGAGGGTGAGCGCGAAGAGGACCCCGGCCAGGGTGCTGAAGCCCAGGTAGGCGCCGAGCCCGTCGCCGAGGCCGAGCAGCTCGGGCAGCGTCGTCTGCGACTCC
Organism: Nonomuraea sp. NPDC050310; assembly: GCF_040655795.1. Taxonomy (NCBI): domain Bacteria; kingdom Bacillati; phylum Actinomycetota; class Actinomycetes; order Streptosporangiales; family Streptosporangiaceae; genus Nonomuraea; species Nonomuraea sp. NPDC050310. Next base: position 75,727 of record NZ_JBFAKP010000025.1, on the reverse strand, counting down.
GACAGGTTGTACAGGATCCAGCCGTACAGCGGGAAGGTGAGCCCCGCGATGGCGCCGGCCCACCAGGTGACGGTGATCACGAAGGCGACGATGGCGAACGGGAAGTTGATGATCGCGTGCAGCAGGTCGAGGAAGGCCTGGCCGCGCGTCAGCGGGTGCATGGTGCGGCGGAACCACCCGGCCCAGCTCGGCGCCTCGGAGTAGTCGGGCACGGCGAGCGGCCGGTCGATCACCTCGGCGAGGCCGCCGCGCTCGAAGTCGGCGAAGCGGCGGGCGGCGCCGGCGGTGCCGGCCAGGACGGGCAGGCCGACGAAGGCGACCGCGCTGCCGACTCCGGCGGCGACGCCGGCGATCGTGACGCTGAAGGACAGCGCTGAGGCGGGCAGTCCGGCCAGGCAGTAGCGGGTGTCGGCGGTGAGGCGCTGGAGGGAGTTCATGCCCATAAAACTACGGATCGGGGCCTGGCGGCTCGATCCTGCTCACCGGCGAACCGGGGGTAGGGCCAGCCCTACTGCCAGGCCCCCGTCCGGGCGGGCTCGGGCGCTGGCCGTACCGCCGTGGGCGTCCATGATCGCGCGGACGATGGACAGGCCGAGCCCGGCGCCCTTGGCCGAGCGCACGCGCTCGCCCTGCGCCCGCCGGAACGGCTCGAACAGGTCGTCCACCTCGTACGGCGCGACCGCCGGCCCGGTGTTCTCGACGACGAGCGAGCCGGTGCCGTCGACGCGCACCCACACCTCGCCGTCGCGGTGGTTGTACTTGACCGCGTTCTCCAGCAGGTTGAACACGGCCCGTTCGAGCAGCAGCGGGTCACCCTCCACGGTCACCGGCGAGAGGTCGTGGTGGATGGTGACCGAGCGCTTGCGGGCCAGGTCGAGCTGGTCGAGCGCCGCCTTCACCACGGCCGACAGCTCGACCGGCCGGCGCACGCCCAGCTCCTCGGCCGATTCGGCGAGCAGGAGCAGCCCCTCGATCAGCCGCTCATAGCGGGCGTTGGTGCTGAGCAGCGTGCGTGCCAGCGTCCGGAGGTCTTCGGAGCTGTCCGGCTCCTCCAGCGAGACCTCCAGCACGGTCCGGTTGATCGCCAGCGGGGTGCGCAGCTCGTGGGAGGCGTTGGCGATGAAGCGCCGCTGGTTGTCGAAGACGCGGTGCAGCCGGTCGAGCATGGCGTCGAAGGTGTCGGCGAGCTTCTTGACCTCGTCGTCGGGCCCTTCCAGGCCGATGCGCTCGTGCAGCGTGCTCTCCGACAGCCGCCGGGCGGTCTGGGTGACCAGGTCGAGGGGGCGCAGGGCCCGGTCGGCGACGAAGTAACCGATCACCAGCGCGACCAGCCCCACGATGACCAGGATGGTGATCGAGGTGCGCAGCATGTCCTGCTGCACGCCGTCCTCGACGGTCGAGAGCTTCTCGAACAGGACGTCGGCGGAGGCGGCGTCCACCGGCTTCGCGCCGACGATCTTCGTCTTGAGCGAGCGGGTGTTGAACAGGTGCGAGAACCACACCAGCACCGCCCCGGCCAGGAAGAACAGCCCGCCGTAGATCAGCGTGAGCCGGGTGCGCAGGCCGAGCCGTCTCACAGGCGATACCCCCGACCCGGCACGTTCTCGATCACCGAGGGCGTGCCCAGCTTGCGGCGCAACGAGGTCATGGTCACCCGCAGCACCCCGGAGTCGGGCGCGAACTCGTCCCAGACCCGGCGGCGCAACTCGGCCGAGCTGACCAGCTCGCCGCCGGCCTCCAGCAGGGCGCGCAGCAGGTCGAACTCCTTGCGGTTGAGCCCCACGGCCGCGCCGTTCCTGGCCACCGTACGGCGAGCCGGGTCGAGCACGATGCCGCGCCGCTCCAGCGGGGGCGTCTCCGGACGGCCCACCCGCCGCCCCAAGGTGCGGACGCGGGCGACCAGTTCGGCGAAGACGAACGGCTTGGCCAGGTAGTCGTCCGCGCCCAGTCCCAGCCCCTGGACCCGGTCGTGCACCCGGCCGGCGGCGGTGAGCATCAGCACCCGGCTCGACCCGCCGAGCGAGCGGCAGACCTCGTCGCCGTGCACCTCGGGCAGGTCGCGGTCGAGCACGACGACGTCGTAGTCGACGTAGGAGGCCCGTTCGAGCGCTTCCCGCCCGTCGTAGGCGACGTCCACCGCCATCGCGTGCAGCCGCAGGCCGCGGGCGATCGCGTCGGCCATCTGCTCCTCGTCCTCCACCACCAGCACTCTCATGCCGCTGAGCCTGCCGTGCGGGGTGTTAGACCCCGGTAAGCCTTATGAGCCTTATCCACGTTTAGCGCCCGGCTCGCTGGAGTGTGCGGCATGAAGCCACGTTTCGTGCCGGCCCTGCTGCTGGCCCTCGCCCTGTCCGCCTGCGGCTCGACCGCGACCGCCACGGGAGCCGGTACCGGTACCGGCTCGCCCTCCGCCTCGCCCTCCGTCGACCGCCAGCAGGCCGCCCTCAAGTTCGCCCAGTGCATGCGCGAGAACGGCGTGCAGATGGAGGACCCCGGCGCCAACGGCATGATCAAGATCCAGGGCGGTCCCGGCGACCGCGAGAAGGTGGAGAAGGCGCAGAAGGCCTGCCAGCAGCATATGCAGGGCTCCGTCGGCGACCGGGCCGGCGGCCTGTCCAAGGAGGAGCACGACCGGCTGCTCAAGTTCGCGCAGTGCATGCGCGACAACGGCGTCCCGATGGACGACCCGGGCATGGACGGCCGCATCGAGTTCAAGATCTCCAAGGACATCGGCGAGAAGAAGGTCGAGGCGGCACAGGCCGCCTGCAAGGAGTACGCGCCGGGCGGCAAGGGATGAGGCGGGTCCTCACCGCGGCGGCCGCGATCGGGGTGATCGCGGCCGGCGGCTGGCTCGCGCTCGGCCTCGCCGAGCCGGTCGTCGCCCCCACCAGCGCCGGCGCCCCCACGGTCGCGGCCACGGCCGAGATCACCCGCCGCGACCTGGTGGACCGGGAGAAGGTCGACGGCACGCTCACCTACGCCGACCGGCAACGCATCACCACCGAGCGGGCCGGCACCGTGACCTGGACCCCCGACCCCGGCCGCATCGTGCGGCGCGGCCAGTCGCTGATCAAGGTGGACCGCGAACCGGTCACCCTCCTGTACGGCACGCTCCCCCTCTACCGGGAGCTGTCGTGGGGCGTGAGCGACGGCCCCGACATCACCCAGCTCCGCCGCAACCTCAAGGCCCTCGGCTACGACGTGGACGTGGAGGACGAGTTCGACTACGAGACCTACGCCGCGGTCCTGGAGTGGCAGCAGGACCGCGGCCTGGAGGAGACCGGCCGCATCACCGCCGGCCACGTCGTCTTCCTGCCCGGCGCGGTCCGGGTCGGCGAGATCAAGGCCGAGGTCGGCGCGAAGGTGCGGCCCGGCCAGGAGATCATGACCGTCAGCGGCACCACGCTCCAGGTGCACGTGGACCTCGACGCGGCCGAGCAGGCCCTGGCCAGGAAGGGCGCCCGGGCGCGGATCGAGCTGCCCGGCGGCGAGACGGTCTCGGGACGCATCGTCGAGGTGGGCAAGGTGGCCGAGTCCTCCGGCGGCCAGGACCCGCGCACCACCATCGACGTCGAGATCGCCCTGGACAAGAAGCCGAAGACCCGGCTCGACCAGGCCCCGGTCGAGGTCGAGCTGCAGAGCGAGAAGCACGAGAACGTGCTCGCCGTCCCGGTGGAGGCCCTGCTGGCCACCCGCGAGGGCGGGTTCGGGCTGGAGGTCGTCGAGGCGGGCGGCAGCCGGGTCGTCCCGGTCGAGCTCGGCACCTTCGCCGAGGGCCTGGTCGAGGTCGAGGGCCCGGGCCTGACCGAGGGCATGAAGGTCGGGGTGCCCGCGACATGATCATCGAGCTGAAGGCGGTGACCAAGGTCTACGGCGGGAACGTCCAGGCCCTTCGCGGCGTCGATCTGCAGGTCGAGCAGGGGGAGTTGCTGGCCATCGTCGGGCCGTCCGGATCGGGCAAGTCGACCATGCTGCACATGATCGGCACGCTCGACCGGCCGACCAGCGGGACCGTGCGCATCGCCGGTCACGACGTCGCCACGCTCAACGACCGCCGGCTCTCCGCCCTGCGCGCCCGGCACCTGGGCTTCGTCTTCCAGCACTTCCACCTCTCGCCCGGCGTCCCGGCCGTGGACAACGTGGCCGACGGCCTGCTGTACAGCGGGGTCCCGATCCGGGAACGCCGCGAGCGGGCCGCGGCGGCGCTGCGCCGGGTGGGCCTCGGGCACCGGCTCGGCCACCGGCCCAACCAGATGTCCGGCGGCGAGCAGCAGCGGGTCGCCATCGCGCGGGCCGTGGTCGGCGACCCGCCGCTGCTGCTGGCCGACGAGCCGACCGGCAACCTCGACTCCGCCAGCGGGGCGGAGGTGCTGAGGCTGCTGAAGGAGCTCAACGACGCCGGCACCACGATCGCGATCATCACGCACGACAACGACATCGCCGAGTGGTGTCCCCGCCAGGTACGGGTGCGCGACGGGAGGCTGGCATGAAGCCGGCACGCCTCTCGCCGGGCGACGTGCTGCGCGTGGGCGCGGCCGGGCTGCGCAGCAGGCCCGCGCGGGTGATCCTGTCCGCGCTGGGCATCGCGATCGGCATCGCCACCATGATCGCGGTGATCGGCATCTCGTCCTCCTCGCGCGAGCAGCTCCTGCGCCAGCTCGACCGGCTCGGCACCAACCTGCTGACCGTCGCGCCCGGCCAGACCGTCTTCGGCGAGCAGGCCAAGCTGCCGGAGACCGCCCTGGCCATGGTCGGCCGGATCGACCAGGTCCAGACCGCCGCCGCCACCGGCGTCGTCGACACCTCGGTGCGGCGCACCAACCACATCTCCGAGGCGGTCACCGGCGGCATCACCGTCCAGGCCGCCTCCACCGAGCTGCTCACCACGCTGGAGGGCGAGGTCGTCACCGGCGCCTGGCTCAACGACGCCACCGGCCGGCAGCCGGCCGTCGTGCTGGGCGCGGAGGCGGCCAAGCGGCTCGGCGTCACCAGGACCGGCGTGCGGGTCTGGATCGGCAACCGCTGGTTCACCGTGCTCGGCGTGCTCGGGCCGATGCCGCTCGCCCCCGAGATCGAGCGCTCGGCGCTGGTCGGGTTCCCGGCGGCGGAGAAGTACCTCGGGTTCGACGGGCATCCGACGACCGTCTACGAACGTTCGGCCGACGAGGCGGTCGAGCAGGTGCGGACCCTGCTGCCGCGCACGGTCAACCCGCAGGCCCCCGAGGAGGTGCAGGTCAGCCGTCCCTCCGACGCGCTGGCCGCCAAGGCCGCCGCGGCCGGGGCCTTCACCAGCCTGCTGCTCGGCCTGGGTGCGGTGGCGCTGCTGGTGGGCGGGGTCGGCGTGGCCAACACCATGGTCATCTCGGTGCTGGAGCGGCGCAGGGAGATCGGCCTGCGGCGCTCGCTCGGGGCGACGCGGGGGCAGGTGCGGACGCAGTTCCTGGCCGAGTCGCTGCTGCTGTCGGCGCTCGGCGGAGCCGTCGGAGCGGTGCTGGGCACGGCCGCGACCATGGGGTACGCGGTGTGGCGGGACTGGCCGCCGGTCGTGCCGCCCTGGGCGATCCTCGGCGCGGTCGGCGCGACCCTGGTGATCGGCACGATCGCCGGGATCTACCCGGCGATGCGCGCCGCCCGCCTGTCGCCCACCGTCGCGCTCACCACGACGTAAGAGCGCCCGCTCAGGACACCTTGAGCCGGTAGCCGTAGGTCTCGTGGGCGACCTGGAAGCCCAGCCCGCGATACAGGGCGGCGGCCGGGAGGTTCTCGGCGTTGTGGTTGACGCTCGCCGAGCGCAGCCCGGCCGCCCGCATCTCGGCCAGCGCGTGCGCCATGACCGCCCGCGCCAGGCCGAGGCGGCGGAAGCCGGCGTGCGTGCCGACCGGCTCGAAGTGGCCGGTCCCGTTGCGCGGGTCGGTCCAGGCCACGGTGAAGGCCCCCACCCGACCCTCCGGGTCGACCGCGACCACGGCCGGGGCCTGCGCGCGGCCCAGGATCAGCCGGCCGTAGTCGGCCCCGCGCCAGTCGGAGCCGAAGGCGCTGTTGTGCGCCTCGGCCAGCGTCCAGGCGTCGCTGCCGGTCGCCTGCCGTACGGTGAAGCCGTAGGGGAGCAGCGCCTCGGGCACCGGCTCGGCCAGGGAACGGTCGTTCACGTGGTCCCAGACCCGGAAGCGCTCGAAGCCCAGCCGGTGCAGCAGCTCGATGCGGCTGCTCGAACAGTCGAGCACGTCGGTCAGCACGTACGGCCGGCCCGAGGCCGCGGTGGCGCGCGCGGCGAACTCCAGCAGCTCCGCCTCCGTCTCCGACCCGGCCAGCTCCGGCGCCACGAACAGGTCGAAGGCCTCGCCGAAGCGCATCGTCAGCGCCAGGGCGACGATCTCGCCGCCGTCCTCCCACAGGTGCACGCGGTCGGGGTCGCCGCGCAGGTTCTCGTAGATGCGGTGCGGCACCTCGCCCACGTGGTCGTAGGCGCAGCGCCCGCCGCGTTCGATCCAGCCGGAGAAGGCGTCCAGGAGCCGGGGCAGCTCGGCGTGGGTGTAGGGGCGAACTCTCATCGACCTGCTCGATGCTCCTGGGGGCTGACGCCGCGCACGCGCTTGAAGGCGGCGCTGAGCGCGAAGGGGCTGCCGTAGCCGACCTTCCGTGCCACCGTACCGATCGTCGCGCCCGGCTCGCGCAGCAGGTCGGCGGCGAGGGTGAGCCGCCAGTCGGTCAGGTAGCTCATCGGGGGCTCGCCGACCAGGTCGGTGAAGGTGCGGGCGAAGGTGGCGCGGGAGACGCCGACCCGCTCGGCCAGCGCGGCGACCGTCCACGGGTGTGCGGGGTCGTTGTGCATCAGCCGCAGCGCCCGGCCCACCACGGGGTCGCCGAAGGCGAGGTACCAGTGCGTGTCCCGCGAGGCGAACCAGCCGCGCAGCACCGCGATGACCAGCAGGTCGAGCAGCCGGTCGAGGACGACCTCCTGGCCGGGGTCGTCCTTGCCGATCTCGTGGTCGAGCAGAGCCACCAGCGGGCTGTCCACCGCGGGCATGACGACCAGCGGCGGCAGAGCCCGCAGCAGCCGCTTGCTGACCTCGGAGTCGAGCTGGTAGCTGCCGATCAGCATCGCCGTCGCGCCGTCGGGGGAGGTGCCCCAGGTGCGCAGGCCCAGGCTCATCTCCTGCACCAGCTCGCGGCCGTCGAGCGTACGGCAGTGCTGGCCGGGGTCGATGACGATCTGGACCGGGGAGGACGGGTCGTCGCAGAAGGTCAGCGGCTCGGGGCCGCGGGTGATGACCACGTCGCCCTGGCGGAGCCGTACGTCGGGCAGGACCCACGCGTCGCCGCGCAACATGACCACGACGCTCAGCGGCGCCTCGTCCTGCACCAGGATCGACCACGGCGGGTCGAGCAGAGCCCGGACGAGGAAGGCGCCCTGCGCCCGCGGGCCGCTGAGAAGTCCGGCGAGTGCGTCCATGCGTGAGACGATAGAACATGGAAGTGAGTCGCTCAACTATGGAGAGTCTCACGCTCCTGCACTTCACTAGGAGACATGACAAACCTGGTGATTGGCGCGAACGGCAAGACCGGCCGCCGAGTGATGGACCGCCTGACCGCCCGCGGCCTGGACGCGCGAGGCGTCTCCCGCCCCCGCTTCGACTGGACCCAGCCCTCGACCTGGGACGGCGTCTTCGACGGCGTGCGGGCCGCGTACGTGACCTACCAGCCCGACCTGGCCTTCCCCGGCGCGGCCGAGGCCATCCGCGAGCTGACCGGCCTGGCCGTGCGCAGCGGGGTGCGGCGGCTGGTGCTGCTGTCCGGGCGCGGCGAGGACGAGGCGGCGGTCAGCGAGCGGACCGTGCTGGAGTCCGGCCTGGAAGCGACGATCGTGCGCTGCAGCTTCTTCAACCAGAACTTCTCCGAAGGCGCCTTCGCCGGCATGGTCGAGGGCGGCGTGCTGGCGCTGCCGGCGGGCGAGCGGGCCGAGCCGTTCGTGGACGCCGAGGACATCGCCGACGTGGTGACCGCGGCGCTGACCGAGGACGGCCACGCCGGCCAGGTCTACGAGCTGACCGGGCCGCGGCTGCTCACCCTCGACCAGGTCGCCGCCGAGATCTCCGCGGCCTCCGGCCGTCCGGTGCGCTACCTGCCGCTCGGCGCGGCCGAGTACGTGGACCTGCTCACCGGCTACGGCCTGCCGCGCGAGGAGGCCGAGGCGCTGACCGACCTGTTCACCCAGGTGCTGGACGGTCGCAACGAGAGCCTGACCGACGGGGTCCGCCGGGCCCTCGGCCGGGAGCCCCGCGACTTCGCCGACTACGCGAAGACCGCCTTCACCCGCTAGCCCGCGATCGGCCGGATACCGGCAGACTGCGGGGACACCACCGACACCCCTCGACAAAGGTGATTGCCATGGCATCGATGATCGTCGCAGTGCTGGCCCTGCTCCTGACCGGCGCGCTGGCCGGCCTGTTCTACGCCTTCTCCATGTCGGTCATGCCGGCCCTCGACGCCGTCGAGCCCGCCCAGGCCGAGGCGGTCATGCGCAGCATCAACCGCAAGATCCTCAACCCGTGGCTCTTCCTGCCGTTCTTCGGCTCCTGGCTGCTCTCCGGAGCGGCCGGGGTGCTGCGGCTCACCGCGGGCGAGCCGGCGGGCTTCTTCCTCGCCGCCGCCGGCGTCACCTTCGTGGGCGCGTTCCTGTCCACCATCGTGGTCAACGTGCCGATGAACAACGCGCTCGACGCGGGGGAGCGGTCCTGGAGCGCCTACTCACCGCGCTGGACCCTCTGGAACACCTCGCGCACGATCGCCTGCCTGATCAGCCTGGGCCTGCTTGGCGCGGGCCTGATCACCTGGAACTGACCCGCACGGGCCCGGAGGATCGGGCCCGGCGGATCGTGCCTCACATGTTGATCATGTGACCGGCCAGGCCGTGGATCGCCTCCTTGACCGCCTCTCCCAGGGTCGGGTGCGCGTGGATGTTGCGCCCGACCTCGTGCACGGTCAGGTCCCACTGCTGGGCCAGGGTCAGCTCGGGCAGCAGCTCGGTGACCTCGGGGCCGATCAGGTGGGCGCCGATGATCTCGCCGTACTGGTTGTCCGCGATGATCTTCACGAAGCCGTTCGCGTCGCCCAGGCCGTGCGCCTTGCCGTTGGCGGTGAAGGGGAACTTCTGCACCTTCACGTCGTAGCCCATGTCGCGGGCCTGCGCCTCGGTGTAGCCGAAGCTGGCCACCTGCGGCTGGCAGTACGTCGCCCGCGGCACCATGGCGAAGTCGATCTCCATGGTCTCGTGGTCGGCGATCGTCTCGGCCGCCACGATCGCCATCGCCTCGGCCGCGTGCGCCAGCATCAGCTTGGCGGTGACGTCGCCGATCGCGAAGATGTGCGGCACGTTGGTCCGGCCGCGCCCGTCGACCGCGATCGCGCCGCGCTCGGTGAGCTGCACGCCGGTCTTGTCCAGGCCGTAGCCCTCGGTGCGCGGCTGGAAGCCGATCGCCTGCAGCACCTTGTCGGCCTCCAGCACCTCCTGGGCGCCGTTCTTCGACACGGTGACCTTGACGGCCGAGCCGGTGTCCTCGATCGCCTCGACCTTGGTGCCGACCCGCACGTCGATGCCCAGCCGCTTGTAGCGCTTGAGCAGCTCGGCGCTGACCTCCTCGTCCTCCAGGGGGACCATGCGGTCGAGGAACTCGACGATGGTGACCTTCACCCCGTAGTTGTGCAGGACGTAGGCGAACTCCACGCCGATCGCGCCCGAGCCGGCGATGATGATGCTGCCCGGCAGCTTGTCCTCGAGGATCTGCTCCTCGTAGGTCACCACCCGCTCGGAGAGCTGCGTGCCGGGGATCAGCCGCGTGGTCGCGCCCGCGGCGATGATGCAGTGGTCGAAGGTGATCGTCTCGCCGTTCACCTGGATGCTGTTGGCGTCGAGGAACGTGCCACGGCCGTTGTACTCCGTGATGCCGTTCTTCTTCATCAGGAAGTGCACACCCTTGACGCGGCCGTCGGCCACCTTGCGGCTGCGCTCGAAGGCCGCGCCGTAGTCGAAGGTCACCTCACCCTGGATGCCGAAGGTCTTGGCCTCCTTGGTGAAGATGTGCGCCAGCTCGGCGTTGCGCAGCAGCGCCTTGGACGGGATGCAGCCCACGTTGAGGCAGACGCCACCCCAGTACTTCTCCTCGATCACAGCGGCCTTGAGACCGAGCTGGGATGCGCGGACCGCGGCGGTGTAACCCCCCGGCCCGGCGCCGAGGACGACTACGTCGTAGTGAGTGCTCATACCCTGGACATTAGCCGGATCAGACCTCCACCTTGTACGGCAGTGCCAGTTCGTCCGCCGGAAGGCCGCGAATGCCCCAGTTCACCTTGGGCGTCTCGATGATTGTGATCTCCACCTCGTCGAACTTGGCCGAGATGCTCCGGTGCAGGGCCCGCTTGGCGGCCTCGCTGCGGCCCTCGAAACAGAGGATCTCCACGATCAGGTAGCCGGGCCCGCGCTCGGGCATCACGAAGTCCTCGGCGTCCATCAGGAAGAAGCGGTGGAAGCGCTTGCTCTCCGGCAGGCCCCACTCGGTCACCAGCGAGTCGTGGATGAGGTCCGAGACCTCCTGCCGGCGCTCGGCCCAGACGTCGCGACGACCGTAAATCTTCACCTGTCCCATGGGCGGCCACTATAAGACGGCGGGCTGAGCCGGTTTCTGGGGAGGTCGGCCGCTATAAGACGGCGGGCTGAGTCGGTTTCTGGGGAGGTCGGCCACTACAGGACGGCCGGTCGGCCCGGCTTCTGGGGAGGTCGGCCACTATAGGAGGGTGATCCGGATTCTCCTCGCCGACGACGAGACCATGATCCGCGCTGGCGTGCGGGCGATCCTCTCCACCGACCCCGGGCTGGAGGTGGTCGCCGAGGCGGGGGACGGGCGCGAGGCCGTCGACCTGGCGCTCAGCCACCACCCCGACGTCGCCCTGCTCGACATCCGCATGCCCCGCCTCGACGGGCTGGCCGCCCTCGGCGAGATCCGCCGCGCCGCGCCGTCGGTCGCGGTGGTGATGCTGACCACCTTCGGCGAGGACGACTACATCGCCAAGGCCCTCGACCTGGGCGCCTCCGGGTTCCTGCTCAAGTCCGGCGATCCGCGCGAGCTGATCGCCGGCGTCCACGCGGTCGCCGGCGGCGCCGCCTACCTGTCGCCGAAGGTCGCGCACCGGGTGATCGCGCTCATGGGCCGCCTGTCCCGCGGCGCCGTCGCGCGCGACCGCCTGGCCGGGCTCACCGACCGCGAGCGCGAGGTGCTCGCCCTGGTCGGGGCCGGGATGTCCAACGCCGAGATCGCCCGCGAGCTGCACCTCGTGGAGGGCACGGTCAAGACCTACGTCAGCGCCGTCCTCACCCGGCTCGACGTCCGCAACCGGGTCCAGGCCGCGATCATCGCCTACGAGGCGGGGTTGGTACCCTGAGCTCTTGATGTATCGACTCCTGTTCTCGCTGGTCCTGTGCCGGTTCGACGCCGAATCCGTGCACCACCTGACCGTCCGCGCCCTGACGCTGCTCGCGCGCCTGCCGTACCTGAAGAAGGTCGTGCACCGGCTGATGGCGCCGCACGACCCGGCGCTGCGGGTGAGCGCCTTCGGCGTGCACTTCCCCTCGCCGTTCGGGCTGGCGGCCGGGTTCGACAAGGACGCGGCCTGCGCCGAGGCGCTGTCGGCGATCGGCTTCGGGCACGTCGAGGTCGGCACGGTCACCGCGCACGCGCAGCCGGGCAACCCCCGGCCGCGGCTGTTCCGGGTGGCCACGCAGCGGGCGATCATCAACCGGATGGGCTTCAACAATCGGGGCGCGGCGGCCGCCGCCGCGCGGCTGCGCCGTACGCGCGGGGTGCCCACGGTGGTGGGGGTCAACATCGGCAAGACCAAGGTCGTGCCCGAGCACGCCGCGGTCGACGACTACGTCACCTCGGCCAAGGAGCTCGCGCCGCTGGCCGACTACCTGGTCGTCAACGTCAGCTCGCCCAACACGCCCGGATTGCGCAACCTCCAGGCCGTCGAGCTGCTCCGGCCGCTGCTGGAGGCGGTCAAGCAGGTCGCCGACGCGACGCCCCGCCGTACCCCGCTGCTGGTCAAGATCGCCCCGGATCTGGCCGACGAGGACATCGACGCCGTCGCCGACCTGGCCCTGGAGCTGCGCCTCGACGGGATCATCGCCACCAACACCACCATCCGCCACCCCGGCGAGACCGGCGGCCTGTCCGGACGGCCGCTGAAGACGCGCTCCGTCGCGGTGCTGCGCCGGCTGCGCGCCCGGGTCGGCGACCGCCTCACGCTGGTCTCGGTCGGCGGCGTCGAGAACGCCGACGACGTCTGGGAGCGGCTGCTGGCCGGCGCGACCCTGGTCCAGGGCTACACCGGCATGATCTACGGTGGTCCCCTCTGGGCCTACCGCCTGCACCGCGACCTGTCCCGGCGGCTGGTACGGCACGGCATCCCGGCGATCACCGACGTGATCGGCCGCACCGCGCCCTGAGGCCGGTCAGCTCCGCGGCTGATCGAAGGCGATGACGAGGTAGCGGCCGTTGGCGTAACTGACCACCGGCCGCCCCAGCCGCTCGCCCACGGTCCGGGCCACGCCCTGGAACAGCTCGACCATCTCCGGCGTGTCCGCGCTCACCCGGAAGCTGCCCTTGGCGCCCAGCTCCGCCACGACCAGGTCGGCGAAGTTCGCCTCGGCGCGGGCGCGCTCGTCGGCGTCGAGCGGGGTCTTCCTGACCGCGGGTTCGGTGCTGAAGGGGCGGGACATCCGTCGGTTCTCCTCCGGTCGGGGGTTTCCCAGCATGCCACTCGAACTCCCGTGAAGGCGACGGCGCCCATCGGTGGAGTACTGGTGTGACGCACCGAAGGGAGACCACGTGACCCTCGTCGACGTGGAGATCCGCCACCCGGACCGGTTCGGGGAGCTGTACGACCGCCATTTCGAGGAGATCCACCGCTACCTCGCCGCGCGGCTGGGCGGCGAGGCGGCCGACGACCTGGCGGCGGAGACCTTTCTCGTGGCCTTCAGGAAGCGGTCGAGCTTCGACGCCGGCCGCGGGACCGCCCGCGCCTGGCTGTACGGCATCGCCACCAAGCTCGTCGCCCAGCACCGCAGGAGCGAGGCCCGCCGCTTACGCGCCTTCCAGCGCGCCCCGAGGGACGGGCCCGACAGCGGCCACGAGGAACGGGTCATCGACCGCGTGGCGGCGGGCGCACAGGGGCGGCTCGCGGCCGAACTGGCCGGCCTGGCCAAGGGCGATCGGGACGTGCTGCTGCTGGTGGCCGTCGCCGAGCTCAGCTACGAGGAGGTCGCCGAGGCGCTCGGTATCCCCTACGGCACCGTCGGCTCCCGGCTCAACCGGGTGCGCAGGAAGCTTCGAGCAGCTTTGGGAGGCATGGATGGATGAGTTGGGGGCGGTCAGAGACCTGCTGGCCGCCGGACCGCCGGCGCCGGAGGTGGTGCGGGCGGGCCGCGCCCGCCTCACCGCGCTGAGCGCCCACGAGCCGGTACGGCGAAGCCGCCGAGCCGCCTGGTGGAGCACGATCGCCCTGGGCGTGGCCGGAGCCGCCGCCGCGACGGCCCTCGTGCTGGGCACGTCCCCGCAGCCGGTCTCCGTGCAGCACGTCCTCGCCGCCGCGGCCACCCGCGTGGAGCGCCTGCCGGACGAGGGCGCCTGGTGGGGCGCCACGGTGATCAGCCGGAGCCGGGGCCGGGTGAGCACGCAGGAGACCTGGATCCCCGCCGACCCAGAGGGGAAGACCTGGCACCGCCGGACCACCGGCGGCCGCTCGGAGACCTTCTCGACCGACGACTGGGACTTCCGCATCGTCCTGGCCGGCCGCCCGCTGACCAAGATGAGCGGCGTCCCCGACACCCCCGAGGGCCTCCAGGCCCTGCTCGGCGGGCCGGGACTGCTCGACAACGTCGCCCGGCTGCTGGTCCACGCCCCGGTGACCAGCGAGACCCGCGCCGCGGCCTACCGGCTGCTGTCCGGCCTGCCCGGCGTCGTCGCCGTGGGCGAGGTCACCGACCCGCTGGGCCGCCCCGGCCAGGCCGTCGAGTACGACTCGGCCGAACTGGGCGGCCGGGCCCGCCTGGTGATCGACCCGGCCACCGGCGCCCCGCTCGCCCTGGAGACCAGGGCGGACGGCGTCACGACCGACTACACCGCGATCCAGAACACCCGCTGGGCCGAGGACAACCCGCTGGACAACCCGCTGGACACGTCGTTGGAGGAACAGGAATGAAGCTTCTGGTCATGGCCGCCCTCGCCGCGTCGACCCTGGTCGGCGCCCCGCCCGAGGCCGACTACTGGCGGGTCGAGACCATTCACAGCCGCGTGCACCCGCACCAGGTCGGCAGCGGCTACTGGGTGCGGGAGAAGAACGTCGCGGTGGAGTGGCTGACCCCGCAGGGCAAGGCCTGGTCGGCCTACCGCCCGCTCGGCGCCCACCCGGCGAGCAAGGCCGACGAGGCGGCCTGGAAGGCGGACGGCTCGCCGAAGAGCTGGACCTACCGCACCGAGGGCATGAAGATCACCCTGTCCACCGAGCCGGGCAAGGGCACCCTCGGCCCGGCCAAGGGCCGTCCGGACGGCTTCCAGCTCGTGGAGAAGTACGTCACCTACGCCCAGCTCCAGGACCTGCCCGCCGAGCCGGCCGCGCTGAAGGCCCGGGTGGTCGCCGACCTGCGGGCGTGGATGGCCGAGGCCGCGGAGGAGGCCAAGACCACCTCGCCCGGCTCCAAGGTCGAGGACTGGACGGCGCAGCTCGACCGCTACACCGCCGGCAGCCTGGCCCGGCTGCTCGTCGACAACCCCGTGCCCAAGCCGGTCCGCGCCGCGGCCTACCAGGCGCTCCGTACCGTCACCAAGGACCTGGGCCCGGGCCGTGACCTGCTGGGCCGGAGCGGCCGGCTGCTCGCCCTGCCCGTGCTCGACCGCAAGGGCACGGTCCTGAAGCAGGAGGTGCTCGTCGACACCACCGCCATGCTCCTGCTGGAGCAGCGCACCGCCACCACCGTCGGGGGCAAGCCCGTGACGGCCAAGTCCGGTGTGGAGACCTACAAGGCCGGCTGGACCGACGCCCGCCCGGCCCTCCCCACCGGCTGACCGACCACCGCCATGGTCACCCGGAAAACCGGGTGACCATGGCGGCTCGGCATCCCTAGAGTCCGGGGGTGCATCCCGCCGACTTCTACACCGGTATCGTCGCCGACCTCTACGGCCCTCTGAAGTCCTACTCCCAGGAGGCGGCCCCCTACGCCAGTTTCATTCGGGAAGCCGGCCAGCCCGCGCTGGAGCTGGGGTGCGGCGACGGCGACCCGCTCCTCGCCCTCCTCGACCTCGGCCTCGACGTGGACGGCGTCGACTCCTCCGCCGACATGCTCGACCGCTGCCGCGCCCGGAGCACGTCCCAGCGCGAGCCGGCCCTGTACCACCAGCGCATGGAGTCGCTGGACCTGCCGCGGCACTACCGGGCCGTCTTCCTGGCCGGTCCGACCTTCACGCTGCTGCCCGACGACGCCACCGCCCTGGCCGCGCTGCGCGCCATCCGGGCCCACCTCGCGCCGGACGGTCAGGCCCTGATCCCGCTGTTCATCCCCTCGCCCACCCCCGTCGCCGACATGGGCCGGGTCCGGACGGCCCCCGCCCCGGACGGCGCCGAACTGCGCGTCTCCGTCGTCTCCGAGGAACGGGACGAGGCCGCCCGCACCCAGGTCACCGTCTGGCGCTACGAACGTCACCTCGACGGGGAGAGCACGGTCGAGGACCGCCCCTGGACCGTCCACTGGCACACCCGGGCCGGCTTCGAGGCGCTGGCCGCCGAGGCCGGGCTGGCGGTGGCAGCGGTCGAGAGCTCCCCGGACGGCACCGACCTGCGCTTCCGCCTGCGAGCGGGCGACAACCCGCCGGTCTAGGCGGGGGCCAGCGCGCGGGTGGAGGCGTCGAGGATGTCGCCCAGCGCGGTGCGCGCCCGGTCGAGGTCGGCGATCCGGGCGTCCAGCTCGGCGTACTGCGCGCGGAGGTGGTCGAGGACACAGGCCTGCAGCTCGGTGCCGTCCCCCGCGAAGCAGGGCATCAGCTCACGGATGACCTTGGTGGGCAGCCCGGCGGCGAGCAGCGTGCGGATCCGGGCGACGGCGGCCGGAGCCTCGGCGTCGTAGTGGCGGTGCCCGCCCTCGCTGCGGTGGGAGCTCAGCAGCCCCTGCGCCTCGTAGTAGCGAAGCAGCCGCACGGCCACGCCGGTCTCGCGGGACAGCTCCCCGATCTTCATGTGACCCACCTCACAGCCGCACGGCTTGAATCTGACACCGATGTCACATCCTAGCGTTGCCCGCATGACGAACCTTTCCAGCTCAGCACCCGTTTCGCTCTACGGATTCCTGACCCCCAGGCCCGGCCACGCCGACGAGCTGCGCAAGCTCCTGACCGACCTGGTGGAGCCCTCGCGCGGACACGAGGGCAGCCTGCAGTACCACCTGCACGAGCAGGAGGACGGGCGCTTCTTCCTCTACGAGATCTGGTGCTCGCGCGAGGACCTCGACCGGCACAACGCCACCCCGCTCCTGCGCGCCTTCATGGCCGAGCTGCCCGCCCACCTCGAAGGCGCGCCGGAGGCGTACTTCGGCGCGATGCTCAGCGACCTGCCCTGAAGGTCAGACGGAGGGCCGGGTGGAGTCGGCGCTCTGCGTCATCTCGTCGAGGTGCTCCATCATCGCCGAGACCGGGACGCTGCCCGGCCGGTGCGGACGGCGGCGCTGCCAGGGCTTGGGCCCGTCGAGCGGGCGGTACTCGACGCCGAGGGCGTCCAGCCGCCTCAGGTGGCCGGGCAGCCGCTCGGCGAAGTCGGCGCCTGCCGTACCGGACCAGCCGACCTCGGCCAGGGCGCAGGCCCGCGGCCAGGCGCGGTAGTCGACCACACGCGGGTCGATGAGGCGCTCGCTCCAGAGCTGCCCCTGCAACCCCAGCACCCGTCCGACCTCGTCGGCGGCCCAGTCGGCGGGCGCCGGGGCGAAGGCGGCGACGTCGGCGACGGTGATGGTGTCGCCGATGGCCATGGGCTCGTCGGCGGAGGCCGCTTCGGCGTAGTCGAAGTAGAGCGGGAAGACCGGGCAGGCCACCACGTCATGCCCGGCCGCGGCCGCCCGGCGGCCGACGCCCATGCCGCGCCAGGGCATGACCACGGTGTCCTGCCGCAGGCCGCCGCTGACGAAGGCCTCGTCCCACACCACGGCACGCGCGCCGCGCGCGGCGAGGTGGTCGGCCAGCACCCGCAGGAACCACGACTGCAGCTCGACCACGGAACCGAGGCCGAGCGACTCGCGGTAGGCGACGATCTCGGGGGAGTCGGCCCAGTGGTCGAGGACGACCTCGTCCCCGCCGATGTGCACGAACGGGGTGTCGCCGAGCGCGTCGAGCAGCTCGTCCAGGACGGTCTTGAGGAAGTCGACGGTCTCCGGGAGCGGCGACAGGATGGCGGGGGAGATGCCCCACTTCGGCAGGACCTCGTAGGTCTCGCCGGTCGCCCCGAACTCGGGGTAGGCGGCCAGGATCGCCGTGGCGTGGCCGGGGACGTCGATCTCGGGCACGACGACGACCGACCGGGAACGGGCGTAGGCCGCGATCTCGGTGAGGTCGTCGAGGGTGTAGTAGCCGCCGTGCGGGATCTCGTCGAAGGTCTCGGTCTCGCGGTAGTAGTTGGTCGCCGTGCGAGCCCGCCAGGAGCCGACCTCGTGCAGGCGCGGGTAGGCGCGCGACTCGATCCGCCAGCCCTGGTCGTCCACGAGGTGCAGGTGGAGCCGGTTCAGCTTGTGCACGGCCATGACGTCGATCATGCGCAGCACTTCGCGCTTGGGCAGGAAGTGCCGTGAGACGTCCAGGTGGAGGCCGCGCCAGCCGTACCGGGGCGCGTCCTCGACCCGCACGCCGGGCACCGGCCAGGAGCCGGCGGAGCCGAACCGGTAGGAGGCGTCCGGCAGGAGCTGGTGCAGCGTCTGGGCCGCGTAGAAGGCGCCGGCCCGCCCGCCGGCGACGATCTCGATGCCGCGCGAGCCGGACGTCAGCCGGTAGGCCTCCTCGCCGAGCGAGGGGTCGAGGCGCACCTCGACGTCACCGGAGTCGCCGGGACGCAGGTCGAGGAAGCCGAGCGCGTGCCGGACCGGGTCGACCAGGTCGGCCGGGCCGGAGATGATCGCGCCGGTGGCGAGCTCGAAGGAGCCGGACAGTTCACTGAAGACGGCAGGACGGGGCAGCAGCGAGGTCATGCACAGATCATGTCACTTGAGGTAGTTCTGGAGCCCATTGGCCAGGGCTAGGGCAATCTTCTGCCGGAAGGCCGGATCGCGGAATTTGGCCGCTTCTTCGGCGTTCTTCATGTTCCCGCACTCGACGAAGATCTTGGGCACCGTCGAGAGGTTCAGCCCGCCCAGGTCGTTGCGGTAGTCGAGGGCCTTGCTGCCGATGTAGGTGGAGTAGGCCAGGCCCGTCCCCTTGCGGAAGGCGTCCCGTACGGCCAGCCCCAGCCGCCCGGAGTCGGCGACGACCGGGTCCACCGGCCCGTTGATCTTCTTCGGCATGATCACGTGGAAGCCGTGGTTGCCCGCCGCGGAGCCGTCGGCGTGGACCGAGATCGCCGCGTCGGCCTTGGCCCTGTTCCCGATCGCGGCCCGCTCGGTGATGCACGGGCCGACGCCGGTGTTGTTCGCGCGGGTCAGCTCCACGCTGGCGCCGCGCTTGCGCAGGATCTTGGCCAGCCGGGTGGAGACGTCCCAGGTGAAGGCCGCCTCCGCGTAGCCGGTGGCGTCGGCGGTGCCGGTGGTGTCGCAGGCCTTCTTCTTCGTCAGGACGTCCACCTGGCGGTTGATGGCCTTGGGGTCCTTGTAGTTGTGGCCGTTGTGCCCGGGATCGATGACGATCTTCTTGCCCGCCAGCGCCGGCTCGACGGCGGCCGAGGGCGAGGCGGCGGGCACCGCGGCCGCGGGCGCCGGCAAGACCTCTCGCCCGGCGTCTCCGCCGGCCACGGCACCGCAAGCCGAGACGGACAGCCCGCACAGGGCCAGAAGGAATGCACGCATGCGCTCCAACTTACGTCACGTCCCCGAGCGGCCTGGCGGGTTCCCCCCAACCGGACCTACCAGGCGTGCTCGCCGACGTCCTGGCGCTGGAGCAGCGCGGCCAGCTCGCGCGCCTCCTCGGCGTCGAGGCCGAGCACCACGCGGGGCCGCCCCCACGGATGGTCGAGGGAGTGGGCGACGTAGCTGGCCACCGACTCGGCGCCGACCTCGCTGCCCCGGCCCTTGCCCGCCCGCCAGTGCGCCCACGCGCGCTCGAGTTCCGCGGCCGCGCGCTGGGCGCAGGACACCAGTTCTGGATCACGCATACTGTCCCCCCGGATCAGATGACCCTTGGAGTTAACAGTCGCCCGCGCGCGACTCCCGGCGGGTTGACCCAGCTT
This sequence comes from Nonomuraea sp. NPDC050310, assembly GCF_040655795.1. Lineage (NCBI taxonomy): Bacteria > Bacillati > Actinomycetota > Actinomycetes > Streptosporangiales > Streptosporangiaceae > Nonomuraea > Nonomuraea sp. NPDC050310. Next base: position 56,266 of record NZ_JBFAKP010000025.1, on the reverse strand, counting down.
TGGCCAGACCTTAGGCAGCGCGCGCGGCTCAGGCGGGGCCGGTGCTCCGCCGTACGATGAGGTGGGGTTCGACCTGGCGCAGCCGGGCGACCTTGCCCGGGTCGGAGATGCGGTCGCTGAGCATCGCGGCCGCCCAGCGCCCCATCGCGCGGCGCGGCTGGTCGACGGTGGTCAGCGAGATCGGGTGCAGCGCGGACAGGTGCGTGTTGTCGTAGCCGACGACCGACAGGTCGTCCGGGACGCTCAGCCCCAGCTCGCTGGCGGCCGAGAGCACCCCGAGCGCGACCAGGTCGCTGGCGGCGAAGATCGCGGTGGGCCTGGGGTCGCGGGTGAGCAGGGCGAGCGCGCTGCGCCGGCCGCCCTCCTCGGTGCAGTCGCTGTGCTCGACCATGATGTACGGGGCCAGCGAGTGGCGGCGCATCGCCATGAGGTAGCCCTCGCACCGGGAGGCGCGGTTGCCCTCGATGTGCGCGATGCGCTTGTGCCCCAGCCCGACCAGGTGGTCGAGGGCGAGGCGGGCGCCGTGCTGGTCGTCGTCGACGACGATGTCGACCCCGGCGAGCTCGATGTCGCGCTCGCCGACCACCACGGTGGGCGTGTAGGACGTGGCCTCGATCAGGGTCTCGCTGGTGGGGGCGATGCCTAACAGCACCAGGCCGTCCACCCGCAGTTCCAGGAAGGCCTCGACCGCCTCGTCCTCGAAGGCGGGGTCCCACTGGGAGTTCCCGATCAGCATGCGCAGGCCGTCCCCGTGCAGGCTCTCCTGGAGCCCGTCGAGGAACTCGGCGTAGAACGGGTTGTGCAGGTCGGCGACGAGCGCCCCGACCAGGTGGGTCCGGCCTTCGACCAGGCTGCGCGCGACCGCGTTCGGCCGGTAGCCCAGCTCGCGCGCGGCCTGGAGCACCGCCTGCCGCCGGTGCTCGCTCACGTGCGGTGACCCGCGCAGCACTAGCGAGACCAGCGACTTGGAGACGCCCGCCCGTTCGGCGACGTTCCTGATCGTGGGCCGGGTGATGGTGGTGTTGACCGGCGGTCCTGACATATGTCTCCCCCGCGATGCGTGGATGGGCACCTGTCTCACCAAACGATCGAGTTCGCCGCAGGGTACGGCCTCCCGCGACGCTTGTCCGGGATTGAGGCGGATACTGTGCTCTGGTGAGCACCGGGAAGACGCGGCGCAGGCTCAGCGTCGACCGTCGCCGCGAGGAGTTGATGGCCGCGGCGCTCGAACTGTTCAGCAGGCGTGACGCGGAGGACGTCTCCATCGACGACGTGGCCTCGGCGGCCGGGGCGTCGCGGGCGCTCGTCTACCACTACTTCGGCGGCAAGCAGGAGCTGTACGTCGCGGCGCTGCGCAGCGCGGCCGAGCAGTTGGAGGCCCGGCTGCTGCCGCAGGAGGGCGGTCGCCCGCTGGAGCGGCTCGCCTCGGGGCTGAGCAGGTACTTCGACTTCGCCGAGGAGCACGCCGCGGGTTTCGCCGCGCTGCTGCGCGGCGGCCCGGCCGACCGCGCGGGCGAGGTGGGCGAGATCGTCGACGGGGTACGGCAGCGCCTGTTCCGGCTGATCACGCGCCAGATGTCGGTCGAGGAGCCGGGCCCGGTGCTGCGCACGACGCTCAGGTCGTGGATCGCCTCGGTCGAGACGGCGGGCCTGGACTGGCTCGAACACCGCGACCTCGAACGGGCGGTGCTGGAGCGGATGCTGGTCGAGCAGATGGTCGCGCTGCTGGGGGTGGCCGCCCGTCACGACGGGGACGTGGCGCGGCTCGTGCAGCGGCTGGGGTGAGGGGTCGGAAGGATGGCGCCGGGCGGGCGGCGCCAACTCCCGTGTACTCCCCCGTCACACGGATGGACCTCTCGGCCCACCATGACCCCCCTCAGGTCTGGTGACGAGCGGTGACTACTCCGAGCGCTGCTGCGGAATCCCCGCCAGCAGCGCCCGGACCTCGGTCTCCCGGTAACGCCGGTGACCGCCGAGGGTGCGAATCGACGTCAACTTGCCTGCCTTGGCCCACCGCGTGACGGTCTTGGGGTCGACCCTGAACATGGTCGCGACCTCGGCGGGCGTGAGCAGCGGCTCGGCCTCGGGTGTACGAGCTGACATTTGTGCGGCCTCTCCTCCGTGTGGACCGGCTTGAGCGATCCCTGCTTTTCGCGTGTCACGGATGTCCCCCTATGGCCCAGAGCGTGCGGCTTTTCTGAGCCATATGCGGCATCACCCGAAGTGACCATACCGCCACGCAGAGCGATTGGCGAGCCCTTCTTGGACCCAACTGCCCGCCCACGTGGCGATGTCACGCTCGGTGATTCTAGCGACACGTTTCGTGGTATCGCAGTGAAAACGGCAAACTACTCAGTTCGCAGATGCCGGAGGGCGTCCCCCTTGACCCACCCATGCAGGTCAGAGTGCCGCTTTGGGGTTCAGTTGGCGGATTCCAGCAGTTGCATTGACTTCCAGCGGAGTGTCACGCGCTGATACATGGCGAAGGCAAGTTCTTCTTGACCGGTGTCCAAACCCGTGAGAGCGGCCGCGATCTCGGCCACGGAGTGGTCGGCCTTCAGCGCCTCGTCGTCCATCAGATGGACCAGCCCACCGTAGTCCAGCTCCACCAGCGAGTGCGGATGGAACTCCTCCAGCCACCGCGCGACGTCCTCGACCTCCATGCTGCTGGCCACCCGGCCGACGTGCCGGCGCAGCACCTGCAGCGCCCGCGCGGTCCGGCGGCGGGCCTGGGCCATCGAGGTCACGTAGATGAGGTTGCGACCGGTCGTGGTGGTGACGTCCTTGCCCGCCGTACCCAGGACGAGCCAGCGCTCGGTCCCGTCGAACGGCACGCACCAGGAGATCGGAACGTGCCACGTGGTGGTCCGGATGTGGGTGCGAAGGCCGGAGGCGCCCGCGCCGCGCTTGAAGCGGTCGAAGTCGCCCACGGTCTGCTCGGCGATGGCCTTCGGGACGAAATGGTCCATCAGCTTCACCGGAGTGCTCCCGCGCAGCCGTGAGAACGCCAGCCACGAACGCAACTGGGTCTGCCAGGGACAGACGTACAGCCGGTCCTCAACGCGTCTCAGATACGCGTTGCGGCTCTCCTGGCCGGGTGCCGGATGCGGAGGTCGCGCCAGGAGCCGGATCAGCCCCTCGCCGTGCTCGGCCTCCAGCGCGGTGGCCCGGCGCGGGCGGTCGCGGGAGTCGGCGTAGTCCGCCCAGACCTTCTGCGCTTCCGGGGGGAAGGCGGTCAGCGGCTCGTACACGCGGAGATAGGCGGCATAGGGCAGCACGGAGGCATCGTGTCACGAAGTCTCCTAGGCTTGAAGGGATCTCTGCCGCGACGGGGCGGCGGACCTGGACAGGGAGTCACTACCGTGACCGACGTCTTCGGGCATGAGCAGGTCGTCTTCTGCGCTGATCGGCAGAGCGGGCTGCGCGCCATCATCGCCATCCACAACACCGCCCTCGGGCCGGGTCTGGGTGGCACGAGGTTCTATCCGTACGAGAGCGAGCAGGCGGCGCTGGCCGACGTGCTCAACCTCTCCAGAGGCATGGCCTACAAGAACGCGCTCGCCGGGCTCGACCTCGGCGGCGGCAAGGCCGTGATCATCGGTAACCCGGCGAAGGACAAGTCCGAGGCGCTGCTGCGCGCCTACGGCCGCTTCGTCGAATCGCTCGGCGGGCGCTACATCACCGCCTGCGACGTCGGCACCTACAGCGAGGACATGGACCTCGTCGCCCGCGAATCGCGCTTCGTGACCGGGCGCACCGTCGCCAACGGCGGCGCCGGCGACTCCTCCATCCTCACCGCGTTCGGCGTCTTCCAGGGCATGCGCGCCTCCGCCCAGCAGGTGCACGGCACGCCGTCCCTGCGCGGGCTGCGCGTCGGCGTCGAAGGCGTCGGCAAGGTCGGCCACCGCCTGGTCGACCTGCTGATCGAGGACGGCGCCTCGGTCGTCGTCTGCGACGTCTCGCCGCACGCCGTCGAGCTCGTACGGCAGCGCCACCCGGCCGTCGAGGTGGCCCGTTCCGCCACCGAGCTCATCGCCCTCGACCTCGACGTCTACGCCCCGTGCGCGCTCGGTGGCACGCTCGACGACGACTCGGTCGCGGCCCTGCGCGCCCGCATCGTGTGCGGCGCGGCCAACAACCAGCTCGCCCACCCCGGCGTGGAGAAGCAACTGGAGGAGCGCGGCATCCTCTACGCTCCCGACTACGTGGTCAACTCGGGCGGCGTCATCCAGGTGGCCGACGAGATCCAGGGGTTCAACATGGACCGGGCCCGCGCCAAGGCGGCCCAGATCTACGACACGACCCTGAAGATCTACGCCATCGCCGCGGAGGAGGGCGTTCCGCCCGCGGTCGCGGCCGATAGGCTGGCTGAGCGCAGGATGTCCGAAGTCGGGCGACTCAGGGGCATCTGGCTAGGCGGCTGACGTCCCACGCCCATACGGCGTACCGAGCTGGGCACAAAACAGGTACGGTAATAGGCGAACGAGAGAGCTGACGCCGCCGAGTCAGGCGTCAGTATTGCGGTGCGTTAGCGACGAGGGGTCGGGGACGACCCCACACGAGGGGGTCGAGCCAATGGGGCGCGGCCGGGCAAAGGCCAAGCAGGTCAAGGTTGCCCGCCAGCTGAAGTACAACAGCGGCGGCACCGACCTTGAGCGACTTCGCGACGAACTTGGGGTCAGAGACTCCAATGCCAATGACGACGCCGACGAGTACACCGACGAGCTGGCGGATCGGTACGCCGACTACGCCGAGGATTACGGCGACAACGACGAGGACGACGACGATCGTCCGTCCGGTCGCCGGTAACCGCTCTCACGGTCTTCGGTAGACACAGCACCCGGTGTGGCCAAGCCACACCGGGTTCCTGTGCTTCCCGCCAGTTCCCCTGATCGTCCCCGTACGGCCGGCCGCCCATGGGGTCTTCAGGCGGAGGTCACGGCCGTCGTGGTCGTGGCCAGGAAGGGCAGCAGCGCCTGCGCCACCAGCTCGGGGAACTCCGCCTGCGGGTAGTGCCCGGCCCCCGGGACCAGCACCGCCTCGGCCCCCATCCGAGCCCCCTGCAGCTCGGCGACCGCGACCGGGTCACCGAAATCCGGGTCCGCCGTCCCCATGATCACCAGCGCCGGGCAGACCACCCGGTCGAGCACGGCCTCGTCCACCGGAGCGGCCCGCACATAAGCCCGGGTGGCGTGCGTGCGCTCGCGCACGGCCGCCACCGACGCGGCCCGGTAGGCGTCGAAGTCGACCGGCGGGGCACTCGGGTAGGCCGTCTTGAGGTAGGCGCCCCACGCCCCCGGCACCACGGGGATCAGCCGCCCGACCGCCGCGAGCATCATGCGCTTGGCCCAGCCCACCGGCAGGTTCGGCACGAACCCGGCGACCGGCACGACCCCCGCCACCAGCTCGGGCGCCTCGGCGGCGGCGAACATGATCGACCCCGCCGCGTAGGAGTTGCCGACCAGCACCGCAGGCCCGCCGCCCAGGTGACGGAGCAGCGCGACCAGGTCGCCGCCCTGCGCCTCGTAGGAGTAGTCGGCCCACTCGGCGCTGGACTCGCCGAATCCACGGATGTCCACGGTGACGACGCGGTAGCCGGACTCGACGAGCAGCGGGCGCAGGAAGCGGTAGGAGGCGCGGGAGTCGAGCATGCCGGGAACCAGGACCACGAGCGGGCCCTCACCGGTGACGTCGTAGGCGATCCGGCCGGCGGGTACCTGGAGGTGCTGGGTCTGCATGGCATTCTCCGTGAGCGTTGGTCTGTTTCAAGAGCAGTGCTCTCACTATGGCGTACCTCACCCAGGAAAGGCAAGAGCAGTGCTCTCATTTCTCAGAAACTGTCGGTGGGATGGGGGAGACTAGGGCTCATCATGGTCATCTCCCCTCCCCTTCCGTTCAACGCCGTGCGTTCGCCGGCAGGCAGCATCGTCGTCTTCTACACCGGCGCCGAGCCGCGCCTGACCCGTGAGCAGGCGCTCGCCTTCGCCGACCAGCTCCGCGACCTGGCCACCCAGACCGCCGACTGAGCGACCGGCCCGCAGCCCAAAGGAACGGGCCCGCCGCGAGAAGTCAGCAGCGGCGAGCCCGGAGAATCAGCGGTAGCGGGCCTGGCCCGAGCCGGTCACGACCTCGCCCAGCACCCACGCCGGCACCCCGCGCCCGTTCAGCAGCCGCAGCGCCTCGTCCACCGCGCCGGGCGCGACGATCGCGGCCATGCCCACGCCGAGGTTGAAGGTGCGGTCCATGGCCTCCTGGCCCACGCCGCCGTGACCGGCCAGCACCTCGAAGATCGCCGGGGGAGTCCACGACCTCCGGTCGAGCACCGCGTCGAGAGTGGGCGGCAGCGAGCGCGCCAGGTTGCCCTCCAGCCCGCCACCGGTGATGTGCGCGTAGGCGTGCACCTCCACCGACCGGGCCAGCTCCAGGCAGTCGAGCGAGTAGATCCGGGTCGGCTCCAGCAGTTCCTCGCCCAGCGGCCGCCCCAGCTCGGGCAGCTCGGCGTCGAGCGATAGCCCGGCGGTCTTGATGACGTGCCGTACCAGCGAGTAGCCGTTGGAGTGCACCCCCGAGGAGGCCAGCCCCAGCACGACGTCACCCTCACGCACCAGCGACGGCCCGAGCATCTTCGCCGCCTCGACGACGCCCGTGCCGGCGCCGGCCAGGTCGTACTCGTCGGCGCCCATCGCGCCGGGGTGCTCGGCGGTCTCGCCGCCCACCAGCGCGGCCCCGGCCAGGCGGCAGCCCTCGGCCACGCCGCCGACGATCTCGGCGATGCGCTCGGGCACCACCTTGCCGCAGGCGATGTAGTCGGTCATGAACAGCGGCTCGGCCCCGCAGACCACCAGGTCGTCGAGGACCATGCCGACCAGGTCGATGCCGATGGTGTCGTGCTTGCCGTACTGCTGGGCCAGCATGACCTTGGTGCCGACGCCGTCGGTGGAGGTGGCCAGGATCGGCCGCTGGTACTTCAGCAGGAACGAGGCGTCGAAGAGCCCGGCGAAGCCGCTGGCGTCGTCGACGACCTCGGGCCGGCGCGAGCGCGCGACCTTCGACTTCATCAGCTCGACGGCACGCTCACCGGCGGCGATGTCGACCCCGGCGGCTTCATAGGTGGTCACGTGGAGCTCTCCAGCACGTATTTGCCGACGTTGTCGGAGTCGATCGGAATCGGGTACACGCCGTCGAAGCAGGCCCGGCACAACTTCGAGGCGGGCAGCGTGGTCGCCTCGGTGAGACCGTCGAGGGAGATGTACCCCAGCGAGTCGGCGCCGAGCGAGGCCCGGATCTCCTCCACGCTGAGCGAACCGGCGATCAGCTCGGCGCGGGTGGCGAAGTCGATGCCGTAGAAGCACGGCCAGGCCACGGGCGGCGAGGAGATGCGCACGTGCACCTCCTTGGCCCCGGCCTCGCGCAGCATGCGGACCACGGCGCGCTGGGTGTTGCCGCGCACGATGGAGTCGTCCACGACGACCAGGCGCTTGCCCTCGACGACCTCGCGCAGCGGGTTGAGCTTGAGGCGGATGCCGAGCTGGCGCAGCGTCTCGGACGGCTGGATGAAGGTCCGGCCGACGTAGGAGTTCTTCACCAGACCCTGGCCGTACGGGATGCCCGATTCCTGGGCGTAACCGACGGCGGCCGGGGTGCCGGACTCGGGCGTCGGGATGACCAGGTCGGCGTCGACCGGGTGCTCGCGGGCCAGGATGCGGCCGATCTCGACCCGGGTGACCTGCATGCCGCGCCCGGCGATCGTGGTGTCGGGGCGGGCGAGGTAGACGTACTCGAACAGGCAGCCCTTGGGCTCGGCCAGCGCGAAGCGCCGCGAGCGCACCCCCCGCTCGTCGATGGTGAGCATCTCGCCGGGCTCGACCTCGCGGATGAAGACCGCGCCGACGATGTCCAGCGCGGCGGTCTCGGAGGCGACCACCCAGCCGGACTCCAGCCGGCCCAGCACCAGCGGGCGGATGCCCTGCGGGTCGCGGGCGGCGTAGAGGGTCTTCTCGTCCATGAAGACGAGCGAGTAGGCGCCCTTGACCTTGGGCAGCAGCTCGGCCGCCGCGTCCTCGATCGGCTGGCTGCGGTCCTGCGCCAGCAGGGTGGTCAGGACCTCGGTGTCGGTGGTGGCCCTGGTCACCCCCGGGGCCAGCCGCTCGGCCAACTCGGGGGTGTTGATCAGGTTGCCGTTGTGCGCGAGCGCCAGGCCGCCCACCTCGGTGGAGCTGAGCGTCGGCTGGGCGTTCTCCCAGACGCTCGATCCCGTGGTGGAGTAGCGGCAGTGGCCGATGGCCAGGTGGCCTCTGAGGGTGCCCAGCACGGACTCGTCGAAGACCTGGGCGACCAGCCCCATGTCCTTGTAGACGAGGATGCGGCTGCCCTCGCTGACCGCGATGCCCGCGGACTCCTGTCCACGGTGTTGCAGCGCGTACAGCCCGAAGTAGGTGAGTTTGGAGACTTCTTCGCCTGGCGCCCAGACCCCGAAGACGCCACAGGCGTCTTTCGGTGCGCGGTCGTGGGGGTCCAGGTCATGGCCAAGACGGCCGTCGCCCTTCAGCACGTGCTTCAGTCTAGGTTGGGCGCTTCGGTGCTCGCACACTCGGGTCAGGTATGTGCGCTTCGGGCAGCGTTTGACCCCTCTCGAAGAATTTCTCCGGTGAGGTTGCGGTTGGCGGCGGAGCCGAGGAAAACGGCCAGGGCGGCCACGTCTTCTGAGGTGGACAGCCGCCTGCTCGGAATCTTCGCGGCCACCGCGTCCCGCACCTCCTGGGGCACCGGGGTGCTGTCGGTGGCGGTCAGCCCGGCCGCCAGCACGTTCACCAGCACCCCGTCGCCGCCCGCCTGCCAGGCCAGGGTGCGCATCAGGCCGTGCAGGGCCGCCTTGGCGGAGCCGTACGGGCCGGAGCCGGGGGTGCCCTCCTCGGCGATGCCGGACGAGATCAGGACGATCCGCCCGTAGCCCTTGGCCCGCATGCCGGGCAGGACGGCCTGCGCCAGCACCACGTTGCCGACCACGTTGGCGTGGAGGGAGGCAATCCACTCCTGCGCAGGCACGTCCTCGAAGCGGGTGGTGAACGTCGTGCCCTGGTCCCAGCGGACCGCGTTGGCGATCAGCGAGTCGAACGGGCCGTGCTCGGCGACGACCGCGCGGATGCCCTCGTGGTCGGCCAGGTCGAGGCGGACCGTCGTGGCGGTGCCGCCGGCCCGTTCGACCTCCTTGGCGACCCGGGCCGCCCGGTCGGGTCCGGAGTGGTAGGTCAGGGTGACGTCGGCGCCGATGCCGCCGAAGGCGACCGCGATGGCCGCGCCGATTCCGGAGGAGGCTCCGGTGACCAGAACGCGCATGGGGGAGTCCCTTCAATTAGCCAACTAATTAGCCAGCTAATCAGGGGTGCACTCGCCGTGCCCAGAGCTTTCGCCCTCAGCGGAAGGGCAGGACCACATCGCGGCCACCAGCCGGGTCAGCGTCTCGCGGTCCTCCGGCGGGAGCTGGGCGAGCAGGTCCTGGTCGGCGCGCTGCCAGAGCTCCTCCACCGGGCCCTGCAGATCCTTGCCCGCCTGGGTCAGGTGCACGCAGCTCTGCCTCGGCCGGCCGCTGAACGGCACCCGGGTGACGAAACCGGCCCGTTCCAGGCGCTGCAACGCCTTGGTCACCGTAGGCGGCTCCACGCCCAGCCGGGCGATCAGCTCGCTCTGGGGCAGGCCGTCCTCGCGCCAGAGCTGGTTGAGCAGCATCTCCTGGCCCACGTGCAGGCCGAGTTCGGCCAGGCCGGCGGCCACCCGGTAACGATGCACCTTGGTGATCTTGATCAGCGCGTAGGTCAGGGTCTCGTCCAGCATGTCCTCATCCTGCCCTGGCCTGGGGCTTTGGGGCACCCTGACCCAAGTATCGGCGGGCGCTTACCGTGTCGGCGGGTTCCGAGTCCCGTTCTCGGGGGAGTGTTGGGTATCCGGTATGCCGACGACACGTCGGGAGACGTAGACGTGACCACCACTCCTGAGGACCCGAACCAGCCGCCCCGCCGCAAGGGCGAGGAACCCGAGCGTCCGGCCGACGAGACGGACGGCGGCGAGACGGGCGCCGAGAGCACGATGGTGTTCGGCGCGCACGACTGGCCGGGCTCCGAACCCCCCGGCTCCGAACCTCCCGGCTCCGAACCTCCCGGCTCTGAGCAGGGCCGCTCCGGCTCCGGCTCCGGCTCCGGGCCTGGCTCCGGTTCCGGTTCTGGCTCCGGTTCCGGTTCTGGCGCGGCCGACGCGGACGCGGAGGAGCCGGCGCCCGCCTCGCCCTGGTCGCCACCGTCCGGCCCGGCCGACCCGCACCGGGGCACCGCCGACCCCTACCGGGGCACCAGCGAGCCCGACCAGCCCCGCGTGGAGCCGCCCGCTACGCTCCCGTCGGGACCTGACGGACCGGGCGGGGAACCGGGCCAGCCGGGACAGCCGGGACAGCCCGGCCAGCCGTACACCGTGCCGGGAGGGACGCCCGCCTACCCGGGCTGGGGCGGCGAGGCGGACGAGCCCGAGCCACCCGCGACCCCGCCGTCCCGCTACGAGCAGCCGCCCGCCACGCCGTCCCGCTACGAGCAGCAGCCGCCGTCGGGCACCACGCCGTCCCGCTACGACCCGCCGACCGCGCCCTCGCCCTATGAGGGCGGGCCCCGGGAGTACGGCCAGGCCACCCCGGGCGCCTCGCCGTACGGCGGCACCGCCCAGCCCACCGGCCAGTACGGCACGCAGCCCGGCCACTTCGGCCACGCCGGCCAGAGCGACCAGCCAGGCGACCAGCCCGGCCACTTCGGTCGGGCGGGCCAAGGCGACCAGCCCGGCCACTTCGGGCATGCCGGCCAAGGCGACCAGCCCGGCCACTTCGGGCACGCCGGCCAAGGCGAGCAGCCTGGTGACCAGCCCAGCCAGTACGGCAGCCCCGGGGACCGCCCCGGCCAGTACGGCCGGCAGTCCGCTCAAGGCCCCGGCGGCGAGCCGGAGCGGCCGAGCCAGGGCAGTCACCCGCTCCAGGGCGAGCAGCTCAACGAGCAGCCGCCGCTGTCCCAGCAGGAGCCCTACAGCATCCAGCCCGGCCCCCAGCCCCCCATGGGCGAGGAGCCGTACAGCGTGCAACGCCCCTTCGGCGAGCAACAGCAACACCAGCACCCCGGCTACGGCGCCGGCCAGGTGCCGCCCCCGCCTCCGGGCGGCGGCCTGCCGTACGGCGGGCAACAGCCCGCAGACTGGCAGCCCCGCAAGCCCGGCGCCGGCCTGGCCGTGGCGTCGCTGATCCTGGGCGTCGCCAGCCTGTTCCTGCTGGTCGTCTGCGGTCTAGGTGTGCTGACCGCGCTGGTCGGCCTGGTGCTCGGCATCGTGGCCGTGTCCAAGCGCGTGAAGCCGGGCATGGCGTGGGCCGGCATCGGCCTGAGCGTGCTGGCCCTTGTGCTGGCGGTGGTCGGCCTGTTCTGGTTCACCAACACCTTCGGCGAGTGCTTCGACCTGCCGTCGGAGCTGGTGCAGCGCTGCGTGGAGCAGAAGCTGGGCGGCGACTACTACTGAACCGGCAGGTGACCTGAGAGGTCGGCACGGGCGCCGCTCGCTGAGACGGCGCCCTTCGCCATGGCCTCGGTCCAGTCCAGCCGGCCGAGGGCGAGCTCCATCCAGGTGTGGGCGTCGGTCTCGATGACGTTGGGCGGGGTCCCGCGGGTGTGCCGGGGGCCTTCGATGGCCTGGACGGCGGCGAAGGGCGGCACCCGCACCTCGACCGTGCGCCCCGGCGAGCGGGCGGCCAATCGGTCGAGGGTGTGCCGGACCGCGAAGCGCAGCGCGGTCCGTTCCGGGGTGAGGCCCCGGTCGTAGGCGGTCATGACCGCGCCCACGAGCGCGTCGGCCAGCGCGGCGGCGGGGCCGTCGTAGGCGGGCGAGTCGAGCGCGACGAGCTGGGCGTCGAGGGCGCTGCGGAGCTTCTCCGGGTCGAGCTTGCGAGCGGGCACCGCTCCATCCTCCCAGCGTGTTCGTGCTCAGGGGTAAGAGCCTTCCTCCCAGCGTGTTCGTGCTCGCGGGTATGAGCCTTCATCGCGCATTCACCCCGGGTTCCGCCACGGGCCGTAACGTCCGGGCCGAACTACTGCGCATTTGTGGAGGACCCGTGAGGAAATTCTTGCCCCTGATCTCGCACCAAGGCGGCAGGAGCGCGTTGACCTGCCAGTTCCGGTGCGGCAACGCCTGCGCTCACGGGGTCGCCAACACCAGCGGCAACGAGTACTTCGGCGACATTGCGGCCAAGGCCCTGTCCCGGCGCGGGATGCTCCGGGCCGGAGCGCTCGGCGCGGTCGTCGTCGGCGTCGGGGCGGCGGGAGCCGTACCGGCGCTGGCCGACCCGGGCGCCGAGCCCGAGGTCGCGGCCAACGGCTTCGGCTGGGGCCGTGGCGACCTGCGCTTCACCCCGGTCGCGCCGAACACCGCCGACGCGCTGACCGTCCCGCAGGGCTACTCCTCGTCCGTGGTGGTGCGCTGGGGCGACCCGGTGCTGCCGGACGCGCCCGCCTTCGACTTCGACAACCAGAGCGCCGCCGCGCAGGCCAAGCAGTTCGGCTACAACTGCGACTACGTCACGCTCTTCCCGATGGGGCACCACCGCGCCCTGCTGTGGGTCAACCACGAGTACACCGACGAGAACCTGATGTTCCGCGGGTACACCAACGGCGCCGCCGCCACCGAGGAGCAGATCCGCATCGCCCTGGCCGCGCACGGCGGCTCGGTGGTGGAGATCGAGCGCCGGGGCAACACCGGCGACTGGAAGCTGGTGACCAGGGGCCGCCGCCGCTACAACCGGCGCATCACCGCCCAGACCCCGATGCGCTTCTCCGGCCCGGCGGCCGGCAGCGCGCTGCTGAAGACCGCGGCCGACCCCGAGGGCCGCACCCCGCTCGGCATGCTCAACAACTGCGCCGGCGGCACCACGCCGTGGGGCACGGTGCTGACCGCCGAGGAGAACTTCAACCAGTACTTCGTCAACGGCCCGCGCACCCCCGAGAACGCCCGCTACAGCATCCCGACCGGCGTCTCCGGCCGCCGCTTCGACCGGGTCGAGGAGCGTTTCGACCTGGCCAAGCACCCCAACGAGGTCAACCGCTTCGGGTGGATCGTGGAGATCGACCCGTTCGACCCGCAGTCGACGCCGATCAAGCGCACCGCCCTGGGCCGCTTCGCGCACGAGGCGGCGACCACCTCGGTCGGCCGCGACGGCCGCCTGGTGGTCTACATGGGCGACGACTCGCGCTTCGAGTACGTCTACAAGTTCGTCTCCAAGGAGCGGTACATCCCCGGCTTCGACCGGCACAACCGCACCCTGCTGGACGAGGGCACCCTGTACGTCGCCCGCTTCACCGGCGACAGCCCCGGCGAGATCGACGGCTCGGGCAAGCTGCCCGCCGACGGCGCCTTCGACGGCACCGGCGAGTGGATCCCGCTGGTCAGCGGCTCGGAGAGCTTCGTCGACGGGATGAGCGCCGAGCAGGTGCTGGTCTTCACCCGGCTGGCCGCCGACAAGGTCGGCGCGACCAAGATGGACCGCCCCGAGGACGTCGAGCGCAACCCGGTCACCGGCGCGGTCTACGTGGCGCTGACCAACAACGGCAACCGCACCGCCGCCCAGGTGGACGAGGCCAACCCGCGCCCGTCCAACAAGCACGGCCACGTGCTGGAGCTGGTCGAGCAGCGCGACGGCCGCTTCACCTGGTCGCTCCCGCTGGTCTGCGGCGACCCCAACGACGCCACGACCTACTTCGCCGGGTTCGACAAGACCAAGGTCTCGCCGATCTCCTGCCCGGACAACCTCGCCTTCGACCGCGACGGCAACCTGTGGATCTCCACCGACGGCAACCAGCTCGGCAGCAACGACGGCCTGTTCGTCATGCCGGTGCGCGGCCCGGAACGCGGCTACCTGCGCCAGTTCCTGACCGTGCCGTTCGCCGCCGAGACCTGCGGCCCCCTGGTCACCGACGACCAGCGCAGCGTCTTCGTGGCGGTCCAGCACCCGGGCGAGAGCGACGGCGCCACCCCCGACAACCCGACCAGCCACTGGCCCGACGGCGGCGCCTCCCAGCCCCGCCCGGCGGTCGCGGTGGTCTGGCACAGCCGGGGCAAGAAGATCGGCGCTTGACCTCAAGTCCACTTGAGCTCCTACTGTCGCTGCCATGAGCATGGAAGTGACAGCCTGGAACCAGCTTTACCGGATGAACGAGCGGCAGGAGCGCAGGGCCCTTTCCCGGGCCACGCTCCGCCGCGTCGCCGCCTTCGCGCGGCCCCACCGCCTGCGGCTGGCGTGGTTCCTCGGGCTGAGCGTGATCGCGGCGGCGCTCGCCGTCGGCTCGCCCGTGCTGGCCGGCCGGGTGGTGGACACCATCGTGGGCGGTGGCCCGGCCTCGACGGTCGTGACCATCGCCCTGGTGATCGCCGGCCTCGCGCTCGCCGAGGCCGGCATCGGCCTGCTGAGCCGCTGGTTGTCGGCCTCCATCGGCGAGGGCCTCATCCTCGACCTGCGCACCGCCGTCTTCGACCACGTGCAGCGCATGCCGATCGCCTTCTTCACCAGGACCCGCACGGGCGCCTTGGTCAGCCGGCTGAACAACGACGTCGTCGGCGCGCAGCGCGCCTTCACCGACGTGCTGTCCAGCGTGCTCGGCAACCTGGTCACCCTGGTGCTGACGCTGAGCGTGATGATCTCCCTGTCGTGGCAGATCACCCTGCTGGCGTTGCTCCTGCTGCCGGTTTTCGTGCTGCCCGCGCGCCGCATGGGCGTCCGCATCGCCCGGCTGCGCCGTGAGGCCGCCGACCACAACGCCGCCATGGGCAACCAGATGGTCGAGCGCTTCTCCGCCCCCGGCGCCACCCTGGTCAAGCTGTACGGCAGGCCGGACGCCGAGTCGGCCGAGTTCGCCGGCCGCGCCCGCCGCGTGCGTGACATCGGCGTGCGAGCCGCGATGACCCAGACCCTCTTCGTCACCGCGCTCACCCTGGTCTCCGCGCTCGCCCTCGCCCTGGTCTACGGCCTCGGCGGCGTCTACGCCCTGCGAGGGTCGCTCGACGCCGGCTCGGTCGTCGCGCTGGCCCTCCTGCTCACCCGCCTGTACGCCCCGCTGACCGCCCTGGCCAACGCCCGGGTGGACGTGATGAGCGCCCTGGTCAGCTTCGAGCGGGTCTTCGAGGTGCTCGACCTCAAGCCGCTCATCGCCGACAAGCCGGATGCGCGAGCCGTACCGGACGGGCCGGTCGCGGTGGAGTTCGACGACGTGCGCTTCGCCTACCCGGCCGCCGACAAGGTCTCGCTCGCCTCGCTGGAGGAGGTCGCGGTGCTCGACGCCCGCGGCGGCGAGGAGGTGCTGCACGGCGTCTCCTTCCGCGCCGAGCCCGGCCAGATGGTCGCGCTCGTCGGCTCCTCCGGCGCGGGCAAGTCGACCATCGCCCAGCTCCTGGCCCGCCTGTACGACGTGGACTCCGGCGCGGTACGGCTGGCCGGCACGGACGTGCGCGACCTGAGCGCGGCCTCCATCCGCGGCACGCTCGGCATGGTCACCCAGGACGGCCACCTGTTCCACGACACCATCCGCGCCAACCTGCTCTTCGCCCGCCCGGAGGCGAGCGACGCCGAGCTGTGGGAGGTGCTGCGCCGCGCCCGGCTCGGCACGCTGATCGAGTCGTTGCCCGACGGGCTCGACACCATGGTCGGCGAGCGCGGCTACCGGCTGTCCGGCGGCGAGCGCCAGCGGCTCACCATCGCCCGCCTGCTGCTCGCCCAGCCCCGCGTGGTCGTGCTCGACGAGGCCACCGCGGCGCTCGACTCCACCAACGAGGCGGCGGTCCAGGCCGCGCTCGCCGAGGCTCTGCAGGGCCGGACGGCTCTGGTCATCGCGCACCGGCTGGCCACGATCCGCGCCGCCGACCAGATCCTGGTCATCGAGGACGGTCGCGTGGTGGAGCGGGGCCGGCACGCCGAGCTCCTGGCCCAGGAGGGCCGCTACGCCGAGCTCTACCGCACGCAGTACGCCGAGGAGGAGGAACTGGCCGCCTGAGATGATGGGCGGCATGACCTTCGAGGTGGTTTGTGAGATCCAGCCGTCGACGAGACCCGACCTGAAGGCGGTCCGCCACCAGATCGGCACCCTGAGCACGGTCTCGTCGACCTTTCTCATCCCCGACAACCACATCGGCCGGGCGACGATCTCCAGCATCGCCGTGGCGCACGAGGTGCAGGCCATGGGCGGCCGGAGCATCGCCTGCCTCAACTCGCGCGACCGCAACCTGCTCGGCTTCCAGCGCGACCTGCTGACCGCCGCCGCCTACGGCGTCGACCAGTTCCTGTTCGTCTACGGCGACAAGCCGGCCAGCGGCAACCGCACCAGCGACCTGACCGTCCGGTCGATGATCGAGGAGGCCCGCGCCTTCTCCGGCGACCTCCGGCTGGGCGCGGCGGCCGGGCTCAAGCCGTTGCCCGGCTTCAAGCGGGCCGCCGACTTCCTCTTCCTCCAGGTCAGCTTCTCGGTCGAGGCCATGCTCCGCTGGCGGGAGGCCAACCCCGTGGACGTGCCGGTGTACGCCGGCGTCATGGTGCTGGCCAGCCAGAAGCACGCCCTCGCGCTCGGCGCGGCCATCCCGGACATCGAGATCCCGGCCGACCTCACCGAGCGCCTCGCCACCGACCGCATGGCCGGCGTCGAGGCGGCCTGCGCCCAGGTCGAGGCGATCCGCGACTCGGGCGCCTTCGCCGGCGTGCACCTCATCCCGGTCTCCCGCTACCGGGACGTGGAGGCCCGGCTGGCCAAAGCCTGACCCCGGAGGTCAGTCCCAGCGCTGGGCGTTGCCGTCGTTCAGCCGGCCCGGCGGATCGGGGATCACGCAGAAGTGCAGCCCGGCCGGGTCGCGCATGACCTGCCAGCCGTTGACCGCGCGCACCCGCACCGCCCCGAGCGCCTCCAGCCGGGCGGTCTCGGCGGCGACGTCGTCGGTGTGGATGTCGAGGTGGACTTTCGCCTCGCCCTCGCCGAGCCGCTGCACGAGCAGCCCGAGGTCGCCGGTGTATCCCAGCTCGGCCGACTGGTGGTACTCGGGGAAGCGCTCGATCTGCTCGAACGGGCGGCCGAGCGCGCCCTGCCAGAAGGCGACCTCGGCGTCGTGCGTCTCGTCCGGCGCGTCGATCACGACCACGCTCATTCTGCTGTAGTGGACCATGTACCGATCATGCCGCACCTGATACCGTTCGTACCCGAACGATAAGGTGAGGAGCGCCGATGTCCATGGTCGAGCACTGGATCGGCGGCGAGCGGGTCTCCTCCGGCGCCGGCTTCACCGACCTGTCGCCCATCGACGAGCAGCCCGTCGCGCAGGTCGCCCGGGGCGGCGAGCGAGAGGTACGGCAGGCGGTCGCCGCGGCCAAGGCGGCCTTCCCGGCCTGGGCCCGCACCAGCCGCGAGGAGCGCGCCCGGCTGCTCCACGCCGTCGCCGACGGCGTCGAGCGGCGCGTCGAGCAGCTCGCCCTGCTGGAGACCACCGACAACGGCGCGTTACTCCGGTCCCACCTGCGCGGGGTGATGCCGCGGGTGGCGCACAACTTCCGCTTCTTCGCCGACTGGCTGCTCGGGCTGAAACACGACGACTTCGAGACGCGCGGCCACACCAACCACGTGAGCTGGGACCCGGCGGGCGTCTGCGCGCTGATCACCCCCTGGAACGCGCCGCTCATGCTGGCCACCTGGAAGCTCGCCCCCGCGCTGGCCGCCGGTAACACCGTCGTGCTCAAGCCGGCCGAGTGGAGCCCGCTGACCGCCTCGGCGCTGGCCGACATCACCGCCGAGGCCGGCCTGCCGGAGGGCGTCTTCAACGTGGTGCAGGGCCTGGGCGCGGAGGCCGGGGCCGCCCTGGTCGACCAGCCCGACGTCGCCCGCGTCAGCTTCACCGGCTCGGTCCCGACCGCCCGGCTCATCGGCGCGGCGGCCGCCCGGCACCTGACCCCGGTCTCGCTGGAGCTCGGCGGCAAGTCGCCCAGCCTGATCTTCGCCGACGCCGACCTCGACCTGGCCGTCGACCTGGCCATCGAGCAGTACGACAACGCCGGCCAGGTCTGCCTGGCCTGCACCCGGCTGCTGGTCGCCGAGGAGATCGCCGCCCAGTTCACCGAGCGCCTGGTCGACCGGATCGGCCGGCTGCGCCAGGGCGACCCGCGCGACCTCGACACCGACCTCGGCCCGCAGATCCACCGGCGCCACCTCGAGCGCGTCGACGGCTTCGTCCGGCGGGCCAAGGCGGAAGGCGCCCGGGTGCTGGCCGGCGGCGGGCCGAACGAGGAACTCGGCGGCCTGTACTACCGGCCCACGCTCTTCACCGACGTGCCGGACGGGGCGGAGATCCTGCGCGAGGAGGTCTTCGGCCCCGTGCTGACCCTGCAGACCTTCCGCGACGAGGAGCAGGCGATCGAGCTGGCCAACGGCACCTCCTACGGCCTCGACGCCCTGGTCGTCACCGGCTCGCCCGAACGCGCCGCCCGGGTCACCCCGCGTCTGGTCGCCGGGACGGTGTGGGTCAACTGCTTCTTCGTCCGCGACCTGCGTGCCCCCTTCGGCGGCTCGCGCGAGTCCGGCATCGGCCGCGAGGGCGGCACCTGGAGCTTCGACTTCTACTGCGACGTCAAGAACACGGTGAGCGCGCCATGGGCGAAATAGTCGGCGCGGGCCTGCTGGCCCACGTCCCCACGATCGTGTTGCCGGAGGTCACCCGGCGCGAGCTGAACGAGGGCCGCGAGATCAGCCTCGTGCCGGGGCTGGAGCGGCTGCGCGCGGAGGTGTTCGAGCGCGATGACTACGACACCGTCGTCGTGCTCGACTCGCACTGGGCGACGACCCTGGAGTTCGTCGTCACCGCCCAGGACCGGCGGGCCGGGCTCTACACCTCCGAGGAGCTGCCTCGGGGGATGTGCCGCATGCCGTACGACATCCCGGGGGACCCGGAGCTGGCGCACGCCATCGCCGCGCAGGCGAGCGCGCACGGGACGTGGATCACCGCGATCGACGACCCGTACCTGCCGATCTACTACGCCACGGTCAACCTGTGGACGCATCTCGGCGTGCGCGACAACCCCTACCTGGGCGTCGCCGGCAAGCCGTGGATCTCCATCGGCGTCTGCCAGACCGCCGACACCGAGGACTTCCTGCGCCTGGGCCGAGCCCTCGGTACGGCTGTCGCCGCGAGCGAGCGGCGGGTGCTGCTGATCGCCTCCGGCGCGATGTCGCACACGTTCTGGCCCCTGCGCGAGATCCGCGCGCACGAGTCGAGCGACCCGGCGCACATCCGCACCCCCGAGGCGCGGGCGGCCGACCTGGAGCGCATCGCCTGGTTCCAGGAGGGCGCGCACGCCAGGGTGCTGGAGACGATGCCGGAGTTCCTGCGGCACAAGCCCGAGGCGCGTTTCGGCCACTACCTGATGATGATCGGGGCGCTCGGCGAAGGCGCCTGCACGGCGCCCGGGCGGCTGTTCAGCGAGTACGAGAACGCCGTGGGGACCGGGCAGGTGCACGTCTGGTTCGACCGGCCGGAGAGAGGGTGGCACGGGTGAGCGCCGAATACCGCCGGATCCTGCTGGACGGCGTGGCCGTCCAGGTCAGGGCCGAAGGCGACCTGCTGGTCAGTGCGGACGGGCGGGCGGTCGAGGCCGCCACGGCGGTGCACCTGCCGCCGGTCGAGCCGTCGAAGATCATCGCCGTGCACCTCAACCACCGCAGCCGGGTGGCGGAGTTCATGACCAGGCTGCCGCCCGCGCCGACCTACTTCCACAAGCCGGTCTCCGCGCTCAACGCGCACGGCGGCGCGGTCGTGCGGCCCGAGCGCTGCCGCTACCTCAACTACGAGGGCGAGGTGGCGATCGTCATCGGCCGCACCTGCCGCTCGATCACGCCCGAGCAGGCGGGGGAGTACATCGCGGGCTACACCGTCGCCAACGACTTCGGGCTGCACGACTTCCGCGACACCGACGCCGGCTCGATGCTCCGGGTGAAGGGCTCCGACACGCTCTGCCCGCTCGGCCCCGGCCTGGTCACCGGCTGGGACTTCCGCGACAAGGCGATCGAGACGCTGGTCAACGGCCGCCTCGCGCAGAGCGGGAGCACCGCCGAGATGGAATGGGACATGCACTACCTGGTCGCCGACATCGCGCGGACCATCACCCTGCGGCCGGGCGACGTGCTGCTCTCGGGCACTCCCGCCGGCTCGCGGCCGGTCGAGCCCGGTGACGTGGTCGAGGTGCGCGTCGAGGGCCTGGGGACGCTCCGCAACCACGTCGTGGCCGGGCCGCTGGCCGTGGACCCCGGCTTCGGCGCTCAGCCGACCGAGTCGGAAGAGGTCCTGTCCACCGCGTTCGGCGGCGACTGGGAGTTTCGCGGCATCCGCCCGCCGGCCCGCTGAGCCAGCACCCTGCCCCCGTTCCAGACGACGCCCACCTGCCGGTAGTACGCCCCGATCGGCTCGACCACCGGCAGCCGGGTCAGCTCCTCGGTCGGCGAGTCGAACAGGCGCAGCTCGAAGTCGCCCGCCCACACCGGCCCGCCCTCGAACGCGGCCGCGCCCGACTCGATCAGCTCCTCGTGCGCGTCCGGCTCGCCGGGCACGATCGAGGGCAGCCAGCGGTGATGTGCCATCGGGTGCCCGTTGACGAACCCGTTGCGCTCGGCCGGCCCGGTGAGCGTCACCACCGTCTCGGCCAGCCGCCGGTCGCCGGCCGCGAGCGTGGCGCCGAAGCGCGCGCCCTCCGCCAGCCGCGGCGCGGGCCCGAAGGGGTGCGGCCGGGTCTGGTGGATCGAGCCGAGCTTCTTCGGGTACCCCTGGTGCAGACCCCGGAGCACTGCGAAGTCCTTGTCCACCCAGATGTAGACGCAGCGCGAGTACACCCGGCCCTCGAAGGCACAGCGCACCACCGCGAAACACTCCTTGTACTGCGAGCGGACCGGATCGAGCAGTTCCTCGCCCGAGGCCCCGCACGACTGCCAGTCCGCCCAGATGAGCGCCACCGCACCGGGGCCGTCCGGCGCGGGCGCCAGCGGCGGAGGCAACAGCTCGGCGACCCGGCCCGGATGGGTCCGGTACTCGACGGTGAGCAGGTCGCCGGAGTAGTGCCAGGGCGGCGAGGGGATCAGCGAGGCCCGTCCGGTCGCGGTGCGCGGATAGAGGAAACCTCGCACGGCAGCACCTCTCTCGTATCGTTAGGATCCGTACGATAACCCTTGACCGCGGGGTGCGGCCAGCCTAGGTTTTGCGCAAACAATCTTTCCGAAGGGCGCGCGCCATGGAAGAGCTGGCATCCCGGGGCGTGGACGTGCTCCGGGTGGTCTATCCCGACCTGCTGGGCATCGACCGGGGCCGGGAGGTGCTGGTCGAGGCGCTGCCGCAGGCGATGGAGCACGGGCTGGCCTTCTGCCGGGCGGTCTACCACACGACGCCCACGGGGGAGACGATCCCGGTGCCGGGCGGGCTGGACCAGGGCTTACCCGACATGGCCATATTTCCGGACTTATCCACCGTGCAGGACCTCCCCTGGGAACCCGGCGTCGCCTGGTGCCTCGGCGACGCCCGCAACCCCGACGGCTCCCGCGCCGGCGAAGACCCCCGCGCGGTGCTCCGCGACCTGACCGCCAAGCTCGGTGAACTGGGCCTGACCGCGATCGTCGGCCCCGAACTCGAATACTTCCTGCTCAACCCGGACGGCACGCGGCACGGCGACTCCAAGGGCGACGTCTACACCGCCGGCCGCCGCGGCGACCCGGACGGCCACCTGCTCAAAGCCCTGCGCTGGACCCGCGACCTCGGCCTCGGCGTCACGATGGCCAACCACGAGTACGCCGGCTCGCAGTTCGAGATCAACCTCACCCATTCCGAGGCGCTCGACGCCGCCGACCGGGCCTTCCGCTTCAAGGCCGCGATCAAGGAGATCGCCCGGCTCGACGGGCGCATGGCGACCTTCATGGCGCGGCCCTTCGACGACGAGGGCGGGTCGGGCTTCCACGTGCACCTGTCGCTGACCGGGGCGGACGGGCGCAACGTCTTCGACGGGCCGGCCGAGCCGTACGGGCTGACCGAGACGGCCCGGCACGCCATCGGCGGGCTGCTCGCGCACGCGCCCGCGGCGGCGGCGCTGCTCAACCCGACGATCAACTCCTACAAGCGGTTCGGGCCGGACACGCTGGCGCCCTGGCTGATCGACTGGGGGCTCGACAACCGCAGCGCGATGCTGCGCGTGCCGCCCGAGCGCGGCGCCGGCGCCCGTTTGGAGGTACGGCTCGGCGACGCCAGCGCCAACCCCTACCTCGGCACCGCGGCCGTGCTGGCGGCGGTCTACCTGGGGATCCGCGACCGGATCGAGCCGCCCGCACCGCTGGAGGGCTACGGCTACGACACCAGCCGGTCGGCGGTGCTGCCGATGAGCCTCGGCGCGGCGCTGGACGCGCTGGAGGCCGACGCCGCCTTCGGGGCGCTGCTCGGCAAGGAACTGGTCACCTCCTTCCTCGCCTACAAGCGCAACGAGGTCGAACGGTTCGAGCGCGCGGTCACCGACTGGGAGTTCCGTGAATACGCCTACCACCTCTGACCTGGCCGACCTCGACCTCTTCGCGGCCGGGCCGCCCTGGGCCGCCTTCGCCGCGCTCCGCCGCGACGACCCGGTGCACTGGAACCCGGAGCGGGACGGGCGCGGCTTCTGGTCGGTCACCCGGCACGCCGACATCGTCGCGATCAGCCGGGATGCCGAGACCTACACCTCCGAGCTGTTCACCAACCTGGAGGAGGTGGACGATCCGGTCCGGCGGGAGCTGCGCCGCTCGATGCTGGAGACCGACGGACCCCGGCACCGGGCGCTGCGCAAGCTGCTGCAACGCGACTTCACGCCGCGGCGGGTCAACCAGCGCTACGAGGGGTTCCTGCGCGGGCTGACCCGGGTGACGGTCGAGGCGGCGCTGGCCAAGCCCGAGTTCGACTTCGTCACCGAGATCGCGGCCGACTTCCCGATCCGGGTGCTGGCGCGGATGCTCGGCGTGCCCGACGAGGACACCCCCAAGCTGATCGAATGGGGCAACCGCATCATCGGCAACACCGACCCGGACTACGCCGACGTGCTCCTCGAAACCCCCGAGAGCCTGAAATATCAGGACCTGCCGTTCCGGAGCCCCGCCTCCCTCGAGGTCTTCGCCTACGGCGACCGCCTGGCCGCCGAGCGCCGCGGCGGTGACGGGGACGACCTGGTCAGCAAGCTGGTCAACACCCTGCCCGAGGACGGCCGGCCGCTCTCGCCCGAGCACTTCCACAACTACTTCCTGCTCCTGGTCGTCGCCGGCAACGAGACCACCAGGCACGCCATCTCGCACGCCATGCTCGCGCTCATCGAGCACCCCGAGGAACTCGCCAAGCTCCGCCGCGACCCCGGCCTGATCCCCGGGGCGGTCGAGGAGTTCCTGCGCTGGGCCTCGCCGGTCTACCACTTCCGCCGCACCGCCACCCGCGACGTCGAGCTGCACGGCCGGCACATCCGCGAGGGGGACAAGGTCGTGCTCTGGTTCGCCTCCGGCAACCGCGACGAGACGGTCTTCGCCGAACCCGGCCGCTTCGACGTCACCCGCGCCAACGTCGACCACCTCACCTTCGGCAAGGGCGGCCCGCACTTCTGCCTCGGCGCGAGCCTGGCCCGGCTGGAGCTGCGGCTGATGTTCGAGGAACTGCTCCCGCGGCTGTCACACGTCGAGCTTGCCGGGGAGGTGACCCGCGTCCGCTCGAACTTCGTCAACGGGATCAAGCGCCTTCCGGTTCGGATCACGCGCCAAGGCTGACAACACCGCCCCGACCAGGGCGACCCCGAACAACACCGCATAGGTCAGCCGGAAGCCATCCATGAGCTGCGCCACCGCCACCGGCGACACCTCGTCCAGCGTGGCGGCATAGACCTGATCCCGTACGGCAGGCGAGACCGAGCTGGTCAGCATGCTCAGCGAGACGCCCACGCTGAGCACGATGCCGACGTTCATGATCATCACGCGGAGCCCGTTGACCACCCCCAGGCTGTCGGAGGGCAACGCGCTCATCATCTGCGTGGTGTTCCCGGTCAGGAAGGCGCCGCTGCCGCACCCGGCCAGGAACAACGCCACCCCGATCGGCCAGTACGGCACCTCCGGATCGGCGAAGACCATCAGCAGCCCCAGCCCGGCCGCGCTGAACAACGAACCGCCCACGGTGATCGCGTACGGCGAGGCCCGGAGCAGCCCCGCCACCGGCGAGGCGATCGCCATCCCGACGGCCACCGGGAGCACGCACAACCCGGCGGTGAAGGCGTCCATGCCGCGGGCCGCCTGGAAGTGCAACGCGGCCAGCAGCACCAGGGCGGCCCTGGCCAGCGCGTTGCAGAAGGAGGCGGCGTTGCCGAAGATCAACGTCTTGCCGGCGAACAGGCGCTTGTCCAGCACCGGGTGGGAGGAGCGCTTCTCCACCAGCACGATGAGCGGCACCAGCACCAGGCAGAGGGCGGCTCCGCCGTACAGGAAGGTGTCCGGCTCGGAGACGGCCAGCAGGGCCGCGCAGAGCGCGGCGAAGATCAGCAGGTTGCCCAGCGCGTCCACCGGCCGGCGCGGGCCGCGGGGCACCTTGCGCAGCACCAGCATGCCCAAGATCACGGCGATCACCCCGGCCGGGACGTTGACCCAGAAGATCCACTGCCAGCCCGCGGTCTCGGCGATCAGCCCGCCGAGCGACGGGCCGGCGAGCTGCGCGACCGACAGGGTGCCGATGTAGACGCCCATGCCGCGGCTGAGCTTGTCCGGCGGGAAGGCGTGCGTGATGATCACCGCGCCGTTGGCCAGGATCATCGCGGCGGCGGCGGCCTGGAGCACCCGCATCGCCACCAGGAACCAGACGTTCGGCGCGAACCCAGCCAGCAGCGAGGCGACGGTGAACAGCGCGAAGCCCGCCAGGTAGGTCTCGCGGCGGCCCAGCAGGTCGGCGACCCGGCCGAAGAAGACCATGCTGGCCGTCATGACCAGCAGGTAGGAGAGCAGGATCCAGCCGGATTCGAGGGGAGTCGCCCGGAAATGCCGCACCACCACCGGGAGGGCGACGTTCAGGGTGCTGCCGGCGATGCCGATGAGGATCAGGCCGAGGCTGGCAACCGAGCAGACTCGCCACGCATAGCGCAGATCATGGGGGGACGACGCCATACGCCCCACGCTACAGAAGGAGATTCTGCGCCGGCCCCTCGGGTGGACCCCGCCTCATCGGGCGCGCTTCTCAGGCAGGCTCGCGCCGCCTCATCGGGCGCGCTTCTTCAGGCCCTCCATGTCGTGGATGACGACGCGCCGCCGCCCCGTCTCGATGAGGCCGCGATCCCGCAGCGACCGCAGCGACTTGCTCACCGCCTCCCGCGAGGCCCCGGTCCAGCCCGCCAGCTCGTCCTGGGAGAGCGGCAACGCCACCCGCACCCCGCCGTTCGTCTTCTCGCCGTAACGCTCGGCCAGCTCCACCAGCCGCGTGGCCACCCGCCCGGTCGTGTCGAAGGCGCCGTACTCGATCCGCTTGCGGTCGGAGTCACGCAGCCGCGCGGTGACCATCTGCAGCAGCAACACCGCCACCCGCCCGTGCTGGGCCAGGAACCCGGCGAAGTCCCGCACCACGATCCCGGCGACCGGCTCCAGCGCGGTGACCGTCGCCGACCGGGGCGAACCGTCGATGGAGGACATCTCGCCCAGCAACCCGCCCGACCCGCGCACCGCCAGCACGACCTCGGTGCCGCTGGAGGTGTGCGAGGAGACCTTGACCCGGCCCTGGGTCAGGATCAGCACCCAGTCGGAGGTGTCCCCCTCGGACATGAGCGTCGCGCCGCGATCCCACCGTTTCGGCCGGCCGGCCGCCTGTAAGTCCGCGACCTCCTCGGGCGTGAGCAGGGACAGGAACTCGCCAGGCTCTGGAGTCGTCATCACAGCTCCGACAATACGTAGGCGTGGACCTTCTCCGCCTTTCCTTTCAGCGACAGATCACCGAGCGAGGCCGCCCGCGCCCCCGGCCCCAGCAGGTCGAGCGTCGTCTGCCCGATCACCACCGTGCCCGGCTCGGCCATCGCCTGCAGCCGCGCGGCCACGTTCACGCAGTCGCCCATCGCGTTGAAGCCGCGCAGCTCCGGGCTGCCGATGTTGCCCACCAGCGCGAGCCCGGTGTTGACGCCCACCCGGAAGGTCGGCCACTCCACGTCGCTCAACCGGCCCGCCGCCTGCTCCCACGCGACCTCCTCCGACACCCGCGCCGCCGCCTCCTGCATCGCCAGCGCCGCCTGGCAGGCCGCCCTGGCATGGTTGTCGAGCGTCGCCGGGGCGTTGAACAACGCCAGCAGCGCGTCACCCACGAACTGCACGATCGTGCCCTGGTTCGCCAGGATGCACGGCACCGCGGCGGTGTGGTAGCGGTTCAGCATCTCCACGATCTCGCCCGGTGATACCCGCTCGGAGAACGTGGTGAAGCCCTTGAGGTCGGCGAAGAGCGCGGTGAGCTGCTTCAGCTCGCCGCCCAGCGCCGCCTGCCCGGGATCGGCCAGCAGCGCGGCGGCGACATCCGGCGACATGTACTGCCGGAAGAGCGTCTCCAGCTCGCCGTACAGCCGGGCGTTCTCCAGCGAGATCGACACCTGGCTGGCCAGCGTCGTGGCCAGCGCCTCGTCCTGGGGCGTCCGGCCCACCGGCAGCTCGATCGCCCCGGCGAGCAGGCCCTTCACCGTCAGCGGGTAGGCCACCCGGCCGTCCGAGCGCCGCGGCTCGTTGCCCGGGAAGGTGTACACCCGGGACCCGATCGCCACCCGGCCCTCGCTCACCAGGCCGATCCGCACGTCGCCGTACGCCTGCCGGACGCGGTCGAGCGCGGTGGTCAGCATCTCGTGCTCGTTCAGGCCGACCCGGGCGCGGGTGCCGATGTCCACCAGCGCGGCCAGCCGTTCGGTCAGCTCGCGCTCCCTGGCCAGCGCGGTGCCCGCCCGGTCGATCACCGCCGACTGGGCCTCGGTCAGGCCGAACTTGCCCGACAACCGCTCCGCCGCCAGCGGCTCGCCCCGCCGTACGTGGTCGACCAGCTCCTCCAGCGCGCGCTCGTAGTGCTCCTGGATCGCCGCCACCGTGCGCGGCAGCGCCACCGAGTCGAACAGCCCCGCGCTGGACCCCTCGCGCCGGAACTGCAGGTAGGCGCTGTAGGCCACCAGCCCGAACGCCAGCGTCAGCAGGACGTGCCACTCCCACCACGACAACCGCCAGTTGAGCTGCGACATCCCGGCGATCATCGACTCGGCCAGCAGCGCGTACGCCGTCACCAGGCTGACCAGCATCGCCGACGGCCGCCGCCGATACAGCCGGTACATCATCACCCCGGCCGCCCCGAACAGCAGCAACCCCGGCAGCGAGAACCACACCAGCCAGTTCACCGGCGTCGTGTTCGGCGGCTGGCTCAACGGCGTCAGCTCCGGCAACAGCGACGCCAGCCCCCACAGGATCAGGAACCCCACCAGGATGCCGCGAATCAGGCTCTGCTGCTCCAGTACGGCACGCGCCACCTTCTCACCCAGCGGCAACGCCGACGCGAACGCGAACCCGCTCGCCACCGTCAGCCCCACCATCTGCCCGATGTCGAACCCCAGCGACCCCGTCTCCAGGATCACCTTCGGCGTCGCCAGCCCGTGCAGGAAGAAGAACCCCGCACTGCTGGTGAACACCATCGACACCAGGAACAGCCGCGCATCATCCCGCCGCCGCGACGCCTCGCTGATCAGCAGTCCCAGCGCCGTGTTCAACCCCGCCACCACGACGATCACCACGAAGTGGCTGGGCTCGTGCTTCAACTCGATGTTCAGATGCTCGTGATTGGCCAGCAACAGCCACAACCCCAGCAGCGGCAGGGCCAGATGCAACACCCAGACCACAGCCCGCACGGGCTGCGTCGCAGGAGGCAGGTAGGGAGCGGACACGCCCCTGATTATCCACAGCGAAGCCGCCAGGAGAATGCGTCGTTTTACCGGCAGTGACGTGACGAAACCGTTATGCCGAACCTGTGCTCCATTGGAACGGTTGAAACGTGAACCTCATGCTCCTCTCGAGCATCATCCTTAACTCTGGAAGGAAAGCCCATGGCTTTCAAGGTTCGCGGGCGCGCTGTCGCGCTGGCTTCGGTGGGCGCGCTCGCCGTGTCCCTGCTGTCCGTCGGTGGCGTGGCCACCGCTTCGTCGGCCTCGGTCGAGATCCACGCCTGTGTGCACAAGGTCACCCGCTACGCGCGGATCGTCAACCCGACCACCAAGTGCCGCAAGACCGAGGTTCGCGTCGTCTGGGGCGGCGAGTCCAGCACGAGCACCAACACCGGCGCCGTCGCGGGCCAGCCCGGCCCGGCCGGCCCCCAGGGCAAGCCCGGCAAGGACGGCGCTACCGGACCCCATGGCCCGGCCGGCCCCGCGGGCCCCGCCGGCCCGGCGGGCAAGAACGGCAAGGACGGCGAGGACGGCAAGCCGGGCGCCCCCGGCAAGGATGGCGCCACGGGCCCGGCCGGTCCGCAGGGTCCGGCGGGCAAGGACGGGAAGAACGGCGAGGACGGCAAGCCCGGCACCCCTGGCAAGGACGGCGCTCCTGGCAAGGACGGCGCTCCCGGTAAGCAGGGCCTCAAGGGCGACACCGGCCCGGCCGGCCCCGCGGGTCCGCAGGGCCCCCAGGGTCCGCAGGGCCCGGCGGGCGGCGGCATCAAGTCCACTGTCATCAAGCAACAGTCCTTCTCGGGCGACACCGGTTACGTCACCTGCGACAACGGCTACGTCATGACCGGTGGCGGCTTCAGTTCCAACAACGCCAGTGTCAAGGCCAGCTACCCGATCACCAATGGCTGGAAGGTTGAGCTCGCCGGTAACCGCAACGACAACGACGCGAACAGCCTCAGCTCGCAGGGCGGCGGTCACGGCAAGGGTGGAACGGTCTACGTCGTCTGCGGAAAGCTGTAGATAAAGCCGCTCAAACTACCCTCCTGGGTTGCAGACAGAAGGCCCTCCCCATACCTCCCAGCCATCCCCAAGATGACCGGCCGTGAAGATCAGAAGCATGGTTTACATGGCCACGGGGGCTCTGGTTGGCGGGATCCTGATGGCCGGAGGTGCGGCGGTCGCCGCCTCCGGTCCCGGGGACACGATCTACGCCTGCGTCGGCAAGTCCGGCGCAGTGCGGATCGTGGTCGCGAAGACGAAGTGCCCCACCGGTCAGACGAAGGTCTCGTGGAACCGGCAAGGCCCCCAGGGTGTGGAAGGCCCCGGCGGGTGCGCCGGGCGCACAGGGCGCCAAGGGTGACACCGGCGCGACCGGTGCCACGGGCGCACAGGGTTTGAAGGGCGACACCGGTCCGAAGGGTGACAAGGGCGACAAGGGCGGGACGGGAGCCCGCGGTCCGCAGGGCGAGCAGGGTGAGCGCGGCCCGAAGGGTGAGCCCGGCGGTGCGGCGGCGCTCAAGCTGACGTTCGTCAGGGGTTCGCGGGCCGCGGCCTACCCGGGCCGGGAGGCCAAGGCGCAGGCCTCCTGCCCGAGCAACCAGATCGCCGTGTCGGGTGGGTACATCGGCGCGGGCACGGGCCCGATGTCGGTGCTGACCAATGCCTCGACCGGCAGCGGCTGGGTGGTGGAGATCCAGAACAACAACACCGACCAGCAGAGCGGGCACGTCGAGGTCGAGGCGTGGGTCTACTGCGCGTCGGGCGAGGTCGACAAGTAGGGTTCGGCCGCCCGGCGCACCAGACCCCGGGGGAGCGCGGCGGGCGGAGCACTGCCAATCGGCACCCGAGGGCTGGTACGGCGGCGCCGTACCAGCCCGGAGACCGTCAGCCGAACAGGGCGGGCAGGGTGCCCTGGTGGGCGGCGCGGAGGTCGGGGAGCGGGATGTCCAGGACGCCGTCCACGACGAGGGAGTCGCCGCCGGTGACGCCGAGCCCGTAGCAGGGCACCTCGTGCTCGCCGCAGAGGGCGGCGAACTCCTCGAAGGCCTCGGGCTTGATGGCGACGAGGACGCGGGAGGACGACTCGCTGAAGAGGTCGACGAAGGGCTCACCGCTGAGCGTGACGGTGGCGCCGACGCCGGCGGCGAGGCAGGCCTCGGCCAGGGCGATGCCCAGGCCGCCGTCGGACAGGTCGTGCGAGCCCTCGATGAGCCCACGCTGGGCCGCCTCGACCAGCACCTCGCCGAGCGCCTTCTCGGCCACGAGGTCGGCCTGGGGCGGGAGGCCGCCGAGGTGGGAGTGCGCGACGTGCGCCCACTCCGAGCCGCCGAACTCCTCGTGCGTCTCACCGAGGAGGAGCACCTTGAGGTCCGGGGCGACAAATCCGGACTTGATGCGCTTGGCCACGTCGTCGATGACCCCGAGCACCCCGACCACGGGCGTCGGGTGGATGGCCTGCGCCCCGGTCTGGTTGTAGAACGAGACGTTCCCCCCGGTCACCGGCACCCCGAGCGTACGGCAGGCGTCCGCCAGCCCCCGGGTGGCCTCGGCGAACTGCCACATGACCTCGGGGTCCTCCGGCGAGCCGAAGTTGAGGCAGTTGGTGACCGCCAGCGGCCGGGCCCCGGTGGTGGCGACGTTGCGGTAGGCCTCGGCCAGCGCGAGCTGCGCCCCCGTGTACGGGTCGAGCTTGGTGTAGCGCCCGTTCCCGTCGGTGGCCAGCGCGATGCCGCGCGTGGTCTCGACCGCCCCCTCCATCCGCTCGGAGATGCGGATCATGCCCGCGTCGGCCGGCTGCGCGAGCACGGTGTTGGAGCGCACGTACCGGTCGTACTGCGAGGTCACCCACTCGCGGGAGGCGAGGTTGGGCGAGGCGAGCAGCTCCAGCAGCGCCGCCCGCAGGTCGGCGGGCCGCTCCAGCGACTCGGGTCCAGCGGCGTTGAGCGCCTGCTGCCCGGCCGGCTCGTGGAAGGGCCGCTGGTAGACGGGACCCTCGTCGGCCGCCGTGCCCGGCGGGATGTCCACGATGGTCTCGCCGCGCCACGTCATGATCAGGCGGCCGGTGTCGGTCACCTCGCCGATGACGGTCGCCGGCACGTCCCACTTCTCGCAGATCGCCAGGAAGGCCGCGATGTTGTCCGGGCTGACCACGGCCATCATGCGTTCCTGCGATTCGCTCATCAGGATCTCCTCGGGCCGGAGCGAGGAGTCGCGGAGCGGGACCAGGTCGAGGTCGACGTGCATGCCGCCGGTGCCCTTGGCGGCCAGCTCGGTGGTGGCGCAGGAGACGCCGGCCGCGCCGAGGTCCTGGATGCCCACGACCACGTCGGCCGCGTACAGCTCCAGGCAGCACTCGATGAGCAGCTTCTCCATGAACGGGTCGCCGACCTGCACGGCCGGGCGCTTGGCCTCGGAGCCGTCCTCGAAGGTCGCCGAGGCGAGCACGGAGGCGCCGCCGATGCCGTCGGGGCCGGTCGAGGCGCCGAAGAGCACGACCTTGTTGCCCGGTCCGGGAGCGGTGGCCAGCTTGATCTGGTCCTTGCGCAGCAGGCCGACGCAGAGCGCGTTGACCAGCGGGTTGCCGATGTAGCAGGGGTCGAAGACGACCTCGCCGCCGATGTTGGGCAGGCCCAGGCAGTTGCCGTAGTGGGAGATGCCCTCGACCACGCCGGGCAGCACGCGCCGGGTGTCCTTGGCGTCGGCCGCGCCGAAGCGCAGCGCGTCCATGACCGCGATCGGGCGGGCGCCCATCGACATGATGTCGCGCACGATGCCGCCCACGCCGGTGGCCGCGCCCTGGTGGGGCTCGACGTAGCTCGGGTGGTTGTGCGACTCGATCTTGAAGGTGGCCGCCCAGCCGTCGCCGATGTCGACGACGCCGGCGTTCTCGCCCATGCCGACCAGCAGCGCGTCGGAGTGGGGCGCCTTGGTGGCGAACTGCTTCAGGTGCACCTTGGAGGACTTGTAGGAGCAGTGCTCCGACCACATCACCGAGTAGATCGCCAGCTCGGAGGAGGTCGGGCGGCGCCCGAGGATCTCCTTGACCTTCTGGTACTCGTCCTGCTTCATCCCGAGCTCGGCGTACGGCATGGCCTCGTCGGGCGTCTCTGCGGCGCGCTTGACGTTGTCGGTGCTCATGCGTTCACCAGCTTCTTGAGGATCGAGGTGAAGAAGCCGCGGCCGTCGGTCGAGGGCGCCCCGACCAGCTCTTCCACCGCGTGCTCGGGGTGCGGCATCAGCCCCACGATGGTGCCGGACTCGTTGGTGATGCCGGCGATGTCGTTGAGCGAGCCGTTCGGGTTGCCGCCGAGGTAGCGGAAGACGACCTGGCCGTTGGCCTCCAGCGCGGCCAGCGTCTCCGCCGAGGCGACGTAGCGCCCTTCGCCGTGCTTGACCGGCAGCACGATCTCCTGGCCCTCGGTGAAGTCGGCGGTCCAGGCCGTCTTGGCCGACTCGACCTTGATCGCCTGGTCGCGGCAGACGTAGTGCAGCGAGGCGTTGCGCGTCAGCGCCCCCGGCAGCAGGTGCGCCTCGCACAGGATCTGGAACCCGTTGCAGGTGCCGAGCACCGGCAGTCCGGCACGAGCGGCCGGGATGAGCTCGTCCATCAGCGGCGCGAAGCGCGAGATCGCACCGCACCGCAGGTAGTCGCCGTAGGAGAACCCGCCGGGCAGGAAGACCGCGTCGACGCCCTTCAGGTCTCGGTCGGCGTGCCAAAGCGGCACGGCCTCCGCTCCGGCCAGGCGGACGGCTCGCGCCGCGTCCTGATCGTCGAGCGTTCCGGGAAACGTGACCACGCCCACGCGGGCAGCACTCATGACCTTCAACCCTCCGGGAGAATGCGGCGGCTCAAAGGTTACCGGCTCCCCGTCGCTGCCTTGGCGGCGGCCTCGACCGGGGAGCTCTCAGACGGCGGCGAGTTGCCTGGCCCGGGCGGGTGCCTCGTCGTCCCAGGTCAGCTCTTTGCAAAGCCGGACGGTCGTGCCGCGGCCGGGAGTGATGCCGAAGCTCATCTCGTCGACGACGGAGCGCATGATGAGCAGCCCGCGGCCGTTCTCGACCTCGGCGGGCGGAAAATGAGCGGGTACGGCGGGCAGTCCGCTGCCGTAGTCGGCGACGCTGATCTCGCACCGGCCGTAGCCGATCGCGGCGCTGACTTCGTAGCGGTTTGCGGGACCCCCGTGGCGGACCGCGTTGGAGCAGGCCTCGGAGACCGCGAGAAGCAGTTCGGCGATACACGTCTCGCTCACGTTGAGCGAGCGGAGGGCATCGCCGAGCACTCGCCTGACCATCGGGATGCCGATCGCATCCCGAGGCAGTGCCAGCGAGAACTCAATGTCCACCGGTCTCCTCCCGGCGCCAGAATGTCACCTGGAGTAGGTTTCCCCGTGAAATCAGGGCTAACCGCAAAATCACGTTGTTGTTATTTAGTGTTGGCAAGCCCGTGGGATTGTGACACGGCGAAATGCGACATTACTCCGCCAGGGGGAAATCGGACCGGCAAATGTGCCGTTCTCCCCCCGGGGCGGCTAGTCCTCGACGTGGACGGCGTAGTCCTCGATGACGGTGTTGGCCAGCAGGGTCTCGGCCATCTTCCGGACGTCCGCAAGTGCGGCCTCGTCGGCGGGGCCGTCGAGCTCGATCTCGAACCTTTTGCCCTGCCGTACCGCGGAAACGCCGTCGAATCCGAGCCGGGGCAGCGCTCGGGCGATCGCCTGGCCCTGCGGGTCAAGAATTTCCGGCTTGAGCATGACGTCGACGATGACGCGCGCCACGATGTGCCTCCTGAGGTCGCGGATTACCGTGGCCAAGCCTAGTGCCAGCCAGAACGAGCCCTGCGGCCAGGCAGGCGAGCGGGATGGCCGGGATGACGTATCGCACGTCGTACGCGGCCAGGAAGGGCGGCGCGACCAGCAGCGCCAGCGCCGCCAGGCCCGGCAGCAGCGCCTCCTCGCAGCGCCGGACCAGCGCCGCCACGAGCGTCGCCACCAGGCCGAGGACGAGCAGCGGGAAGGGCAGGTAGCCCACGCGCTGGTAGGCGCGCAACACCCCCGCGTACGGCTCGGCGACCCGGGTGGCGGCCGGCCCGGCCTCGTAGGACTCCGCGGTGCCGCGCACGGACGCGGGCAGTTCCTTGCCGGTCGCCGGGAGCTTGTACGGGCTCTTCTCCGTGCTGCCGGTGCGCTCCCAGGCCAGCAGCTTGCGCAGGTCCACCGCGACCGAGGCGAGGTAGCCGCCCGGCTGGGAGAGGATCGCCCGGCGCGCGAACTCCCCGGCCAGCCCGTTGCGCCGGTCCACGCCCCGCACCTTGGTCAGCGGCGAGAACTCCTCCCACAGCCAGTGCGGCGCGTACGGCCGCTGCTCGACGGGCATGCCGGGGCACAACACGGCCAGCCGTGGCTCCGGCTTGATCACCCGGCAGTCGGCGAAGCTCATCGTGCGTGACCACAGGAAGGTCCCGTCGGCCCGGGTGAGCGCGAAGCTGCCGTTCTCGGCCTTGGCCCAGGTCGCGTAGGCCCCGAGCGGCAGGATTCCCGCCAGCGCGAGGGCGAGCAGGGGGCGCCAGCCGTACCGCCGGAACATCAGGTAGCCGGCCGCCAGCCCGAGCAGGGGCAGCCCGATCGTCCGGGTGACGCCGGAGCAGCCGAGCAGCAGCCCGGCCACCGCGCACGTCACCGGCGTGACCCGCCACACCAGGAGCGCGATCGCCGCGGTCACCAGCACGGTGAAGAGCGCGTCGGCCATGATCATGTGTTCCAGGAGCAGCATGAATTCGTCGAAGAGCAGCGGCGTGACCAGCAGCGTCGCCCCCCGGCCCGGCAGCCCGCGCTTGCGCAGCAGGGCGTAGAGGCCGGTCGCGAGGGCGAGCACGAGCAGGTGCTGCACCACGGTCACGAGGGTGAGGCTGTGCGCCGGGCGCAGGAGCGCGAGCAGGAAGGAGTAGCCGGACGGCCGGGTGGTGCCCGGGGCGAGATCCTCGCGCAGGAAGGCGAAGGAGTCGGCCCAGAAGTACAGGGCGGGCGAATAGCCGAGCACGGCGGCGGCCCGCAGGGCCACGGCGGGCACCAGGGCGATGATCAGCGCTCGGTGCGCTCTCAGACGGTGATCCATTTCTTCGCTGGGTAGGGAGAGGGTATGCAGGGAACGGGAGGATATGGGGCTTGCGCACCTCGCTGTGTGCTCTGCCACGATGTCCCCATAAGCGTACGAACACCTACCAGTGAGACTGCGCCCATGAAGCCGGGACTAAGTTGGCGAACCCAGACAAACCGGCTCCGACCGCACAGGAGTGGCACATGACAGTGGAGGCCGCACCTCCGGAACTCGTCCAGCTCCTCACCCCCGAGGGCGAGCGAGTCGAGCACCCCGACTACGACATCGACCTGACACCGGAGGAGGTCAGGGCGCTCTACCGCGACCTCGTCCTCGTCCGCCGCATCGACCTCGAAGCCGTCGCGCTGCAACGCCACGGCGAGCTGGGCATCTGGGCCTCGCTGCTCGGCCAGGAGGCCGCGCAGATCGGCTCCGGGCGCGCGCTGACCGACGTCGACATGGCCTTCCCGACCTACCGTGAACACGGTGTGGCGTGGTGCCGGGATGTCGACCCCGTCAAGCTCCTCGGCCTGTTCCGTGGCGTCAACCACGGCGGCTGGGACCCTGCCGAGCACAACTTCCACCTCTACACCATCGTCATCGGCAGCCAGACCCTGCACGCGGTCGGCTACGCCATGGGCATGCAGCGCGACGGCGGCGAGGGCGCGACCATCGTCTACTTCGGCGACGGCGCCTCCTCCCAGGGCGACGTGAACGAGTCCTTCGTCTGGGCCAGCGTCTTCAACGCCCCGGTCGTCTTCTTCTGCCAGAACAACCAGTGGGCGATCTCCGAGCCGATCGAGAAGCAGAGCCGCATCCCGCTCTACCGGCGTGCGGCCGGTTTCGGGTTCCCCGGCGTCCGCGTCGACGGCAACGACGTCTTCGCCTGCCTGGCGGTCACCCGCAAGGCGCTGGCCGACGCGCGCAGCGGGCAGGGCCCCACGCTCATCGAGGCCTTCACCTACCGCATGGGCGCCCACACCACGACCGACGATCCCACGCGCTACCGCGTCGCCAGCGAGCTGGAGGCCTGGAAGCTGAAGGACCCGATCGAGCGGGTCAAGGCCTACCTGTTCAAGAACGAGCTGGCCGACCAGGAGTTCTTCGACGCCGTCGAGGCCGAGGCCGAGCAACTCGGCGCCGACCTGCGCCGGCGCTGCGTGGAGATGCCCGACCCGACGCCGATGGCGATGTTCGAGCACGTCTACGCCTCCGGGCACCCGCTCATCGACGAGGAACGAACCGCCTACGCCGCCTATCTGGAGGGTTTCGAGGCATGAGCATTCTCTCCCTCTCCAAGGCGCTCAACGAGGGCATGCGCAAGGCCATGGAGGACGACCCCAAGGTCCTCATCATGGGCGAGGACGTCGGCAAGCTCGGCGGCGTCTTCCGCGTCACCGACGGCCTGCAGAAGGACTTCGGCGAGGACCGGGTCATCGACACCCCGCTGGCCGAGTCCGGCATCATCGGCACCGCGATCGGCCTCGCGCTGCGCGGCTTCCGCCCGGTCTGCGAGATCCAGTTCGACGGCTTCGTCTTCCCGGCGGCCGACCAGATCATCACCCAGCTCGCCAAGATGCCCATGCGCGCCCTGGGGGCCATCAAGCTCCCCATCGTCGTCCGCATTCCGTGCGGCGGCGGCATCGGCGCCGTCGAGCACCACAGCGAGTCGCCCGAGGCGTACTTCATCCACACCGCCGGGCTGCGCGTCGTCGCCTGCTCCAACCCCGCCGACGCGTACACGATGATCCAGCAGGCCATCCGGAGCGACGACCCGGTCATCTTCTTCGAGCCCAAGCGGCGCTACTGGGAGAAGGCCGAGGTCGACACCTCGGCCACCGACTGGTGGACCCCGTTCGACGAGGCCCGCGTGGTGCGCGAGGGCGGCGACGCCACGCTCGTCGCCTACGGCCCCATGGTCAAGACCTGCCTGGAGGCGGCCACGGCCGCCGCCGAGGACGGGCGCTCGCTGGAGGTCATCGACCTGCGCTCGCTCAACCCGCTGGACACCGGCCGGCTGTTCGCCTCCGTGCGCAAGACCGGCCGCGTCGTCGTCGTCCACGAGGCGCCCGTCAACAGCGGCTTCGGCGCCGAGCTCGCCGCCCGCATCACCGAGCAGTGCTTCTACCACCTCGAAGCGCCCGTGCTCCGGGTCGGCGGCTTCTCCACCCCCTACCCGCCGTCCAAGCTGGAAGAGCACTACCTGCCCGACCTCGACCGGGTCCTCGACGCCGTCGACCGGACCTTCGCGTACTGAGAGGCCTCGCATGCGACGTGAATTCAAGCTTCCCGACGTCGGTGAGGGCCTGACCGAGGCCGAGATCGTCCGCTGGCACGTCAAGCCGGGCGACACGGTCAAGGTCAACCAGATCGTCGTCGAGATCGAGACCGCCAAGTCCATCGTCGAGCTGCCCATCCCGTGGGCCGGCGTCATCGCCGACCTGCTGGGCGAGGAGGGGCAGACGCTCGACGTGGGCGTGCCCATCATCGCCGTGGAGACCGACGAGCCCGGTGGTGGTACGGCGGAGCCGGCCGTCTCCGAAACGCCCTCCCGGCTGGAGGCGCTGGCCGACGACATGGTCCCGCGTCCGCCCGCGGAGGGCGCGGTCGAGCCGGGCGCGCACGGCAGCCCCGCTCCCAAGGAGGAGCGCCAGGCGGTCCTGGTCGGCTACGGCGTCAAGACCGGCGCCTCCAAGCGCCGCGCCAGAAAGACCCCCTCCGCCCCCGAGACGGCCCCCGCTGAAGCACCGGTTGTCACCCCAGTCGCGTCCGTATCGCCGGCGCGGCTGGCGGTGCTGGCGAAGCCGCCGGTGCGGAAGCTGGCCAAGGACCTGGGCGTCGACCTGACCACCCTCAAGGGCACCGGCCCCCAGGGCTCGATCACCCGCGACGACATCCAGGCCGCCGCTACCGCCGGCCAGACTCCCGGCCAGACCGTCGGCCAGCAGGCCGCCTCCGTCCAGCCGGGCGTGCGGGAGGAGCGCATCCCGGTCAAGGGCGTACGGAAGATGACCGCACAGGCCATGGTGGCCAGCGCGTTCACCGCCCCGCACGTGACCGAGTTCCTCCAGGTCGACGTGACCGCCACCATGACGGCCGTCCAGCGACTCAAGACCCTCGCCGACTTCGCCGAGGTGAAGGTCTCCCCGCTGCTCCTGGTGGCCAAGGCGGTCCTGGTCGCCGCCCGCCGCTACCCGATGATCAATTCGTCGTGGACGGACGAGGAGATCGTGGTCAAGCACTACGTGAACCTCGGCATCGCCGCCGCCACGCCCCGGGGCCTGATCGTCCCGAACATCAAGGACGCGCAGGCCCTGTCCCTCCCCGAGCTGGCCAAGGCGCTCACCGCCCTGGCCGAGACCGCCCGGGCGGGCAGGACCCAGCCGGCCGAGATGTCCGGCGGCACGTTCACCATCACCAACGTCGGCGTCTTCGGCGTCGACACCGGCACCCCGATCCTCAACCCCGGCGAGTCCGCGATCCTGGCGTTCGGCCAGGTGCGGGACATGCCGTGGGTGGTGGACGGGGAGCTGGCGGTGCGGAAGGTGACCACGCTGGCGCTCTCGTTCGACCACCGCATCGTCGACGGCGAGCTCGGCTCGCTGTTCCTGCGCGACGTGGGCGCGATGCTGGAGGACCCGCTCCGCATGCTCGCCTGGAGCTGATCGACGGCCGCCGGGCAGGCTCACCCCTGCCCGGCCTGCCGTACCGCACGAGGGCCTGTGTCACCCTGGTGCGCATGAAGTTCCGACACATCGTCCTGCTGAAGTGGACCGACGAGGCGACGGCCGAGCAGAAGGCCACCGTCGCGACCGAGCTGGGCCGGCTGCCGGGGATCATCCCCGAGCTGGGCGCCTACACCATCGGCCTGGACGCGGGGGTGAACGACGGCAACCACGACCTGGCCATCGTCGCGGACTTCGCCTCGGTCGAGGACTACCTGGTCTACCGCGACCACCCCGAGCACCAGGATGTGATCGCCAAGCACATCAAGCCGATCCTGGCCGCCCGGGCCGCCCTCCAGCACGAGCTCTGAGCTCAGCGGTCCGGCGGGTTGTTCTCGCGGCGCAGGAGTTGGTCGTCGGAGGTGCGCCCGCGCTTGGGGGCCAGCACGACGCTCAGCACGATGCCGATGCCACCGACGATCATGAAGATCAGCCCGATGCGGTCCATGTGCACGGAGCTGCCGAAGACGTCGGGTTCGATGGCGAAGTAGAGGATCGCGCCGAGGGTGAGGAAGAAGATGCTGACTCCGACGCCCATGGCGACCTCCGGGGGTAAGGACCGCGTACGCCACCGTCATACCCGGCAGCGGGTGATCACACCCAACGAAGGACGGCGCCACCCGGAAGGGTGACGCCGTCCTTGCGGCCTGCCGCGGGAGCAGGTGGTTCACACGCCCTTAGAAGGCTTCCTCCGGAAGCTCCATCAGGGACAGGTCGGTCGCCTCCAGCACGCGGCGCTCGGCGGCCAGCCGGGGGAGAACCGTCTGGGCGAAGAACGACGCGGCCGCGATCTTGCCCTGGTAGAAGGCGTCCTCGGTGCCGCCGAGGCGGTTGAGCGCCACCTCGGCCTGGCGCAGCAGGAGCCAGCCGATGACCAGGTCACCGAGGCCGAGCAGCAGGCGGGTGGTGTTGAGCCCCACCTTGTAGACCTCGTTCGGCGCCTCCAGGGAGCCGAGCGCCCAGCCGGCCATGGTGTCGCCCATGGTCTTGATCTCGGCGGCGGCCTCGGCCAGGAGTTTGCGCTCCTCCTTGAGCCGGCCGTTGCCCGCCTCGGAGGCGGCGAAGGCGTTGATCTCGGCCAGGAGCGCGCCGATCGCCTTGCCCTGGTTGCGCAGGATCTTGCGGAAGAACAGGTCGAGACCCTGGATCGCGGTGGTGCCCTCGTAGAGGGAGTCGATCTTGGCGTCGCGGATGTACTGCTCGATCGGGTAGTCCTGCAGGTAGCCCGAGCCGCCGAGGGTCTGCAGCGAGCGGGAGAGCAGCTCGTAGGAGCGCTCGGAGCCGACGCCCTTGACCAGCGGCAGGAGGAGGTCGTTCATGGCCTCCGCGTCCTTGTCGCCCGGGTTGAGCTGGATGGCGTCCTGGAAGGTCGCGGTGTAGAGCACCAGGGCGCGCATGCCCTCGGCGTACGCCTTCTGGAGCATGAGCTCGCGGCGGACGTCGGGGTGGTTGGTGATGGCGACGCGCGGGGCGCTCTTGTCCATCATCTGGGTCAGGTCGGCGCCCTGCACGCGGGACTTGGCGTACTCCAGCGCGTTCAGGTAGCCGGTGGACAGCGTCGCGATGGCCTTGGTGCCGACCATCATGCGGGCGTGCTCGATGACCATGAACATCTGCTTGATGCCCTCGTGCACGTCGCCGACCAGCCAGCCGATCGCCGGGTGCTTGTCGCCGAAGGTGAGCTCGCAGGTCGTGGAGACCTTGAGTCCCATCTTCTTCTCGACGTTGGTCACGTAGACACCGTTGCGCTCGCCCAGCTCGCCGCTGTCGAGGTCGACGTGGTACTTCGGCACGAGGAACATCGACAGGCCCTTGGTGCCGACGCCGTGGCCCTCGGGGCGGGCCAGCACGAGGTGGAAGATGTTCTCGGCCATGTCGTGCTCGGCGCTGGTGATGAAGCGCTTGACGCCGGTGATGTGCCAGGTGCCGTCGGGCTGCTGGACCGCCTTGGCGCGGCCGGCGCCGACGTCGGAGCCCGCGTCGGGCTCGGTCAGCACCATGGTGGCGCCCCAGTTGCGCTCGATGGCCATCTCGGCGAAGCGCTTCTGCTCGGCGGTGCCGAGCGTCCACAGGGTGTAGCCGAAGTTGGGGCCCGAGGCGTACATGTACAGCGCCGGGTTGGAGCCGAGGATCATCTCGGCGGCGGCCCACGCCAGCGAGCGCGGGATGCCGGGGCCGCCGAGCTCGGTCGGGAGGTCGAGGTGGCCCCAGCCGCCGTCCATCAGCGCCTTGAAGGACTTCTTGACCCCCTCGGAGACCGTCACCGTGCTCGTGGCGGGGTCGAAGACGGGCGGGGTGCGGTCGCCCTCCTCGAACGAGGCGGCGAGGACGTCCGTGGCCAGGCGCGCCACCTCGTCCAGGATGGTGCGCGCGGTGTCCTCGTCGACGTCGGTGTACGGGCCGGTGCCCAGGATGTCACCGCGGCCGAACACCTCGAAGAGGTTGAACTCCAGGTCGCGCACGTTGCTCTTGTAGTGGCCCATGGCTGGTGCTCCTTGGAACCGGAGGGGATTCAGTACTGGCGAGTAACCTTACTCATAATGCTACCCGCGGGTAACCACGGATATGCGTGTCATGCTCGACACATGGATGCCGAAGTACTCGACGCCCGCTGGCGCGCGCACCTTGAGTCATGGGCCATCCCCGCGGAGATCCGGGCCGCCGCCCCGGTCGATCCCTGGGGTCACGACCCCACCCGATTCGTCGTGCGCACCGATCAGGCGATGGCCGCGCCCGGCCCCACCATCCACCGCCTGGGCGAGGTCCTGCCGGGAACGGTCCTGGACGTCGGTTCGGGGGCGGGCGCCGCCTCGCTGCCGCTGCGCGGGCTGATCACCGCCATCACCGCCGTGGACGTCTCGCCCGAGATGCTCACCGAGTTCGTGGCCCGGGCCGACAAGCTGGGCATCTCCGCCGAGACCGTCGAAGGCCGCTGGCCCGATGTCGCCGGCGAGGTGCCCCAGGCCGACGTGGCCGTCGCCGCGCACGTGGTCTACAACGTCCCCGGCCTGGCCGACTTCCTGCGCGCCCTGCACGCGCACGCCCGCCGGAGGGTGGTGATCGAGCTCACCCACCGCCACCCGTTGAGCTGGCTCAGCCGCCTCTGGTCGCACTACCACGGCTCCGAGCGGCCGGTCCGTCCCATCGCCGAGGACGTCGTCGCCCTGGCCGCCGCCCTGGGCTACCCGGTCCGGGTGGAGGAGCGCGAGGCCCCCATCTCCCGCTTCAGCGACATCGAGGAGCTCGCCGCCAGCGCCTGCCACCGGCTGTGCCTGTCGCCCGAGCGGGCCGGCGAGGTCGCCGGGACGGCGATGGAGCTCGGCATGTGGCCGGTGCCGCGCGACCGCTGGGTGACCGTCTGGTGGGACGTGCGCTGAGGAATCACCGCGGCCCCCGGAGCGTTGTGACTCGATGAGTGGGTCGATCCTGCCCCGCTCCCGGACGAGACGCGCCGTACCCGGCCTGCCAAGACGACGCGCACCGGGAGTTCGTCATGGCTTGGCTCTTTCTCGTCACCGCCGGTCTCTTCGAGGTCGCGATGGCCTACTCGCTCAAGATGAGCGAAGGCTTCTCGCACCTGTGGTGGGCCGCCTCCTTCCTCCTCTTCGCCGTCCTCAGCTTCGGGCTGCTGGCCACCGCGCTCAAGTCGCTGGAGGTCGGTACGGCCTACGCCGTCTGGACCGGCATCGGCGCAGTCGGCACCGCCATCCTCGGGATGATCGTCCTCGGCGACGACTTCTCCCTGCTCAAGGTGGGCTCGATCGCGCTCATCCTGGTCGGCGTCGTCGGCCTCAACCTGGCCGGCGCGGGTCACTAACCCGTTTGACCGGGTCCCCGGGCAGGCGCTTGAGTGACTCCATGATTGAGATCCACGCTGTCACGATCGACGCCGACGACCCCTACGAGCTGGCCAGTTGGTGGAGCAAGGCCACCGGCTACCCACTCGGCGAGGGCGACGTCCCCGGCGACGACGAGGTCATGCTGCGCACCCCGGCCGACCCCTTCCTGCTGTTCATCCGCGTCCCCGAGGCGAAGGCGGTCAAGAACCGCGTGCACCTGGACGTCAACGGCACCGAGGGCCGCACCCGCGACCAGGAGGTCGAGCGGCTGCTGGCCCTCGGCGCCACCGTGTACGACGACCGCCGCAAGGACGACGGCACCGGCTGGGTCACCATGCGCGACCCGGAGGGCAACGAGTTCTGCGTCTGCCGCAGCCAGGCGGAGCGCGAGGGGACCTTGCCGGAATAATGTTCGGTAGGCGAAGCTGATCCCATGAGGGCGGTCGTCTGCAGCGAGCTGGGCCGGGTCGAGCTCCAGGATCTCCCCGATCCCGAACCGGGGCCGGACCAGGTGGTCATCGAGGTCGAGGCCGCGGGGGTCAACTTCGTCGACGGGCTGATCGTCGCGGGCCGCTACCAGATCAGGCCGCCCCTGCCCTTCGTCCCGGGCAGCGAGGTGGCCGGGCGGCTGGCGGACGGCACGCGGGTGCTGGCCTTCTGCATGTTCGGCGGCTTCGCCGAGCGCGTCCTGGTGCATCGGACGCAGGCCGTACCCATCCCCGACCGGCTGGAGACCACGCGGGCGGCCGGCTTCGTGCAGAGCTACTGCACCGCGGCCTACGCGCTGAGCGAGCGGGCCCGGCTGCGGCCGGGCGAGCGGGTCCTCGTGCTGGGCGCCGGCGGCGGGGTGGGGCTCGCGTGCGTCCAGGTGGCCAAGGCGTACGGCGCGGCCGTCCTGGCCGCGGCCTCCACGCCGGGCAAGCGCGAGCTGGCCCGAGAGGCGGGCGCCGACGAGGTCATCGGCTACGAGGG
This sequence comes from Nonomuraea sp. NPDC050310, assembly GCF_040655795.1. Lineage (NCBI taxonomy): Bacteria > Bacillati > Actinomycetota > Actinomycetes > Streptosporangiales > Streptosporangiaceae > Nonomuraea > Nonomuraea sp. NPDC050310. Next base: position 12,647 of record NZ_JBFAKP010000025.1, on the reverse strand, counting down.
ACTGAAGGACGCGGCCCGGAGCTGGGGCGTCGACGTCACGGTCGACCCCGTCGGCGGCGAGCCGGCGGAGCAGGCGTTGCGGGGGATGCGCGAGGGCGGGCGGCTGCTGGTGGTCGGGTTCGCCTCGGGGACGATCCCGCTGCTCCCGGCCAACCAGGTGTTGCTGCGCAACCGGTCGGTGGTCGGCGTGGACTGGGGTGCGTGGGCGGTCTCGAACGCCGCCGCCAACCGGGACCTGCTGGAGGGCCTGCTCCGGCTGGACGGCATCGACCCGGTGGCACCCCGGGTCCGGCCGCTGGCCGAGGCGGGCGAGGCGATGGCGGACCTGGTCGGACGCCAGGTCACTGGGAAGATCGTGCTCGTCCCTTCATCGCCGTGGTGATGATGCCGGCGATCAGATAGACCAGGGCGCCGCGCCAGAGCGAGTCCCAGGCCGCGTCGAAGATCCCCTCACCATCGAAGAGCAACTGGACCGGGTATTCCAGCACCGCGGTGATTCCGGCGGGCAGCAACGCGAACTTCCACGGATGCTGCAACGACCACAACCGCGCCTGGCGCGTGGTCCGGTCGCCGACCTGGGGGTTGGCCACCGCGCCGATCGCCGCGACCAGGGCGAACAGGCTGATGCCCAGGCCGAGGGCCCAGGTGAGGTTCGGGGACCCGGACGGGATCAGGCCCACCAGCAGGCTGACGCCCGCGATGCCGCCGCCGGCGACGGCCGCGGCCTTCCAGGGAGCGCCTCGCAAGGCGGCGCCCGACAACGAGAGTTCTTCGCTCCGCGAGATTTCGGTCATGGGCCCAGAGTGCCCCCGAATGCCCTGTGTCCACATCGGGGATGGACCCTGAACCGTCCCTGACATGATGCTGACCATGCGGAACATCACTGTGGAACAACTTGGCGCGCACGAGGCGATGCGACTGAAGGAGATCCGGCTGCGCGCGCTGAAGGATTCGCCCGACGCCTTCTACTACACCTACGAGGTGGAGAGCGAGTACTCGCCCGAGCGCTGGCTCGAAAGCGTGAAGAATCAGGACCGGGCGTGGTTCGTGGCCACGCAGGACGGCACCGACGTGGGCCTGGTCGGCGGCCGGATCGAGGACAACGGCGACGGCCACCTGTTCTCCATGTGGATCGCCCCCGAGGCCCGAGGCCGCAAGCTCGCCTCCCTCCTCGTCGATGTGGTGATCGACTGGACCCGCGAACGCGGCGCGACCCGGCTCAACCTGTGGGCGGTCGACGACAACACCGCCGCCCGCGCCCTTTACCGGGGCAAGGGCTTCCTCCCCACCGGGCAGACCGCGTTGATGCGCGACGTGCTGCCCGAGTCGGAGTACTTCCTGTCCTTCCTGTTCCGCACCGCCACCCTCGCCGACCTGCCGGCCATCGTCGCCCTCATCGCCGACGACGCCATCGCCGCCGACCGCACCGGCAGCTACGGCGAAGCCCATCTGCAGGCTTTCGAGGCGATCGAGGCCGACCCCAACAACGAGCTGGTCGTCGCCGAGATCGACGGCCGCGTGGTCGGCACCGCGCAGCTCACCTACATCCCCGGCGTCTCCCGCAACGGCGCCACCCGCCTGCTGGTCGAGGCGGTGCGCATCGCCCAGGACCTGCGCGGCCACGGCCTGGGGCGGCGGCTGATGGAGTGGTGCCACGCCAAGGGCCGCGACCGCGGCTGCGCGCTGGTGCAGCTCACCTCCGACAAGGCCCGCGAGGACGCCCACCGCTTCTACCGCGCGCTCGGCTACGCCCAGTCGCACGAGGGCTTCAAGCTCCCGCTGGGCTGATCTCCACCCGGTTGTCGTGGTACAGAGCCCCCCGGCCGAGGTCGGCGTCGCCCTCCTGCACCACCGAGTTCGGGTTGGCGCCGCCGCTCAGCTTGGGCCAGCGGCCCTTCGGCGAGGCCACGACGCCGGGCGCGACCCGGTCGCTGATCTCGACCAGGGCCGGGAAGGCGCCGTGGTCGTTGTGCACGCGCACCCGCTGGCCGTCGCTCAGCCCCCGTGCCGCCGCGTCGGCGGCGTTCACCAGCACGACCGGCTCCTTGGCTCGCCGTACGAGCTCCGGGTTGTTGGCGAAGGTGGTGTTCAGGAAGGTGTGCGCCGCCGGGGTGATCAACGTCAGCCCGTACGGCGAAGCCGCCACCGACCGCGGCGGCACGTACGCCTTGCCCCGGGGCGGGAAGCGCAGCCGCCCGTCCCGCGTCGGGAAGCCCTCCGCGAACGGCGTGAACGGCTGCGGGTAGCTCATCCGCACCCAGCCCTCCTTGCGCAGCCGGTCGAGGGTGATGCCCTCCAGCGAGGGGTGGCCGCTGTCCAGCAGCTCGGCCGCGAGCTCCAGGTCACTGGCGTGCAGGGCGGGTTCGTCCAGCCCCATGTGCGCGGCCAGCCGCCGGAAGGTCTCGGTCGTGGACAGGCACTCCCCGGGCGGCGCCACGGCCGGCTCGTTCCACAGCAGGTAGAGATGGCCGTACCCGGCGTGCAGGTCCATGTGCTCGATCTGCATCGTCGCCGGCAGCACGATGTCGGCGTAGTCGACGGTGTCGGTCGGGAAGTGCTCCATGACCACGGTGAACAGGTCGTCGCGCAGCAGCCCCCGCCGGATGCGCTCGCTGTCGGAGGTGGAGCCGACCGGATTGGCGCCGTAGACCCACAGGCACTTGACCTTCTCCAGGTCGGAGGCCAGCCGCGTCATGGTGAGCGTCCGGACCGGCTGGGCCAGCAGGTCGTCGCGGGTGTCGATGTTGAGGTGCACGTGGCCGCTGGTGGAGTAGGCCACGCCGCCGCCCTGGTGCCGCCAGTCGCCGGTCACGCCGGGGATGGCCGCGATGGTGCGCAGCGCGGTGCCGCCGCCGGCGTGCCGCTGGATGCCCATGGTCGCCCGGATCGCGGTCGGGCGCGTGTGCGCCAGCCGCGTCCCCAGCCTGTGGATGGCCTCGGCGGGGATGCCGGTGAGCTCGGCGACGCGCTCCACCGGATAGCGCGCGATCTCGGCGGCGAAGTCGTCCCAGCCGGAGGTGTGCTCGGCCACGAACGCCTCGTCCACCGCGCCCTCGGCCACGACCACGTTGAGCAGGCCCAGTGCCAGCGCCGCGTCGGTGCCCGGCCGGATGGCCAGGTGCTCGTCTGCCTGGTCGGCGGTGCGGGTGCGGATGGGGTCGATCGCCACCACGTGCGCCCCGGCCGCTTTGGCGTCCTGGATGAACTTCCACAGGTGGTGCCCGGAGGTCAGCGTGTTGGTGCCCCACAGCAGGATCAGCTTGGCGTGCGCGAAGTCCTCGGGGTCCATGCCGCCCGGGGTGCCGTTGGCCAGGGTCAGACCGGAGTTGCCGGCCGCCGAGCAGATGTTGAGCCAGTGCTTGGAGGCGCCCAGCGCGTTCCAGAAGCGCCGGCCGCCCACGCCCTCGCAGCCCTGCAGGTAGCCCAGCGAACCGGTGCCCTGGTAGGGCCAGATCGCCTCACCGCCGAACTCCTCGACGATGCCGCGCAGCCGTACCGAGATCTCCTCCAGCGCCTCGTCCCACGAGATGCGCTCGAACTGTCCCGACCCCTTCGGGCCGACACGGCGCATCGGGTGCAGGATGCGGTCGCTCGCCTGCGTGTGCTCCAGGTAGCGGTTGACCTTCACGCACAGCGCGCCGCGCGTGTAGGGGTGCTCGGGGTTGCCGCGCATCTTGACCGCCTTGCCGTCCTCCACGCTCACCACCCACGAGCAGGTGTCGGGGCAGTCGAGGGGGCAGGCGCCGAGCACGTTCAGCATGCTTCCAGACTAAAGGGGCGGGTACGGCAAGCCTGCCGTACCCGCCCCTCAGCCTCGCCTAGCCGGCGACCGCGGGAGCGTCGTGGTCGGCGACGCTCGCCTTGGCCGTCTTGGCGCCCGGGTGGGCGGCGCCGGCCTTGTGCACCGACTTGAGCGCGTCACCGAAGGCGTACAGCCCGGTGACGGTCGCGATGGCGTCCGCGTTCACGTCGAGCGCGGTGTCGTTGATGTTCTTGATGGTGTCGCACTTCTGGTGGTAGCACGGGTCGTACCGGCCGTTGAGGACGCCGCCGAACAGGGCGTACTCCGCGGCGGTCTTGCGGCCCTCGGCCCCGGTGAACAGGCCGCCGGCCGGGATGCCCGTGGCGATGAACGGCCCGTAGTCGGAGCGCCCGTCGAACGCGGTCGGCACCGAACCGAGGTTGCGGCCGGCGTAGAAGTCCTCGAAGGCCTTCTCGATCTCCGCCGAACCCTCCGGCCCGGCGGTGCCGAAGGCGTCGCCGTCGCCGTCGTAGATCGCGTACTTGTAGTTCGGCGAGGCGACCATGTCGAAGTTCAGGTACAGGCCGATCTTGGCCTTCTCCGCCTCGGTCAGCTGTGCGACGTAGTGCTCGGCGCCCAGCAGGCCGAACTCCTCGCCGCCCCAGAACGCGAAGCGCACCGCGTTGTCCGGCTTCATGTGCGCCAGCTTGAGCGCCACGTCGAGGATCGCCGCGACGCCGGAGCCGTTGTCGTTGATGCCCGGGCCCTCGTGCACGGAGTCCAGGTGGCCGCCGACCATGACGACGTTGTTCTTGTCGCCGCGCCGGGTCTCGGCCAGCACGTTGTACGAGTCGTACTTCGTGGTGACCTGCTCCAGGTCGATCGCCGCCTTGACGGTCGTGCCCGGGGTCTTGGCGAACTCCTCGCCCAGCAGGTACTCCACGCCGATGACCGGCACGCTCGCCGGAGCGGTCGACAGGTCGGGGCGGATGACGCCCTCGCGGCCCGGCTGGCCCTCGTTCATGATGACCACGCCGGTCGCGCCGGCGGCCACGGCGTTGGCCACCTTCTGGGTGAAGGGGCAGGTGCCGCGCTGGACCAGCGCCCAGTTGCCCGCGGTGAAGCCGGCGAAGTCGGCGGCCTCGCACCCGGAGGTGTTGGAGTTCGGGTTCGGGCCGGGCGGGATGACCAGGTCCACGTTCTGGAGCTTGCCGTTGCCCGCACCGGTGCCGGTGCCGAGCGCCTCGTAGAAGTCGAGGCCGCGGGCGAAGCTCTTGGGGTCGGGGGAGACCCGCTCGAAGGACGGGGTCACCTTGAAGTCGGTGTCCTCGAACTCGAACTTCTGGATCGACACCTCGTAACCGGCGGCCTTGAGCAGCTTGGCGACGTAGTCGCGCGACAGCTCGAAGCCCCGCGAGCCGTCGACGCGGGTGCCGCCGGTCGCACTGGCGATGGCCTGCAGCGCGTACAGATGCGCCTTGGCGTGCTTGCCCTTGACCAACTGCACCAGCTTGCTGACGGGATCGGGCTTGGCTGCGGCCTGCGCGGAACCGGTCGTCACCACCGGGGCGGCGACGAGAACCGCCGCGGCCAGCGCGGTGCCGACGCGAAGTCGGATACGCATAAAGCTCCTCGGGTGAGGGTTAAAGGGGGACCCGGGTTGAAGCGCGCGCTTGTTCCGAGAAACTATTGATTCCGGAACTTTTCTGGAAGGCCCGCACACGTTGCTTTCCCATCACGAAAGTGTGGTGTCAGGACCGCCAGGCGAGCTTCGCCAGCACCGCCGCGACCGCTTCCGCGCTGGTCCGCAGGGCCGTCCGGTTGACGTTGGCCAGCGAGTCGCAGGGCAGGTGGTAGCACTTGTCCAGTGGCTTGCCCGCCTCGCCGCCGAAGACCTTGGCCTCCGCGGCCGTCTTGTCGCTGTCCGCCCCGGTGAACAGCCCGCCCGCCGGGATGCCGACCTGGATGAACGGCCCGTAGTCGGAACGCCCGGAGAAGTCCGTCCCCTGGTACGGCAGGCCCTTCGCGGTGAACCAGCGCTCGAAGGCCCGCTCGATCCGCGCCGACCCCTTGGGCCCCGGACCCGCGCCCTCCTTGTCGGAGTCGTCGCCGTCGTAGATGCCGAAGGTCGGGTTCGGCGAACCGATCATGTCCAGGTTGAGATACGCCTTGATCTTCTCGCGCGCGGCGTCGTCGAGCTGCATCACGTAGTGGATCGAGCCCAGCAGCCCCTCCTCCTCCGCGCCCCACCACGCGAAGCGGATCGCCCGGTCCGGCTTGGCCTTGGCCACCTGCTCGGCCAGCTCCAGGATCGCCGCGCTGCCTGAGGCGTTGTCGTTGATCCCCGGACCGTCCGGCACCGAGTCCAGGTGCGCGCCGACCATGACGACCTTGTTCGCGTTGCCGGCCTTGGTCTGCGCGATCACGTTGTAGGTGACCCGCTGCTCGCTGGCCGTCCGGGTGACCACCCGCACCCGGCGCTGCGCGGCCACCTGCTTGCCGACCGCCGCGCTCACCCCGACCACGGGGATGGACTGCGGCGTCTCCAGGCTCCCGCCGAACGGCCCGCCCTGGTTCACGATCACCAGCGCCGAGGCGCCCGCCCGGCGCGCGTTCACCGCCTTGACCTGGAACGGGCAGGCTCCCCGCTGCACCACGGCCACCTGACCGGCGCGGAACTCGGCGAACGACCGCGGCAGGCACCCGTCGCCCGCCCGGCGCGGCCGCCCGCTCGCCCGGCCGGAGCCGGAGAAGACCAACGTGGAGACCTTCGGGAAAGCCTTCTTCCCCGACAGCTTCGCGGCGCTCAGTTCGCGGTAGAACGGAAAGACGAACGGCTGCAGCTCCACCTCGTACCCCGCGGCTCGCAGCCGGGCGGCGACGTAGTCGGCCGAGGCGTCGTAACCGGACTCCCCGGCGGCCCGGTTGCCGCCGTGCGCGTCGGCGATCGCCTGGAAGGCCTGGAGGTGGCTCATGACCTCGTCCACCGAGACCTCGACGGTTCCGGGCGTGGCAAGAGCGAGAGCGAGCAGGGCACGAGTGATCATGGGAAGAGTTTCGCCAAAGGTTCCGGGAATGCTGTGGAGGGCACGACCGACCTGGCCGACTCCTTACCCGGTGCCATGTCTGGAGTGACGGTTCGGGACACTGGAGGCGAAAGATCGCACTATCGCCAGCGGAAAGGGCAGAATCGCGTCGGTGGCCAACATCAGGGAACGTGCTGACACGGAGGATCTCGCGGAGGAGGATCCCGCCGTGGCCCAGTCGCGCGACGAACCGGCCGTCTTCGTGGTCGAGCCGCTGTTTCCGCAACGCCTGCGCCGGCCCTCGGACGCCCTGCGCTTCCTCGCCACGCTGCTCGCCCTCGCCGCGGTCATCCTGCTCTCGCTGGTCGCCAAGCAGACGCTCTACGGCCTCGAACAGGACGTCCTGACCGGAGCGGGCTTCGCGCCCGAGTTCCTCACCCGCATCGCCACCTTCCTCGGCGGCGCCGCCGTCCTCGGCGTGCCCGCGGCCTTCGCCGTCGAACGGGTCTTCCACCGCGACGGCCTGCGCGTCGCCGAGGGCCTGATCGCCGCGATCATCGCGATGCTCGCCTCCTACCTGGTCGGCGAGTGGGTGCGCTCCCCGGCCGGCCCGCAGGACCTCGGCCGCCTGCTCACCGGCGGCCGCGACCTCGAACCGCTCAACACCCTGCTGACCTCGGTCATCGCCTACGCCACCGCCGTGCGCATCTCCCGGCGGCCGACCTGGCGCGCGCTCATGTGGACCGTGATCGCGCTCTTCCTGCTCTCCCTGTTCAGCGGCCGGGCCATCACCATCCCGAGCGCCCTGGTCACCGTCCTGTTCGGCATGGCCATGGGCTATGCCACCCTGTACGGCGTGGGCAGCCCCAACACCCGGCCGCCCGGCAATGCCGTGGTCACCGCGCTGCGCCGGCTGGCCTTCAAGCCGGTCGCCGCCCGCCGCATCGAGGACGACCACCAGGGCAGTCGTCGCTACGCCGTCGGGCTCAAGGACGGCGGCAGCCTCGACGTCACCGTGCTCGACCGCGACCAGCAGGTGGCGGGCCTGCCGTACCGGCTGTGGCGGCGGATCTGGCTGAGCTCGGAGACCCGGCGGCGGGCCATCCGCTCGCTGCGCGCGGAACTGGAGCGCGAGGCGCTGATGGCCTACGCCGCGCAGGCCGCGGGCGCCTCGACCCCCCGGCTGCTGGCCACCAGCGAGATCGGCACCGAAGCCGCGCTGCTGGCCTACGAGCACCTCGACGCCCGCCCGCTCGACCTCCTCGACGACGAGGAGATCACCGACGAGCTGCTGCTGCGCATCTGGCGCCAGGTCCGGCTGCTGCAGCGCCAGCGGCTGGCGCACCGGCGGCTGACCGGCGACAGCATCCAGGTGGACGCCGACGGCGAGGTCATCCTGACCGACGCGCGCAGCGGCGAGATCGCCGCCGGCGACCTGCTGCTGCGCATCGACGTGGCGCAGTTGCTGACCTACCTCGGCCTGCGGGTCGGCGCCGAGCGCTCGGTCAAGGCCGCCCGCGAGATCATGGGCGAGGCCTCGCTGGCCGCCGCCATCCCGCTGCTGCAGAAGATCGCCCTGACCCGCGACACCCGCAGCGCGCTGGCCAAGAACAAGCAGCTCCTGACCGAGCTGCGCGACCAGATCGTGGTGCTGAAGCCGCAGGCGGCGGTGGAGGAGGTGCGGCTGGAGCGGTTCCGGCCCCGCACCCTGATCACCATCATCGCCACCGCCCTGGCCGCCTACATCGTGCTGCCGCAGCTCAGCCAGGTCGACGTCGGCCACGTGGTGACCACGGCCAACTGGGGCTGGGGCGCGCTCGCCCTGGGCGCCGCCTTCGTCTCGTTCGTCGCCGCCGCCCTGGTCATCATGGGCTTCGTCCCGGCGCGGCTGGGCTTCTGGCGGACCCTCCTGGTGCAGTTCGCCTCGTCGTTCGTCAAGCTGGTCGCCCCGGCGGCGGTCGGCGCGGTCGCGATCAACACCCGCTACCTGCAGAAGAGCGGCGTGCCGCCGACCCTGGCCCTGGCCAGCGTGGGCGCCTCCCAGCTCATCGGCCTGGTCTTCCACATCGCGCTGCTGCTCTTCTTCGCCTACGTGACCGGCACCAGCACGGCCACCTCGTTCACCCCGTCGCGCGGGCTGCTGCTCGTGCTGCTCTCGGTCGCCGTGCTCATCGTCATCGTGCTCGGCGTGCCGCCGCTGCGCCGCCTGGTGACCACCCGCACCCGCTCGCTGTTCACCAACGTGCTGCCGCGCCTGCTCGACGTGCTGCAGTCGCCGCGCAAGATGCTCGAAGGCTTCGGCGGCACGCTCCTGCTCACCATCGCCTTCGTGAGCTGCCTCGACGCCTGCGTGCGTGCCTTCGGCGGCGACATGAACTTCGCCGCCGTGGCCGTCGTCTTCCTGGCCGCCAACGCGATCGGCTCGGCCGCGCCCACACCTGGCGGTCTGGGCGCGGTCGAGGGCGCGCTCATCGCCGGCCTGCGAGTGGCCGGCCTGGAAGTGGACGTCGCCACCTCAGCCGTGCTGCTCTACCGGTTGCTCACCTTCTGGCTCCCGGTGCTGCCCGGCTGGGCGGCCTTCACCTACCTGCAGCGGAACGCGGCCCTGTGAGCTTGTCGATCTCCGCCAGCTCGTCGTCGGTGAACGGCGGCCCGTCCACGCAGGCCACGTTCGCCGCGAGCTGCTCGGTGCTGCTCGCGCCGATCAGCACGCTGGTCACCCGCGCGTCGCGCAACGCCCAGCTCAGCGCCATCTGCGCCAGCGACTGACCCCGCTGCTGCGCGATCGCGTTGAGCGCGGTCGCCAGCTCCACGTCCACCTGGTTCTCCGACAGGAACCTGCTGGTCGCCGCCCGCGAGTCGGCCGGCACCCCCTTCAGGTAGCGGTCGGTCAGCAGGCCCTGGGCCAGCGGCGAGTAGACGATGCAGCCCATGCCCTCCTGCTCCAGGGTGTCGAGCAGGCCGTCCTCGATCCACCGGTTCACCATCGAGTACGACGGCTGGTGGATCAGCAGCGGCGTGCCCAGCTCGCGCATGATCCGCGCCGCCTGCGCGGTCTGCTCCGGGTCGTAGTTGGAGATCGCCGCGTACAGCGCCTTGCCGCTCCGGACCGCGTGGTCCAGCGCGCCCATCGTCTCCTCCAGCGGCGTCTCCGGGTCGGGACGGTGGCTGTAGAAGATGTCCACGTAGTCGAGGCCGAGCCGGCCGAGCGACTGGTCGAGGCTGGCCAGCACGTACTTGCGCGACCCCCACTCGCCGTACGGCCCCGGCCACATGTCGTAGCCCGCCTTCGTCGAGACGACGATCTCGTCGCGGTAGGGCGCGAAGTCCTCGCGGAAGATCCGGCCGAAGGTCTGCTCCGCCGAGCCGTACGGCACGCCGTAGTTGTTGGCCAGGTCGAAGTGGGTCACTCCGAGGTCGAACGCCTTGCGCAGGATGCCGCGGCTCGTGGCGATCGGCCGGTCGTCGCCGAAGTTGTGCCAGAGACCCAGACTCACCGCGGGCAGCTTCAGCCCGCTGCGCCCGCTCCGGTTGTACGGCAGGCGTCCGTAGCGGTCGTCGGCGGCCTCGTAGCGGGTCGGCCCGCCGGGCGGTGGCTTCACTTGGTGCCCCTTTCGATGATCCACGACAGCGCGAAGGCCTCTTCGCGCCAGGAGTCGTACCGGCCGCTGCGGCCGCCGTGCCCGGCGCCCATCTCGGTCTTCAGCAGGAACGTGCCCTGCGCCGTGGCCCGCAGCCGCGCGATCCACTTGGCCGGCTCGTGGTAGAGCACGCGGGTGTCGTTCAGGCTGGTGATCGCCAGGATCGGCGGGTACGGCTTGGCCTCGATGTTCTCGTAGGGGGAGTACGACTTCATGTAGGCGTAGACGTCCGGGTCGTGCAGCGGGTCGCCCCACTCGTCCCACTCGATCACGGTCAGCGGCAGGCTCGGGTCGAGGATGGTGTTGAGCGCGTCCACGAACGGCACCTCGGCCACCACGCCGGCGAACTCCTCCGGAGCCAGGTTGGCCACCGCGCCCATCAGCAGCCCGCCCGCCGAACCGCCGCGCGCCACGATCCGGCTCGACCAGCCGCTCGCGTGCAGGTGCTTCGCCGCGGCCACGAAGTCGGTGAAGGTGTTGCGCTTGTGCAGCATCTTCCCCTCCTCGTACCAGCGCCGGCCCATCTCGCCGCCGCCGCGCACGTGCGCGACCGCGAAGACGAACCCGCGGTCCAGCAGGCTCAGCCTCGCCACCGAGAAGCCGGGGTCGATCGAGGTCTCGTAGCTGCCGTAGCCGTACAGCACCGTCGGCGCGCCCTTGGCGGTGCTCTTCCGCTTGACCAGCGAGATCGGGATGCGGGTGCCGTCCTCGGCGGTCGCCCACTCGCGGAACTGCTCGTAGTCGGCCGAGTCGTAGCCGCCCAGCACCGGCCGCTGCTTGAGCAGGATCAGCTCGCGCGTGGCCAGGTCGAAGTCGTAGACGCTCGGCGGGGTGACCATGCTGGTGTAGCTCAGCCGCAACCGCCCGGTCGAGAACTCCGGGTTGCCCGCCGGCCCGACGTCGTACAGCGGCTCGGGGAACTCGATCTGGTACGGCTCGCCACCGTTGGGCAGGATGCGGATGCCGGTCAGGCCGTCCTTGCGGAAGTGCACCACGGAGTGGGTCTCGAAGGCCTCGATCTCCATGAGCCGCGTGTCGTCGCGGTGCGGGATGAACGGCGTCCATGAGCCCGGGTCGTCGAGGGGCGCGGTGGCCACCTCGAAGTTCTCCGCGTTCTGGTTGTGCAGGACGAAGAAGTGGTCGCCGGCGTGCTCGACGCCGTACTCCACGCCGGTCTCGCGCGGCCGGACGACCTTGAACTCGCCGGTGGGGTCGGCCGCGTCCAGCAGCCGGACCTCACTGGTGATCTTGCTGCCGACGCCGAGCACCAGGTAGCGCTCGCTGCGGGTCAGGCCGATGCCGACCCAGAACCGCTCGTCCGGCTCCTCGAAGACCAGCACGTCGGGCTCGCTGCTGCCCAGGGTGTGCCGGTAGACCTGGAACGGCCGCCACGCGTCGTCCACGCGCGTGTAGAAGAAGACCGACCCGTCGGCCGACCACGCGCCGCCGTAGAAGACGTTCTCGATCTCGTCCGGCAGCACCTCGCCGGTCTCCAGGTTCTTGAACCGGAGGGTGAAGCGCTCGTCGCCCTTGAAGTCGGTTGAGTAGGCGAGCATCGTGCCGTCGGGCGTGACGGCGCTGGTGCCGACGGAGAAGAAGGCGCTCTCGCCGGCCAGCTCGTTGCCGTCGAGCAGCACCTGCTCGCCGGGGAGCCGCGTGCCGGGCTCGACCGCCGGCGGGGCCTCGCCCTCCGCGCGCACCCGGCAGGAGATGCCGTACTGCTTGCCCTCCTCGGTGCGGGAGAAGTACCACCACGCGCCCTTGCGGCTGGGCACGGACAGGTCGGTCTCGAGGGTGCGGCTCTTGATCTCCTGGAAGACCTGCTCCTGCAGCTCCTCGAGCTGGCCGGTCTCGGCCTTCAGATAGGCGTTCTCGGCTTCCAGGTAGGCGATGGTGTCGGGGTCTTCCTTGTCACCGAGCCACGCGTACTCGTCGATCACGGTGTCGCCGTGATGGGTGCGGTCGGTCGGAACCCTCTTGGCCACTGGCGGCGTGTTGCTGCTCACATGGCGAGTCTAGGAGCCCGCGCCACGGGGATTCCGGGGCGGCGTCTCAGGAGTGCGTCACAAGTGGTCTTGAGCGCTGCTAATCTTTTCAAGCCGACGCAGTTCGGCGCCCTCCCTTGTAGCTCGCAGGTTCTGATGATCGGTTCGCGGACTGGTCAGAAGGCTGGTAACTTAGAGGGGTTGCCCCGGAGACGGGGCGGTCTGAATTCCCGCAGATTTCGCCGGGCCGGTC
>NZ_JBFAKP010000024.1:0-138251 GCF_040655795.1 Nonomuraea sp. NPDC050310 | reverse complement strand
CAGCAACAATCAATCGTCTATAGACGAGGTGTTGCATGATGTGTAAATCATGCACTGGCTTTTAACACACTGTTGAGTTCTCAAGAAACGGACGCTTACTCTCTAACCTACCGAGAGGCGTACATCTCGCTCTCCCACCCTACCAGCTCGTCCGATTTTTGTCAAATCGTCCGGTTGGCCGGATTTGGAGCAACCCGGCTAACTTACCTTGACTTTCGGCCGTTGTCCAATCGCGTGGACACGCGCCCAAAGATCGGGTCTGTCAGAAGGGATGTCGCAGAGCCTACCAGCCTCAGCGAGACCGTGGTCCCGCCCGGTCGGCCGTTCGCCGCCCTGCGAAGAAAACTCTAGCAGCCGTCCGAACCGCCTTGGACCATGTTGCGCAAAGGTCGAGCATTCCCCGCGTCCCGACCCCGCAAACGTTGATCATCGTCACCTGCCCGCCAACGCGAGAAGCCGGCCCCGAAGGAGCCGGCTTCCGCCTCGATCGTCGAACTCAGCCTGCGGGCAGCGCCGCGAGCTGAGCCTCCAGCCGCTCGATGTCCGCGGCTGCCTGCGCGGCCCGCGCCCGGACCTTGGTCACGACATCCTCCGGCGCCTTGGCCATGAACTGCTCATTGCCGAGCTTGCCGGCCACCTGGTCGGCCTCCTTGCGCGCCACCGCCAGGTCCTTCTCCAGGCGCTTGCGCTCGGCGACCACGTCGATCGCGCCGGCGGTGTCGATCTCGACACTCACCTGCCCGACGGTGAACCGGGCCGAAGCGGCGAACGCCTCCCCCGGTTCCTCCAGCCGGAGCAACGACCGGATGGCCGCCTCATGGGCGGCGACAGCCGTACCGGCGAGACCCAACCTGGCCGCCACCTTCTGCCCGGGCTTGAGCCCCTGGTCGGAACGGAAGCGGCGGACCTCGGTGACGAGCTCCTGCACCGCCTCGATCTCCGCCTCCGCGGCCGGGTCGGCGTAGCGCTTGTCGACCACCGGCCAGGGCGCGACCACGATGGACTCGCCCCCGGTGACCGCGCGCCACAACTCCTCGGTGACGAAGGGCACCAGCGGGTGGAGCAGGCGCAGCAACGCGTCGAGCACATGCCCCAGCACCAGGCGGGTGCCGTCGCGGCCCTGCGCGATCTGGACCTTGGCCAGTTCGAGGTACCAGTCGCAGACCTCGTCCCACGCGAAGTGGTAGAGCAGGTCGGCGACCTTGGCGAACTCGAACTCCTCGAACGCCGCGTCCGCCTGCGCGATCACCGTCTGGAGCCGCGACAGGATCCAGCGGTCGGCCGCGGTCAGCTCCAGGTCGTCGAGCGAGCCGGTCGAGGCGCCGTTCATCAGCGCGAAGCGGGTGGCGTTCCAGAGCTTGTTGCAGAAGTTGCGCGACCCGGCCGCCCACTCCTCGCTGACCGCGACGTCGGACCCGGGGTTCGCGCCGCGCAACAGGGTGAAGCGCGTCGCGTCAGCGCCGAAGCGGTCGATCCAGTCGAGCGGGTCCACCACGTTGCCGAACGACTTCGACATCTTCTTGCCGAACTGGTCACGAACCATGCCGTGCAGGGCCACCGTGCGGAAGGGTGGCTCGCCGTCCATCGCGTAGAGGCCGAACATCATCATCCGCGCCACCCAGAAGAACAGGATGTCGTACCCGGTCACCAGCACCGAGGTCGGATAGAAGCGCTCCAGCTCGGGCGTACGCTCCGGCCAGCCCAGCGTGGAGAAGGGCCACAGCCCGGAGGAGAACCAGGTGTCGAGGACGTCGGGGTCCTGGACGTAACCCTCGGGCGCGCTCTCGTCGGGCCCGACGCAGACGACCTCACCCTCCGGCCCGTACCAGACCGGGATGCGGTGTCCCCACCACAACTGCCGCGAGATGCACCAGTCGTGCATGTCGTCGACCCAGTCGAAGTACCGCTTGGCCAGCTCCGGCGGGTGGATCCGGGTGCGGCCGTCGCGCACCGCGTCACCGGCCGCCTTGGCCAGCGGCGAGACGTTGACGAACCACTGCAGCGACAGCCGGGGCTCGACCACGGTCTTGCAGCGCGAGCAGTGCCCCACCGAGTGCAGGTAGGGCCGCTTCTCCGCGACGATCAACCCCTCCTCGCGCAGCGCCGCGACCACCGCAGGGCGTGCCTCGAAGCGGTCGAGTCCCTCGAAGGGCCCGTGCGTGGTGATGACGCCGCGCTCGTCCATCATCGTGATCGACGGCAGCGAGTGACGCCGGCCGATCTCGAAGTCGTTGGGGTCGTGCGCGGGGGTGACCTTGACGCAGCCGGTGCCGAACGCCGGGTCCACGTGCTCGTCGCCGACGATCGGGATCTCCCGGCCGGTCAGCGGCAGGGTGACCGTGGTGCCGATGAGGTGGCGGTAGCGCTCGTCCTCCGGGTGCACCGCCACGGCCGTGTCGCCGAGCATGGTCTCGGCCCGGGTGGTCGCCACGACCACCTCGTCGGAGTAGCGGATCGAGACGAGCTCGCCCTCGTCCTCGGTGTGCTCGACCTCGATGTCGGACAGCGCGGTGTGGCAGCGCACGCACCAGTTGATGATGCGCTCGGCACGGTAGATCAGCCCGTCGTCGAACAGCTTCTTGAAGATCGTCTGGACGGCTCGCGAGAGCCCCTCGTCCATGGTGAAGCGGTCACGCGACCAGTCGACGCCGTCGCCCAGGCGACGCATCTGCCCCTGGATCTGGCCGCCGGACTCGGCCTTCCACTGCCACACCCGTTCGACGAAGGCCTCGCGGCCGAGGTCGTGCCGCGACAGCCCCTCGCCGGCGAGCCTGCGCTCGACGACGTTCTGGGTCGCGATGCCGGCGTGGTCCATGCCCGGCAGCCACAGGGTCTCGTGACCCCGCATCCGCTGCCGCCGGCTCAGCGCGTCCATGATCGAGTGGTCGAGGGCGTGGCCCATGTGCAGCACGCCGGTCACGTTGGGCGGCGGGAGCACGATCGAGAACGGCGGACGGGAGCTGCCCGGGTCGGCGCCGAAGTACCCCTCGGCTACCCAGCGTTCGTAGCTGGGACCCTCCACATCGGCCGGGGTGTACTGGGTAGGCAGCTCTGGCTTCGTCACGAAGCCAAGTTTAGTGGCGCGGAACCAGGGGCTTGACGAATATCCGTGCCGATGCACCTGTCCACGGATATTCGCGCCCCCGCGCCTGCCCCGGACACGACGAAGCGCCCCGGACGAGCTCGTCCGGGGCGCTTGCCGTACAGGATCAGACCATCACGCGGACTTCTCGCGCGGCGGACGCTGCTGCTTGGCGAGCGTGTCGCGCGGCACGAGGGTCGGGATCGCGTGCTCGAGCACAGCCTCGCGGGTGATGACGACGCGGGCCACATCCTGGCGGGAGGGCACCTCGTACATCACCGACTGGAGGACCTCCTCCAGGATGGCGCGCAGGCCGCGGGCGCCGGTGCCGCGCAGGATCGCCTGGTCGGCGATGGCCTCGAGCGCGTCATCGGTGAACTCCAGCTCGACGCCGTCGAGCTCGAGCAGCTTGCGGTACTGCTTGACCAGCGCGTTGCGCGGCTCGGTGAGGATCTGCACCAGGGCCTCGCGGTCGAGGTTGTGCACCGAGGTGATCACCGGCAACCGGCCGACGAACTCGGGGATCATCCCGAACTTGAGCAGGTCTTCCGGCATCACGTCGGAGAAGATGTCGATCGCGTCGATCTCTTCCTTCGACCGGATGATCGCGTTGAAGCCGATGCCCTTCTTGCCGACCCGGGACTCGATGATCTTCTCGAGGCCGGCGAAGGCTCCACCACAGATGAACAGCACATTGGTGGTGTCGATCTGGATGAACTCCTGGTGCGGGTGCTTGCGGCCGCCCTGCGGGGGCACGCTCGCGGTGGTGCCTTCCAGGATCTTCAGAAGTGCCTGCTGGACGCCTTCACCGGAGACGTCGCGGGTGATCGACGGGTTTTCGCTCTTGCGGGCGATCTTGTCGACCTCGTCGATGTAGATGATGCCCGTCTCGGCCTTCTTGACGTCGTAGTCAGCGGCCTGGATGAGCTTGAGCAGAATGTTCTCGACGTCCTCGCCGACGTAGCCCGCCTCGGTGAGCGCGGTGGCGTCGGCGATGGCGAAGGGCACATTCAGCATCTTCGCCAGCGTCTGGGCCAGCAGGGTCTTGCCCGAACCGGTCGGGCCGAGCAGCAAGATGTTGGACTTGGCCAGTTCGAGGCCGTCGTCTCTGCCCCGGTCGCCGGACTGCACCCGCTTGTAGTGGTTGTATACCGCCACCGAGAGCGCCTTCTTGGCCTTGTCCTGGCCAATCACGTAGGCGTCGAGGAATTCGTAGATCTCCCTCGGCTTGGGCAGATTGTCCCACTTGAGTTCGGAGGACTCGGAGAGTTCCTCTTCGATGATCTCGTTGCAGAGATCGATGCACTCATCGCAGATGTAGACGCCGGGACCGGCGATGAGCTTCTTGACTTGCTTCTGGCTCTTTCCGCAGAACGAGCACTTCAGCAGGTCTCCCCCGTCGCCGATGCGTGCCACCCCAGATACTCCTTTGCGTGGGACCGCCCTGCTCCCGCCAACTGCGGGCCGAACCGCTCAGGTATCGACGTTACCGTCTTCTGGGCCTTGAGTGAGCCCCCTGGCGGCGAGTCGCACCGGAACGTGCCTTATACGGCACGTCCCGATGCGGTCCGCTCCCGTCAGGAAACAGCGGCCTTAGCTGCCTTCTTCCGCGACGGGATGATGTCGTCGATCAGACCATACGCCTTGGCATCGTCGGCGGTGAGAATTTTGTCGCGTTCGATGTCCTTGCGAATCTCGAGGGGATCCTTGCCCGTGTGCTTGGCGATGATCTCCTCGAGCAGGCCGCGCATCCGGAGGATCTCGCGGGCCTGGATCTCGATGTCGCTTCCCTGGCCGCCGCCCTCGGTGGAGGGCTGGTGGATGAGGATGCGCGCGTTGGGCAGCGCCAGGCGCTTACCCGGGGTGCCGCCGGCCAGCAGGACCGCGGCCGCCGAGGCGGCCTGGCCCAGGCAGACGGTGTTGATGTCGGGCCGGACGAACTGCATCGTGTCGTAGATCGCCGTCATGGCGGTGAAGGATCCACCGGGCGAGTTGATGTAGATGCTGATGTCCCGGTCGGGGTCGAGCGACTCCAGCGTCAGCAACTGCGACATCACGTCGTTGGCCGAGGCGTCGTCGATCTGCACGCCGAGGAAGATGATGCGGTCCTCGAAGAGCTTGGTGTACGGGTCCATCGTCTTGGTCCCGTACGACGTGCGCTCGGTGAACTGCGGGAGCACGTAGCGGCTTTGAATGTTCACGTCAGCTCCCCCTAGGAAACGGCGCCCTGAGAGGGCACCTGCCGTGCGTTGCGCACGACATGATCGATGAAGCCGTAGTCCTTGGCCTCGTCGGCCGTGAACCAGCGGTCGCGGTCGGAGTCCTTCTCGATCTGGTCGAGCGGCTGACCGGTGTGGAAGGAGATCCGCTCGGCCAGCGTCTTCTTCACGTAGAGCATCTGCTCGGCCTGGATGGCGATGTCGGCGGCGGTGCCGCCGATGCCGCCGGAAGGCTGGTGCATCATCACTCGTGCGTGCGGAAGCGCGTACCGCTTGCCCTTGGCGCCGGCGCAGAGCAGGAACTGCCCCATCGACGCCGCCAGGCCCATGCCCACCGTCGCCACGTCGTTGGGCACGTATTCCATCATGTCGTAGATCGCCATACCGGCGGTCACGGAGCCGCCGGGCGAGTTGATGTAAAGGTAGATGTCCCGCTCAGGATCATCAGCGGCCAGGAGCAGCAGCTCCGCCGCGATCCGGTTGGCGATGCCGTCGTTCACCTCCGACCCGAGCACGATGATGCGCTCGCGCAGCAGGCGCTGGTAGAGCTGATCCTCAAGCCGGAAGGACGAGCCGTCATCACGGCCTCGCGACTCTGGATTGAAGAAGGTCACAGCGTCACCTTCCGATGCGTCGTTCACGATTGGGCTTTGCTTGTGACCTTAACGCGGCGGGGCCACAGGTCATGCCCCGTCCCCGCACTGTTCGCTGTCGGCGCATGTCACTGCGCCCCTGTCACTGCGCCCCTGTCACTGCGCCCCTGTCATTGGGTGCCCGACGCGCGGCGGCGTTCCTCCAGATCCAGCTCGTGGCCGAGCCTGCGCTGCACCTCGGCGCTGATGCGGCCTTTGCGGTAGAGCTGCTCCAGCTTGCGGCGCTGGGCGTGGATCAGCTCGACGCGCAGCCGGCCCTTGCCGTGCTCGCTCTCGGTGTCCTCGTCCAGCACCTCCCTGACCCGGTCCAGGCGCAGTTCGAAGAGCTGGCGGTAGACCTCGGCGGTGCGCTCGTCCACCCGGTCGTCGGCGGCCAGCTCGTCGATGCGTGCCAGCGCCGCCTCCAGCAGGGCCTCCCGCGCCGAAGCCTCCTCCTTGGCCTCGCCCTCCTCGCTGCCGAGCCCCAGGCGGCGCAGCAGCGGCGCCAGCGTCGTGCCCTGACCCACCAGGGTGGCCAGCACCACGCAGGCGGCCAGGAAGACCAGCAGGTCCCGGCTGGGCGCCTCCTTGGGAATGGACAGCGCGATCGCCAGGGTGATCGCGCCCCGGATCCCCGCCCATCCCATGACGATCCGCTCCTTCAGCCCGATTCGGTCGAAGCGCCGGAAGCGCAGCAGCGGCACGACGACCATCGTCCAGAACAGCCGCACGGCGATCACCACCGCGACCACCAGCAGGGCGATCAGCCACGGCTCGCCGTCGATGTTGTGGAAGACGTCCAGGATCTCGATGCCGAGCAGGATGAAGAGCGTCGACTCCAGCAGGAAGACCAGCACGCCCCAGAACGCGACGCCGGTCAGCCGGGAGGCCGGTTGCAGCAGGCCGTCGTTGCGCAGGCCCAGCACGAAGCCGACGACGATGGTCGCCAGGACGCCGGAGAAGCCGAAGTGCTCGGCCGGCAGGTAGGTGACGAACGGCGTGGCCAGCGACAACACGATCTGGCCGCCGGGCTCGTGGATCCAGCGGCGGACCCGCGCGACCACCCACGCCATGGCTCCGCCGTACAGGATGCCTCCGAGGACCACGCGCGCCAGCTCCAGCGCGGCGTCGGCGGCGGTGACGGAGTGGCTGAGCATGGACAGCGCCAGGCCGAACATGGTGAGCGCCACGCCGTCGTTGACCAGGCTCTCGCCTTCCAGGATGGTCCCGAGGCGCGGCGGCGCGCCGAGGCGTTTCATCACCGCGGTGGCGGCGACGGGGTCGGTGGGGGCCACCGCCGACCCGAGCGCGAGCGCCGCCGCCCACGTCAGCCCCTGTACGGCGGAGCCGGTGACGAAGGCGACCGCCAGCGCCGTGACGCAGGTCAGGGTCACGGCGAGAATCGCGATCGGCACGGCGTCCTCGCGCGTCTCGCGCGGCGCGGAGAAGAAGGCGGCGTGGAAGACCAGCGGCGGCAGGAACAGGTTGAGGACCAGCTCGGGCGGCACGTGCACGCCCTCCACGCCGGGGATCAGGCTGATGAGCAACCCGGCGAGCACCAGCAGCACGGCCTCGGGAATCGGCAGCCGGCGCGCCAGCGCCTTGGCGACGACCAGCGCGACGGCCATCGCCGCTCCCAGGATGAACAGCTCGTCGCCCATCGCCCCCACCTGACCTGCCCAAAAACGACGAAACCCCCGACCTGTAGGTCGGGGGTTTCGTGGTTGAGCCTACTCCTGGGTGGCGGCTTCCTCTTCGACCTCTTCCACCTCGGCACCGTTGATCTCGGTGTAGATGGCCTTGAGGTCGACCTCGGCGCCGTCGCTGTCGACGACCTTGGCCGCGTCGCCCACGACGGTCTTGGCCTTGTCACGGACGATCTCGACCATGGCCAGCGTCAACTGGTCGTTGTCGGCGAGGTGCTGCGCGAGCTGGTTGGGCTGGACGCCCATCTGCATGGCGCGGCGGACGACGAAGTTGGTGAGCTCCTGCTCGGAGACACCCAGCTCCTCGGACTTGACGATCTTGTCGAGAACGAACCCGGCCTTGATCGCGCGGGCGGAGTTGGTCTCGAACTCGGCGAAGCGCTCCTCCTCCGTCGTCTGGTACAGACGGAAGAAGGCGTCGCGGCTCAGGCCGCTCTCCGAGATCTGGTGGTCGAGGTTGTGCTTGCGGGAGTCGACCTCCACCTTGAGCGCGCTCTCGGGGATCGGGATCTCGATCTTCTCCAGCAGGGCGTCGAGGGCCTTCTCGCGCGCCTGGACGACCTGGTCGACCAGCTTGTTGCGGCGGGCGGCCTCGCGGATGCTGTCCTTGAGCTCGTCGAGGGTGTCGAACTCGCTGGCGAGCTGGGCGAACTCGTCGTCGAGCTCGGGCAGCACCTTCTCCTTGACCTGCTTGAGGGTGATGACGACGTCGGCCTCCTGGCCGGCGTGCTCACCACCGACGAGCTCGGTGCGGAAGGTCTTCTCCTCGCCGGCCGACATGCCCTCGAGGGCGTCGTCGAGGCCCTGCAGCACCGAACCGGCGCCGACCTCGTAGGAGACCTCGTTGGCCTGCTGCTCCTCGATGTTCTGGCCGTCGATCTCGGCGCGCAGGTCCATGACGACGTAGTCGCCCTTGGCCGCGGCGCGCTCGACACCGGTCAGCGTCGCGAAACGCTGGCGGAGGCCGTCGAGCTGCTTGTCGACGTCCTCGTCGGTGACGGCGGCGGAGTCGACGGTGACCTCGATGCCGGCGTAGTCCGGCACGTCGAAGTTGGGGCGGACGTCGACCTCGGCGGTGAACTCGATCTGGTCGCCGTCCTCGATCTTGGTGACCTCGATGTCGGGCTGGCTCACCGGGAAGACGTCGGCCTCGTCGACGGCCTGGCTGTACAGCTTCGGCACCGCGTCGTTGAGGGTCTCCTCCAGAACCACCGCGCGGCCGAAGCGCTGCTCGATGATGCGGGCGGGAACCTTGCCGGGGCGGAAGCCGGGGACGCGCACCTGCTCCGCGACCTTCTTGTACGCCGCATCCAGACTCGGGCGCAGTTCCTCGAACGGCACCTCGACGGTGAGCTTCACCCGGGTCGGGCTGAGCTCCTCGACAGCGGTCTTCACGGGGTGGTCTCCTTGGATCAAGCTTCGAGTGAAACGCGGGCCGCGCTCAGGCGCCGCGCCCACATAGACGGCGGCAGGCATGGCTGTGCCGCTCCGGTCAGTCTAGGGCAGATATTTCTCCGGTCAGAACTCTTCCGCGATCGACCTGAGCAGGTCGACCGTCTCGTCCGGGGTCGTGCTGACCGCGCACAGGCGTTCCATCACCTGGCTGTAGCGGTCCACCTCGTCGCGCTTGTCGAGGTAGAGGGCGCTGGCGAGCTGCTCGACGTAGACGACGTCGGGAAGATCGGGATCCGGGAAGCGCAGGATGCTGAAGGCGCCGCCCTCGGCCGCGTGCCCGCCGAAGCTGAACGGCATGACCTGGATGGTGATGCGGGGCTGGCGCATCAGGTCGATCAGGTGCTCCAGCTGGGCGCGCATCACCTCGACGCCGCCGATCGGCCGGCGCAGGGCCGCCTCGTCGATCACCGCCCAGAAGACCGGGCCGTCCTGGCGGTCGAGCACCCGCTGGCGCTCCAGCCGGAGGTCGACGCGGCGGGCGATCTCCTCGGGGCTGACGCCCGCGACGCCGGCGGTCACCACGGCCCGCGCGTACTCCTTGGTCTGGAGCAGGCCGGGGACGAACTGCACCTCGTACGTCCTGATCCGGCTGGCCGCCTCCTCCAGCCCGACGTAGGACTGGAACCACGACGGGAGCAGGTCGTTGAAGCGCTGCCACCAGCCGGGCTCGTTCGCCTGGTCGACCAGCTCCAGCACCGAGCGGCGGGCGTCGGCCTCGGTCACGCCGTACAGGGTGAGCAGATCCGCGACGTCGCGCTCCTTGAAGCCGACCCGGCCGAGCTCCATGCGGCTGATCTTCGACTCGGAACCCCTGATCAGGTGCCCGGCGTCTTCGCGTGTGATCCCCTTGGCCTCCCGCAGCTTGCGCAGCTGGGAGCCCAGGAGAATGCGCAGCGCCGTCGGGCCCGAGTACGTCACGCACACACAGTGACACCCGATCCCGCGCTATGACAAGGTCTCAACCGAGTGTCCGGTTCGGAACGGGTGCGACTTACATCTGCACGTGCATTTGGGTCTTGCAGATCGCGCACCGTTAACTCATGATGGCCTAGTGCATATTGGGGCAAACAGGTAGCAGCAGGATGGATCCCGTGGCGACTGCGGACTGCCTCAAGATCACGCGTGAGGTGGACTTCGACAACATGCTCACCTGTCCCCTCCCCTTCCAGGCGGACTCGGTCAAGACGGCGCGTGACGTCACCCGCTCCACCCTGGCCGACTGGGGCTTCGACGAACTCCGCGACGACGCCGCACTGGTCGTCTCCGAGCTCGTCACCAACGCGGTGCGTTATACGCGGAGTGACCCCGGGCTCACGTTGCTCCTCATGATGTCGGCGCCGCACGTGTTGCTGGCCGTCACCGACTGCAGCGACGAGGCGCCCACGCCCAAGGAGCCCGACTTCTGCTCGGAGAACGGGCGCGGGCTCTACATCGTGGAGACCTACAGCCAGCGCTGGGGCTGGGACTCCCTCACCGGCGGCGGCAAGGCCGTCTGGGCCCTCTTCCACGCGGGCGACTGACACCCCCTTCTCTTAGGGGTACGGCAGGCGTCCCGTCGGGAGTGGAACCTACTGATCCACCGGTCCCCCACCGAAGCCGATCTCATTCCCCTCCGGATCCCGGTAGATCACCTTGCGCACCCCGTTGGAGTACGTCTCCCTGTGCGCCGGCTCCAGCCCCCGGCCCGCGATCGCCTTCACGCGCTCGTCGAAATCCCCCACGAACACCGTGTGCCGGGCATGGCCCGTGTGCTCAGGCAGGTGCTCGATTACCAGATACCTGTGCTCTTCGAGCTCGAACACCGCTTCGCTGTCATTGGGGATGAACGCCGGCGGAGCGCCCAGAAGCCGCTCGTACCACACCAACGCCGCCGCGTAGTCGGCCACCGGAACACCTGCGAACAAGTCGAGAGCCATCCCCCGATCCTAAGGACCGGACCCGCTCACCCGACATCCCTCTGCAACACCCGCACCGTCAGCCTGGCCGCGGTGAACTTCACTCGGGGTCCAGCCGTGGGATGGCGGGTCTCGCCGGATAAGACTGGTCGGGGCGACAGGATTTGAACCTGCGACTTCTTGCTCCCAAAGCAAGCGCGCTACCAAGCTGCGCCACGCCCCGCGGCGCCACGTACGCACGCGCCCCGAGACTCCGGTACGCTTACGCCCTGACGACCGGATGAAGTCTAGACCAGACTCAGACCGGCTCGCGCGGACGTAGCTCAATGGTAGAGCCCCAGTCTTCCAAACTGGCTACGCGGGTTCGATTCCCGTCGTCCGCTCTCCTCGCGAAAGGCCAGGTCACCCCGCACAGGGAGCCTGGCCTTTCGGATCTCCCCCGTTCCTGAAGATCGAGGGGCCGTGCGACTGTCGCGTGGTATGCGATGCTCTCGCCTGTGACCGAACCAGAAGAGCCAGTGCTCCACAGTTCGCCTCCGGCTTTCACGTACGACCCGATCAAAGCCCTCCGCCAATGGGGGACCACCTTCATGGTGATCGGTGGCGCGCTCGCCCTAGCAGTCCTGATCTTCTCGGACCGAGATCCGTCGTGGCCCTGGCTCGTCACCTGTTTCGTGGCGACCTTGGTTGGTCTGGGACTACGCATGGAAGCAGCAGTTCGGGACCGCTCTCGGAACGTTTCCACAGGCTGAGCAGGGTTGAGAGCGTCGGCCTCGGACTGGTGGAGCCGCCGGGCGCGGGTCCACCCGTGCACGAACAGCAGCAGCACGATGCCGGGGACGAGAACGGTGAGGCCGACGCCCGTCGGGGCGCGCTGCCATGCTCGTAAGGCCATGTGCGTCCCCTTGCGATCGCGGATCGGCTCAGGGTGACCGTACGGCGCGATCGAGAACAGAAGGCCAGGCCACCCGTAGCGGGTGGCCTGGCCTTCGTTCGGGGGTCAGCGGAGGCCGGCGAAGAGGTCGGTCTCGTGGGGTGGGGCGTCGATGCGGGTGTACTGGCGGATGAAGTGCTCGGTGCCGAAGACGGACTGCTGGGCCTCGTCCGGGAGCTGGAGGAGGAACATGTTCTCCGTCTGGCTGGCGTGCGCCTTGAGGGCCTGGAGCTTGCGCTCGGTGTAGGGGGTGACGTCGACGACGGTGGTGATGAGGTCGTCGGGGGTGCCGAAGTCGTCGGGGAGTTCGCCGAAGTCGACGCCCTGCTCGCGCATGCGCTCGAACATCTCCTTGACGCCGGAGCGCGGGATGGCGGTGTAGTAGAGCTTCGAGGGGATCCCGGTGGACTCGTAGGCGGCGACGGCGATGCGGTGGGCCTGGATGTGGTCGGGGTGACCGTAGGCGCCGTTCTCGTCGTAGGTGACGATGACCTGCGGCCGGTAGTGCTCCATGAGGGCGGCCAGGCGGGCGGCGGAGTCGGCGAGCGGGATGTTGGCGAAGGCCTCGGGGTGGCCGTTGCCGTCCCAGCCGTCCATGCCGGAGTCACGGTAGCCGAGCAGTTCGACGTGCTCGATGCCCAGGTGGGCGACCGACTCGCGGAGCTCTTCCAGGCGGACGGCGGCGACGGCGGCCTCGTCGTGGCCGGGCTCGCCGGGCTTGACGCCGCCGGGTCCGTCGCCCTGCTCGCCGTTGGTGCAGGTGACGAGGACGGTACGGACACCCTCGGCGGCGTAGCGGGCCAGGATGCCGCCGGTGCTGATCACCTCGTCGTCGGGGTGGGCGTGCACCGCCATGATCGTCAATTCCATGAAATATCCCCCTGCGAGTGCCAAGTCGGATGAATATCGGCTCCCCGTCGAGCGTAGCGTGAGGGGGTGCGTGCGCGGCCGATCAGTCCGGAGGCGCTGGTCCGCGAGCTGGTGGGGCGGATCGGCGCGGTCGGCCGCCCGTGGGTGCGGGTGGTCGTGGACGGCGCTCCAGAAGCCGGTACGGCGGAGCTGGCCGACAGGCTGGTGGAGCCGCTGCGCGTCGAGGGACGGCCGGCGGTGAGGGTGTCGGCGGGCGACTTCCTGCGCGCGGCCTCCCTGCGCCTGGAGTACGGCAGGACGGACCCGGACGAGTACTACGACGCCTGGCTCGACGAGAGGGGCCTGCGCCGGGAGGTGCTCGACCCGCTGGGACCGGGCGGGAGCCGCCGCATCGTGCCGAAGCTGTGGAACGCCGAGCTGGACCGGGCCTACCGCCTGCCGTACCAGCAGTTGCCCGAGGCGGGGGTGCTGATCCTGGACGGGCCGCTGCTGCTGGGGCGGGGGCTGCCGGTGGAGTTCGCGGTGCACCTGGCGGTGAGCCGCGCGGCGCTGGTCAGGAAGACGCCGGAGGAACTGCGGTGGCGGCTGCCGGCGTTCGAGCGGTACGAGCGGGAGGTCGACCCGGTGAAGGTCGCCGAGGTGGCCGTGCGGTACGACGACCCGCGGCACCCGGCCCTGGTGGTGTAGCCCCGGAAGAGGGCCAGGGCGCAAGGCGTTGGTGCTGGTATGAGCGACTATGGGCGCGCGATCGAGTTCGGCTACTTCCTGGTGCCTCTCGCGGCCGACCCGCTGGTGGAGCGCGCTCAGCTCGCCGACCGGCTGGGGCTGGAGCTGCTCGGCATCCAGGATCACCCGTACCAGCGCCGGTACGAGGACACGTGGACGCTGATGAGCCACCTCGCCGCACTCACCCAGCGGATCCGGATCTTTCCGGATGTGGCGAATCTGCCGCTCCGCCAGCCTGCCGTCCTGGCGAAGGCCGCGGCCACCCTCGACCGGCTCAGCGGCGGCCGGTTCGAGCTCGGCCTGGGCGCGGGCGGGTTCTGGGACGCCATCGACGCCTACGGCGGGCCCCGCCGTACCCCGGGGCAGGCCCGCGCGGCGCTGGAAGAGGCCATCGAGGTGATCAGGCGGATCTGGAGCGGCGAGCGCAACCAGCGCTTCGAGGGCGAGCACTACCACCTGCGCGGCGCCCAGCCGGGCCCGGCTCCGGCGCACCCGATCGAGCTGTGGCTGGGCGTGGCCGGGCCGAAGGCGCTGGCCCTGGCCGGCGCGAAGGCGGACGGCTGGGTGTCGTCCTCGCCCTGGGGCACACCGGACAAGCTGGCCGAGCTCAGCGCGCTCCTGGACGAGGCCGCCCGGCAGGCCGGGCGCCAGCCGCGGGAGATCCGGCGGATCCACAACGTCAACGGCCTGATCACCGACCGCTCGACCGGTTCCCTGCACGGTCCGGCCGACCAGTGGGCCGAGGAGCTGACCGAGCTGGCGGCGGGCCATGGGCTGGACACCTTCGTGTACTGGCCGGAGGCGGAGGACGAGCGGCAACTGCGGCTGTTCGCCGAGGAGGTCGTCCCCGAGGTGCGCCGGCAGGTGGCGCTCGAACGCGGCCGGTCTGCCGAAAACTGACCCACCGTAGGCAAGTGACGCTGGAACGTAAGGCCGCCCTCGCCGCACACTCGGCAGATGACCCCAGATCACTGGTACAACATCGTCCCCGATCTGCCCGTCCCGCCTCCCCCGCCCCTGCACCCGGGCACCGGGCAGCCGGTCGGGCCCGAGGATCTCGCACCGCTGTTCCCGGGCGAGCTCATCGCGCAGGAGGTGAGCACGGAGCGGTTCGTCCGGATCCCGCAGGAGGTGCTCGACGTCTACCGGCTGTGGCGGCCGACGCCGCTGATCAGGGCGCACCGGCTGGAGCGCGCGCTGGGCACGCCGGCACGGATCTACTACAAGTACGAGGGCGGCTCCCCGGCCGGCTCGCACAAGCCGAACACCGCGGTGCCGCAGGCGTTCTACAACGCCCGCGAGGGCGTGCGGCGGCTGACGACCGAGACGGGCGCCGGGCAGTGGGGGTCGGCACTGGCCTTCGCGTGCGCCCAGTTCGGCGTCGAATGCGTGATCTGGATGGTCCGCGCCTCCTATGACCAGAAGCCGTATCGCCGCTCGCTGATGCGGATCTACGGCGCGACGGTGCACGCCAGCCCCTCCCCCGTGACCGGCGCGGGCAGCAAGATCCTCGCCGACGACCCGGACTCGACCGGGAGCCTGGGCATCGCGATCAGCGAGGCGGTCGAGGTGGCCGCGGGCGACCCGGACACCCGCTACGCGCTGGGCAGCGTGCTCAACCACGTGCTGATGCACCAGACGGTGATCGGCGAGGAGGCGCTCAAGCAACTGCCGGAGCGTCCCGACCTGGTGATCGGCTGCACCGGGGGCGGTTCCAACTTCGCCGGGCTGGCGTTCCCGTTCATGCGGGAGCATCCGGAGATCACCTTCCGCGCGGTCGAGCCGGAGGCCTGCCCGTCCTTCACCCGCGGCACGTACGCCTACGACTTCGGCGACACCGCGGGCTTCACCCCGCTGCTGAAGATGCACACGCTCGGCCACGGCTTCGTGCCCGACCCGATCCACGCCGGCGGGCTGCGCTACCACGGCATGGCGCCGCTGCTGTCGCACCTGTACGAGCTGGGCCGCTTCGAGGCGGTGACCAGGTCGCAGCGCGAGTGCTTCGAGGCCGGGGTGCGTTTCGCCAGGACCGAGGGCATCGTGCCGGCGCCGGAGCCCACGCACGCCCTGGCCGAGGCGATCGCCGAGGCGTTGCGCTGCAAGGAGACGGGCGAGGAGAAGGTCATCCTGACCGCGTTGTGCGGGCACGGGCACTTCGACATGTCCGCCTACGACCGCTATCTCTCCGGCGAGATGCGCGACTTCGTGCTGCCGCAGGAACGCATCGACGAGGCGCTCAGCGCCCTGCCGCAGGGCCGCTAGCGGAGCCGGGGGACCCCGTCGGGGTCCCCCGGGTTCAGCGCGAGGCTGGGCGCTTGCCGTGGTTCGCCTTCTTCTTCTTGCGGGCTCTGCTCTTGCGCGCGCGCTTGGCCATCGGCGTCTCCCGACATGTCAGGCTATGTGGTGTAGGTCACACCGTCTCCCGGCACACCGGCCAGGTCAAGCGCTCAGTTTCCAACACCGCCATGTCATAATTTGGTGGAATCTGTTGGAAGGAGGCGTCGTGCTCGCACAGCAGCGGCAGCAGACGATTCTGGAGCGGGTCCGGCGCCACGGCGCGGTCCGGGTGGCCGAGCTCGTGCGCGACCTGGGCGTCTCCGACATGACCGTCCGGCGCGACCTGGAGGTCCTGGCCGAGCGCGGCCTGCTGGAAAAGGTGCACGGCGGCGCGACCATCGGCGGTCCCGGCTCCACGGAGGAGCCCGGCTTCGCCGCCAAGACCACGCGCCAGCAGCCGGAGAAGGAGGCGATCGCGCGCGCCGCGGCCCGTCTCGTCCGGCCCGGCACCGCCGTCGCGCTCTCGGCCGGCACCACCAACTGGGCGCTGGCCCACCACCTGATCGAGGTCCCGGACCTCACGATGATCACCAACTCGATCCAGGTGGCCGAGGTCTTCCACCGCAACCAGCGCGACGACCGCACGGTCGTGCTCACCGGCGGCGTCCGGACCCCCTCCGACGCCCTGGTCGGCCCGGTCGCCGTCGCCGCGCTGCGCACGCTGCACGTCGACACCCTCTTCCTGGGCGTGCACGGCATGAGCGTGCGCGCCGGATTCACCACCCCCAACCTGCTGGAGGCGGAGACCAACCGCGCGCTGGTGCAGTGCGCCGGGCGCCTGGTCGTCCCCGCCGACCACACCAAGTGGCAGACGGTGGGCATCAGCACCATCGCCGAACTGTCCCAGGCCGACGTCGTCATCAGCGACGCGCGCCTGGACGCCGAGGCGCGCCGGGACCTGGCCGAGCGCGCCGGAGAACTGATCATCGCGGAGGAAGCGTCGTGAAGCGCACCATCACTCACCTGGCCGACGGCAGGGAGCTGATCTACTACGACCGGCGCGACGACGCCGACCGGTCCGCGATCGACCGCCGCCGCCTCGATCCCCGCCCGCTCGCCTCCGAGCTGCGCTACGACCCGCTCACCGAGGAGTGGGTGGCCATCGCCGGCCACCGCCAGAGCCGCACCTTCCTGCCGCCCGCCGACGAGTGCCCGCTGTGCCCGTCGACCGCGGCACGCGCCTCCGAGATCCCGGCGAGCGAGTACGACGTGGTGGTCTTCGAGAACCGCTTCCCCTCCTTCTCCACCAACCTCGGCGACTACCCCCAGGTCGGCGGCCTGAGCGAGGTGCGACCCGGCGTGGGCCGCTGCGAGGTGGTCTGCTTCACCTCCGAGCACGACTCCAGCTTCTCCCAGCTCAGCGACGAGCAGGTCGAGCTGGTCATGGAGGCCTGGGCCGACCGCACCGCCGAGTTGTCCACGATCGAGGGCGTCGAGCAGGTCTTCTGCTTCGAGAACCGCGGCGAGGAGATCGGCATCACCCTCCCCCACCCGCACGGGCAGATCTACGGCTACCCGTACGTCACGCCGCGCACCCGGCTGCACCTGGCCGCCGCGGCCAAGCGGCCCACGCTCTTCGCCGACGTGCTGGCCGCCGAGCAGGCCGGGCCCCGGGTGGTCGCCGCCAACGAGTTGTGGACCGCCTTCGTGCCGGCCGCGGCGCGGTGGCCGTTCGAGGTGCACCTGTACCCGCATCGCCAGGTGCCGGACCTGCCGGCGCTCACGGCCGAGGAGCGGGCGGCGTTCGCGCCGCTCTACACCTCGGTGCTGCGGGCCTTCGACGGGCTGTTCGGGTTGCGCATGCCGTACATCGCGGGCTGGCACCAGGCGCCGGTACGGCAGGGCCGCGAACTGGCCTACCTGCACCTGGAGCTGTTCTCGGTCCGGCGGGCGCCCGGCAAGCTGAAGTACCTGGCCGGATCGGAGTCGGGGATGGGCGCGTTCGTCAACGACGTACCGCCGGAGGAGGCGGCCCGACTGCTTCGATCACAGGTAGATCACTAAGCGATCTCGGCTTGGAGTCGCGTTACCTTGGTTTTACCGTTAGTATCCCTCTCGCAACGGCTGTCACAGCCGTCGCACGCCTAATCCCGGGCGCGTCGCCCGGGAGCCGGGGACCCATCGCACCCTGGGGTGAATCCACTTCGGTGGTAGGGCATCTCCTGCCCGAACCCGTCAGCTAACCCGGCCGGCAGAAGGAGAGGAAGGTTCGTGGCGGCCAAGTCCGCGATGGTCACCGCGGGGATTCTCACCGCGGTCGCACTCACCTTCGGCACGTTCCCCGCCGTCGCCGCGCCCAAGCCCACCGAGCCGGAGCTCCGCGCCGAGCTGGTGAAGCTGAACAAGAAGGCCGACAAGCTCATCGAGGCCTACAACGCCAAGCGCGTCTCGCTGGGCAAGGCCCAGAGTGCGGAGAAGGCGGCCAAGGCCCGGCTGGCCCAGGCCGAGGCGCAGCTCGCCGAGGCCGAGAAGCTCATCACCCAGCTCGCCGAGATCCAGTACCAGAACAACGGCTCGCTGCCGCCCTTCATGCCGACCGACGCCGTCGGCGCCGCCGTCTTCGACGCGGTGACCGACCAGCAGCAGGCGGCCATCCAGGGCGTGCAGGCCACGCGGGACGCCAAGAAGCTCGCCGCCGACCAGGCCTCGACGCTGGCGGTCACGATCAAGAAGGAGAGCACCGAGCTCGCCGCCCAGCGCGACGAGGCGGAGAAGCTCATCTCCGACATCAAGAAGAAGCTCGTGGAGCTCGTCCCGTACGGCACGGGCCGCCGCTCCGACGGCTCCTTCGCGCCCGAGCTGCCCAGCGGGTCGGACAACATCACCCCGCGCACGCGGCTGATGCGGGCGGAGATCCAGAAGAACTTCAACCTGCAGTACACCGTCGGCTGCTACCGCGTGGACGACAGCGGCGAGCACCCGCTCGGCCGGGCCTGCGACTTCATGATGAGCAGCGGCGGCGCCATGCCCTCCAACGCCGGCAACGCGCTCGGCGACCAGGTCGCCGCGTGGGCGATCAAGAACATGGACAAGCTGGGCGTCAAGTACGTGATCTGGAAGCAGCGGATCAACCAGGGTTCGGGCTGGCGGGCCATGTCCGACCGTGGCAGCATCACCGCCAACCATTACGACCACGTGCACATCTCGATGCTCTGAGACGTGGTGCGCCCGGGCATCTGGCGCGGAGGCCCGGGCGCATCGCCCCCTGCAAACCGGTACAGCATCGCCCCCTGCAAACCGGTACAAATGGGGGACTATGCAACGTACTGAGCCTCCCCATGTCGCCCCCGAAGCCGAGACCCTGACCGGTTTCCTCGACTACCAGCGCGAGACCCTGGCCTGGAAGTGCTCCGGCCTGACCGACGAGCAACTCGCCACCCCCGCCGTCGAGCCCTCCTCCATGTCCCTCCTGGGCCTGCTGCGGCACCTGGCCGACGTGGAGCGCGGCTGGTTCCGGCGGGTGATCGCCGGCGAGGACGCCCGGGCCCGGCACTGGCGCGAGGACGACCGGGACGCCGCCTTCCACGAGGCCGCCTCCGACACCTACGAGGCGGCCTTCGCCGCCTGGCAGGAGGAGATCGCCCGGTCCAGGAAGATCCTCGCCGAGCGCGCCCTCGACGACGTGGTCGCCCACGACGGCGACCGGTTCACCGTGCGCTGGATCGTGGTGCACATGATCGAGGAGTACGCCCGCCACAACGGCCACGCCGACCTGCTGCGCGAGCGGATCGACGGGGCCACCGGCGAGTAGCCTCAGCCCGCCAGGCGGACCGGGTTGACCAGGTCGGCGTAGACCAGCAGACCGGCCATGAACATCATCAGGAACGCCAGGGCGTAGGTCAGCGGCAGGACCTTGGCCACGTCGACGTGGGCGGGCTCGGGCCGGCGCGTGATCCTCGCGAAGCCGCGCTTGAGCCCCTCCCACAGGCCGCCCGCGATGTGGCCGCCGTCCAGCGGGAGCAGCGGGATCAGGTTGAACATGCCGACCGCCAGGTTGAACATGGCGATCAGGTTGACGTAGAAGAGCAGCTTGTTCTCGATCGGGGTGTCGAGGGTGGCGATCTCGCCGCCGATGCGGCCGATGCCGACCACGCCGATCGGCCCGTTGGGGTCGCGCTCCTCGCCGGAGAAGGCCGCGTGCCAGACGCCGACCATGCGGTTGGGCAGGTTGACCAGCGACTCGCCGACGCGGGCGATCATGCCGCCCATCTCGCTGACGGTGTAGCCGATGCTCTGCCGCTCGACGACCGCCTGCGGCTTGACGCCCAGGTAGCCGACGACCTCGGTCTTCTTGGCGTCGTCGAGCTTGGGCATCTCCTGGGCGATCAGGTTGACCTTGAGGTCCTGGCGCTGCCCGGCCCGCTCGATGCCGAGGGTGACCTGGGCGGCTCCGGCGCTCCTGATGTTGCCCTGGATCTCCTCCCAGGCGCTGATCGGGCGGCCGTTGAAGGCGACGATCCTGTCGCCGGGCTGCAGGCCGGCCAGGATCGCGGGGGTCTTGGCGTCGGCCGGGGTGCACTGGCGGTTGGGGTTCTTCGTGAGCTCGGCGGTCGGGATGACGCACTGCGGCATCTCGGCCACCACCGGCTTGGCGGTGGCGACGCCGAAGCCCATGAAGATCACGCCGAAGAGGATGAAGGCCAGCACGATGTTGGTCAGCGGGCCGCCGGACATGATGACGACCTTCTGCCACCACTTCTTGCGGTAGAACACGCGGTCCTCGTCGCCCGGCCGCACCTCCTCCTGGGCCAGGTCGCGGGCCTGCTCGACGAGGGCCTGGAACGGCCCGGTGGAGCTGCGCCGGAGCTTGGCGGGGTCGTCGCCGGGGCGGGGCGGGAGCATGCCGATCATGCGGATGTAGCCGCCGAACGGCAGCCACTTGATCCCGTACTCCGTCTCGCCACGCCGCTTCGACCACAGCGTCGGCCCGAAGCCGACCATGTACTGGGTGACCTTCACGCCGAAGAGCTTGGCGGGGAGCAGGTGCCCGATCTCGTGCAGCCCGATCGACACCATGAGCCCGACGAGGACGATGACAATCCCCGCCAGGAAGATCAACAAGTCCATGCACACCCTCCCGTTGGCCCTCAGACTAGTCGAAGTCGCCATGACTGAACCGCTTGCGCACCCTTTGCCGACTCGACAGACTTCGTTGACAGTGCGCAGTCGCACGATCACCCTGGGACATGTGGGGAGCACGTTGATCCGGATCCTGGTCGCCGAGCACCTTCCGCTGGTGCGGCGGGGCCTGGTCGCCTCGCTCGAAGCGGAGCTGGACCTGCAGGTCGTGGCCGACGTCGGCACCGGCGAGGACGTGGTGCCGACCGCGCTGGCCCTCCACCCCGACGCGGCCGTGATCGATCTGGATCTGCCCGGCGTCGACGGCCTGGCCGCCGTCGAGCGGCTGCACGAGAAGGCGCCCTGGTGCCGGGCGCTCATCCTGGCCGCCCACCCCAACCCCGGCCTGGTACGGCGAGCGTTCGCGGCCCGCGCCGCGGGCTTCCTCAGCCTCGACGTCGCCCCCGAGCAGCTCGCCGAGGGCATCCGCCAGGTGGTGGCCGGGCGGCGGGCGGTCGAGCCCGACCTGGCCATCGCCGCGCTGGAGTCCGCCGACAACCCGCTGACCAGGCGCGAGCTCGACGTGTTGCGCATCGCCGCCCGGGGCGCGCGGTCGATCGAGATCGCCGACGCGCTCTTCCTGTCGGTCGGCACGGTCAGGAACCACCTGTCGCGCATCATGTGCAAGACCGGGGCCCGCAACCGGCTCGACGCGGTCCGGATCGCCAGCGACTCCGGCTGGCTCTGAGCCCGCCACGGGCGAACCCGTTCGGGGGTCCTCGGCGCCGGGGTGGCACGGGGGGCCGGGCCGGCGCCGAGGACCTCTTCGGCACTGGCGGCGACCACGACCTCCCCCACGATGGCCATGACCTCCACCAGCGACGGTGGGACCGAGCCCCGGGAGAACCGCGCCGCTCTCCCGGGACCCGGATTCTGCTGGGGACACCTCAGTGGATCGCGGTGTCCCCATGAGTCTGGGGTGACGGTGGCGAGAGCATCAGCGGGAGGCTGACGCGCTCGTCGTGCAGGGCGGCGCCGACGGCCAGAAGGACCCCGGCGCTGCCGGTCGCCAGGTCCATGGACAGCCGGGTCAGCCCTTCGCCGGGGAAGGCCAGGTCGGCGCGGTAGCGCACCGCGTGCCAGCCGAGGCCCTGGAGCTGCTCCTCCACGCCGGGGTCGTCCGGCCGCCGGGCCAGGTAGGCGAGCGTGCCGGCCCGGCCGTTGAACAGGCCGGGCAGCAGGGAGAAGGCCGGCCGGGCGGCCCGGTCGAGGACGGTCCGGGCGGCTTCGAGCTCGACGCCGGGCCGGTGGGTCAGGAACTCCTCCAGCACCCACGCCGTCCCGGCGGCGCCGCAGCCGAGACCGGGCGGGGTGGCGAGGCCGCGGCAACGGGCCAGGTCGAGCCGGAGCGCGCGTTCGGCCAGGTCGTACTCGCCGGCCCGGAGCAGCAGCAACGCCGGTCCGGTGGCGCCGTGCAGCAGGCCGGGGCCGGGGAAGTTCTCCCGCTCCAGCCGGGAGGCGACCACGTCCACCACCTTGAGGGCGCGGGTGTGCAGGTCGGCCACGCCGGTGACCTCGGCCAGGTGCAGCAGGTTGAGCCCGATCCCGGACAGGCCCGAGTGCAGGCCCAGGCCGAGGTCCTCCCAGCGTTCGCGGCAGGCCGTCGCCACCAGGTCGAGCGCGCGGGCGTGGTCGCCGAAGCCGGCCAGCACGTGCGCGATGCCGTGCAGGCCGTCGTAGAAGCCGAGCCGCTGGCCGGGTCGGACGGCCCGCTCGGCCAGCCACCGCTCGTACTCGGGGAAGCGGCCCGCGCCGGTGACGGCGAGCGCGTGCAGCACGCCGGCCGCGCCGTGGGCCAGGTTGAGCCCGCCGGTGGTGAACTGCTCGATGCCGCCGGGGAAGAGCCGGTCGTCACGCTCGGGCGTGGCCGAGTCGAGGATGGCCTTGGCCAGCGAGCGGCGCAGCCGCGGCCAGCGTTCGGGGTCGGGCAGCGTCGCGGAGTGCCAGGCGGCCAGGTGCCGGACCGTGCGGTCGCCGGTGATGGTCCGCACCGCGTCGTCGAGGAAGCCGCCGGGCACCGGGAAACCGGCGCGGATCACCTCGGCCAGCTCGACCGCCTTGAGCCGGTCGAGCGCGAAGAGCTCGGTGAGCGGCAGGAACAGCGCCAGCCGCAGGCAGGCCAGCGCGTACCGATCCTGCTCCAGCCCGGCGTCGAGCTCGCCCGCGCCCTCGAACCCGGTCAGCATGACCTCGCCGTCGGGGCGCACCCGGACGTGTCCCGCGTGCGGCTCGGCGCCGAAGGCCAGGCCGCGCCGGTGCACGTCGGCGACGGCCGCCTCGACCTTGACGCACAGGTCCATCGCCCAGCTCGCGTAGGCGGCCCGGGCCTCGGCGCTGTCGGCGCGGCCGAGCAGCGGGTGCCGCTCGATCACCACCTCGTCCAGCGGCCGGGCCGGCACGTGCTCGGTGACCATGAACCGGTGGTCGGCGACGGTGAACTCGCCCAGCAGCGCCGGCACCGACGCCAGCCCCGCCAGCCGCTCCAGGGCCGCCCGCTCCCGGTCGAGCCGGGCCAGCGCGTCGCGGCCCTCCGCGTCGAGGCCGGCGTGCGGCCTGGCCTCCTTGAGCACGACCTGCCGGCCGGTCCTGCGGTCGACGCCGTGGTAGATGCCGCCGCCGTTGGTGAAGCGCACCACCGCCTCCACCGTGTACGGCACGCCGTCGAAGGTGGCGTTGCGCCGGGCGGCCAGATGCGGTTCGAGGAAGTGCGGCAGGTGCACCCAGGGCGGCGGCGCGAAGACCGGGCTGCGCGAGTCGGGCACCAGCGTGCCGTCCGGCCGGGCCACGGCCCGCTCGACGCGGCCGTCCGGTCCGGTGCAGTAGCGCTCGGCGATGGCGCCGTAGCGGACGTACAGCGGCCCGTCGCCGATGCGCAGGTCGCTCAGGATGGACGGCCCGTGCTCGCCGTCGAGCTCGGCGGCCAGTTCGGTGCAGATGCGTTCGAGCTGCGCCTCGTCGGCCGGATAGAGGGCGGCCAGCTTGCCGCTGGAGCCGCGCTCGGCGTGCTCGGCGTTGCGCAGGTGCAGCAGGTGCCGGGCACGCACCACCTTGAAGGGCACCTCGTTGGCCACGCAATAGGCCCAGACCTTCTCCAGGACGGCCTCGGCGTTGTCGAGGCCCGCGGAGACGTGGATCTTCCAGCCCTGGTCGGGCAGCGTGGGGGCGGGCGGGCGGTAGACGATCCAGTCGTCCTGCTCGCGCCGGCTCCAGGACGGGGGCGCCTGCCGTACCGCCAGGTCGAAGTCGCCGGCGGGGGTGTCGTAGAAGAGCGGGTCCGCCAGGCAGTACATCGCATGTCGGCCATCCACCGAACTCACCCCCTTCCGGCCTGTTGTCCCCACGAGAATCGCAGGCGGCGGGCGGCACGGGCCAGTGACCTGATGCACGTTCCGCGCATGCCCAGATACACGGGGTGACCCGTGAGGTTTGTCAGGGGCGCCAGATGAGGACGAGCGCGCAGTCGTCGTTGTGGCCGGACGACATCGCGTTGACCAGCGGCCGGGCGCCGTCGCGGAAGCCGGAGGGCAGCAGCCGCTCGGCCTCGCCCAGCAGCTTGTCGAGCCCGGCGTCGATGTCGCGGCCGGGCTGCTCGATCAGCCCGTCGGTGTAGAGCAGCAGCGCGTCGCCCTTGCGCAGGACCCCGCTGTCGGGCTCGCAGTGCAGGTCGGGCACGACGCCCAGGACGACGCCCTTGGCGGAGGCGATCTGCCAGTTGCCGGTGCCGGAGTCGAACTTGACCACGGGCGGGTGTCCCGCCGAGGTGATGGTGTACTCACCTGTGGCCAGGTCGAGCCGGACGTGCACGGCGGTGACGAAGCCCTCGTCGCCCTTCTGCCGGTGCAGGTAGGTGTTGCAGGCGGGCAGGAAGTCGGTGACCGAGCCGAGCAGGCCGCCGAAGGTGCCCGACAGCAGCAGCGCGCGGGTGCCGGCGTCGACGCCCTTGCCGGAGACGTCGACCAGGGCGATCTCCACCTTGTCGCCGTCACGCATGGAGACGACGAAGTCGCCGCCGAAGGAGGAGCCGCCGGCCTGCTTGAGCACGACCTTGCCGCCCCAGGCCTTGGGCAGCGCGGGCAGCTCGCTCTGCCGCTTGAGCCGGTCGCGCAGCTCCAGGAGCATCGCGTCGCCGCGCAGGCCCTGCACGCCGAGCTTGCCGCGCACGCGGGCCATGAGCGCGGCCAGGACCGTGGTGAAGCCGATGGTGGCCAGCAGGCCGACGCCGACGCCGTGCCAGCCGCGCATGACGGTGACGTAGCCCAGCGCCACGACCACCGCGCCGAGCAGCTTGGCGAGGCTGCGCAGCCGCAGTTGCAGGCCGCCGATGAGGACGATCGGGATGAGCAGCGCCGGGGAGAAGAGCTCGATGTCGACCCGGGCGGCCAGCACGCCGATGAGCAGCGCGACCAGGCTGAGCGTGATCAGCAGGTTGCGGTCGCGGGCCAGCGGTCCCCGCCGCAGGAAGCGCACGATCGGC
This sequence comes from Nonomuraea sp. NPDC050310, assembly GCF_040655795.1. Classification (NCBI taxonomy): domain Bacteria; kingdom Bacillati; phylum Actinomycetota; class Actinomycetes; order Streptosporangiales; family Streptosporangiaceae; genus Nonomuraea; species Nonomuraea sp. NPDC050310. Next base: position 112,803 of record NZ_JBFAKP010000024.1, on the reverse strand, counting down.
ACCAGCAGCGGCACCCGCACGAGGAACGCGCGGAGCCGTGGCGGGATCAGCGGCGCCGGACGGGAACTCATGATGCGCTCGACTGTATCGGGCGACTGCTGCTTTGGGCAGCCCACTTGACCAACGCCTTGATCGTTAAGCAGCGTTATTGGGTGGCCGTCCGCGTTTGGCCCTCATACGGTGGATGGATGACGTACCCGATTCGCCCGATCACCGAGGCCGAGTGGCCGGCCTTCTCCGACGTCCTGTCCGAGGGCTTCGGCTGGAGCGGCACCCCCGAGCAGCTCGCCCGCTGGAAGGCGGGCACGGAATTCGACCGCACGCTGGCGGCCTTCGACGGGCCGGTCGTCGCGGGCGTCACCGGCATCCACTCCTTCACCATGACCGTGCCGGGCGGGCAGTTGCCCACCGCGGGCGTCACCGCCGTGAGCGTGCTGCCCTCGCACCGCCGCCGCGGCGTGCTGACCTCCCTGATGCACCGCCAGCTCAACGACGTCTACGAGCGGGGCGAGCCGATCGCCGCCCTCTACGCCTCCGAGTCGGTCATCTACGGCCGCTTCGGGTACGGCAGGGCCGCCGACGACCTCACCTTCCGCATCGACACCCACAAGTCGGCCTTCGTGCGCAGCGCCCCGCAGGACCCGGCGCTGCGGCTGACCGTGGCCAAGCCGGCCGAGCGGCGCACGGACCTCAAGCAGGTCTACGACGCCCAGGTCACCAGCCGGCCCGGCCAGTACGAGCGGTCGGAGAACTTCTGGGTCGGCGTGCTGGCCGACGAGGAGTTCGACCGGCACGGCGCCGGCCAGCTCCGCTGCCTGATCGCGGAGGACGAGCGCGGTGTGCGCGGGTACGCGCTGTTCCGCGTCAACCCCACCTGGAACGACGGCCTGGCCGACGGCGAGCTGCGGCTGAACGAGCTGTACGCGCTCGACCCGGCCGCCCACGCGCTGCTGTGGCGCGGCGTGCTCGACCGCGACCTGGTCACCAAGGTCGTCGCCTGGGGCCGGCCGATCGACGACCCGATCACCCAGCTCCTGGCCGACCCGCGCCAGCTCCACGCCCGCTGGGGCGACGAGCTGTGGGTGCGCGTGGTCGACGTGCAGCGGGCGCTGTCCTCGCGCGCCTACGCCGCGCCGGTGGACGTGGTGGTCGAGGTGGGCGACGACGTCTGCCCGTGGAACGCGCGCCGCTGGCGGCTGACCGCCGACGCCTCGGGCGCCGAGGTCAAGCCGACCGAGGAGGAGGCCGACCTCGCCCTGCCGGTGGCCTCGCTGGGCGGCGCCTACCTGGGCGCGGGCGCGCTGTCGGCGCAGCTCGACGCGGGTCTGGTGCGCGAGCATACGGCGGGAGCCGTACGGGCGCTGGCCGCGGCGATGAGCTGGAACCCGAAGCCGTGGGCGGGCAACGTGTTCTAATCGGGATATGGCACTGCAGAGTCTGCAGATCACCGCGGTGATCGCGATGCGGGCCCGGGACGTCTCCAGGCCCAGCGACGAACAGCAGGACGCGGCCGACCGCAGGCCCCTGCGCGACGAGGCCCCCAAGCCCGCGCGCAAGGGCCGCCCGGCCCAGGAGTGAGGCTCTAGTGCTCCGGTAGCGCCGGGAGCTGGCCGATGGTCTCGTAGCTGGCGAGCTGCGCGATGCGGCGGCTGTGCCGCTCGGCGCCGGAGAACGGGGTGGCGAGGAAGAGCTCCACGAAGCGGGTGGCCTCCTCCTCGGTGTGCTGGCGCGCGCCGACGCTGATGACGTTGGCGTTGTTGTGCTCGCGGGCGAGCTTGGCGGTGTCGTCGTTCCAGGCCAGGGCGGCGCGGATGCCGCGCACCTTGTTGGCGGCGATCTGCTCGCCGTTGCCGGAACCGCCCAGCACCACGCCGAGGCTGCCGGGGTCGCCCGAGACGCCCTCGGCGGCCCGCAGCACGAAGGCCGGGTAGTCGTCCTCGGCGTCGTAGACGAAGGGACCGCAGTCGGTCACCTCGTGACCGTGCTCCTTCAGCCAGGAGACGAGGTGGTTCTTGAGCTCATAGGCCGCATGATCGGCACCGATGTACACGCGCACGCGGCCAGTCTTTCACAATGGCTAGAGTAAGTGGTGCCAGCCCAATCAGGCCCTTACAGGAGCGAACATGCGCGACATCCGCACGATCGGCGACCCGGTCCTGCGCACCCCCGCCGAGCCCGTGGTCGACTTCGACCGCGAGCTGCGCCGGCTGATCGACGAGATGTTCGAGGTCATGTACGCCGCCGACGGCGTCGGGCTGGCCGGGCCGCAGATCGGCGTGTCGCGCCGGCTGTTCGTCTACGACTGCAGCGGGCGCAAGGGCCACCTGATCAACCCGGCGCTGACCGTCGACGACGCCGAGGAGGTCCTCGACCACGAGGGCTGCCTGTCGGTGCCGGGCCGCGACAGCGGCAAGCCGATCTACGCCTCGACGCCGCGCGCCTCCGGTGTGACGATCACCGGGTTCGACCGGCTGGGGCGGCCGCTGCGGATCCGGGCCCGCGGCCTGCTGGCCCGCTGCTTCCAGCACGAGAACGACCACCTCGACGGCACGCTCTACCTCGACCACCTGCCCAAGCCCGAAGCCCGGAAGATCATGCTCCGGGCCTAGGCGACGGCCACCGGCTCAGAACTGCAGCGACTTGGTCTCGAAGAACTCCTCCAGGCCTTCCACGCCCAGTTCGCGCCCGATGCCCGACTGCTTGTAGCCGCCGAAGGGCGCCTGCGGGTTGAACGAGCCGCCGTTGATCGCGACCTGCCCGGTGCGCAGCCGCCGCGCCACCGCGACGGCCCGCTCCTCGCTGCCCGCCCAGACGGCGCCGGCCAGCCCGTACGGCGTGCCGTCCGCGATGGCGACGGCCTGGTCCTCGTTCATGTAGGGGACGATCGACAGCACCGGGCCGAAGATCTCCTCCTGCTCGATCGTCATGCCCGGCTCGACGCCGGCGAAGACGGTGGGCTCGACGTAGAAGCCGCGCTCGAAGGGGCTGTCGGTGCCGCCGGTGATCAGCCGGGCGCCCTCCTCCTGGCCGCGGTTGATGTAGCGGACCACGCGGTCGCGCTGCTGCGCCGAGACCAGGGGGCCCAGCCGTACCCCTTCGGCGAAGGGGTCGCCCACGGTGTACTTGGCGGCCGCCTCGGCGGCCAGGCGCACGGCCTGGTCGTAGACGTCGCGGTGTACCAGCATGCGCGACAGCGCCGAGCAGGTCTGGCCGGAGTTGACGAAGGCGCCGGCCACGCTCACCTTGACCGCGGTGGCCAGGTCGGCGTCGGGCAGGATGAGGCTCGCCGACTTGCCGCCCAGCTCCAGCGTGACGCGCTTGACCGTCTCGGCGGCCAGCGCGGCCACCCGCCGCCCGGCGGCGCTGGAGCCGGTGAAGGAGACCAGGTCGACGCCCGGATGGGCGGCGAGCGCCTCGCCCACGACCGGGCCGCGCCCGCTGACCAGGTTGAACACGCCCGCCGGCAGGCCGGCCTCGTGCAGGATGCCGGCCAGCGCGTAGGCGGCCAGCGGAGCCACCTCGCTGGGCTTGAGCACGACCGTGCAGCCCGCGGCCAGGGCCGGAGCGAGCTTGCAGACGATCTGGTGCAGCGGGTAGTTCCAGGGAGTGATGGCGGCGACGACGCCGACCGGCTCCTTGACCACCAGGGAGGTGCCCACGCGCCGTTCGCGCGGGTGCGTCTCGGCGAGCTCGGCGTAGCCGGCCAGCACGGTGGCGGGGAGCTGGGCCTGGACCTTCAGCGCGAAGGCGTAGGGCGCGCCCATGTCGGTGGCGATCAGCTTGGCCAGCTCGGGTGCGCGCTCGCGCAGGAGGTCGGCGGCGGTGGCCAGGATCTTGCCGCGCGCGGCGGGAGCCGTACCGGACCAGGCGGGGAAGGCGGCGCGGGCGGCGCGCACGGCCGCGTCCACGTCCTGCGGGGCGCCCGCCGGCACCCGGTCGATGATCTCCTCGGTCGCCGGGTTGACGACGTCTATACCTTCACCGGAGACCGAGGCGATCCACGCCCCGTCGATATAGAGCTGACGCATGGCCCCCATCCTTGCGTGCCGGGCGTGACATTGCGAGGGCTCGCACATCGCCCTGCCAGCAGGGTACGGCAAGCCCTCGCACGAGGGCGGAGATCAGGAGAAGTCGGGCTCAGTGGTCCGCGACCGCTTCAGCTCGTAGAAGTGCTCGAAGGAGGAGACCGTCAGCACGCCGTCCCACAGCCGGCCGGCGTCCTCGCCGCGGATGATGCGCGTGATGACCGGGCCGAAGAAGGCGGTGCCGTCCACGGCGATCACCGGGGTGCCGACCTCCTGGCCGACGCGCTCGATGCCGTCGAAGTGCGACTTGCGGATCTTCTCGTCGTGGCGCTCCTCCTTGGCCGCACCGGCCAGGGCGGGGTCGAGCCCGGCGGCCTCCAGCGCCTCCTCCAGCACCGCGGGCAGCCCGGCGCGATCGGCGTTGCGGCGCTGGTTGTGCCAGCGGGTGCCGAACTCGGTGTAGAAGGCGGCGAGCCCGGCCTGACCGGCCTGCTCCTCGGCCGCGGCGGCCACGCGGACCGGCTCGATCGCCAGGGCGATCATGTCGCGGTACTCCTGGGGCACTTCCTTGTCCTCGTTCAGGACGTTGAGGCTCATGATGTTCCACCGGATCTCGATCGGGCGGACCTTCTCGACTTCGATGAGCCATCGTGACGTGATCCAGGCGTAGGGACAGAAAGGATCGAACCACAGATCCACGGGAGTCTTGACAGTCATGTCTGGCCATAACCTTTGATGTGAACAGCGATATTCCATGAACGACAACAGGAGCGGATCTTGGCAGGCAACCTGACCCGGGCGGAGGCGCGTGAGCGCGCCCGGCTGCTGGCGGTCGAGTCCTACGCGGTGGAGCTCGACCTGAGGGTGGGCGAGGACCGCTTCGACAGCGTGACCACGGTCCGCTTCACCGGCCTGGAGCCGGGCGCCTCCACCTTCATCGACCTGCACGGCGCCACCGTGCGCCGCGCCGTGCTCAACGGCGTCGAGCTCGACGTGAGCACCTACGACGCGGCCGCCGGCCGGTTGCCGCTGCCGTCGATCGCCGCCGGCAACGAGCTGCTGATCGAGGGCGAGTGCGCCTACATGCGCACCGGCGAGGGCCTGCACCGCTTCGTCGACCCGGTGGACAAGAAGGTCTACCTGCACAGCCAGTTCGAGACCGCCGACGCCCACCGCATGTACGCCTGCTTCGACCAGCCCGACCTGAAGGCCGTCTTCGAGCTGACCGTGCACGCGCCCGAAGAGTGGCTGTGCATCTCCAACTCGCCCGCCGTGCGCGAGGGCACCACGTGGCGCTTCGAGCCGACGCCGCGCATCTCGACCTACATCACCGCGCTGTGCGCCGGCCCGTACCACGAGGTGCGTTCCGAGCACGACGGCATCCCGCTGGGCCTGTACTGCCGCGCCTCGCTGGCCGAGCACCTCGACGCCGACAACCTGTTCGAGGTGACGCGGCAGGGCTTCGACTTCTTCCACCGGGTCTTCGGCGTGCGCTACCCGTTCGCCAAGTACGACCAGTTGTTCGTGCCGGAGTTCAACGCCGGCGCGATGGAGAACGCCGGCTGCGTCACCTTCCTGGAGGACTACGTCTTCCGCTCCCGCGTCACCGACGCGATCGTCGAGCGGCGCGCGGAGACGATCCTGCACGAGATGGCGCACATGTGGTTCGGCGACCTGGTCACCATGCGCTGGTGGGACGACCTGTGGCTGAACGAGTCGTTCGCCACCTACGCCTCGGTGCTGTGCCAGGCTGAGGCCACCCGCTGGGGCCAGGGCGCCTGGACGACGTTCGCGAACGTGGAGAAGACCTGGGCCTACCGCCAGGACCAGCTGCCCTCCACCCACCCGATCGCCGCCGACATCGTCGACATGCAGGCGGTCGAGGTCAACTTCGACGGCATCACCTACGCCAAGGGCGCCTCGGTCCTCAAGCAGCTCGTCGCCTACGTCGGGCTGGACAACTTCCTGGCCGGGGTGCGCGACTACTTCGCCGAGCACGCCTGGGGCAACACCACGTTGCAGGACCTGCTGTCGGCGCTGGAGCGCACCTCCGGCCGCGACCTGTCCTCATGGTCGAAGGAGTGGCTGGAGACCTCGTGGGTCAACACGCTGCGCCCGTCCTTCAGCGTCGACGCCGAGGGCCGCTTCACCGAGTTCGCCGTGCTGCAGGAGGCCCCGGCCGACTACCCGACACTGCGCTCGCACCGCATCGCCATCGGCCTCTACAGCGGCGGCGAGCGGGTCAAGCGCGTCGAGCTCGACGTGGTCGGCCCGCGCACGCCGGTACCGGAACTGATCGGCGTCGAGCAGCCCGACCTTGTGCTGCTCAACGACGACGACCTCACCTACGCCAAGATCCGCCTGGACGAGCGCTCGCTGCGCACGCTGGTCGAGGGCGGCGTCAGCCGCTTCGACTCCTCGCTGCCCGCGGCGTTGTGCTGGTCGGCGGCCTGGGACATGACCCGCGACGGCGAGATGCGCGCCCGCGACTACGTCCGCCTGGTCACCGCCGGGGTGGGCGCGGTCAAGGACATCACCATCGTGCAGGCGCTGCTCAACCAGGCGCGGATGGCCACCCAGCAGTTCGCCGACCCGGCGTGGGCGGCCGAGGGCCTGGCGCTGCAGGCCGACGCGCTGCGTGAGCTGCTGGCCGGCGCCGAGCCCGGCTCGGACCACCAGCTCGCCTATCTCAACGCCTTCGCGCAGGTGGCGACCTCCGAGGCCGACCTCGACCTGCTGGCCGCCATCCTGGACGGCTCGGCCGTACCGGCGGGGCTCGCGGTCGACGCCGACCTGCGCTGGACGCTGACCAGGGCGCTGGTCGTCGGCGAGCGGCTGGGCGAGGCGGACATCGCCGCCGAGCTCAAGCGCGACGCCACGGCCTCCGGAGAGCGCTCGGCGACCATCTGCCGGGCCGCGATCCCGAGCGCCGAGGCCAAGGCCGCGGCGTGGGAGACCATCCTGGAGTCGGAGTCGGCGGGCACCACGCTGCGCGCGACCATCGGCGGCTTCCAGGAGCCGCACCACGTCGAGCTGCTGGAGCCCTACCGGGCCAAGTACTTCGCCGAGGTGGGCCGCGTCTACCGCGACTGGACGTTCGACTCGGCCTCCCGTTTCGCCAACGGCTGCTTCCCGGCGCTGCTGATCGAGGAGGAGACCCTGACGGCGGCCGAGGCGTTCCTGGCGGACGGCGACGTGCCCCAGGCGCTGCGCCGGATGATCCTGGAAGGAGCCGACGGCGTGCGCCGCGCGCTCCGCAACCGGGCCACCGACGCGGGCTGAGTCACGTGGAGTAGGCACCCGAGCACGGAATGCGGTGTTAGCCTCTTCGAGTGCTCGGGGACCGGACCTTGCTCAGTGGACGCTACCTTCTGACCAGCCGCATCGGCGGTGGCGGGATGGGCGAGGTCTGGCGTGCCGACGACACCCTGCTCGGCCGCACGGTCGCGGTGAAGGTGCTGACCCACAATCCCGCCTCCACCCAGCGCTTCCTCAACGAGGCCAGGGCGATGGCCACGCTCAACCATCCGGGCGTGGTGGACGTCTACGACTACGGCACCGACCGGGTCAGCTTCCTCGTGATGGAGCTGGTCGAGGGCGAGTCCCTCGATCAGCTCCTGGAGCGCACGGCCCTCGGGCCCGAGGCGGCCATGCGGCTGGTGGCCGAGGTGGCCGACGCGCTGCACGCCGCGCACGAGCAGGGCATCGTGCACCGGGACGTCAAGCCGGGCAACCTCATGATCAGGCCGGACGGCCGGGTGGTGCTGACCGACTTCGGCATCGCGCACTCAGCCACGGCCGGGCAGCTCACCGCGACCGGGCAGATGTTGTGCTCGGCGGGGTACTGCGCGCCGGAGCAGGCGACGGCCAGCACGATCACGCCCGCGGTGGACGTGTACGCGCTGGGCGTGGTGGCCTTCGAGTGCCTGACCGGGCGCCTGCCGTACGAGGGGGACACCCCGGTCCAGATCATCTTCAAGCATCTCAACGCGCCCGTGCCCGAGCTGCCGGCCGGCGTGCCGCCCGGGCCCCGGCACGTGGTGGCGCGGGCGATGGCCAAGGACCCGGCCAAGCGCTGGCCGAGCGCGGCGGCGATGGCCGAGGCGGCCCGCCGGGCCCTCGAGCCCGACGCCGTGCTGCCGCTGCGGCAGCGCCGGCCGGTGTTCACGGTCGCGGCGACCATCGCCGCCGCGCTGCTGGCCTCCGCCGGGATCGCCGGCTCGCTGCACCTGTGGCCGCCGCTGTCGGCGACGCGGCTGCCCGGCCAGCCCACCGAGGTCGTGCCCAGCGGGCAGGAGCAGCCGCCGGCCAGCCTGCAGCCGCTGCAGCCGGCCAAGCAGCGCGTCAGCCCGAACGGGCGCAAGCCCACCCAGACGCCGGGCGCCACCGGCGGGCCGAGCGCGCCGCCCACCTGGCTGCCGACCGACCCGGCGACGCCGACCCCGCCGCCGACCAGCGCCGAGCCCACCCCGGAGCCGACCCCCGAGCCGACGCCGGAACCCACGCCCGAGCCGACCCCGGAGCCCACCTCGAGCCCCGAGCCGAGCCACCAGAGCCTGCCGGTGGAGACGCCCGCACCCGGCGCGTCGGGCTAGATGTCGGCGCCGTCTTCTAGAGTGTTCCGGGTGATGACGACTCGGGATCTGCTGGTGGCTCTGGCCCGGCGCTACGCCTTCGCCGACCTGGGGGCGCTCGGCCCCACCACGGAGATCGCCGACGTCTGCGAGTTCGGGCAGCGGCTGCTCTCCCTGGACGCCGAGGACTTCGCCGCCGAGGCGCGGGCCGTCCCGGCCGACCTGAGGCGGCGGGCCCGGGCGTGCAGCATGCCGCAGACTCCGCGCGAGCAGCCCAGGGGCGCGCTCGAATCGCTCCGGCCGGTCTACGCGCTGCTGCTGGAGGTGATCGCGATCCGGTGGGAGCGGCGCGAACTGTCGCCGCTGATCGCCGCGGTGCACATCGCCAGCGAATACCTGCCGCTGCTGGCCTACGAGCCGGTGCTGGGGCACGCGGGCGACCCGGCGCGCTGGCCGGAGGGGCTGAGCGCGCCCGGCAGCCGCTTCGGGGTGATCGGCGACCGCGAGTGCGACCACACCAAGGCCGAGCAGTCGGCGACCAACCGCACGCTCCGGGTCGCGCACGAGCCGGCCGAGGGCTGGCGGGCCTACTTCGACCGCCAGCACAGCCAGGTCGCCGGTGCCCTCGGCGTCTGCGTGGCCACCTGCCGTCGGCCGTGCACGGTGCTGGACTGGGTGCCGTCCCAGGCGCGTGAGTCCCTGTCCGTGCGGGCGCGGAGTGCGCTGGCCTTCGCGGACACCCCGCTGGTACGGCTCCGCCATGCCGCGCCGGTGGGGCACGGGTTCGGGGTGCCGTCGCCGGAGGAGGTCCTGGAGGCGTGGGACCGTAGCCGGAGCGCGCTGGACAAGAACCCGGTGGGTGCGGCGGCGCTGACGGAGGACGGGTATCCGTTGCCGGGGTTGCCGTCGCTGGTGTCGGCGATCGCCGACGCGCCGATCGTGCCTTCTACGCTGCTGCGCGATGTCAGCGGGCATGTGGAGAAGCTGCTCGTCGAATGAGCCGTCCCCGCCGCACGGTTGAGGTCCCCAGGTGGCAGGGGCAGAGGTCGGAAGCGGGGTCTGGCGGTGGGGGTCAGTGGCGGGTTTCGGCGTGGTCGGCGAGGGCGCTGACGCCGTAGAGCAGGCCGCCCACCAGGTCGCCGACGCTGAAGGCGGTGGCCATCGACATGGCCACCAGGCGGCAGGAGCCGTCCGGCAGCCGGCGGCGGGCCGCCTCCCCGGTGACGATCTCCAGGGCCCGCCCCCGCACGTCCACGAAGACCACGACCGCGTCACCGGCCTCGGCGCCGAGCGCGGCGTGCAGCTTCTCGGCGAAGTGCCGCCGCCCGCCCACCGGCGGGCCCAGGTAGACGCCGAAGCGCAGCCGGCTGCGGCGCTCGGCGGCCTGGATGGCGTGGCGCAGGTCGTCGGCCTGGGCCATGGTCAGAGTGCGCATGCGTGCTGCCTCCCCCTCCGGCCGTCCGGTGTCCCGGTCATGGGCCGCTCACCAGCCCGCTGACGCGCCGCCGGCGTGCCGGCCCGGTTCGGCCGTCTCGGCGGCCTGCGCCCAGTCGGTCTGCGAGATCGTCGCCCAGTGCGCGGTGCGGTCGGCCAGGACCAGCCCCGAGGTGCTCACCCCGTGCTCGCTGCCGCCCGGGCCGCCCAGCCAGACCACGCCGGAGGCGACCTTCCGTCCCCGGGACCGGCCCGGGATCAGCACGACCAGGCTGATCAGCAGGAACAGGCCGAGGGAGGTGCCGATGAGAAAGCCGAGGATCTCGATGGCGCTGTCCACACTTCGACGGTAATCCCGCGCGGCCTGCCGTACCAGACCCCAGGGGTCAGGCGCTCCAGATCTCCGGGCGGCGGGTTCCCCAGAAGCCGCCGCGGGCGGCCTCCACCTGGGCCGACAGCGAGATGAGCGTGGCCTCCTCACCGACGCGGCCGGCCAGCATGACGCCGACCGGCAGCCCGGCCGGGGTCCAGTGCAGCGGCAGGTTGACCGCGGGCTGGCCGGTGACGTTGTAGATGGCCGGGAAGGCGGCGAAGCGCTTCATCCGCTCGAAGGTCTCCTGCGGGTCGCCGCCCTCCTCGAACCAGCCGACCGGGCGCGGCGTCTGGGTCACGGTGGGGGTGAGGACGGCGTCGTAGGCGTTGGTGACGTGCAGGGCGAACCGGGTGGCGAGCTGGAGCGCCGCCTGCGCCTGGAGGAAGTCGGGCGCGCGTACGGCGTGGCCGCGCTCGCGCAGGAAGGCGGTGAGCGGCCGGAGCCGGTCGTGCTTGTCGAGCGCGACCGGGTGCATGCACGCGAAGGTGTACCAGAGGGTCACGAACTGCGGCACGACGTCGGCGGTGAACGGCGGCGCGATGTCGACGATCTCGTGCCCGAGCCCGGCGAGGGTCTTGGCGGCCTCCTCGTAGGCGGCCAGGACGTCGGGCTCGACCTCGGCCTCGGGCACGACCGGGGTGGCGTAGCGGGCGATGCGCAGCCGGCCGGGTTCGCGCCGCGCGGCCTCCAGGAAGCCGCCCTCGACCGGCGGGGCGAGGTAGAGGTCGCCGGGGGTGTTGTGCGTCATGACGTCGAGCAGCGCGGCGGCGTCGGCGACGGTGCGGGCGAGCGGCCCGTTGGTGGACATGCCGGCGAGGTCGGGGACGATCGGTGCGAAGCTGATCCGGCCGCGGGTGGGCTTGATGCCGAACAGGCCGCAGACGGAGGCGGGGATGCGGATGGAGCCGGCGCCGTCGCTGCCGTGCGCGGCGGGGGCGAGTCCGGCGGCGACCGCGGCCGCCGCTCCCCCGCTGGAGCCGCCGGCCGAGCGGGTCAGGTCCCAGGCGCTGCGGCTCGGCGGGGAGACGTAGGTCTCGGTGTAGCAGGGCAGGCCGAACTCGGGGGTGGCGGTCTTGCCGAGCATGACCGTGCCGGCCTCGCGCAGCCGTTCGACGACGGTGTCGTCGACGGGCGCGACGAAGTCCTCGTAGGTGGCCGAGCCGAAGCGGATCGGCACGTCCTTGACCAGGTTGAGGTCCTTGACCGGGATGGGCACGCCGTAGAGGGGGCCGTCGGGCTCGCCGCGCTCCAGGGCGCGGGCCTCGTCGAGCGCTCGTTCGGCGGTGACCGTGACATAGGCGCCCACCTGCGGATCAAGCCGCTCGATGCGCTCCAGGTAGTGCCGAACGATCTCAACTGGTGAGATTTCCCGCCGTCGCACGGCTTCCGCCTGCTCGATCGCGGTGAGATCATGGAGGTGCGCCACGTCACCGGACAGTAGCCCGACTTGTCTAGAGAGGAAAAGGGTAGATACCCGGAAATCCGGCAACGTATCCATTGACCTGGGCCATAAAACTATGGACGGGTCATGACTAGGCAGTCGCGGAGACCAAGAGCTACGGTGAGTTACGTGGATTCCGCCAAGCAGCGAGACGATGGTCACACTGCGTCACCGATCTGGGTGAGCGACCGGCCCGAAGCGCCGAGGCCCGAGCCGGAGGAGCCGGAGCCCGCCTTTGCCCCGGTGGAGCGCGCCAACGTCCAGGCGCTTCTGCGCCAGCCCCGCTTCAAACGCCTGCGCAACCGGCTGCTCCTGGCCGTCGCCGTGGGCGTGGCCGTCGGCTTCCTGGCCGGCTCCTGGCAGGCGGGCGTCACCGCGGGCGTGCTGGCCGCCATCGCCGACACCGTCTACCGCGCGCGAAACTCCTCCTCCGTCCCCGCCTGGCGGCGCTCGTCCGTCGCAGAACGGCGCACCGAGGCGCAGCTCCGCAAGCTGGAGCGCAGCGGCTACCGCACCCTGCACGCCCGGGCCATCCCGGGCACCGAGGCCCAGATCGACCACCTGGTCATCGGGCCCACCGGGGTGTACGCGGTGGACTCGGAGAAGTGGGACAAGCGCCTGCCGATCCGCGTGCAGATGGGCAAGAAGCTCTTCCACGGCCCTTTCGACAAGAAGGACCGGCTCAAAGAGGCCCACATGGAGGCGGCCGAGGCGAGCAAGCACATCTCCGAGCTGTACGGCAAGCAGATCGCGGTGGTGCCCTCCCTGGCCATCTACGGGCCGCCGGTGCCGTGGAAGATCATGAACATCCGCGGCGTCGACGTCTACGAGGGCGGCCGGGCCCGCAAGTGGATCTCCAAGCGGGACAAGGCGCTCACGCAGGAGGAGATCGACCGCCTCTACGAGATCGCCGCGCAGGTGCTTCCGCCGAGGTACGGCGACGCCTGAGCCCTGATCGTCTCCCATCCCGGACTCGCGTCTCACTGGTCGGGCGATAGCCGTACCATGTGAGGACTCGTCAGCGATGGGAGACAGCTCATGCCCGCCCTCAGGTCTCGTACGGTCACTCACGGCAGGAACATGGCCGGCGCCCGGGCCCTCCTCCGGGCGACCGGCGTAGCCGGGAGCGACCTAGGCAAACCGATCATCGCGGTGGCCAACAGCTACACGCAGTTCGTCCCGGGCCACGTGCATCTCGCCGAGGTCGGCAAGGTGGTGGCCGACGCGGTGCGCGAGGCCGGCGCCATCCCGCGGGAGTTCAACACCATCGCGGTCGACGACGGCATCGCGATGGGCCACGGCGGCATGCTCTACTCCCTGCCGAGCCGCGAGCTGATCGCCGACTCGGTCGAGTACATGGTCAACGCGCACTGCGCCGACGCGCTCATCTGCGTCTCCAACTGCGACAAGATCACGCCGGGCATGCTGCTGGCCGCGATGCGGCTCAACATCCCGACCGTCTTCGTCTCCGGCGGCCCGATGGAGGCCGGCAAGACCCCGGGCAAGAAGCTCGACCTGATCGACCCGATGATCGCCGCGGCCGACGCGAACGTCTCCGACGCCGAGCTCCTGGAGCTGGAGGAGAACGCCTGCCCGACCTGCGGGTCGTGCTCGGGCATGTTCACCGCCAACTCGATGAACTGCCTGGTCGAGGCGATCGGCCTGGGGCTACCCGGCAACGGCACCATCCTGGCCACGCACAGCGCGCGCAAGGAGCTGTACCAGCGCGCCGGGCGGCGGATCGTGGAGATCACCCGGCGCTTCTACGAGGAGGACGACTCCTCGGTGCTGCCGCTGGAGATCGCCACCAAGGACGCCTTCGAGAACGCGATGGCGCTCGACGTGGCCATGGGCGGCTCGACGAACACGATCCTGCACATCCTGGCCGCCGCCCGTGAGGGTGGCGTCGACTTCGGGCTCAAGGAGATCAACGAGATCTCGCTGCGGGTGCCGTGCCTGTGCAAGGTCGCCCCGGCGACCGACAAGTACCACGTCGAGGACGTGCACCGCGCGGGCGGCATCCCGGCCATCCTGGGCGAGCTCGACCGCGCCGGGCTGCTGCACCGCGACGCCGGCACCGTGGCCGGGGGCACCCTCGGCGAGATGATCGGCGCGTGGGACCCGATGTCGCCCACCGTGTTGCCCGAGGCGATCGAGCTGTGGCACGCCGCGCCGGGCAACGTCCGCACGGTCAAGCCGTACTCGCAGTCCAACCGCTGGGACGACCTCGACCTCGACCGCGCCGGCGGCTGCGTGCGCGACCTGGAGCACGCCTACACCAAGGACGGCGGGCTCGCGGTGCTCTACGGCAACCTCGCCCGCGACGGCGCGGTGGTCAAGACGGCCGGGGTCGACGAGGCCATCTGGCGCTTCTCCGGCCCGGCCGTGGTGTTCGAGTCGCAGGAGGACGCGGTCGACGGCATCCTCGGCGGGCGGGTCAAGGAGGGCGACGTGGTGGTCATCCGCTACGAGGGCCCGAAGGGCGGCCCCGGCATGCAGGAGATGCTCTACCCGACCTCCTTCCTCAAGGGCAAGGGGCTCGGCAAGGCCTGCGCGCTGATCACCGACGGGCGCTTCTCCGGCGGCACCTCGGGCCTGTCCATCGGCCACGCCTCGCCCGAGGCGGCCGAGGGCGGCACGATCGCGCTGGTCGAGGACGGCGACACCATCGACATCGACATCCCCGGCCGGTCGATGGAGCTGCGCGTGCCCGAGGCCGAACTGGCCGCCCGGCGCGAGCGGCTGCTGGCCCGGCCCGGCGGCGGCTACCGGCCGCTCGACCGGCAGCGGCCGATCACCGCGGCGCTCCAGGCGTACGCGGCGATGACCACGTCGGCCTCCACCGGGGCTTCGCGCGACCTGTCGCAACTCGCGCGCTGATCGCTGGTTTTTCGGGCGTGTACGGCAGGCTTGCCGTACACGCTTTCGAAAAATGTCGGTGGCGACGTCTATTCTTTGGGTATGAGGACACTCGTGAAGCCCTCCACCCGTACGCTCACGACCGCCGAGATCTCCGCCCTCGCCCTCTCCCTCGCGCACCTGGGAGCCGGGCCGCAGGCCATCACCGCCCGGCGCGGCCTGCGTCACGCCTTCGAGCACCTCGACCTCGGCGACGAGGTCATCGCGACCACCCTCGCCACCCTGGTCGAGCCGCTGCCGACCGATGTCGCCTCGCGCGCCCGGGTGATCGCCGACGCGATCACCAGCCGGCTTGTCGTGCGGCTCCACTATCGCGACGCGAGCGACGCCATCACCGTCCGCGACGTCGAGCCGGTCACCTGCCTGGTGCACCGGGAGTTCTGGTATCTCGTGGGAGTGTGCCGGATGCGCCGCGCCATCCGGGCCTTCCGCTTCGACCGGGTCATCGCCGTCGAGCCCACGCTCACCCCCGCCCGGCCGCACCTGGCCGAGCGGTTCCTGCCCTTCCAGCGGCGCAACGCCGCCTGACCCCGGACAATCCTGGGAACTGCTTGACGTGCTGGGCCCCCTGCCGTTGGCATGGGGGCTGGCAGGCTCGCGGCCATGCGTTCTCGGGGTGTCTGGCTGGCCGTCGTGCCCGCCCTGCTGGCCGGCTGCGCGCAGGCCACCACGCCTGTTCCCGTGCGGCCCGCTGCTCTCGCGGCGGCGGGAGGTGCCGCCACCTTCTCCGCCACCTTCTCCGCCGCCGCGCCGAGCCGGGAAGCGGCTGGGTGGGACCGGTCTTCCTCCGCCGTCGGGGCGGGCGGTGGCGTCTGGCGGATCGGGCTGCCCGGCCCGCCGGGGTTCGCCACCACCAGTAGGACCCCTGCGGTGCGTGCGGCCGAGGTCCGTACGGCCGGCGTGCCTGCGGCCGGGGGGTGGCGGGGGCGGCTCGATCGCGAGGTGGGGCGGTTCCTGGCCCGGCGGCCGGGGCGGGCCTCGGTGGCGGTGTACGACCGGAGCACGGGCGAGCGCTACGCCTTCCGCGAGGGCGGCCAGGCGCGGGCCGACCGGGAGCCGTTCATGCTGGCCAGCGTGGCCAAGGTGGACATCCTGCTGGCCCTGCTCCTGTCCGTGCAGCGCGAGCACCGGGAGCTGACCGGCTCGGAGCGGTCCCTGGCGGCGAGCATGATCCGGCACAGCGACAACGCCAGCGCGGCCACCCTCTACCGGAGGATCGGCGGCCGGTCCGGCCTGACCCGCGTCCTGCGCGGGCTCGGCGTGGACGACACGTGGCCGGGCACCGGGCCGTTCTGGGGGTCGACGCGGAGCTTCCCGGCCGACCAGGTCGAGGTGCTCGACCGGCTAACCGACCACACCGGGCCGGTGCACGCCCGGCACCGGCGGTTCGCCGGGCGGCTGATGGCCACGGTCGTGCCCGACCAGGCGTGGGGCGTCGGGCGGCTGGCCAAGGGGGCCGAGGTGAAGAACGGCTGGCTGCCCGCCCAGGTGCACGGCGGACTATGGACGGTGAACACCCTGGGCCGCGTCACCATGCGCGGGCACGAGCTGCTCATCGCGGTGTTGTCGGATCACCACCCGTCGATGGGCAGCGGCGTCACCACCGTCGGGCAGGTGGCCAGGCTGGTGGCCGAGGCCTTCGCCTACGAGTCCTCGGCCTGATCCCCCGCGTCCCGCTCAGCCGCAGCACCCGCCGCCGCAGCAGCCGCCTCCACCTCCGCCCGCGGGGGCGGAGGTGCCGCCGGTGACGGCGACCGTGGACAGGAGGCGGACGGTGTCCTCGTGGCCCTCGGGGCAGGTGGCGGGGTCGCCGGAGGCCGACATCGGCCGGGACAGTTCGAAGGTGGAGCCGCAGGCGCGGCACCGGAAGTCGTAACGCGGCATGCGCCCAGCTTAGGAGGCCGGAGCGCCTCGGTGGAACGGGGAAGGCACGCACCCCGGCTTTCGCCGCGGTGCGTGCCTCCAGGGGTGTCAGCCCTTCAGCGGGGTGGCCTGCTTCACGCGGTGCAGGTGCGCCACGACGTCGAAGGCCTGGCCCAGCGCGAGCGGCTGGTTGAAGTGCTCGGGCACGTAGCTGGCCGGGATGCTGAAGGTGGGCCGGGCGGTGTCCAGCCAGGCGCCGGTGGCCGGGGTACGGCGGGCCTGGCGCAGGTCCACGTAGAAGTCGCGGTGCCGCACCCGGTCGAGGACCGCCTCGTTGCTGGCCGGGACCGGGGCGCCGGTCTCGAAGACGCCGACCTTGCCGGTCTTGGGGTCGATGGCGCGGAACCGGCCGCCGTTGATGGTGGTGCCGATCGCCACGTAGGAGTCGCCGACCAGGGAGCGCAGGTAGGCGCCCTGGGTGATCGGGTAGTGCTGCGGGAAGGCCGAGACGTAGCCGACGTGGCCGTTGTGCGCCGCCACCACGGTCTTGGTGCCGGTGTGGCGCTGCCACCAGACGGTGTTGTCGGCCATCGCCTTGTCGCGGTGCAGGTGCAGCTTGGGCGGCTCCAGCGTGTACATGGTCGCCATCTGGGCGATGACCCTGGCCTCCTGCGCCACGTACGGGTCGGCCTTCTCCAGCAGGCGGTAGGCCGCCTCGGCGTCCTCGGCCAGCGCCTTCAGCCGCGGCGCGGGCAGGGTGGCCAGGGCCGCCATCCGCTCGGCCGTGCCGCCGGGCAGGGCGAGCAGGCCGGCGTAGCGGCGGCGCAGTTCGGGGGCGAGCGAGGGCTGGTGCCGGTCGGCCCAGGCCAGCACGCGCTGGTACTGGCCGGGGTGGACGTCGCCGATGTCGAAGCCCATCACCCGAAGCTTGTTCGGGGCGGTGCGGTTGTACTCGCGCATCCACTCGTACAGCTCGGCCCACTCCTGGGTGCGCCAGGAGCCGTAGTCGTTCTCGAACTCCTCGGTCAGGATCGTCCGCAGGTCGCCCTTGCCGGTGCGCACGTAGTCGTCCAGCCGCACGCCGGCCGACCAGGTCGCCTCCAGCGCCAGCGTGGTGAAGCCCTGCGTCTCGACCAGGTGGCGGAACATGCGGTGGCGCAGGGTGAACAGCTCCTTGGAACCGTGCGTGGCCTCGCCGACGCCCACGATGGTGGCGCCCTTGATCATCTCCGTCAGCGGCCGCAGGTCGCGCGCCTGGCCGCCGGGCCGGGTGCTGCGCAGCGCCTGGGCGTGCCGCTCCAGGCCGGCCACCACCCGGGCGTCGCCCGGCTCGCCGGCCGCGACGGCCGCGACGGGCGCGGCGGCGGGGGCGGGACCGGCGAGCGCCGGGGTGGCCGCGACCGCCAGGCAGGCCGCCAGGGCCAGGGTGATCGGGGCGGTACGGCGGAGAGTGTTGTTCGTCAAAACGGATCCTCAGGTCGGTGTTCGTGCTGTGGTCACCAACGTACGGATCCGCGCCGGCGGCTTCGATCCTGCCAACAGGCCAGGTCAGAGGGGGGACAGCCCTACCGGACACCCTCCGGGGGGCGGCCTCAGCGGGTGTGGCCGGCGTTGGCGTAGTCGGCCACGGGCCGGAAGCCGATCGACTGGTAGATCTTGTTGCTGGTCGGGTTGGCCAGGTCGGTGAAGAGCACGAGGTGCTCGCAGCGGTGGGCGAGCGCGTGACGGCTGGCGAAGGCGGTGACGGCGCTGCCGTACCCGCGCCTGCGCGCCGAGGGCGGGGTGTAGACCGGGCCGATCCGGCAGACCCCGCCGACGGCGGGTGAGACACCGGCCATGGCGACCGGCTCGCCGTCGGCCTCCCACACCACCATGTCGCCACGGGCGAGGCGCTTGGCCATGAGCTGGGACAGGTCGATGCCCACGTCGGTGCCGGACTCGGTGGAGAAGCTCGTCGCCCACAGGGTCACCAGGGCGAGGTCGTCGTCCGCGGCCACCCGGCCGGAGCCCGGGACGCCGGCCGGCTCGACGAGGGTGCCGAGGCCGTACAGCCGCTCGGGCCGCAGGCGGTCGAAGCCGCGGGCGGCGGCGAGCCGGTCGACCAGGGCACGCGGACCGCTGACGGAGGGCAGCTCGCGGTCGGCGAGCGCCTCGACCAGCGGGGGCAGCGCGTGGTCCGGCATGACCGACAGGCCGAGCGGGAAGGGCGGGGTGCGGAAGACCGCGCCCCGCACCTTCCCCTCCTCGGTCCACCAGCCGAAGTAGGGCCCGTCGGCGCCGTGTGCCACGCCCGCCTTGAGGTTGGCCAGGACGGTCAGCGGGACGGTGTTGGCGACCGGGTCCTTCAGCAGGTACGGCTCAGCATGACGGGCGTACTCGGCGACGGAGTCGGTGAAGGTCCACATGGCGCACCATGGTGCCATCCGGGCCTAGGCCGCCGCCTCCAGATAAGGCGCCCACTGGGGGTCGCCCACCAGGGACGCGCCGATGAGCCGCCAGTGCGCCCCTCGCGGCACGGCCGGCGCCACCCGCAGGGACCAGCCGAGCTCCTCCAGGAACTTGTCGGCCTTGCGGTGGTTGCACGGCATGCACGAGGCCACGCAGTTCTCCCACGTGTGGGTGCCGCCCTTGGAGCGGGGGATGACGTGGTCGATGGTCTCGGCCCGCTGCCCGCAGTAGGCGCAGCGGTAGTCGTCGCGCCGCATGAGCGCGGCCCGGGTGAGCGGGATGCGCGAGCGGTAGGGGATACGGACATATCGTCTGAGCCGGATCACCGAGGGCACGTCGAGCGTGCAGGTGGCCGAGCGCAGGACCGCGCCCATGCCGTCGCGGTGCACGACGTCGGCCTTCTCGCGGAGCACCAGGATGACGGCACGGTGCAGCGAGAGGGTGGTCAGCGGTTCGTAGGTGGCGTTCAACAGCAGGACTTGTCGCATCAGAGGGCTCCCCTCTGATGCCTCAGTATCAGGAAGCCGGGACATGCCGACGCGTGTCCCCTCGGGGACATGCCGTGGCATGTCCGGACTTGCGGCCCCTCCTGGGACCCGGACGACTCCATCACGTGGACCTCCGCCGGACGGCCCGACGGATGGATCCCACGGCACCGTCCTTCCCCAAGTCTGTCGTTACCAGCGTCTTTCCCGCCACCTTTTATGTCGTGCGGGAAAGACCCGGTCGGATTTATGCCCACTCGACCAGGGTTTTACGCCCGTCCGGTGCGAGCGGCTCAGCCCGCAGCGAAGGTCTCCTCGGCGGGGCCGCGCGCGCTATAGCCTCCTGAGCATGACGCGACAGCCGTACCCCACAGCCCGCCGTGGCGAGATCGTCGACGATCTGCATGGCACCTCGGTGCCCGACCCGTACCGCTGGCTGGAAGACCCCGACGACGCCGAGGTCAAGGGCTGGCTGCTCGCGCAGGAGGAGCTGTTCCGCCGCGAGAGCAAGCCTCAGCGCTTCAAGGAGCGCATCGCCGAGCTGCTGAAGTCCGGTTCGGTCGGCGTGCCGAGCTGGCGCGGTGAGCGCCACTTCTTCGCGCGCCGCACGCCCGAGCAGGAGCACGCGGTCTACTACGTGGTCGAGCCCGACGGCACCGAGCGCGCCCTGGTCGACCCGATGGCGCTCGACCCCTCCGGCCTGACCACGCTCGACGCGGTGCAGCCCGACAAGGAGGGCCGCCTGCTGGCCTACCAGATCTCGGTGGGCGGCAACGAGGAGTCGGCGCTCTACGTCGTCGACGTGACCTCGGGCGAGCGCGTCGAGGGGCCGATCGACCGCTGCCGCTACTCCCCCGTGGCCTGGCTGCCCGGCGGCGAGGCGTTCTACTACGTGCGCCGGCTGCCCTCGACCGAGGTGCCGGAGGGCGAGTCGCAGTTCCACCGCCGGGTCTACCTGCACCGCGTCGGCACCTCCACCGAGGACGACGTGATGATCTTCGGCGAGGGCCTGAAGATGACCAACTACTACGGCGTCTCGGTCTCCATGGACGGCCGCTGGCTGCAGGTCTCGGCGCACGAGGGCACCGCGCCGCGCAACGACGTGTGGGTGGCCGACCTCACCGCCTCCTCGCCCGACTCCCCCGAGCTGGTCGTGGTCCAGGAGGGCGTGGACGCCACCACCGGGCTGTGGTTCGGCCGCGACGGCCGGCTGTACGTGCACACCGACCGCGACGCCCCGCGCGGCCGCATCGCGGTGGCCTCGCCGGACAGCCCGGCCGAGTGGCGCGACCTCGTCCCGGAGGACCCCGAGGCCGTACTGAGCGACTTCGCCGTGCTCGACGACGTCGAGCGCCCGGTGATGCTGGTCGGCTGGACGCGGCACGCGATCTCCGAGATCACCGTGCACGACCTGGCCACCGGCGAGCGCCTCGGCGAGGTGCCGACCCCGGGCCTGGGCAGCATCGGCGGCCTGTCCGAGCGTCCGGAGGGCGGCCACGAGGCGTGGTTCGGCTACACCGACAACACCACCCCGCCCACCATCCAGCGCTACGACGCGCGTACCGGCGAGACCACCCTGTGGGCGGCCTCCCCCGGCGCCGTCGAGGTGCCCGCGGTCCGCACCGAGCAGGTCTCCTACCGCTCCAAGGACGGCACCGAGGTGCGGATGCTGGTCATCTCGCCCGCCTCGGGCGAGGGTCCCCGCCCGACCATCCTGTACGGCTACGGCGGCTTCGGCATCTCGATGACGCCCGGCTACTCCGCCTCCATCCTGAGCTGGGTCGAGGCCGGCGGCGTCTACGCGATCGCCCAGCTCCGCGGCGGCGGCGAGGAGGGCGAGGACTGGCACCGCGCCGGCATGCTCGGCCACAAGCAGAACGTCTTCGACGACTTCCACGCCGCCGCCGAGCACCTCATCGCCACCGGCGTGACCACCAAGGAGCAGCTCGGCATCTCCGGCGGCTCCAACGGCGGCCTGCTGGTGGGCGCCGCGCTGACCCAGCGCCCCGACCTGTACGCCGCGGTGGTCTGCTCGGCACCGCTGCTCGACATGGTGCGCTACGAGCAGTTCGGGCTGGGCGCGACGTGGAACGTGGAATACGGCTCGGCCGCCGACCCCGAGGGCTTCGGCTGGCTGCACGCCTACTCGCCCTACCACCACGTCCGCGAGGGCGTGGAGTACCCGGCGACGTTGTTCACCGTCTTCCAGTCCGACACCCGGGTGCACCCGCTGCACGCCTGGAAGATGTGCGCCGCGCTGCAGCACGCCCAGGCCGGCGACCGGCCGATCCTGCTGCGCAACGAGACCGAGGTCGGGCACGGCGCCCGGTCGATCTCGCGCACGGTGGACCTGTCGGCCGACACGCTCACCTTCCTCGCCAGGCACACCGGCCTGTGAGTGAGCGCCGGCGGAGGATGGCCGCCTACGCGGTCGTCCTCCGCCACGAGGAGATCCTGCTCACCCGCTACGTCGGCGTGGACGAGAAGCACTGGACGATGCCGGGCGGCGGCGTCGAGTTCGGCGAGCACCCGCACGACACGGTCGTGCGCGAACTGGCCGAGGAGACCGGCTTCGAGATCGCGGTCGAGGGGCTGCTCGGCGTCGACTCCATCGTGTGGACGACGCCGGAGGGCCGGCCCCTGCACACCGTGCGGCTCTACTACGCCGCGCGGATCGTGGGCGGGGAGCTGCGGCACGAGGTGGGCGGGTCGAGCGACCTGGCCGCCTGGTTCCCGCTGGCCGAGGTGGGCCGGCTCGACCGGTCCTCGACGGTGGAGAGCGCGTTGCGCTTCCACGCCGAGCGGCCCGCGTCCGGGCACCTGGCTTTCGACGAACCGCAGGAACGAGTCATCCTGGGAGCATGACCGGGTTGCGGATGAGCGGGCGGGCGCCAGGCGCGTCACTGCGCCCGTTCGTGACGCGCCTGGTCGCCTACCGGGAGGAGTACGGCACGCCGCTGGAGCGGGACGAGCTGCCCTTCCCGGGGTCGGTGCTGATCTTCTGTATCGAGTCGGCCATGGAGGTGGACGGCGTCCCGTACACCTCCTTCACCGGCGGGCTGACCGACCGGGCCACGGCTACGCGGATCAGCGGGCCGACGGAGGGCGTGGAGGTCATGCTCACCCCGCTCGGGGCGCGCCGGTTGCTGGGCGTGCCGATGAGCGAGCTGACGAACCTGACCGTGCCGGCCGAGGAGGTGCTGGGCGGGTGGTCGAGATCGGTGTCCGCGCGGCTGGCGGCGGAGCCGTCCTGGGCGGGGCGGCTGACGCTGGTGGAGGAGCTGGTCGGGGCGAGGCTGGCGGAGGGTCCGGCGACCCGGCCGGAGATCGCGTGGGCGTGGGGGCGGTTGGTGCGCTCGGGCGGCCGGGTGGCGGTGGCGGAGCTGGCCGCTGAGCTGGAGTGGAGTCACCGGCACCTGGTGGCGCGCTTCCACGACGGGATCGGGCTGGCGCCCAAGGCGGCGGCGCGGATCATCCGCTTCGACCGGGCGCTCGGCCTGGTACGGGCGGGACGGCGGCCGGCCAAGGTGGCGGCGGAGTGCGGCTTCTTCGACCAGGCGCACCTCAACCGGGAGTTCCGGGCGCTCGCCGGGGCGCCGCCCGGCCGGTTCGTGCCCATCGGCCTTGATCGAGACCGCGGGCCGCAGGCTAGTGTCGCGCTATGAGCGACATTGTGCGGCTTAACCGGCGGTCGGTGGACGTCACGGTCGGCCTGGTGGCGGGGTTGAGCGAGGCCGACCTCGACCGGCCCACGCCGTGCGCCGGCTGGAGCGTGCGGGACCTGGTGGAGCACCAGATCGTGCAGAACCACGGCTTCGCCTTCGCCGCCTCGGGGCAGCCGTCGGAGCTGGCCTTCTGGCAGCCGAAGCCGATGACCTCGCTGGACGACTACCCCGCCTCCGCCCGCGCGGTGGTGGCGGCCTTCGCCGAGCCCGGGGTGCTGGAGCGCGCGTTCTGGTTGCCCGAGGTGCGCACCAGCGCGCCCATCCCGGCCCGGCTGGCGATCGGGTTCCACTTCATCGACTGCGTGGTGCACGCCTGGGACCTGGCCAAGGCGGTGGGCGTGCCGCCGCGGTTCGACGAGGACCTGCTGGCGGCCTGCCTGCCGCTGACGCTGGCCGTACCGGACACCGCCGAGGCCAGGCCGCCCGGCAAGGCGTTCGTGCGCGGCGTGCCGGTGGCCGAGGACGCGCCGGTGCTCGACCGGATCGTCGCCCACCTCGGGCGGCGGCCGGACTGGAGCCCGGAGCGGGCCGGGTAGTCAGCTCCGGTAGGTGCCGAAGTACCACGGGTTGCCCTCGGGGTCCTCGCAGGCGTACTCGCGCGAGCCGTACGGCTGGTCGACCAGCTCCATGGTGATCTTCGCGCCGGCGGCTCGCGCCCGCTCGCAGTGCGCGTCGGGGTCGTCGACGGCGACGTAGATGCCGGGACCGCCGGGCGCGCCGAGACCCAGCATGATCTTGTCGTCGCCCGCGCGGAGCTCGGCGTGGGACAGGACGCCTTCGGCGTTCTTGGACGTCTCGGTGGCCTCGAAGCCGAAGGCGGCCACGAGGAAGTCGACCGCGGCGGCGCAGTCGCGGTAACGGGCCAGGGCGTAAACGGTCTGAGTCATGCCCTCAGTCTCGCGCGGCGGCCGGGCCGGGTCTTGGACGAATCTGACCTGGCGTTACGGTTTTCCGCCATCGAGGTCTGCGGATCGCCACCATGGCCGGGCGGGCCCGGCGCACCTAGCGTGACCTGGGTGATCAGTCTCAAGAACCTGAGCAAGCGCTACGGGGACCGGGTGGCGGTGGACGAGCTGAGCCTCGACCTGGCCACCGGCAAGGTGACCGGCTTCCTGGGGCCCAACGGGGCCGGCAAATCGACCACGATGCGCCTGATCCTCGGGCTCGACCGGCCCAGCGCGGGGCACGCGCTGGTGGGCGGCCGGCCGTACCGGAGCCTGGTGAACCCGCTGCGGACGGTCGGCGCGCTGCTGGACGCGCGCGCGGTGCATCCGGGGCGCAGCGGCCACGCGCACCTGGTCGCGCTGGCCCGCGCCAACGGCATTCCGCGGCGGCGGGTGGACGAGGTGCTGGAGGAGGTCGGGATGGGCGCGGCGGCCCGGCGGCGGGCCGGGGCGCTGTCGCTCGGCATGAGCCAGCGGCTGGGCATCGCCGCGGCGCTGCTCGGGGACCCGCCGGTGCTGATGTTCGACGAGCCGGTCAACGGGCTCGACCCGGACGGGGTGCGCTGGGTGCGCGGGCTGATGCGGTCGCTGGCCGCCGAGGGCCGCACGGTGTTCGTGTCGAGCCACCTGATGAGCGAGATGCAGCAGACCGCCGACCACCTGGTGGTGATCGGCAAGGGGCGGCTGCTGGTGGACGCGCCGCTGCGCGAGGTGCTGGCGCGCAGTTCGCTGACCGCCGTGGTGGTGCGCAGCCCGCACGCCGGGGAGCTGGCGGAGCGGCTGCGCGCGGCGGGCGCCGAGGCGGAGCGGACCGCCGAGCACGAGGTGGTGGCCACCGGGATGAGCGTGGAGGGGGTCGGGGACCTGGCCTTCGAGGCGGGCATCCGGGTGCACGAGTTGCGCGGGCGCGAGGCGTCGCTGGAGCAGGCCTACCAGGAGCTGACCGAGGGCAGCGTCGAGTTCGGCGCCGGGGAGAGGATGCGAGGATGAGGGTGTTCGGCCAGGTGGTGGCGGCGGAGTGGGGCAAGCTGTGGTCGGTGCGCTCGACCTGGTGGTGCCTGCTGTCCGCGCTGGCGCTCATGGTGCTGAGCGCGCTGACGCTCGGCGCGGGGGCGGCGACCGAGGCGTTGCGCCGTGGCACGACGGCGGCGATCGAGGGCGGCGAGGCGGCCGTCTCGGCCACGGTGTTCGCCCAGTTCGCGCTGGTGGCGCTGGCCATGCTGGCGGTGACCGCCGAGTACGCCTCCGGGAGCATCCGGGCGACGCTGCAGGCGGTCCCGGCGCGTGGCGTGGTGCTCGGGGCCAAGGCGGTGGTCGTGGCCGTGGTGCTGGCGGTCGCCGGGGTGGTGTCGGCGCTGGTGTCGGCGGTCGTCGTCCATCTGGTGCTGTCGCTGGAGGCCTTCGAGCACTCGGGGGTGCTGCCGCCGGGTGAGACGGCGCTGGACGTGCTGCGGGTGGGCGCGTACTTCGCGCTGACCGGGGTGCTGACGCTCGGGGTCGGGCTGGCGCTGCGCAGCGCGGCCGGGACGCTGACGGTGGTGTTCATGGCGCTGCTCGGGCTGCCGCTCATGGTGCTGATGACCGGGAGCCAGGTGGCGGTCGAGGTGTCGCTGCGGATGCCGCTGTTCGCCGGGCTGGCGTTCATGGAGAGCACCGAGAACCTCATCGGGGGGCCGTTGCCGTACTCGGCCGGGGAAGGCTTCGGCTGGCTGGTGCTCTGGACTGGTTTGGCGGTCGTTGCCGGGTTTGTCGTGCTGCGCCGCCGGGACGCCTAGGCTCGGGGCCGTGTCGCTTCTCCGGCCCCTGACGGGGGTGTTGCTCGGGTTCGTGCTCGGTGTCGCCGAGCTGGCCTTCGCCTTGGTGGCGTGGCCCGCGTCGCGGCTGCCTGCCGTACGGCGGGGCCTCGGGTGGTTCTTGCGCCTGGAGCGGGCCCGGCTGGCGCGCTGGCTCGGCCACCGGGCTCCGGAGGAGGCGGCCGGCGGGTTCGGCTTCCTGGTGGCGCGCGGGGCGCTCGGCGTCGCCGGCGGGTACGGCTGCGCGGCCGGGCTGTTCCTGGCGGTGCTCCTGGTCGGGGGCGGGCTGTGGGACCTCGTGCTGGGCCGCGCGCACGCGGTGCCGATCGAGCTGCCCGGCGTGAAGCTGATCACCAGCAGCTGGGCGCTCGGGCTGACCGGCGGGGTGGCGCTGCTGGCCTTCGTCGCCGCGCTGGCCCTGGTGGTCGCGGCGGCCGAGCGGCGGCTGGCCGACCGGATGCTCGGGCCGGGGACGGACGAGCTCCTGCGGCGGCGGATCACCGAACTGACCGTCACCAGGGCCGGGATCGTCCGCGCGGTGGACGACGAACGGCGGCGGATCGAGCGCGACCTGCACGACGGGGTCCAGCAGCGCGCGGTGGCGCTGGCGATGCTGCTGGGCCGGGCCAAGGCCGGGACGGCCCGCCCCGACCTGGTCGACCAGGCCTACACCGAGGCCAGGCAGCTCCTGGACGAGCTGCGCAGCGTGGCCTGGCGGATCTACCCCACGGCCTTGGACGAGCTGGGCCTGCGCTCGGCCCTCGCCGGGGTGGCCGAGCGGGCGGGGGTGCCGGTGACCGTCCACTACCGCCTGGCCGGCCCGCCCGCGCCCGAGGTCGAGACCGCCCTGTACTTCGTCGCCCGCGAGGCGATCACCAACGCGATCAAGCACGCCCGCGCGGGTGACATCCTGGTGGTCGTGAGCGAAGACGAGCGCACGGTCTCGGTGGAGATCTCCGACGACGGCCGGGGCGGCGCCGACCCGGCCGGCGGCGGGCTGTCCGGCCTGGAGCGCCGGGTGCTGGCCCTCGACGGCCGGTTCACCGTCCAGAGCCCGCCGGGCGGCCCCACGCGGATCGCCGCGGCGCTTCCGAAGGCGGCGCCGTGCGGGTGATCCTGGCCGACGACTCCGTGCTCCTGCGCGAGGGGCTGGTCCGGCTGCTCGACGAGGCCGGGCACACGGTGCTGGCCGCGGTGGGCGACGGCGAGGCGTTGCTGGCCGCGGTGGAGCGGGAGCCGCCCGACGTCGCGGTGGTGGACGTGCGGATGCCGCCCACGCACACCGACGAGGGGCTGCGGGCGGCGCTGGAGATCCGCTCGCGCCGGCCCGGTGTGGGCGTGCTGGTGCTGTCGCAGTACGTGGAGAAGACTTACGCGGCCCGGCTCCTGACCGGGGACACCGCCGGGGTGGGGTACCTGCTCAAGGACCGGGTGTCCGAGGTGGCGGAGTTCCTGGAGTCGCTGGAGCGGGTGCGGTCCGGGGGCGCGGTCTTCGATCCCGAGGTGGTGCGGCAACTGCTGGCCCGGAGCTCGCGCGGGGAGTTGCTCGGCCGGTTGAGCCCTCGGGAGGTGGAGGTGCTGCGTCACCTCGCCCAAGGGTATGTGAACGCGGCCGTCGCCGAGCGGCTGCACGTGTCGTTGAGCACGGTCGAGAAGCACGTCAACGCGATCATGGACAAGCTGGAGCTGGAACGGGATCCGAGCTACAGTCGCCGAGTGCTGGCCATCCTGCGCTACCTGGACTCCTGACCGCCGCAGCGGCCGGTGACCGCGGGCGTCAGGTGGTGGCTCGGCGGCGGATCAGGGCTTCGATGCCGTCGAGGAGCAGGTCGAGCCCGAAGGTGAAGTCCTCGTCCTGCACCCAGCCCACCGCCCCGCGCATCGCCCCGGCGCGCATCGCCGCCGACAGCGCCGGATAGCCCGCCGGATCCACCAGGTCGGCCAGCACCTCGCCGTACTCCTCGGCTCCGCCGATCTCCGACCCGGCCACCGGCGGCCCCCCGCTGCCGCGCACGACCGCGGCGTCGGTGAGCGCGTACCCGGTGAGCGCGCTGGCCACGTTGACCCGCTCGCCGTGGTCGAGCCCCGTCCCCTCCAGTACGGCAAGCGCCCGGTCGAGCCAGAGCAGCCGCCGCGGCCCGAGCGGCGGCACGAGCATGCTGACCGACAGCAGCCAGGGGTGCTCCAGCAGGGCGTCCCGCTGCTGCCTGGTCCAGAGCGCGAGGTACTCCCGCCAGGCCGACTCCCCCGGCTCGGGCGGCGGCGGGGCGACCGCGTCGGCCATCGCGGTGAGCAGGTCCTCCTTGCTGTCCACGTACCGGTAGAGCGCGGTCGCGGCGACCCCGACGCGGGAGGCGACGTTCGCCATCGACACCCCCGCGAGCCCGTCGGCGTCGGCGAGCTCGATGGCCGCGGTGGTGATCGTCGCCAGGTCCAGCCGCGGCCGCGGCCCTCGCCGGTTCACCGGCTCCCGGCCCCACATGCGCTCCACCACGGACGGCAGCGACCGCTGCTCTTCCATCGCACCTCCCTTGACCCACTCCCTGGATTGTGCAGTATCTTGAAACTATGAATGGCCTACACAGTAAGGCGCTCACAGATTCCATTTCCGCCCGGGGCCTGGTCAAAGCCTTCGGGACGACCCGCGTCCTCGACGGGATCGACCTGACCGTGCCCACCGGCTCGCTCCTGGCCCTGCTCGGCCCCAACGGCTCGGGCAAGACCACCACCGTCCGCATCCTCACCACGCTGCTGCGCCCCGACGCCGGGAGCGCCAGCGTCGGCGGCTTCGACGTCAGCCGCCAGGGCGCCGCCGTACGCCGGACCATCGGCCTGACCGCGCAGCAGGCCACCGTCGACGATCTGCTCACCGGCCGGGAGAACCTCGAACTCTTCGCCGGCCTCTACCACCTGGGCCGCAGGCGGGCCCGGCAGCGGGCCCAGGAACTGCTCGACCGCTTCGACCTGGCCGGCGCGGCCGGCCGCCGGGTGGCCACCTACTCCGGCGGCATGCGGCGCCGGCTCGACCTCGCGGCCAGCATGGTCTCCGAGCCGCGCATCCTCTTCCTCGACGAACCCACCACCGGGCTCGATCCGCGCAGCCGCGCCGAGCTGTGGGCGGTCATCCGCGACCTGCTCGCCTCGGGCACCACCATCCTGCTCACCACGCAGTACCTGGAGGAGGCCGACCAGCTCGCCGACCGGGTCGTGGTCATCAACGGCGGCCGGGTCGTCGCCGACGACTCCCCCGCCGCCCTCAAGCGCCAGGTCGGGGCCGAGCGGCTGGTCCTGCACCTGGCCCGCGGCGAGGACCTGCCGCGCGCCGAGGCCGTCCTCGGCCTCCCTCCGGCCCCCCGCCCCGGACCCGGCGGGCTGACGCTGGGCCTTCAGGACCCCGACCACCTCCGCCGCACCCTCGACCTGCTCCACCACGACGGCATCCCGGTCGAGCGGGTGGAACTGCGCACCCCCACCCTCGACGACGTCTTCTTCACCCTCACCGCCGCCACCGCGGCGACCCCCCTACCCCGCAGCGGAGGCACCGGATGAGCACCGCCCTGACCGCGGGCGGCGACCTGTACCGCCTGGTCGGCCGTAACCTGCGCCGCGAGACCCGCATCCTCGACGGCCTGATCGTGAACACCGCCCTGCCGGTGATCATCATGGTGTTGTTCGTCTACGTCTTCGGCGGCGCGATCACCACCGGCTCCAGCGGGCTGGCCTACATCGACTTCGTCGTCCCGGCCGTCCTGCTCATGTCCGGCGGGTACGGCGCCGCCCTGACCGCGGTCAACATCGCCGAGGACATGACCGGCGGCATGATCGACCGCTTCCGCACCCTGCCCATCGCCGCCTGGGCCGTCCCCGCCGGACACGTGCTGGCCTCGGTCATCCGCAACGTCATGGCCTGTGGCTTCGCCCTTCTCGCGGCGATCGTCCTGGGCTTCCGGCCGGACGCCTCACTCACCGACTGGGCGTGGGTGCTGGTCGTCCTCGTCGGCTACGTCCTGGCGCTGTCCTCGGTGGCGGTGCTCTGGGGGCTGCTCGTCCGCTCCGCCCAGGCCGCCGGCGCCTTCAGCTTCGTCGTGCTCTTCCTGCCGTACCTGTCCGACGGCGTCGTCCCCGCCGAGACCATGCCCGGCGCCTTGCGCGAGTTCGCCTACCACCAGCCGGTCACCCCCATCGTGGCCACCCTCCGCTCCCTCCTCCTGGACCAGCCCCTGGGCACTTCGGGGTGGGTGGCCGCCGCCTGGCTGGGCGGCACGGTTGTCCTCAGCGTCCCCCTCGCCGCCCACCTCTTCCGCCGCCGCACCTCCTCCTGACCATCGCGCCCGACGGCCTCTACGTGGGCTACTCCTGCGGAGCATGAGCGGCTGACCTTGCCCGTCGGCCCGACGGGCACGTACGTCGGGGAAGACCCGTAGATCGGCGTCCTACCCCGCCGGTAGACAGGCTGCATGCGGGGCAATGCCCGCTGTCCTCGGGCTCGGCAACGTGCGGGCTGTCCGGGAGCTCCTGTGGCTGGAGCCTTTCCGAGCCGGCTAGCGGTTTTCCGCGGTGAAACACCCTCACTCTCGGGGAGCGCGAGGGGCCGGTAGGCCCCTCGCCTCGGGGGGTGTGGGGGGACGCCGGAGGCGGCCCCCCACCGGGCAGGGCCCGGGAAGGGAGGACCGTGGTTGGTCAGCGGTGGAAGACGATGGTCTTGTGGCCGTCCAGCACGACGCGCTGCTCGGTGTGCCACTTGACCGCGCGGGCCAGGGCGACGCACTCCACGTCCCGGCCGATGGCGACGAGGTCCTGCGGTGAGTGGCTGTGGGTGACCCGGGCGACCTCCTGCTCGATGATCGGCCCCTCGTCCAGGTCGGAGGTCACGTAGTGCGCGGTGGCCCCGATGAGCTTGACGCCGCGGGCGTACGCCTGGTGGTAGGGCTTGGCGCCCTTGAAGGACGGCAGGAAGCTGTGGTGGATGTTGATCGCCCGCCCGGCGAGCTTGGCGCAGAGGTCCTCGGAGAGCACCTGCATGTACCGCGCCAGAACCACGAGGTCGGCCTGGTAGTGCTCGACGAGGGTGAGCACCTCGGCCTCCTGGCGGGGCTTGGTCTCGGGGGTGACCGGCAGGTGGTGGTAGTCGATGCCGTACGACTGGGTGAGGGGCCGCAGGTCGGGGTGGTTGGAGACGACGGCGACGATCTCGATGTCGAGCGCCCCGGAGCGCACCCGGTAGAGCAGGTCGTTGAGGCAGTGGTCGAACTTGCTGACCATGATGAGCACGCGCGGCTTGACCGCGAGGTCGCGCAGGGTGAACTCCATGCCGAGCCCGGCGAGAGCCGTACGCAGGACGTCCTCGGTCACGGGTGAGGTGAACTGGACCCGCATGTAGAAGCGCTCGGCGCCGAACTGCTGGCTCTCGGTGATGTTGCAGCCCTGTTCGGCCAGGAGTCCGGAGACGGCGGCGACGACGCCGGGCCGGTCGGGACACGACAGGGTCAGAACGTATTCGGCGTCGGTCATGCCTTCACCCTCGAGGAGGTCGGATCGTACGGAGCCTTCAGGCTGATCTGGGCAGGGTACAGGGCCCCGGCCAGGTCGACCTGGACCTTTCCCGGCAGCGGCTCGGCGACGACGGCGAGCGCGACCACCCGGCCCAGGGTCGGACTGTAGGCGGCGGAGGTGACGTAGCCTACCGGCCCCGCGTCGGTGAGGAGGGACTCGCCTCCCCACAGGTGGGCGGCCGGGTCGTCGACGGTGAGGGAGACGACGCGCCGGGCGGGTGCGGTCAGGGCGCGCTCGGCGCCGCGGTAGCCGCCGCCGGGGCGGCAGGTGAAGCGGAGCCCGGCCTCGGCGGGGGTGAGGTCGGGTCCGAGCTCGCGTCCCCAGGCGCGGTAGCCCTTCTCCAGGCGCATGGCCTCGATGGCGTAGTAGCCGGCCTGGGTGAGCCGGCCGGTGCCGAGCAGGGTCTCGTAGACGGTCACGGCGAACTCGGTGGGCACGTAGAGCTCCCAGCCGAGCTCGCCGACGTAGGTGACGCGGGTGGCCCGCACGGTGGCGTGCCCGAGGTCCACCAGCCGGGAGGTGCCGAAGTCGAAGGCGGTGAAGTCGGCGCTGGACAGCGACTGCAGGATGGAGCGCGACTCCGGTCCCATCACGCCGAAGACCGCGTAGGCGCTGGTGACGTCCACCAGGACCGCGCGCTGGTCGCCGATGCCCTTGGACAGGTGGTCGAAGTCGCGGGTGGCCTGCGCCGAGCCGCTGACGACGAGGTACTCGTCCCGCGCGACGCGGGTGAGCGTGAGGTCGGACTCGTAGCCGCCCCGGTCGTTGAGCATCCCGGTGTAGACCACCCGCCCGACCTCGACGTCCACCTCGGCGCAGCACAACCGGCGCAGCACCTGGCAGGCGTCCGGCCCCTTCAGCACGAACTTGGCGAAGGAGGTCTGGTCGAACAGGGCCGCGCCGGTACGGCAGGCCGTGACCTCGGCGTCCACGTGCGCCTGCCATTCGGGCCGCTCGAAGGTGTACGGCGCCGCCGGCCCGAAGTAGCTGACCCGCTCCCACCCCATCTTCGACCCGAAGCACGCCCCCGAGGCGGCCAGCAGGTGGTGCACCGGCGAGCGGCGGAGCGGCCGGGCGGTCTCCAGCTCGCGGTTGGGCCACGACATGGCGTAGTGCAGCCCGAGCGTCTCGGTGACGCGCTCGCGCAGCCAGGCCGGGTTGCCCGCCCAGGGGGCGAAGCGCCGCAGGTCGGCGGGCCACAGGTCGCTGGTGGGGCTGCCGTTGACGATCCATTCGGCCAGCGCCCGTCCGGCCCCGCCGGCTGAGGCGATGCCGGCGGAGTTGAAGCCCGCGGCGACGAAGTAGCCCGCCACCTCGGGGGCCTCGCCGAGCAGGAACATGTTGTCGGGGGTGAAGCTCTCTGGTCCGTTGTAGAACATCCGCACGCCGGTGGACTCCAGGGCGGGCACCCGCTGGACGGCGTTCTCCATGATGATCGAGAACTGGTCCCAGTCCTCGTCGAGGAGCTGGAACTCGAAGGGGTGCGGGATGCCGTCCATCCCCCACGGTTTGGCGTCGGGCTCGAAGCCGCCGACGACCAGGCCGCCGACCTCTTCCTTGAAGTAGGCGTAGCCGTCCGGGTCGCGCAGGACCGACAGGTCGGGCCGGACGCCGTCGATCGGGGCGGTGACGATGTAGTAGTGCTCGGCCGAGTGCAGCGGCACGGTGACGCCGGCCTGCCGGCCGAGCTCGCGGGCCCACTGGCCGGCGCAGTTGACCAGGACCTCGCACTCGATGAAGCCTTCTGAGGTGTGCACGCCGTGCACCCGCCCGTCGCGCACGACGGTGTCCAGGACGCGGACGCGCTCGACGACCTGGACGCCGTGCCGCTGGGCGCCGCGGGCGAGCGCCTGGGTGAGGTCGGCGGGGTTGGCCTTGCCGTCGCCGGGCAGCCAGATCGCGCCGACCAGGTCGTCGGTGCGCATGACCGGCCACAGCTCGGCGGCCTCGGCGGGCGAGACGACCTCGGCGGTGATGCCGTAGGTGCGGGCCTGGGCGGCGGTGCGGCGGAGCTGGGTCATGCGTTCGGGGGTGCGGGCGACGCTGACGCTGCCGCACTGCTTCCAGCCGGTGCCGAAGCCGGTCTCGGCCTCCAGCCTGCCGTACAGGTCGGTGCTGTACTGGATCAGGCGCGTCATCGACTCGGTGCTGCGGAGCTGGCCGACCAGGCCGGCGGCGTGCCAGGTGGTGCCGCAGGAGAGCTGGCCCTGCTCCAGCAGGACGACGTCGGTCCAGCCGAGCTCGGCCAGGTGGTAGGCGACGCTGCAGCCGGCGATGCCCCCGCCGACGATGACAACCTGCGCACGTGGCGGGAGAACGCCATTTTTCACGAAAGATCCCTATGTTTTCCGGGGCCAGGCGCGGAGGTTGCGCAACATGGCGATGAAGGCTTGTTCGGCGGGCCCGAGCAGCCGGTCGCGGCGGTGGGCCAGCACGATCGGCCGGGGCTTGGGTGCGGGGGTGATCTCGACCGCCGCCAGCCGCCCGTCGGCCAGTTCCTGCTCGACGCAGTGCTCGGAGACCAGCGAGACGCCGAGTCCGGCGGCGACCGCCTGCTTGATCGTCTCGGGTCCCCAGATCTCGGTGCGGTCCTTGAGCCCCCACGTCTCCATGGCCTGCTCCTGCAGGTCGCGGGTGGAGGAGCCGGGCTCGCGGATGAGGAAGCGCTCGCCGGCCAGTTCGCCCGGCTCCGCCGTACCCGCGCCGGCCAGGCGGTGGCCGGGCTGGGTGATGAGGACCAGCCGGTCCTCCAGGATCGGCTCGCTGACGAGCTGGGCGGCGGTGGGCACCCCGGCCAGCACCGCGACGCCGATCTCGCCGTCGACCAGGCCGCGCTCGACCTGCTGGCCGTTGCCGGTCCGGATGCCGATCTCGATGCCGGGGTGGCGGTCGCGGAAGGCGGCCAGCAGCGGCGGCAGGAGGTAGGTGCCGACGGTGGTGGTGCCTCCCGCGACCAGCGTCCCGGTCTGCAGGCCGGAGACCTGGCGGATGGCCGCGACGGCCTCGTCGGCCAGCAGGAAGACGCGCTTGGCGTACTCCAGCATGACCTCGCCCTCCGGGTGAGCCGGATGCGGGCCCCGCTGCGGTCGATCAGGGTGGTGCGCAGTGCCTGCTCAAGCTGCCTGACCTGGTGGGAGACCGACGGCTGGCTGAGGTAGAGCTTCTGCGCGGCGGCCGAGAAGCCGCCGCACTCCACCACCGTCATGAAGATCCAGAGCCGGTGCAGGTTGAGCTGCATGTCGTGTTAACCCCTAGCCGCGGCGATCGAGTCGCGGAGCGCGTTCTCGAGCTCCTCCAGCCGGTGCCAGGGAATCTCCCCCATCGTGCAGATCCGGAAGAAATCCGCGGAAAGTTGCCCCTGACCGGCGTAGATAACATAACCGCGCTTCTTGAGCTCATCGTGAAGCCGGTCGTACGTGACGCTTTCCGGCAGATGAAGCATCGTTACCGTGTTGGACCGGAACCGTTCATCGACCAGGATCCGCAGCCCGAGGCGCTCGAACTGGCCGCGCACCAGCGCCGCCCGCTCCCGGTAGAGCTTGGTGCGGGCCTCGAAGCCGCCCTGGTCGGCGTACTCGGCCAGCGCCTCGTCGAGGGCGTAGCAGACCTGCACCGCGGGGGTGAAGGGCACGTCGCTCTTGAGGTAGCTGGCGGCGTTGAGGTAGAGGCTGCGCTCGGGGGCCTCGTGGAAGCGCTCGATCGCCCGCGCGCTGGACAGCAGGAAGGAGATGCCCGGCTGGCCGTGCAGGCCCTTGTTGGCGGTGCCGCAGATGACGTCCGCCTTGACCTCGGCCAGGTCCTGGTCCTCGATCGCGGTGCCGGAGATGGCGTCGATCACGAAGAGCGCGCCGTGCGCGGCGACGATCTCGCCGATCTCCTTGATCGGGTTGATCAGGCCGGTGGTGGTCTCGTGGTGCACGCAGATCACCGCGTCCACGTCGTCGCGGCCGGCCAGCGCGGCGGCCACCGCCTCCGGCGAGGCCGGGACCGTCCAGTCGCTCCTGACCTCGTCGAAGGGGATGCCGTGCGCCTTGGCGATCTTGATCATCCGGTCGCCGTAGACGCCGTTGTTCACGACGAGCACGCCCCGGCCCGCGCGGACCGAGCTGATGACCGCCATCTCCATGGCCGCGGTGCCCGACCCGGTCACGAGCAGGGCCTCGTGCGTGCCGGCCAGGTTCAGGGCGCGCGGGAGCGCCTCCCGGATCCGGAACAGCAGCTCGCTGAACTCCGGCTCGCGGTGGCAGAGGTCACCGCGCAGCAGGGCGTCCTTGACCCGCTGCGACGTGCAGGCCGGGCCGGGATTCAACAGAATGAGCTCTTGGTCCATCATCCACTCGATCTTGGGTAGGTATCGGGCATTACGGACGCTAGCTTCGGGGTCCACCGCGGAACAGCCTGGATTTCGCTATGGCCCCCATAGCCAAAGCGGTCCGGCCGGGTGTTGCCCGCCAGAGAGCGGACGGATGGGATGGATCGGTGACGTTAGAGCTGCTGGTCGCCTGCATGTTCGCCGTCGTGTCCGGCATGAACGACGGCGGCGCCCTGCTGGCGACGGGGCTCAAGCTGCCGAGCGTGCGCCCGCTGACCGGGGTGCTCACCCTGGTCGTGCTGATCGCGCTGGTCCCGCTGGTGACCAGCCAGGTCGCGCTGACCTTCGTGACCAGGCTGGCCTCCTTCGACGGCCCCGGCGGCCGGCAGGCCATGACCGTCGGCGTGCTGGTGGCCGTGGCGGTCGCGATGACGCTGAGCGCCCGGGGCCGGCCGACCAGCCTGACCCTGGCCGTCGTGGGCGCGCTGACCGGCGCGGGGCTCGGCTGGGGGCTGCCGGTCTCGCCCGGCTGGGTGGTGCTCGTGCTCGCCGTCGGCCTCGCCTCCCCCTTCGTCGGCGCGCTGGTGTCGTGGGCGGTGACCCGGCTGCTGACCGGCCTGTCCACCTCGGGCGCGCTGCGCCGCTGGCACGTGGCCGGCTTCTGGCTCCAGGGGCTCGCCTACGCGGCCAACGACGGCCAGAAGATGCTGGCCGTCTTCCTGATCGCCACCGGCACGGGCGGCCTGCCGGTGACCGCCGCCACCGCGGGCCTGTTCGCCCTCGGCGCGCTGTACGGCATGCCGCGGGCCGGCCGTACGCTCTCGCGCGAGATCCTGGCCTCGCGCCCGCTGCACGGGGTGGCCGCCGAGCTGGGCGCCGGCCTCACCGTGGTGGGCTGCGCGGCGGCCGGGACGCCGGTGTCGATGACCCAGGCCATCGCCGGCGGGCTGATCGGCGCCGGAGTGTCGCACGGCGGTGGCCGGGTCCGCTGGTACGCGGCGGTCAAGATCGTGTCAGCGTGGATGCTCACCCTCCCGGTGAGCCTGGTGCTCGCCGCCGGCGCGGCGTTCTTCGTCAAGGAGGTACTCGGGTGAGACGGCTGCGGCGGATCCGCGATCTGCTCAGCGGGCGCATGGACGGTGCGCTCACGGAGGCGCTGCTCGGCCAGCTCGAAGCCACCAAGCAGGGGGCCTGGCTGGCCATGGCCATGATCAGTGGCGAGGTGGGGCGCACCGGGGCGCACGAGCAGATGCGCGCCATCGAGCACCTGGGCGACGAGGAGCGCCGGCGCCTGGTGGACGAGCTGCGCGACGCGCTGGTCACGCCGATCGACCGCGAGGACCTGTTCCGGCTGTCGCGCTCGATCGACGACGTGCTCGACTCGCTGCGCGACTTCGTGCGCGAGTCGCACCTGTACCGGGTGCCGGACCAGATCCGCTTCAGCCCGCTGCTCGACCAGGTCATCACCGGGATCGACGCCCTGGAGAACGCGGTGCGCGACCTGGCCTCGCGCCCGTCGGCCGTGGTCCACGACGCGCTGGAGGCCAAGAAGGTGGGCGGGGCGATCCGCCGGATGTACCAGTACGAGATCTCGCGGATCTTCTCCGGCGAGCTGACCGCCGAGGCGATGAAGGAACGCGAGCTCGTCCGGCGCCTGGAGATCGTGGGCATGGCCATCGGCGAGGCCGCCGACGCCATCGCCGACGGGGCGATGAAGAGGTGAGCGGCGTGGAGCAGGCGAACGACCGGCCGGCGGCGCGCGTGGTGGCGCTGGATCGGGAGGGCCGGGTGCTGCTGATGCACTGGCGCGACTACGTGAGCGGCGCGGAGCTGTGGGAGCCGCCGGGCGGGGGGATAGACCCGGGAGAGAGCGCGCTGGAGGCGGCCCGGCGGGAGTTGACCGAGGAGACGGGACTGCCCGGCTCAGCGGTCGAGCACATACATGTGCTGGTCGAGCGCGACTTCACCTGGCTGGGCGAGCGCTACGTGAAGTCGGAGCCGTTCTACCTGGCCAGGCTCGCGATCAGCGAGCCCCCGGTGGATCCGGGCGAGTTGACCGAGGAGGAACGGCGGACCTACCTGGGCTACGGGTGGTTCGACCCGGGCGAGCTACCGCCTCATGTCGAGCCTCCCGACCTGGCCGCGGTGATCAGCGAGCTGACGTAGCCCGCCGCCGCCTCGGCCTCGGCGAAGCCGGCCGAGCCCGAGTCGTGCTCGACGTGGAAGCCGGCCTCGGCCGCGCTGACCTTCACCGCGCCGGCGACCAGCACCGGGCCGCGGTGCTGCGGCGGGTCGTAGCGGTTCTGGAAGAGCGCCAGCCGCAGGTGCCGGACGAGCAGCGCCCGGACCCCCTCCCCGGCCAGCAGCTCCTGCAGCCGCAGGAGCTGCTCGATCTGTTCTTCTTCCGCCCGTTCAGGAATGACGGACGCCTGCACAGCGCGCATTGGCACCACATGTCCTTAAGTCGGTGGGATTTTCCCTGCCCTGACACCAGAGTGCACTTGAGTGACTACTCTAGGTACCGACACCGGTGCCACACAGCCCTTGTGTGGCTACCAATCTGGTTTGTAGAACCGTGTAGAACCGGAGCGACGATGCCCCCCGCACGCGAGCTCGATCCGAGTTCCAGTCCGCTGGCGTTCTTCGGCTCCGAGTTACGGGAACACCGGATGCGCGCCGGCCTGTCCCAGGAGCAGCTGGCCGAGCGGCTCAGCTACAGCCTGTCGCTGGTGTGCGCGGTCGAACTCGCGAAACGCAGCCCGTCTCGCGACTTCGCCGAGCGCGCCGACCAGGTCCTGGAGACCGGCGGCGAGCTGTCGAGGCTCTGGCCGCTGGTCCGGCAGGCGGTCTACCCCGCCTGGTTCCGGCCCTGGCTGGAGATCGAGCAGACGACGCGCACGCTGCAAACCTGGCAGCCCCTCCTGGTGCCAGGTCTGCTGCAGACGGAGGAGTACGCGCGGGAGATCCTCCGGCGCGAACCGGGCGCCACCGCCGAACAGGCGGAGGAGGCGGTCGCCGCCCGGATGATCAGGCAGGCCATCCTGCACCGGCCGGACCCGCCCATGTACTGGGCGGTGCTGGACGAGTGGGTGCTGCACCGGCCGGTCGGCTCCGCCGAGACGATGCGCGGGCAGATCCGGGCCCTCCTGGAGGCCTCCGACCTGCCCAACGTGGTCGTCCAGGTGGTGCCGAAGGACAGTCCGGCCGTGCCGGGGCTCACCGGGGCGTTCGTCGTCGCGAGGACGCCGGGCGAACCGGACCTGGTCTATCTCGAATCGGCGGGAGAGGGGTATGTGACCGACCGTCCGCTGGACGTGGAGTCGATCACCCGCCGGTACGACGTCATCCGGTCACTCGCCCTACCGGTTCACGCGAGTCTACATTTGCTGTCAGAAGCAGAGGAGAATCTATGAAGGAGATCATCTGGCGCAAGTCCCGCCGTAGCGGCAGCAACGGCGGGGACTGCGTCGAAGTGGCCGTCCTCGAGACCCCCGAGGACGTCGCCACGCCCAAGGCGCAGGCCGACCGCCTGTTCGTCCTGCGCGACTCCAAGGACCCCGAAGGTCCGCGGCTCTACTTCACGCCGGCCGAATGGGAGGCTTTCCGCCTCGGCATGAAGGACGGCGAGTTCGACGACCTGAGCTGATCGCGGCCAGGTACGCCCCCTCCCTACGGGGAGATTCTCACCTCTCGGCATTACATCGTTCCAAGCGGCTCCGCCTGCCCCGAGAGGCGGCGCCGCTCAGCCCAGTTCCGCCAGCGTCGCGGGGATCAGCTCGCGCAGCAACCCGCCGCCGACGCGGTCGTGCTCGTCCTCCACGCTCCCGCCGGTGGCCAGCGCCCGGCGGTAGGCCGCCCGCTCCGCCTCCCCCGGGTACGGCAGCGCGGTCAGGGCGCACGCCAGCCGGATCCGCCCGTCGTCCCGCCGGTCGACGGTGACCACGTGGGTCCGCAGCCAGCTCTCGTCGGCCCCGCCGAACCAGCCGCACTTCACCGCGACCTCGCCGGGGAACAGCTCCCGCACCCCGAAGGTCTGCGTGGCGGCCACCATCCACTGCAGGATGCGCTGCGCGTCGCGGTCGCCGAACGACCCCGCCTGGGCCAGCGCCGCGTAGGCGGTGACCACCTCGGAGGCGGCCACCTCGACCGACCCGAACGAGGCCGGATCGGTGCTCGGCGGCGCCCAGCGCACCCCGGTGCGCTCGGCGAGGCGGTCGAGGATCACCAGCGGCCCGGTGCCCAGCCACAGCCGCAGCGTGTCGGCGTTCGACGACTCGACCACCGCGGGCTCGGCCGCCGAGGCCCACTCGGGGGTCCGGTCGGCCACCCAGGCGTAGAGCGGCTTGAGCAGCGAGGCGCAGCGCAGGCGCTGGTTGCCGAGACGGAACCCGGCGGCTCTGGCGGGCCCGCCGTACCCGGTGA
Source organism: Nonomuraea sp. NPDC050310 (assembly GCF_040655795.1). Lineage (NCBI taxonomy): Bacteria > Bacillati > Actinomycetota > Actinomycetes > Streptosporangiales > Streptosporangiaceae > Nonomuraea > Nonomuraea sp. NPDC050310. The sequence goes on along the minus strand of NZ_JBFAKP010000024.1, from coordinate 72,492 downwards.
CCAGCCCGGCGGCCTGCACGGCGGCGCCGGGGTCGAGGTCGCGCACCAGCGCGTCGAAACTCATGGCGTCACCGTAGAGCATGCGGAAAGAACTCGTCCGCAATGCTGGTTAGCGTGGGCCCGTGAACTTCTCCTGGAGCCAGGTCTCCGCCCGCCGTCTTGCCCGCCACCACCTGTCCGCCCCTGCCGAGGGGCTGCCGCTCGCCGAGGTGGTGCGGCGCATGGGCAGCACGCACGCCCAGGTGATGTCCGCCGCCGAGCTCGGGCTGGGCCTGCGGAGCAAGGGTGCGACGCGGCAGAGCGTGCGCGAGGCGCTGTGGCAGGAGCGCAGCCTGGTCAAGACGTTCGGGCCGCGTGGCACCGTGCACCTGCTGCCGGCGGAGGACCTGCCGGTCTGGCTGGGCGCGTTGTCGGCCCTGCCGTCCGCCACGGCGGCCACGCCGGAGATGCGGATGTCGGCCGAGCAGGTCGAGGCGGTGATCGCGGCGATCGGCGAGGCGCTGGACGGCCAGGAGCTGACCGTCGACGAGCTCGACGCCGAGGTGGTCGCGCGCACCGGGCCGTGGGCGGGCGACCTGGTGATGCCGGCCTTCCAGGGGTGGTGGCCGCGCTGGCGGCAGGTGATCTCGGTGGCCGCGCACCGCGGCGTGCTCGCCTTCGGCGCCGGCCGTGGCCGCAAGGTCACCTACGTCAACCCGCGGATCGAGCCGGCGCCGGCCGACTCGTCCCTGGAGCAGGTGGCGACCTGGTTCCTGCACGCCTTCGGCCCGGCGACCCCGGAGCGCTTCGCGCACTTCATGAACGCGCCCAAGCCGCTCGGCCGCGCCGTGTTCGACCGGCTCGACCTGGAGGCGGTCACCGTCGAGGGCCGGCCGGCGGTGGTGGCGCGCGGCGACCTGTGGGTGCCGGACGAGCCGCCGTCGGGGGTGCTGCTCCTGCCGTACTTCGACTACTACAGCTATGCCGTCGGCAACGACAAGGAGCTGCTGCACCCCGGCCCGGCGGCCGAGCGCGTCATGGGCAAGAACTTCCAGACGCTGATCGTGGACGGGGTGGTGGCCGGGCTCTGGCACCAGAAGCGGTCGGGCAGCCGGCTGGCGGTCACCGTGGAGGCGCTGACCGCGGTCGACCTCGACCTGCTGGAGGAGCAGGTCATCCGGGTCGGTGAGATCATGGAGGCCCGGCCCACGCTGACCCTCGGCCCGGTGACCGTCGGCGGCCACGCCTGAGGCGGGGGCCACCCCTACCGCGGCACGGGGGATGGCACCCTGGCGGATCGGGCGGAAAGCCGGATCGATGAGGGGGCGCGCCCTTCCTACCGTGAGGTCATGACACTCGCCTGGGCAGGTCTGACCTTCCTCCTCACCGCGCTGGGAGCCTTATGGCTCCACCTCACCGGCCAGGGGCCGCGTGACCTCTCGCCGGCGGTCATCCTGATCGCCGTCTCGCCGAGCCTGGCCGCCTTCGCCGTCGCCGCCTGCACCGGGCGGCTGCGCGCGCTGGCGCGCCAGGCGCTCGACTGGCGGCACCACTGGGGCTGGTACGTCCTGGTGCTGCTCGCCCCGATCGCCATCGCGCTGACCATCGACGCCGTGTTCGCGCTGCGGCACGGCGCGGCCCCGGCGCAGTGGCTGCTGCTGCCGGGGCTGGCCGTGCTCGGCCCGCTGCTGACCGGCCCGCTGGGCGAGGAGTTCGGCTGGCGGGGCTTCGGCGGGCCGCTGCTGGAGCGGCGCTACTCCTGGCTGACCGCGTCGGTGATCATCGGCCTGCTGTGGACCACCTGGCACCTGTGGCCGATCTTCAACGCCCAGGGCGGCGAGAGCGCCGTGGACGTGGTGCAGAGCCTGGTCAGGCTGGTGTCCACCGCGGTGATCTACGCCTGGCTGTACCGGCGCACCGGCCTGCCCGTGGTGCTGGTCGCGCACTTCGGCCACAACCTGTCCGTCGAGCTCATGCCGGCCGAGGTGATCGGCTCCGACCTGGGCGCGCTCACCCTGGCCGCGATCTACCTGGTGCTGGCGGTCACGCTGGTCACAGTGACCGGTCGGCGGGACCGTCGTAGTGTTCCGGTCCCTGCATAGCCAGGTCCAGCGGCTGCACCATCGGCGAGTTGGACGAGGCGCGCCAGCCCTTCTCGCGGGTCATCTCCTCGATCGAGTGCGCGCACAGGGACAACGAGCGGCAGACGATGAACAGCGCCTTGAGCTGGAGCGGCTCGTAGCCCATGTCGAGGCCGATGCAGCCCATCGAGCCGGGCCCGTTGATCCAGATCCGGCGGCCGAACACCTCCTCGGTGGCCTCCTCCATGGCCCGCGCGATGCGCACGTACCGCCCGGTGATGCCGAGCTTGTCCGACAGCTCCATCAGCCGGGCGGTCCGCGGGTCGCGGATGTGCTGGGCGTGGTGGAAGCCGGCCATGCGCTCCCGGCGGGCGCGCATCTCGGCGACGGTACGGCGAGCCGCCTCCTCGTCGCCGATGCCCTCCTCCTCCGCCCGGCGGCCGACGCCGAGGAAGAGCTCGGCCGGCCGGTCGGCGGTGCCGTGCAGGCGGCCGATGCCGGCGACGCCCGCGGCGACCGCGGAGTTGAGCTCGGCGCCGCCGGAGGTGGCGAAGCGCACGGTGGCCGAGGAGGGCGACATGGCGTGCTCGGCCATGTTGACCATGATCGCGTCGGTCATCCGGCCGACCTCGGGCGTCGGCAGCTCACCCTTGAGCACGAGGTGGAAGTGCTCGGCGAAGGTGATCGAGCCGGTCAGCTCGTTGACGTCGTAGCCGCGGACCACGATGCGGTCCTTGTTCTTCCACGCGATCGCGGTCTCCCACGCGAAGGGCTTCTTGTCGCTCAACGGGTTTTCCTTTCCGGGAAGTACACGCACGCCGGGTCGATCTCCTCGCGCAGCAGGCGGATCTCTTCGGGGTCCGGTAGGACCACCGTGTCCAGCGAGTCACGAAATTTCGGGATGAAGCCGGTGTTGTCGAGCACGTCCTGCGCGCTCGCCCCCGGCATGAGCGCGGTCACGGTGAGGGCCGAGTCCTCGGCCTCCATGACGCACAGGGTGGTGACGACCTTGACCTTCAGCGGCCCGAGGCCCGCCTTGGCCCGTTCTCCGGGGCCGCCGAGGAAGCCGGGGCTGGTGACGTAGTCGCAGCGGGCCGGGAAGCGCCGCCGCTCGTGGTCGGTGAGCACGACGACCTGGCCGCAGTGGCTGGCGATGTCGTTGGCGCCGCCGCTGCCGGGCAGCCGCTTGCCGGCCACCCAGGTGGAGTTGATGTTGCCGAACTCGTCCACCTGCGCGCCGCCCAGGAAGCCGGTGCGCACCAGGCCGCGCTGGACCATGCCGCCCAGCGCCTCGAAGAGGGTGCCGTGCCGGGAGGCGCCGTGCATCAGCCGCGGGTCGACGACCGAGACCGGCGTCGGCATCACCTTGGGGAAGATCACGCCGGACTCGATGACCAGCTTGGCGTCGGGCGCGTGGGTGCGCTGCGCCAGCGTCGCGGCCAGCAGCGGCAGCCCGGTGCCGACGATCACCAGGTCGCCGTCGCGGATCTGCCGGGCGCCCTCGACCACGAGCAGCTCTCGGGGCAGCGCGTTCACACCAGCCTCCTCATCTGCTCGGCCAGCTCGCGGCGCAGGTCGCCGGAGGCGTCACGGGTCTTCAGGTACTCCTCGAAGGAGGCGCCCAGGTTGGCCGCCAGCCAGCCGCGCACTCGCTCGTCGCCCTCGCGGCCGCGGGCCTGGTACTCCTTGATCTCGCCTTCGGCGAAGTCGTAGGCCCGGTAGACCGAGGTCGGGAAGGCGCCGTAGGGCTGCTCGACGACCGCGCTGACGTACGCCTCGGGGATGGTGACCTGCTCGGGCCGGTCGGCGAAGGCCCCGGCGGGCAGCACCTCCTCGGCGCTGACGATGGTCGCGTGCGCGGCACGCACCATGTCCACCTCGTGCGAGGTGACGCCCTCGATGACCACGTTGCCGTTCAGGTCGGCCCGGTTGGCGTGGATCAGCGCCACGTCCGGGCGCATCGCCCTGAGCAGGACCACCGGCCGGTTCTCGAACGGGTCGGCGCCCTCGCGGGCCACCCCGTCGCGCACCAGGTCGGCCAGCAGGTCGGTGCCGAGCAGGCTGCGCGTCGGCAGGTACGGCAGGCCGAGCGCCCCCGCGGCGAAGCGCGTGGCCATGGCCAGGTGGGAGTGGTCGCCCACGCTCACCTCGCCGCGCTCGACCGCCCGACGCCAGGCGAACAGCGTGCCGTACCGTTCGAGGTTGCCGGTGCCCTGCTCGGTGCGGGCCACCAGGCCGGCGGCCACCAGCATGTCGAGCGGGAGCGAGAGGTTGCAGCCGACCACGGTCAGCTCGCCGGGGCCCTGCCGGATCACCTCGTGGACCAGCGCCATCGGGCAGCGGTTGATGTTCTGGCCGCCCATGCCCAGCACGGCGCCGGGCCGGACGAAGCGGGAGACCGCCTCGGCGGCGGTCAGTAGCTTATGCACGCCGACCGCCACTCGGTGTAGAAGTCCCAGACCTGCGGCGAGCACTCGGGCGGCCCGAACTGCGACAGCTTGGCGCCCATGTGCGGCAGGTGCGCGTAGGCGCCGACGCCGGGGCGGTTGACGTGCAGCATGCCGGCCTCGAACCGCTCCAGCGCCTCGAACATGGTGGCCGGGTCCTGGGTGAAGATGGTGCCGCTCATGCCGTACCTGACGGAGTTGGAGATGCGCATGGCCTCGTCGAAGCCGTCGCAGTCGACCACGGACAGCACCGGGCCGAAGATCTCCTCCTGGGCGATCTCGCTGTCCCAGGGCACGTCGCGCAGGACGGTCGGCTCGACGTAGAAGCCGTTGCCGGGGGCGCGCCCGCCGCCGGTGGCGACCTTGGCGCCCGTCTCCTGGGCGGACTTGATCGCGTCGAGGCAGGCCTGCATGCGCGCCTCGTTGATCACCGGGCCGATGCTGGCGGACTCGTCGAAGCCGTAGCCGACGCGCAGCTTCGCGACCTCGGCGATCAGCTTGTCGAGGAAGGCCTCCTTGACCGCGCGGTCCACGATCACCCGGGAGGTCGCGCTGCACCGCTGGCCGGACTGGCCGAAGGCGCCGAAGGCGGCGGCCTTGGCCGCCTTGTCCAGGTCGGCGTCGGCCAGCACGATCACCGCGTTCTTGCCGCCCAGCTCCAGTTGGGTGCGGAGCAGGCGGGGAGCGCCGGCGGTGTGGATGCTCAGCCCGACCGGCAGCGAGCCGGTGAAGCTGATCCCGGCCACCTTGGGGTGAGCGACCAGCGCCTCGCCCGCGGCGATGTCGCCCTGCACCAGGTTGAGCACGCCGGCCGGCACGCCGGCGTCGGCGAAGGCCTCCACCAGCAGCGCGGCGGTCAGCGGGGTGAACGGCGACGGCTTGAGCACCGCGGCGCAGCCGGCCAGCAGCGCGGGCGCGACCTTCCACATCGGGATGGCCAGCGGGAAGTTCCAGGGCGTGATCAGGCCGACCACGCCGATCGGCGCGCGGAAGGTGTAGGAGAAGGTGCGGGGCTCCTCGGCGGGGAGGGTCTCTCCCTTGAGCCGGCGGCCCTCCCCCGCGGTGAAGTCGAGGATGGCCAGGGCCCGCTTGACCTCGCCGCGCGCCTCCTTGAGCAGTTTGCCCTGCTCGCGGGTGATCGCCTGGGCGAAGTCCTCGGCGCGCTCCTCGATCAGCCGCTCGGCGGCCCGCAGGAACTCGGCGCGCTTGATCGGTCCCAGGGCCTTCCAGGCGGGCATCGCCGCGGCCGCGGCCTCGACCGCGAGCTCCACGTCGGCCCCGCCGGACTCGGCGAAGTCCCCGAGGTGGTCGGAGAGGTCGCCGGGGTTGAGGTTCGGCCTGGTTTGCCCGCTCTCGGGGGCACGCCACTCCCCGCCGATGTGGTTGAGCAGGTAGTGACTCGCCATCGGGGTCCTTTCTGGATCTGTGTCTGGTACGGCACAGCCTCGCGGCAGGGCATCAACCGGACAAGTGACCGAAGACCGATCGCCGGTATAGGCAGCGGCTATACGCCTTTCCCTATAGCCCTCATAACAAAGTGCCCGGTTGGCCCCTTCAGCACGAAGGACTAGACATGCCGGGAAGCGACCTTCAGCAGCGCTGGCGCGAGTTCACCTGGAATTCAGGTGGAAGTCGGAATTTCCCCACCCGGCATAGTCCACCATTCGGGGCGATAACTCTCAAAAGGATGGAAATTATGAAGAACCTCCGAATAGGGGTGCTTGCCGTGTTCTCCGCGCTGACCCTGGCCGCCTGTGGCGGGTCGGGCGCCGGCGACTACGACTGGGGTGCCGCTCCGGACAGCTCGAAGATCGCCGCACAGGGCAAGGACCTGCCCACCTACGGCCTGGCCCCCGACTGGGCCAACTACGGCGAGGTCGTCAAGGCCTTCTGCGCCAAGCACGGCGCCTCCTGCGACCACAAGGACACCGACATGTCCTCCGCCGACGAGATCAAGGCCTTCGACGCCGAGAAGGACAAGCCGGTCGCCACCGCCAGCGACATCGGCCTGATGTGGGGGCCGGTCGCCGAGGCCAAGGGCGTCGTGCCGGCCTACCAGCCGCCGAACGCGAGCAAGCTCAAGGACTGGCAGAAGGGCAAGGGCGGCTGGGTCGCCACCTTCGTCGGCGCCCCCGCCTTCGTGGTCAACGTCGACAAGGTGCCGAACGCGCCCAAGACCTGGCAGGACCTGCTCAAGCCCGAGTACAAGGGCATGATCGCCATCAAGAACCCGGCCAGCTCCGGCACCGGCCAGTCGATGCTGGTGGCCGCCGCGGTAGCCGCCGGCGGCACCGTGGACAACCTCGGCCCCGGCTTCGACTACTTCAGGAAGCTCAAGGACTCCGGCAACCTGTCGGCGGCCAAGATGAGCGAGGACACCCTGGAGAAGGGCGAGGCCCCCATCCAGGTGAACTACGACTTCAACGGGCTGGCCCAGAAGGCCGCGCTCAAGGCCAAGAACGTCGACGTCGAGGTGATCATCCCGGCCGACGGCTCCGTCTGGGCGCCCTCCGGGCTGATGATCAACAAGTACAACACCGCCAAGGGCGACTTCCTCAAGGGCTTCCTCGACTACGTGCTGACCGACGAGGCGCAGATCCTGTTCGCCAAGTTCGGCGCCCGCCCGATCCGCGTCCTCAACGGCGACCTGCAGCTCCCGGCCGACGCCAAGGCCAACTGGCTGCCCGACGCCGCCTACGCGCCGGTCAAGGAGATCGAGATCACCAAGATCAACGTGGAGCAGATCGTCGCCGACTGGGAGGCGAAGGTTCTCGCGTGAGCGCAGGCACCTCCGAGCCCGTGGTGGCGGGGAACGCCGTGTCCCCGCCCCGTGCGGCCCTTCGCGTGAAGCGGTTCCTGCTCGCCTGGGGACCGGCCCTGCCCCTGCTGCTGTTCGCCTTCGCCATGCTGGTGCTGCCCGCCCTGCGGCTGCTGCACGACACCTTCGCGCTGCGCGACGGCGGCTACGGCCTCGACAACATCACCAAGGTCGCGGCCAACCCGGTCGACCGGCAGGCCATCGTGGGCTCGCTGGCCCTCGGCTTCGTGCAGGCGACCCTGGCCACCGCGATCGGCGCGCCCGCCGCCTGGCTGATCACCCGCATGCGGCTCGGCGGGCGGGCCTTCTGGCTCTCCCTGATGAACGTCGCCTCCAACTTCGCCGGCATCGGCCTGGCCTTCGGCTTCGTCGCGCTGATCGGCACGACCGGCATGCTGACGCTGCTCACCGGGCTGGAGTTCCCCTCGGCCGGCTCCTTCTCCGGGATGAACCTGGTCTACCTCTACTTCAACGTGCCGATGTTCGTGCTGCTCACGCTGCCGGCGCTGAGCGTGCTCAAGGACGACTGGCAGGAGGCCGCGGAGGTCTGCCGCGCCACCCGGTGGCAGTTCTGGCGCTACGTCGGGCTCCCGGTGCTCGGCCCGTTCATGACCGCCGGCTGGCTGCTCATCTTCACCTGGACCATCGGCGTCTACGCCGTCGCCTACGCGCTGGCCGCCTCCCCTGACTCGGTCAAGCTGATCACCCTGCAGATCGGCACCACCCTGGAGTCCAACGTCTTCGGTCTGGAGCGCGCGGCCGTGCTCAGCGTGCTGCTCATGCTCCTGGCCATCGGCTCGACGGCGCTCTACCGCCTGTCGCTCAAGCGCGCTGCGAGGTGGTTGTGACCCGCAAGACCTTCCTCGGCCTGCTCGCCGTCTACTTCGGCCTGCCGCTGCTGGCCGCGTTGCTGTACTCGGTGGCCACCCGCTGGACCGACACCCCGCTGCCCGACGGCTACACGCTGGAGCACTGGGCCAAGCTGGTCACCAAGCCCGACGTCGCCGCCGCGCTGGGCCGCTCGGTGCTGCTGTCGGTGGTCGTGGTGGCGATCAACATCGTGCTGGTCGTGCCCGCCGCCTACTGGTCGGTGGTGCACAACCCGAAGGTCGGCTCGATCATCCAGTCGGTCGCGGTGATCCCCTTCGCCGTGCCGTGGGTGGTCGTCGGCGCGGGCATCCAGCTCGTCACCGCCTCGGTGGCGCCCGACCTGTTCCGCACCTTCTGGCTGCTGGCCGCCTCGACCGCGGCGATCTCCTTCCCGTTCATGTACTGGGCGGTGGAGAGCGCGTTGCTGGCGGCGGGAGCCGTACAACTGTCCGAAGCGGCGGCCACCTGCGGGGCCACGCCCGGGCAGACGCTCGCCCGGGTGATCCTGCCCGCCGTCCGCGGCGGGGTCGTCTCCGGCTCGCTGCTGGTGGTCGCGACCGCGATGAACGAGTTCGCGCTGGCCAAGATCCTGGTGGGGGTCAGCTACGAGACCCTGCCGCTGTGGTCGGCGCGGCAGTTCGTCTCCCGCACGCTCAGCGACCCCAACGCGCTGGCCGTCATCACCGTCTTCACCTTCGGCTTCCTGTTCGCCATGTCCGCGCTGGTCGTGCGCCTCGGGCGGGGCCGGGTCACCACGATCGGAAGGACCCTTCGTTGAGCCACGTCGTCCTCGAAGGCATCACCAAGCGCTACGCCGGGCACACCGCGCTCAACGGCGTCTCGGTCAGCGTCGAGCAGGGCGAACTGCTCGCCCTGCTCGGCCCCTCCGGCTGCGGCAAGACCACGCTGCTGCGCTGCATCGCCGGGCTCACCGAGTTCGACACCGGCCGGCTGACCATCGGCGGCCAGGACATGACCGGCGTGCCCGCGCGCAAGCGGCCGATCGGCATGGTCTTCCAGTCCTACGCGCTCTTCCCCAACCTGACCGTGCGCGGCAACATCGCCTTCCCGCTGACCGTGCGCAAGCAGCCCAGCGCCGAGCGGGTGCAGGAGATGCTCGACCTGGTCGGCCTCGGCGAGCTCGGCGACCGGCTGCCAAACCAGTTGTCCGGCGGCCAGCAGCAGCGCGTCGCGCTGGCCCGCGCGCTGTCGCCGCGGCCCGAGGTGCTGCTGCTGGACGAGCCGCTGTCCGCGCTCGACGCGCAGGTACGGCACCGCCTCCGTGACGAGGTGCGGCGGATCCAGCACCAGGTGGGCATCACCACCGTCTTCGTCACCCACGACCAGTCGGAGGCGCTGGCCATCTCCGACCGGGTGGCGGTCATGAACGCCGGGGACATCGAGCAGTGCGCGCCGCCGGCGGCGATCTACACCGCGCCCAGCACCCGCTTCGCCGCCGGGTTCGTCGGTAACCGGAACACCCTGGAACTGCCCGCGGTGGACGGGCGGGTCGTCGCGGGGGGCGCCTTCGACGTGGCGGCTCCGGGTCCGGCGGAGCGGGTGTTGTGCATGTTCCGTCCCGAGGACGTCGAGCTGGCCGTGGACGGGCCCGGAGCGCGGGGGACGGTGGACGTCACGGTGTTCCTGGGGGCGACCACGCGGGTGTACACGCAGGTCGCGGTCAACGGGCAGCCGGCCACCGTCTTCGCCGACCTGTCCTCTCGGGCGGCGGCGCGGCTCGCGCCCGGCGACCCGGTCCGGGTCCGGGTGGCCGACGACCACGTCCAGGTCTTCCCCGCCTGAAGGCCGGCCGGGCTGTGCACCCGTATGGGAAGGCGGGCGCGGCCCTCGCCACCGCGCCCGCCTGGTTCTGGGGTCAGCCGCCGGCCAGTCGCTCGTCCACCTCGGCGGCCTTGACCCGGCCGAGGGCGCGCAGGGCCACGGCCCGGTTGGCGTGCAGGTCAGGGGCCGGAGCGAGCGCGATGGCCCGGTCGAGGTCGGCCACCGCCCCCGCCGCGTCCCCCTGCTCGAACCGCAGGACCGCCCGGTTGCCCCAGGCCGCGGCCAGCTCGGGCGCCCCGGCGATGGCCTGGTCGAAGGCCGCCCGAGCCGCCTCGAACCGCCCCGCCGCCGTCTCCACCTGCCCGAGGACGGCCAGCAGGTAGGGGTTGCCCGGCGCCACTTCCAGCCCGGCCTCCACGACCCCCTGCGCCTCCGCGTCCCGTCCCAGCCCGGCCAGCACCCCGGCCCGGTTGACGTAGGCGTCCACGTACTCGGGATCGAGCTCGATCACGTAGGCCAGATCGGCCAGCGCCTGCTCGACCCGCCCGAGGACCAGCCCCGCCTCGGCCCGGTTGTAGTACGCCTCCGGCAGCGGCGGCCCGAGCCGGATCGCCTGCTCGTAGTCGGCCAGCGCCTCCTCCGCGTGCCCCAGCTTGAGCAGCAGGTTGCCCCGGTCGAGGTAGTGGTCGGGCAACGCGACGCCGAGCGCCAGGGCCGCGCCGTACTCCTCCAGGGCCTCCTTGCCCTGCCCCCGAGCGGCCAGGAGCTGGGCGCGGTTGGCCAGCAGGACCATGCGGTGCACCGGGTGCCGCTCGCCTAGCTCGGCGGCCAGGGCGAGGGCGGAGTCGACCAGGTCGAGCGCCCGGTCCACCCGGCCTTCGCGGAACTCCACCAGCGCCAGCCCGTTGCGGTCGAAGCCCAGCTTGAAGGCGCGCTCGGCCGGGTCGGGCAGCAGAGTGGAGACGGCGATCGCCTGGTTGAGCCAGCCGCGGGCCCGGCCCAGGTCGCGGGTGGCCGGGTCGGGGTTGCGGGCGTCGAGCATGGCCAGGCCGTAGGCGCTGGCGGCGTGCATGGCCGGGTCCTGGCTGACGCGGCGCACCTGTTCCCACAGCCGGCCCGCCTCCTCGCGCCGCCCGAGTCCGCCCAGGGCGGTGGCGGTGCGCTGGGCGAAGTCCCACCAGCGGGCGCTGCCGGGTTCGGTGCGTTCCAGTCCGAGCGCGCCGAGTTCGGCGACGGCGTGCAGGAAGCCCTCCTGCGTGCAGCGGTCCACCTCGGCCCAGAGCCGGCCCGGCGTGCGGGTGTCGGGCGGAGCGGGCGGCCCGCCGGACCACACCTGGACGGCCAGCACGTCGGGCGGGATGCGGCGCGTCAGCACCGCGAGCAGTTCGAGGTCGGTCGGGTCGGCCTCGGCCGCGTTGCCGACCGCCAGCACCCGGCCCGGCGGCACGGCGGCGCGCACGAACTCGCAGAGCCCGTTGGCCAGCCGCAGGGTGCGGCGCGGGGCGGGCACGAGGATGCGTTCGTCGTCGGCCAGCCCGGCGGCCGGCCGGTCCCGGACGGCGGGCACCCGGTCACGCAGACCGGGTGCCGCCGCACGGATCTCGACGTCATGGGCCGCCACCAGATCGGCGGAACGTTCCAAGACGCCTGGGACCAGGTGGTGCAGCAGCGCGGCGGCGACGGTGTACGGGCCTTGGTGCCCCCGATGCGCATCGATCACGGGCAGCAGAAGCGGCGTGGACTCCCATCGGGCGGGCGGCGCACCCTGGACCCAACGGTGGACGCCGGTCACCCCTTGTGAATGACGCTGGCGGTCCCCGTGAGCTTCGCGGTTCCGGGCTTGCGAACGACGATTCTCTTCATCCCGCACCTCTCCTCTTGGGGATACGCTCCATTATTCGGACATTCCTACGAATATCAAGATTTATGCAAAACAAGTCCGATAGTGGTAGCGAAAATCCCCTAGGAGTCAGCAGCCGATAATCCCTTATCCGGACGTGCGCAACCACGCCACCCGGGGTGCCCGGTCACGCTCCGCATCCTCCAGCAGCCGGCACAGACAGCGACCGGACACCGTTACGGACCGGCAACAACCTCCCTTGCCCGAGGCCGAAGCCTCGCCCTGGGCAGCCTCGGCCGACTCGCGGGCGAGGGCCGAGGCCCGGACGATGAGCCGGTCGAGGCTGGGCTCGCGCCCGCCCTTCACGCTCATCCCGCGCCAGGGGCAGCCCTCGGCGTTCTCGCAGGTCGTCAACGCGACGAAAGGCGCCCGGGCGTCCTTGCCCAGGCGCAGCGGGTCCTCGCGGCGGCGGCGCAGGTCGGCCAGCACGCGTTTGGCCTTGCGCGAGACCGCCAGCACGTTCGGGTCGCCCGGCCTGGGCGGCCGGCGCCGTTGTCGAGGCGGTACGGCGAGCAGCATCGCCACCGCCGTGAGCCCGCCGCCCACCAGCAGCGTCCAGTGCAGCCGCTCGCCGAAGAAGGCCACCGACAACCCCGCCGCCCACAGGGGCTGGGAGGACATCAGGACCGCCGCGGGCACCGCCGAGACGTGCCGCTGGCCGTACGAGCGGGCGAGGAAGCCGAGCGCGCACGAGATCACCGACAGGTGCACCAGGATCAGCCAGTCGCCCGGCTGCTGCGGCAACTGGAGCCCGTCGGGGATGGCCACCCCGCCGGTGACCAGGCCGATCACGCCGAGCTGGATGACCGTGACAGCGTAGGCGTCGAACCTTTTCCTGGACATCGAGCCCAGCATCAGCGTGTGCACGGAGTAGAGGCCGGCCGCGCCGAGGGTGGCCGACAGGGCCACCGCGTCGAGCGTGCCGTCGCTGCCGCCCACCAGGGTGAACAGCGTCATCGAGGTGACGGCCAGCGCGACCGCGACCCAGATGCGCCGCGGCACCCGGGAGCGGAAGACGATCAGGCCGAGCAGAGGAGTGATCACGACGTTGCAGCCGACGGCGAAGCCGGAGACCGACGAGGTCAGCCCGCTCAGCCCCCAGGCCTGGGCGGATTGGCCGATGCCGAAGACGAGTCCGAGGATCGCCCCCTGGATCCAGGTCTCTCGAGAGAGCCCCCGCAGGCTGCCGGGCCGGATGAGGAAGAGCGTCAGAGCCGCGATCGAGTATCGCTCGGTCAGCAGGTCCGTGACCGGTAACCGAGCGATGAGCGAGTCCATCAGCGGGAAAGCCGACCCCCAGGCGGCGCTGACGAACAACAGAAGCACGGCTCCCGTGGAGGGTCGGGGAGCGGGCACGACTGCCATGCCAGGAAGCATGCCACTACGATTCGCAACCGGAGATGCACAGGCAGGAGCCCGGAGAGGATCCTCTACCACTCAGAGTGAAGGGCCTCACTCACAGGTTCGCTTAGCCCCATCCGTCTCGTTCAGCGAAACGGCCATATCGCCTGATTTCCGTCACGCACCAGTGACGCCGTCGACTCGCTCCCGCAACAGATCGGCGTGTCCGTTATGGCGGGCGTATTCACCGATCAGGTGAATATAGATGAAGCGAAGAGAATACGACACATCTCCCGAAGTAACGGTTTCGTCCAGTTCGCGGCCTGCGGTGATGGCGTCGCAGACCTCCCACTCCTTGATCAGCCCGGCGTACACCTCCTCGGCCCGCGCCGCGTCGGTGTCGTGGAAGTCGGCGCTCCAGTCGGCGTCGGTCTTGTAGGCGAAGTCCACCCGCTCCCCGGCGAAGCGGCGCCGGATCCAGATGCGCTCGACGTCGGTCAGGTGGCGGAGCAGCCCGAGCAGCGACATCTCCGAGGGCGGCACCGAGCGCTCGGCGAGCTGCTCGCCGTTCAGCCCGGCGCACTTGTGCAGGGTCGTCGCGCGATGCCAGTCCAGCAGGCCCCGCAGCAGATCGGGCTCGGCCGCGGCGAGCGAGCCGGACGGGCGTTCCACCTCAGGAGCAGTCCAGGTCATCGCCCCATCCTAGAATCAGGCGTGCGAATCGGAATCGTCGGCGTCGGGAACTGCGCCTCCTCACTCGTCCAGGGCTCCTTCCACCTGCCGGAGATCCGCTACACCAGCGCCTTCGACGTCACCCGCGACAAGGTCGGGCGCGACCTGTCGGAGGCCATCTGGGCCGAGCCGAACAACTCCCGCCGCTTCGCCGAGGTCCCCCACCTCGGCGTCCCGGTGCACGCCGGGCCGCTGGCCGACGGCTTCGCCCCCGCCCCGCACGCCGCCGGGGCGGGCCTGGAGGAGGTCGTCGCGCACCTGCGCGAGAGCGGCACCCGCATCCTGGTCAACTTCCTGCCCACCGGCAGCCAGCGGGCCGCCGAGCTGTACGCCGAGGCCGCGCTGCGGGCCGGTTGCGCCTTCGTCAACTGCATGCCCGCCGTCCTGGCCCGCTCCGCCGGCTGGGCCGGCCGCTTCGAGGCCGCCGGCCTGCCGCTCATCGGCGACGACCTGAAGAGCTCCTTCGGCGCCACCCTGGTGCAGCGGGCCATCGTCGACGCCCTGCAGCGCGGCGGCGTCCGCCTCAGCCGGGCCTACCAGCTCCTGGCCGGGGGCAACATGGACTTCCGCAACCTGGAGGACGCCGACCGGATGCGCAGCAAGCAGGCCACCAAGGCCACCGGCGCCGGTTTCGCCACCCATGTCGGGGCCTCCTACATCCCGTTCCTGGAGGACAGGAAGGTGGCCTTCATCCGGATCGAGGGCGAGGGTTTCGGCGACTCCCCGGTCGAGGTCGAGCTGCGCATGGTGGTGGAGGACTCCCCCAGCGCCGCCGGCAACGTCCTGGAAGCGGTACGGCAGGCCGACGAGGCCCTGCGCGAGGGCCGGGGCGGCCTGATGGGCGGCGAGCTGATGAAGGCCCCTGGCTCCTAGGCCCCGTCGGGCCCCAGCAGCCGGCGCAGGCTCTCCCGGTCGTTGACGCCGAGCTTCTGGTAGATGCTGGCCAGGTGGTTGGTCACGGTCCGCACGGAGATGGTGAACTGCCCGGCCACCGCCCGGTTGGTCAGCCCGCCGGCGACCGCGACGGCGATCTCGCGCTCCCGGCCGGTGAGGCTGGGCGCCGAGAGCCCGGCCAGCGCCGGGGTGCGCGCGCCCTGGCAGTTCCCGGCCAGCCCCCACGCGCGGGCCGCGGCGGCGCGGGCGGGCCGGTCCCAGCCGGCCTCCCCGAAGGCGCGGGCCGCCCCGGCCTCGGCCTCCGCCGCGTACAGCACCATCTCCAGCTCCTCGAACTCCTTGGCCACCTGCTCCAGCTCCTGCCCGGTGCGCGCGGCGGCGTGCCGGGCCAGCAGTCCGGCCAGGGGGCCGTCGACGCGGCAGGCCAGCTCAGCCAGCTCGTCGGCGACGAGCTCGGGGCGGCCGAGCCGTACGACGTCGTGCAGGGCGAACATCGCGTACGGCCACAGGCTCCGCTCCCGCATCCGTCCGGCCGTGGCCAGCGCCTCGGCCACCGCGCCGGCCAGGTTCCCCCGCGCGGCCAGCAGCCAGGGCCGCGCCTGCGCGACGGCGAAGTCGAGCCCGACCAGCGTGTTGCGCTCGCCGCGCTCCAGCGCCTGCGCGAGCGCCGCCTCGGCCACGTCGTGCTCGCCGAGGAGCGCCGCCGCGTGCGCCTGCTCCCCCAGCACCAGGCCGCCGGCGAAGGCGGTGCGCGGGTCGCCCAGCGACGCCTGGCCCTCCCGGGTGGCCAGCAGCGCCTCCCGTAGCCGGCCGCGCATCCGCAGCAGCATCGCGCGCTGGCCGCACCAGACCGCCATCGCGCGCCGCCAGGGCGCGCCAGGGGCGAGCAGCATCCGCCGCGCCTCCTCCGCCTGCCGCTCGGCCGCCCGCAGGTCCCCGGCGTAGGCCAGGGCGCTGACGCAGGCGGACTTGAACGAGGGCGCGCCCCCGGCGACCAGATCGCTCCAGGAGTCCCTGGCGGCGACGGCGGCCTCCGCGATGGCCACCGCCCGCCCGGTCTCGCCCAGGTGCGCCAGGGCGAGGGATTCGGCCATCCCCGCCGAGGCGTCGATCACCGGCGCGACCGGGCCGAGCGCGCGAAGCTCCGCCGTCTCCGCCAGCGCACCGGCGCAGTCGCCGCCGGAGACCAGGAAGACCGCCTTCAGCACCCGCAGGTACTGCTGCCAGAACGGCTCGCGCAGGCCGGCGACCGTCGCGGTGAGCAGGTCGGTCGCCTCGGCCGGGCGGCCGCGGCCCCAGGCCAGGCCGAGCGCCCTGGCGTAGACGTACAGGGCACGCTGGCGCTCGCCGGCCGGCTCCCCCGCGACCCGGTCGAGCACCTCGTCGGCCTCGTCGTACCGTTCCATGAAGTGCAGCACCACGGCCAGCCGGGCGGCCGCCTCGACGCCGCCACCGGCCTCGACCGCCGCGCGGCCCAGCCGGATCGCGCTCTCGTGGTCGAGCGCGGCCCAGGCCGTGGCCGCGGCGGTGCACAGGGGCTCGGGGTCGGCGTGGGCGCCGCCGTCCAGCCGCCAGACCGCCATGCGCAACGCGTCCTCGCGGCGACGGGCGCCGCTCGCCTCGGTGGCCTCCGCCAGGCGGCGCAGGATCCGGCGGCGGGCGCCCAGGCCGGTGGCGGCCCGGACCGCCTCGCCGTACAGGGGGTGGGCGGGGCGGACGGCGGCGCGGCGCCGGGTTCGGGTGATCTTGATCAGCCGCCTGGCCTCGACCCGGTCCACGGCTTCCTCCCCGGCCAGCCGGATCAGCAGGTCCAGGCCGAGCGGCTCGCCGAAGGCGGTGTACTCCAGCACGCCGCGCTCGGCGGCGTCCAGCAGGCCCAGGCGCGACTCGACCAGCTCGCTCAGCCGGGTGCCGAGCGTCCAGGAGCCGTGCCAGCTCCACAGGCCGTGCCGGCGGCTGAGCGTGCCGCTGTCCAGCCCGGCCAGCACGACCTCGCGCAGGAACAGCACGTTCCCCTCGGTCAGCCCGAAGAGCCGGTCGGCCGACTCGGAGGCGATCGGGCCGTCGAGCGCCCCGGCCAGGACGCGGGCCGACTCGGCGGGCGTGAACGGCGCCAGCTCCAGTCTCGGGAGCAGGTCGTCCTTCCACAGGGCGGTGACCGCGTCGACCGGGCGGGCGCCCTGCCGTACCGTCGCGACGATCCGGGCCTGGCGCTGCAGCGCCAGGTGCAGCACCAGCGCGGCCGAGGCCCGGTCGAGCAGGTGGGCGTCGTCCACGAAGAGCACCAGGCGGTGGGCGGGCGGCAGCGCCGCCGCCGCCCACGCGAACAGGTTGCCGCGCGGCCGCTCCCCCGCCGGCGGCGGTACGGCAGGCAGCGCGGCGGCGAAAGCCCCGAAGGGGATGCCCGCCGCGGCCTCGGTGCCGGCGACCCGGACCACGTCCGCGCCGGTCAGCTCGGCGACGGCCTCGGCGGCGAGCCGGGTCTTGCCCACCCCGGCCGCCCCGGAGATCACGATCCCCCGCCGGCTCCGCATCGCGAGCCCGACCCGGACCAGGTGTTCCTCCCGCGCTGTGAAGCGCCATGGACCCCGCATGCAAGGTGAGAGCCGCGGGCCGGGGATTTGATACAGGTCAGATGCGCGAGGGCACCGAGGAGAGAGGCTTCTCGCCGTAGACGACGACGAGGTCGCCGACCTGCTGGCGGCCGACCTCCTGCCAGCCGTGCCGCGCGTAGAGCGCGAGGGCGGCCGGCTGGTTGAGCGTGGTGTCGCCGCGCACGCGCTGGAAGCCCAGCTCGGCGGCGCGTTCCTCCAGGGCGGTGAGCATGGCGTCGCCGAAGCCGCGGCCCTGGAACTCCGGGTGCACCCGCAGCCGGCAGAGCTCGACGACGCCGGGCTCGATCGGCTTGAGCCCGCCCATGGCGACGACGCGCCGCTCGCACTCGCCGACCAGGAAGTCGCCGCCGGCGGCGAGGTAGAGCTCGTGGATGCGCGGGAAGTCGTCGTCGTAGTAGACGCCGTCGCCCGGGAAGAGCCCGACCCCGGCCAGGCAGACCTGGTGCAGGGCTTTGATGGTGTCGAGGTCGGACCAGCGATAACGCCGGATCTTCATCAGTCGTCTGCCCCTATCCGCAGTTGTTGCCGGTACCCCTCCATCAGGGGGTGGTCGCCGTGGCCGGCCTTGACCAGGGCGCGCTCCAGCTCGGTCGCGGGACGGATGATGAAGTCGGTCCGGTAGTCGGGAGTGAGCTGTTCCAGCGCGTCGATCCCGATCCGGATGGCCTCGTCGGCATCCCCTTCGATGAGCCGGCAGTGGGCACGGTCGAGCCGGATGAGCGTCTGGTCGAGGATGTGGTCCTGGTAGGCGTGGAGCGCCTGTTCGAGGACGACGTCGGCCTCCAGGGTCTGGCCCAGCTTGGTGAGCACGTCGCCCTGGTAGAAGTAGAGCTGCTTCTCGGTGTAGCCGAAGGCCATGTCGTGCTGCTCGTGGGCCTTCATGTGCGAGAAGGCCGCCCTGGCCCGGGACAGCGCCCGCTTGGCCTGGTCGACGACCTCCTTCTTGCTGTCGGTGCCGGAGAGCATGGCCAGTGCTCTGGCCTCGACGACCGGCGCCATCGCCTGCGCGGCGCACGGGGTCTGGCCGGCCAGGTCGCGGCTCTTCTTCGCCAGGTTGAGCGCCTCGCGGGCGTCGCCGTAGTAGAGCGGGACGAGCGCCTCGCGGGCGGTCACCCACGCGCGCAGCGCCCGGTCGCCGGTCTCGTCGGCGGCCAGGCGGCCGGTGCGGAAGAAGGAGCGGGCCTGGCGGTGGTCGCCCAGGTTGATCATGATCATGCCGCTCAGGCCGGAGAGCTGCGCCGACATCCGGCACAGCCGCTCGGCCAGGTCCACCGGCTGGCGGTGGGTCATCGCGTTGCGCACCGCGCTCAGTTCGAGCAGGACGTCGCAGAGCAGCCGCAGCGGCGCGGTCGTGGTGTACTGCCGGCCGAAGCTGAGCGTCGCCTCCTCCCACTGGTCGAGCATCGCCGGGGAGACGCTCGCGGAGACGAGCGTGTCGTCCATCCGCCGCCGGATGCCCTCCGTCGCCGCCAGCACCGTCGGGGTGAAGGAGGCCTTGGGATTGTTGGACAGAAGCTGTAAAAGCGTCCGGCGGAGGACGTTCTCGTCCTCCTCGGTCTCCGGCTCGACCGGCGGCGGCGTGGTCGGCAGCACCAGCATCGGATCGCGGGTCTGGTGGTAGGGCGCGCCGACGTTGTTCGGCAGCTCGCCACGGACCAGCCCGGGCATCCGGTGCCCGTGGCCGCAGATGCAGGGCCCGTCGTAGCCGAGCGAGATGGGCTCGACCCGGTAGACGGTGCACAGGTAGTGGAGGTACTCGGGACCGGGCCGCTTGAGCCCGCTCTCGTACGCCGACAGGAGCGTCTCACCGATGCCGGGCACCGGCTTCTCGTCCCGCTCGAACAGGGCACGCACCTGCTCGATGACGTCGGCCAGCGCGATGCCGTGCGACAGCCGGTGGGCCTTGATCTTGGTCGTGCCGAACTGCGGATTGCAGTTTTCCCAGATCTCCTCGGCTATCTGGGCGGACGATCGGCCGCCGGCCAGGCCCTTGGCCCGGACCCGCCGCGCGATCTCCGTCTCCCTGTGCTGCCTGCCGGACATCCACCGGCCCCTCTCACACGTGGCCACACGGTCCATAACCGATGACGTTGCGTAATCGCTAGGTTGCAGTACGCCTATTCAAAACTATGAACCATTGAGGCCAGGTTGAAAACGTGTGCTTGAAGCTTACGGTTAAGGATCGTCCTCCCGCGGACTGTTTCTTACAACCCACGAGGGACAGGGGGACTCCCTGTATGCACCTTGTCTGCGTTGCGTGACCTTGATTAATGAGTCATGTTGACTCCACCAGCAACGGTTCGACGAGTGGGGAGGAATCGAGGTGGGGGACGAAAACCTCGGGCATCTGGAGCGGTTGGTCTCGGAACTGGGCGCGAAGGGGCTGCTCGCACGAGTGGTCCGGTCCCAGTCCGGTCGGGCCTTCGTCCGCGTGATCAACCCGGAAGCCACGAGCCTGACCGAGAGCGTGACCTGCCGCCAGGCGCCGGTGCCCGAGGTGACGGACTGGTGGTACTGCTGGTCCTGGGGCGAGCGGATGCACCAGGCCGACGACCCGGCTGGAGCGGCGACCAAGGTCGCCCGCGTACTCGCCGCGGTGGGGGAGTGACATGGCGGTGGACCGGGTGGAGCGCAGCCACCACGGCCCACCGCACCCACGGCGGCCTCACGGAGCCGGCGAGGTGGACGGTGCGGAGAATCCCTCTGGGGTTCTGGACACCTCGCCGGCTCCCACTCCAAGGGTTGGTCCGGGCCACGTGCCCGCCATGAACGGGGATCCGCAGGGATCCCGCCCGGAAACGGCTCGGGACACACTTCCGGGTGTGTGTCCCGGCCGAGCCGTACGTCACCGGAGCGCGAGGGTCCTCCCTCCGCGGCCCAGGGCCCTCGCGTCCCCGTCTTCCCCGGCGTGATGTGACGGCGGCCGGTTCGGTCGGCGGTGTGGATAGGGTGAAAACGACCCTATGATCACTGCCGGCCGAACCGCTTCCGGAAGGATTGCTCTTTCGTGTCCCCCACACCGTCGCCGACTCCCACGCCCTCGCCCTCCTCGGGTCTTCCCGACCCCGCACAGCTCGTCAACGAGATGGCGATGGGGTGCTCAGGCGACCCGGTGTGCTCGTTCTTCAGCGGGTTCCTGCCCAACAGCATCGCCCCGCTCGGCGCCACCGTCCTGACCATCGTCGTCATCCTGGTCGTCGCGATCCTGATCCGTAAGATCGTGCACCGGCTGATCTCCCGGGTGGTCGTCCGGGCCGCGAGCGGGCCCCTCACCAGCAGGTGGCGCAAGACCTCCTCGGCGACCGACGGCATCGACGCCCTGCTGCAGGAACGCCGCAAGCAGCGCGCCGAGACCATCGGCTCGGTCCTGCGGCACGTGGCCACCATCGTGATCATGGGCACGGCCGTCCTGACCGTGATGGAGAAGCTCACCATCCCGATCGCCCCGCTGCTCACCAGCGTCGGCATCGTCGGCGTCGCCCTCGGCTTCGGCGCCCAGGAACTGGTCAAGGACTTCATCGCCGGCATGTTCATGCTGCTGGAGGACCAGTACGGCGTGGGCGACGTGGTCGACGTCGGGGCGGCGATCGGCACCGTCGAGGCGGTCAGCCTGCGCATCACCCGGCTGCGCGACGCCGACGGCCGCGTCTGGTACGTGCGCAACGGCACCATCGCCCGGGTGGGCAACGAGTCGCAGGGCTGGTCGCGCGCCTTCCTCGACGTGCCGGTCGCCTACTCGACCGACGTGACCACGGTCAAGCTCATCCTGGAGCAGGTGGCCGAGGAGATGTGGGCCGACGCCGAGCTGCGCGAATCGGCCATCATCGACCAGCCGGACGTCTTCGGCGTCGAGCAGATGTCCGACAGCTCGCTGGTCTTCCGCATCTCCGTCAAGACCCTGCCGTCCAAGCAGGCCGAGGTGGCCCGGGAACTGCGCCTGCGGGTCAAGGCGGCGCTGGACGCGGCGGGAATAGCGCTGGCCCCCTAGACATTGGAACTCAACGTGAGCGAGCCCTCCTTCTACGACGCCGTCGGCGGCGACGAGACCTTCAAGCGTCTCGTGCACCGCTTCTACGAGGGCGTCTCCGCCGATCCGCTGCTGCGCCCGATGTATCCCGAAGAGGATCTCGCCGGGGCGGAGGACCGGCTGCGCGGGTTCCTGATCCAGTACTGGGGCGGCCCCAACACCTACAGCCAGGAGCGCGGCCACCCCCGGCTGCGGATGCGGCACGCGCCGTTCGTCATCGGCGACGCCGAGCGCGACGCCTGGCTGCGGCACATGCGCGACGCGGTCGAGTCGCTGGAGCTGCCGGCCGAGCAGGAAACCCGGCTTTGGGACTATTTGGTTTATGCCGCCCATAGCCTGGTCAATTCACATGGATGAGCATCCCCTGGTGGCGTGACGCCGTCGTCTACGAGATCTATGTCCGCAGCTTCGCCGACGCCTCCGGTGACGGGGTCGGGGATCTGGCGGGCGTACGGGAACGCCTGCCGTACCTGGCGGAGCTGGGGGTGGACGCCGTCTGGCTGACGCCCTTCTACCCGTCGCCGATGAACGACGGCGGGTACGACGTGGCCGACTACCGCGACGTGGACCCGCTGTTCGGCTCGCTGGCCGACTTCGACGCGATGGTGGCCGAGGCGCACGCGCTCGGCCTGCGGGTGATCGTCGACATCGTGCCGAACCACAGCTCCTCGCAGCACGAGTGGTTCAAGGAGGCGCTGCGCGGCGTCAAGCGGGACCGCTACATCTTCCGTGACCACCCCAACAACTGGCAGTCCACCTTCAGCGGGCCGGCCTGGACGCAGCTCGCCGACGGAAGCTGGTACCTCCACCTGTTCGCGCCGTCGCAGCCGGACTTCAACTGGCGCAACCCCGAGATCCACGAGGAGTTCCGCTCCATCCTGCGCTTCTGGCTCGACCGCGGCGTGGACGGCTTCCGCATCGACGTGGCGATGGGCCTGTACAAGGCGCCCGGGCTGCCGGACATCGACGACCAGTCGTTCAAGGCGGTCTCGCCGATCTGGGGCCAGCCCGAGGTGCACGAGGTCTACCGCGACTGGCGGCGCGTCCTGGAGAGCTACCCCGGCGAGCGGATGGCCGTCGGCGAGGTCTGGACCGACGACCCGGAGGACCTCGCCCGCTACGTGCGGCCCGACGAGCTGCACCAGAGCTTCAACTTCGCCTGGCTGCAGGCGCCCTGGTCGGCCGACGCCTTCAAGAAGGTCATCGACGACACCCTGGCCTCGGTGCCCTTCGCCACCTGGGTGCTGTCCAACCACGACGTCGTACGGCACCGCACCCGGTACGGCCTGGAGGACCCCGGCGCCGGGCTCTCCCGCGCCAAGGCGGCCCTGCTGACCATGCTGGCGCTGCCCGGCTCGGCCTACCTCTACCAGGGCGAGGAGCTGGGCCTGCCCGAGGTCACCGACATCCCCGCCGAGGCGCGGCAGGACCCGATCTTCTTCCAGTCCGAGGGCACCCTGCCCGGCCGGGACGGCTGCCGCGTCCCACTGCCCTGGGAGGCCTCCGGGGTCTCGCTCGGCTTCGGTACGGCGGAGCCGTGGCTGCCCCAGCCCGAGATCTTCGCCGACCTGTCCGTCGCGGCGCAGGCCGGGAAGCCGGACTCGACGCTCGAGTTCTATCGGACAGCCCTATCCGTACGGCGTGACCTGCTGAAAACCCTTCCTTATACCTTGGAGTGGCTGGACTCCCCCTCGGATGTACTTTTCTTCACCCGCGGACCGCTCATCTGCGCGATCAACTGCGGACTGGAAGCCGTGCCGCTGCCGCCGCACTCCTCGGTCATCCTCGCCAGCCAGCCCCTCACCGGCACCCTGCTACCGCCCGACACAGCCGTCTGGCTTAGCACGCAGTAGCGAATCCGTCACCTAGGGTGGGCTGCATGCTGCACTCGCTCACCCTGGTGGCCGCCCTCCTCGTCCCCGCCGGGCCCTGCGCCTGCACGCCGGGAGAATTCTGCACCTGGGTGGGGACGAGATACACCTCCTCGCACCTGGAGGACCCGGCGCCGGGCAGCTTCGCCCGGTCCATGCTCAACAAGACGCCCGACAGCCTGGACATCCACGGCACCGTCGGGCGGCTCCCCCGGACCTACTGCCTCAACCCGGGCGAGGGGCAGTCCGACACCGGCGCCTTCACCCTCGACCGCGTGGTGGTCAGGGACGTTCCGTGTGAAATCTTGTGAGGTAGGCCAGCTCGTCCTCGGTCAGCCGTCTGGGGGCGCCGCGCTCGACGTCGTAGGAGACCAGCACCGAGCGGGCCTGGACGAAGACCTCGTCGCCGTCCTTCACCTCGTACTCCAGCACGAACCGCACCGGCCGGATCTCGCTCACCCACGACTCCACCGTCACAGGGGTGGTGCGGAAGGTCAGCGGGCGCTTGTAGTCCACCTCGTGGCGGGCGATCACCAGGCCCTTGAACCTCTCCGCGGCGTCGATGAAGAACATGGCGGTGCGGGCGTCTTCCAGGTAGTCCAGGAAGCGGACGTTGTTCACATGGCCCAGCGAGTCGATGTCGGCGAAGCGGACCATTCGCTGGAAGACGTGCCGTTGCTTCGGGGGGTGTTGCCCGTTCTCCTCAACCACCCCGCCACCGTACCGGTCCCGCTCACCCACCTTTGACCGGGTCCGGCAGCCCCTGGTGTTCGGATGCGGAACGGCCGGGCTCCCCTGAGGGAACCCGGCCGCCAAGCACAGCCCTATGACCTAGTCGCGAGTCAGCTTGCGGTAGGTCACGCGATGCGGGCGAGCCGCCTCGGCCCCCAGCCGCTCGATCTTGTTCTTCTCGTAGTCGGCGAAGTTGCCCTCGAACCAGAACCAGTTCGACCCTTCCTCCCAAGCCAGGATGTGGGTCGCGATCCGGTCGAGGAACCACCGGTCGTGGGAGGTGATCACAGCGCAGCCCGGGAAGTCGAGCAGCGCGTTCTCCAGCGACGACAGGGTCTCGGTGTCGAGGTCGTTGGTCGGCTCGTCCAGCAGCAGCACGTTGCCGCCCTGCTTGAGGGTCAGCGCCAGGTTGAGGCGGTTGCGCTCGCCACCGGACAGCACCCCGGCCTTCTTCTGCTGGTCGGGCCCCTTGAAGCCGAACGCCGCGATGTAGGCGCGCGAAGGCATCTCGACGTGGCCGACCTTGATGTGGTCGAGCCCGTCGGAGACGACCTCCCAGACGTTCTTGTTCGGGTCGATGCCGGCCCGGGACTGGTCGACGTAGGAGATCTGCACCGTGTCGCCCACGGTGATCGTCCCCTTGTCGGGCGTCTCGTTCCCGGTGATCATGCGGAACAGGGTCGTCTTACCGACGCCGTTCGGGCCGATGATGCCGACGATGCCGTTACGCGGCAGGTCGAACGAGAGGTCCTCGATCAGCAGCCGGTCGTCGAAGCCCTTGGTGAGGTGGTCGGCCCGGATCACCGTGGTGCCCAGACGCGGGCCCGGCGGGATCTGGATCTCCTCGAAGTCGAGCTTGCGGAACTTGTCCGCCTCGGCGGCCATCTCCTCGTAGCGCTGCAGACGGGCCTTGCTCTTGGTCTGGCGGGCCTTCGGGTTGGACCGGACCCACTCCAGCTCGTCTTCCAGGCGCTTCTTGCGCTTGACGTCCTTCTGGCCCTCGACCTTCAGACGGGCGGCCTTCTTCTCCAGGTAGGTGGAGTAGTTGCCCTCGTAGGGGTAGCACCGGCCGCGGTCGAGCTCCAGGATCCAGGTCGCCACGTTGTCCAGGAAGTACCGGTCGTGGGTGACGGCCAGGACGGTCCCGGGGTACTTCTCCAGGTGCTGCTCCAGCCAGTTGACACTCTCGGCGTCGAGGTGGTTGGTCGGCTCGTCCAGCAGCAGCAGGTCGGGGGCCTCCAGCAGCAGCTTGCACAGGGCCACCCGGCGGCGCTCACCACCCGACAGCTTGCTCACCTCGGCGTCCGGCGGCGGGCAGCGCAGCGCGTCCATCGCCTGCTCGAGCTGGCTGTCCAGGTCCCAGGCGTTGCGGTGGTCGAGCACGTCCTGGAGCCGGCCCATCTCCGCCAGCAGCTCGTCGCTGTAGTCGGTGGCCATCAGCTCGGCGATCTCGTTGAACCGCGCGAGCTTCTCCATCGTGTCGGCCACGCCCTCCTGGACGTTTCCGAGCACCGTCTTGCTCTCGTTCAGCGGGGGCTCCTGCTGGAGCATCCCCACCGTGAAGCCCGGCATCAGCCGCGCCTCTCCGTTCGACGGCTGCTCGAGACCGGCCATCATCCGGAGCAGCGTCGACTTTCCGGTGCCGTTCGGACCGAGCACGCCGATCTTGGCACCCGGCAGGAACGACAGCGTGACGTCGTCAAGGACAACCTTGTCGCCGTGCGCCTTGCGCACGCGCTGCAACGTGTAGATGTACTCCGGCATGCCACCTAGCTTAGGCCCTCCCGGGGACCCCCTCGCGCGAACTTCCCTCGCTGCCCCCGCACCCAGCCGGCCGCCCCACCCCACGAACCCCACACGAACCACCCGACCAGCCCTCCCACCGAACCGGCGGGCCACCGGCCCGGGGCGCAGTCGCCACCACCCCGAGCACTTGGCCCCCGGACGGGCGGCCCGTGAGGGGCGGGTGGCCCATGAGGGGTGGGTGGCCCATGAGGGGTGGGCGGCCGCGCGCAGGTGGCCCGGGGTGATTGGCCCGGGATGGCGGACCCGGGATGGCCGGCCCGAGATGACCGGCCCGAGATGACCGGCCCGGGATGACCGGCCCGAGATGACCGGCCCGGGATGACCGGCCCGGGATGACCGGCCCGGGATGGCGAACCCGAGGTGCTGGCGGACCTTGGGAGTGGTGGCGGGCCGGGGGTGCTGGCATGCCCGGGGTGGTGGGGGCCGGGGTGGTTGGCCGGGGTGGACGGGCCCGAGGTGGTGGCGGGCCTGGAGGGGGGCGGCGGGCCTTGGGGGTGGCTGGCCGCGCAGCTAGGTGCTCCCGAGCACGCACCTCGGCGCGCAGCCTTGCCGCGGCCCCGGACGGGCCTCTGCCCGGTGGCCCACGAAAGGTGACCCGCGAGCAGGGGCTCGGGTGGATCTGCCCGGCCTCGGCCCCGACCTCGGACAGGGCGCCGCGCAGGTCGGCCCGGGGACGGGGCCGAGGGGAACGGGGCCGAGGGAACGGGCCGAGGTGGACCCGAGGAATCGGGCCCGCGCTGGTGGACCCGTGGAAGCGGGGCCCGAGCAGTGGCCCGAGCAGTGGCCCGAGCAGTGGCCCGACCAGGGGGCCGAGCAGGGGGCCGAGCAGGGGGCCGAGCAGGGGCCCAGCATGGTGGGCCCCTGCATGGTGGGCCCACCATGCTGGGCCCGAGGCAACAGGCGGCTCAGTGCAGGTGCCCGGGAGAGGTCAGGGCTGGGGTTCGGGGGCTGGTTCGGTGGTGGGGGGGCGTTGGGCGGGGGCGGGGAGGCAGATGCGGTCGCGGCCCAGTTCCTTGGCCCGGTAGAGGGCGAGGTCGGCGGCGGCGAGCAGTTCGATGAGGTCGTCGCCGTGCAGGCTCATGACCGCGACCCCCGCCGAGATGGTGACGGTGATCAGCGCCTCGTCGGCGGCGATGGCCATCCGGCCGACCCGGCTACGGAGCCGCTCGGCGACGCGACGCGCCTCGGCGACGTCCGCCCGGGGCAGCAGGACGACGAACTCCTCGCCGCCGAAGCGCCCGACGACGTCGTAGTCGCGGAGCTGGGTCCGGAGCGTGGCCGCCACCCCGGCCAGCACCTGGTCCCCCACCAGGTGCCCGTAGGTGTCGTTCACCCGCTTGAAGTGGTCGATGTCGACGATGAGCAACGCCAGCGTCTCACCGGTACGGCGAGCACGGACGATCTCGGTGTCGGCCTCCCGCTGCCAGGCCGCCGCGTTGAGCAGCCCGGTCTTGGGGTCGGTCCGCGCCGCGGCCTGCAACTGGGCGTGCAGCAGGCTCCGCTGCAGCAACACCACGGGCGGCAGGGTCAGGATGAGCAACGCGAGGTTGATCCCGCAGGCGATCGCCACGAGCACCCCGAGGCAGAGCTCGACCACGTCCAGCAGCGCGCTCTCTCGGTCCCACAGCACGTCCCGCCAGCGGGTGTCCGGGTCGGAGGTGTGCGCCGCGACGGCGATCAGCCCGGTGTTCAGCACCGCGAAGAGCGCCGCGCAGCCCACCGCCAGCAGGATCGGCCCCGCCGTACCCCGGGACAACACGGCGACGTCGGGAACGAAGTGATGGAACACCACCGAAGCCGTGCACCCGGCCAGCCCGATGGCCGCCGAGCTGAACACGCGGCGGTAGATGACCGTGGCCCGCACCCGCCACTGCAGCAACACCTGCAGCAGGATCGGTGCGAAGAGGGCGTACACGGGGGGAAGAAGCAACGCGACGGGAAGCCACCAGGCCGACAGCAGGTCACGCGAGACCCCGGCCGGCATGCCCAGCCGCCGGGTGGCCTCGATGCAGACCGCGCCACACGCCATCAATGCGGTGAACGTCAGCAACTGCGGCAACTCGAACTCGGTAAGAGTCACAAACGCCACAATCGCCACGAGATCCAGAGTTACGATCCCACATAGGTAGATGACGAGAGCTTGGCGTTGTCCGAGCAACGGCCAACGGCCGGCCAAGGTTGACACACCGTCACGAGGCTTGGCTGAGGTGTGACTCGACGCCGCCATCTCGCCTCCTCTCTGCCTAACGATGTGTAACACAATAGTTGCGGAGTGTGCGTCGTGCGACGGGAACCGATACGTTTGGCCCCATGGCCGCACTCTTCGTGGGGCCTCAGTGGGTTCGCTCACTCCGCGAGCGGGCCGTCCGGGAAAGGAGCAGCCATGGTGCGGGGCGTGACCTGGACCTGAACGGTGCTCTAGCCGTCAGGCACGGACACAAGCCGTCGGCCGGCCGCTCTCCGACCTCGTTTCACCAGCTCTGAGACCCGACCGGCGCCCCCTCCTCCCCTCCACTCCGTCCTGCCTGCCTTCCTTGCCGGGGTCTGGTGTCGCGCCGGCGTCCGGGCCTCTCTCGCGCCCATCCCTCCGTTCCGGGCGGCGCTCTTGTCGCGGCTGTCTCACCTTCGTTCGGTGGGCGGCCGCATTCGTCTTTTCTGGGCCCCGGGCGGCTTGCCGTACACGAGGGTGCCCGGCAAGCCGCACCGTTGAGGGGGTCAGGCGGCCTGGGGTTCGGTGGTCCAGGTTTCGTCGTCCTCGGGGGCGCCCAGGACGCGGACGGCGGGGTCGTCGGTCGCGGTGGCGGGGTCGGGGCCGGGGCGGCTGTAGCGGCCGGCGGCGGGCAGGGCCCAGTCGCGGGTGTCCTCGTCGAGCTGTTCGCGGTGCTCGGGGGTGATGCCGCCGGTCAGGCCGGAGCGTTCGGGCTTGGAGAAGGCGCCCAGACCCCAGCGGAGGTCGTGCCCCACGGCGGAGGCCTCGATCTCGGGCATGAAGCGGCGTTCGCCCTCGGGGCCGAACTCGCGGATGCGGAGCCGGCCCGAGACGATGACCGGGTGGCCGACCTGGACGGACTGGACGACGTTGTCGGCCAGGCCGCGCCAGCAGCGAACGGCGAAGTAGACGGTCTCGCCGTCGGCCCAGACCTGGGCTTTCTTGTCGAAGTACCGGTGTCTGGACGCCACGCGGAGGGAGGTGACCCTCGCTCCGTCGTCGAAGGTGTGCTGGCGGGGCTCGGCTGCGACGTTGCCGGTGAGGGTGATGTAGATGTCGTTCATGGTGCCTCCCACGGGGCGGGCCGGCTGCCCGCCTACTGGCGACACACGTTGGCGGAAAGCGGGTGGGCGGCACCGCTGCCGAATGGGGTTCTGTGGATGACCGGCTGGGGCGGGCCCCGGGTGTGGACAGGGCCCGACAGCGTGAGCGACGCGGGGTGACCTGAGGGCGGGGATACCTCAGGGCCCGGGTTACTTGAGGGCGCGGAGGGCGGCGTTGTACTCGTGGTGGCGGGCCAGTTCGCGCTCGACCGGCTCGACGACGAGGCCCTCGGCCACGGTGGCGACGCGGCGGCGCATCTCCAGTTCGAGCCGCTCCCGCTCCCGCGAGGCCCCGAGGACGACGAAGTTGCGGCAGGCGATCGAGGTCAGGGCGCCGATGGCCAGGACGACGGCCATGCCGATGCCCACCCACGGCAGGGACCCGGTGTCGCCCAGCGCGGCGATGCCGACCGGGATGCCGGCCAGGGCGATGACCATCCAGGCCGCCCCGAGCAGGAAGGCCGCGACCAGGAGGTACTGCCAGACCTGCACCGCCCGCCACCACCCGGGGACGCGGGCGAGCTGCGGGGCGACCTCTTCGAGCTCGTCGGAGAGGGCCTGCGGCAACTGGCCGGAGCGGGTGCGGGCGGCGTGCTGGACGGCGGCGCGCCAGGCGGGGCGCATGTCGGCGGAGAGGCCGTCGGCCAGCGCCTGGACGGCGTTCTCCACCTCGGCGGGCTGGGCGGTGACGACGCCGTCGGCCAGGCCGTCGATCTCTTCGCGGAGGTCGGTGAGGCGCAGGGCCTTGAGCGGGTCGGGCCGCAGCGCCGAGACGAGCCGGGCGACCGGCCAGCCGACGTAGGAGCGCGAGCGCTCGGCGTAGATGTTCTCCATGGCGTCCCCGACGGCCGGGACGCCGACGGCGTCGCAGAGCGCGTCGGTAAGGCCGACCCGGCGCGCGGCGTCGACGGCGGCGGGCGCGTCGCCGGGGGCGTCGAGCTTCCTGACCAGCCGGTCGAGGTCGGCTTCGAGCCGCTGCACGGCGGCGCGCCGCTTGGAGACCGCCTCGGCGAGGACGCTCTTGAGCGAGTCGATGCCGCGCCCGGTGACCGTCGAGGTGGTGACGACGGTCGGGTGGGCGACGCCTTCGCGGCGCAGCAGGTCGTTGAGGTCGATGACCAGCTCGGCCAGTTCCTCGGGGGCGAGCCGGTCGACCTGGTTGAGCGCGAAGACGGTGACCGCGTCGGCGCCGGCGTGCTCGGCGATGTAGCGGCGGTGGGTGGCCGCGTCGGCGTACTTCTGCGGGTCGAGCACCCAGACGACCACGTCGGCGACGCCGATGAGCCGGTCGGCCTCGGGGTCGGTGAGCGCGCGGATGGAGTCGTGGTCGGGCAGGTCGAGCAGGATGAGCCCGTGGAGCTGGGACTCGCCCTTGTCCAGCGCGGAGGCGCGGGCGAAGCGGTGGCGCCACTGGATCTGCAGCCAGTCGAGCAGCGGCGCGGCGCCTTCGAGGCCCCAGACGCAGGCGTGCGTGCGGGCGGTGGTGGGGCGGCGCACGCCGGTGGGCGACAGCTCCAGCCCCGAAACCGAGTTGAACAGCGACGACTTGCCGCTGCCGGTGCCGCCGGCGAGGGCGACCACGGTGTGCTCGGAGGAGAGCTTGAGCCGGTCGCCGGCGCGCAGCAGCAGGGTGCCGGCTTCGGACAGGAGCGGCTTGTCCAGCCGGCCGGGTCCGAGCTCGACGAGCTTGGACAGGGCGGAGAGCCGCTGGGCGAGCGGCGCCCGGGCTGGGGCGAGCGTCGTCATCGCGCCACCTCGAGGTTGTACGTGGCCTGGTAGAGGCGGGTGGCCGCGCTCTCGTCGGGGATGCCGGCGGCGTCCAGGGTGCGGACGTAGCGCATGGCCTCCTCGTCGAAGAGCATGCTGACGCGCGCCCGCAGGTCGCTGAGCGACTTGACGGAGATCGCGCGCAACGACTCGGCGCCGAGCAGCGCGTTGACCAGCTTCTGCGGCACCCCGTCGGAGGAGCCGCCGAACAGGCCGACCATGAAGATCAGGGAGAGCGCGTCGGGGTCGAAGGAGACCACCTTGGAGACCGAGCGCTTGGCCACGCCCTCGGTGCGGATCAGCTCCATGACGTGCTCCTGCCAGGCCGAGACCGCCCGGTTGGCTCGCCGTACCAGCTCCTCGGAGGGGCGGTCGAGGCCCTCGCCGAGAGTGGCGCCCAGCTCGGAGCGGCGGCGCCAGCGGGCGGCGACCTCCTCGGCGGCGCGGGTGGCGGAGGAGACGATCAGGGACTCCAGGCCGGTACGGAGCGCGGCCTTGAAGGCCATGAGGCGTTCGGGCATCTGCCGGGGCGCGCGGCCGCGGAGCTGGATGGTGCGCAGCAGGTCGCCGGAGCCGGCGAAGTCCTGCCAGCGGGCGAGCACCTCGCCGCGCAGCAGGGAGCCGTCGCGGGCGGCGGCCTCGATCCTGGACAAACCGCCCAGGTAGGCGGCCTCGACGTCGGTGCGGAGCTCGCCGCGGAAGGCGACGTGCCCTTCGAGGTGCCTGGCCAGCGCGGGCACGCGGGTGCGGAAGCTGTCGAGCACGCCGTTGAGCGTCTGCCGGACCGCCTGCGAGCGGCGCTCGCCGTCGACGGACAGCTCGGCGAGCCACATGCGCAGGTCGGTCATCTCGCTGTCGGGCAGCCGGCCGTCGGTGACCTTCGACTCCTCGACCACGAAACGGTCCACGTCGCCCAGGCCGTACTCCGTGAGCATCCGGACGAAGTGCTTCATCACCGTCTCGCGCGAGCGCGGCTGCACACGGGACAGCACGATGGCCAGCCGTACCCCGCGCTCGCGGGCCAGGCGGAGCAACTGCCAGGCGGGCGCGTCGGCGTAGCGGGTGGCGGTGGTGACGAAGATCCAGATGTCGGCGGCGTCGAGCATGCGGTGCGCGATCTCGTGGTGCTCCTCGACGACCGAGTCGATGTCGGGGGTGTCGAGCAGCGCCACGCCCTGCGGCAGCTTCTCGGTCGCCGCGACGACCAGGCTGTCCGGGCCGGCGTCGCGGGAGACCTGCTCGATGCGCTTGAGGCCGCCGAGCAGGTCGCCGTCGGCGAACCAGGGCAGATCGCCGGGGTGGCAGGTGAGCACGGGCGTGCCGGTGGTGGGGCGGCGCACGCCGGTGCGGCTGACGTTCTTCTCGGCGAGGGTGTTGACCAGGGTGGACTTGCCCGCGCCGGTGGAGCCCGCGACCACGATCAGCGCGGGCGCGCTGCTGACCCGCACGCGCGGGATGACGTAGTCCTCCAACTGCGCGAGCAGCTCGGCGCGGGCCTGCCTGGCCTCCTCGGCTCCCGGCAGGTCGAGGCCGAACTTCAGGTCGAGCACGCTCTGGCGCAACTGGGCCAGGGCGCCGGTGAGCTGCTCGACGGCCTCGTCGGGCAGCTCCTGCTCGGCCTCCCCCTCGGGTACGGCAGGCGTCCCCTCGGCCTCGTCGATCTCGGCCTCGTCGATCTCGGCCTCGTCGACCTCGGCTTCGACCTCTTCGGCCTCATCCGCGGCAGCGTCACCGGACTCCCCGGCGTCCTCCGAGGAGTCGGAGTCGTCGGCGACAGGCTCCTCGGCCGGTTCCTCCTCGACCACGTCCTCCTCCGCCGGAGGCTCCTTGATCGCGGACATGCTCAGAGTCTGCTCCCCCAGCGACTCCGGGTGCTCGTTCTCCATGGCGGCGTCACCCGTCCTGTCGGCAGCGGTGTTCACGGCACCCGCTCCGCTCGAACCATCTCGACCTCCTGGCCGACCCTGACGACGTCACCCACGACGACGATCGCCGGTGGCCGTACGCCGGCTCCGGTCACCCGCTCCGCCACGGTGGAAAGAGAGGCGACAACCGCGCGCTGGGTCGGAAGAGTACCGTCCTGTACCACCATTACGGGAGTTTCCGGCGAACGTCCTTCGCGAATGAGCGCTTCGGCGATCTTTTCGATCCGTTCGACCGCCATCATCAGCACCAGCGTCCCGGTGGAACGCCCCAATGCGGGCCAGTCGACGGTCGAGCGCGGGTCGTCCGGGGCGACGTGCACGGAGATCACGTGGAATTCCTGGCTGATCCCCCGATGCGTGACCGGCACCCCGGCCGAGGCCGGGACGGCGACCGCGCTGGTGATGCCGGGCACGACCACCACCGGGATGCCCTCGCGGGCGCAGGCCAGGGCCTCCTCGCCGCCGCGGCCGAAGACGAACGGGTCGCCGCCCTTGAGCCGCACCACGAACTTGCCCTCGCGGGCCCGCTCGATCAGGATCGCGTTGATCTCCTCCTGCGGCAGCGCCCTGCCGTACGGGACCTTGGCCGCGTCGATCAGCTCGACGTCGGCGGCGAGCTCGTCGAGCAGCGCGCGCGGGGCGAGGCGGTCGGCGACGACCACGTCGGCCTGGGCGAGGAGTTGCCGGCCGCGCACGGTGATCAGGCCGGGGTCGCCGGGTCCGCCGCCGACCAGGGCGACGCCGACCGGCTTGGCGCGGTTGCGCCGGGCGTCCACGGTGCCGTCCCGCAGGGCGCCGACCACGGCGTCGCGGATGCCGGCCGCGCGGCGCGGATCGCCGCCCGCGGTGATCGCGACGCTGATCTCGTCCACGCGTCCGGAGGCCGGGGTCCAGGCGGCCGAGGCGTCGCGGTCGTCGGCGCGCACGCACCAGACCCGCTTGGCCTCCGCCTCGGCGGCGACCGCCGCGTTGACCTCGCGGACGTCGGTGCAGGCCTGCACGAGCCAGGCGCCGTCCACGTCGCCCACCTGGTACGGCCGGGCCAGCCAGGTGATGCGGCCGGCGGCGATGAGATCGTCCAGGGCCGGCGTGACGCTCGGGGACACGAGCGTGACCACCGCGCCCGCCTCCAGCAACGCGGGCACGCGCCGCTGGGCTACCCGCCCGCCGCCGACCACGAGGACCCGGCGGCCGGAAAGTCGCAGGCCGAGGAGGTAGGGGCCCATGTCGGCTGATCTCCCGTTCGCGAAGAATGGTGTATTTAGGAGGCAAACCTACCGGGTTGTTTGCACAGAAGTGTTAACGATCGTCAAGAAGCGGTTGGCGCGGGTCCCAGCTCCTGCCATCAGCAAGATCTTTTCGTCGTCTGGCCATCGCTGACAATGCCTCCAGAATCACGCGATTTCCAAGCAATGCCGTGATTTCCGCATGATCGTACGGCGGCGCGACTTCCACCACTTCCATCCCGGCCAACGGAAGTTCGTAACAGATTCGACGCACCGCATCCAGCAGTTGCCGCGAGGACAACCCGCCCGGTTCCGGCGTGCCGGTGCCGGGGGCGTGCCCCGGGTCGCAGACGTCGATGTCCACCGAGAGGTAGATCTGGTCGCACTCGTCCAGCGCGATGGCGAACGCCTCGGTCAGGCACTCCTCCAGGCCGCGATGGACGATCTCCGTCATCTCGTACGAGCGCATGTTCTGCTCGGCCATCCAGCTCAGCGTCTCCGGCTCGGGCCAGTAGCCGCGCAGGCCGATCTGCAGGAAGCGGTCGCCGCGGATCGCGCCCGACTCGATCAGGCGGCGCATCGGCTGGCCGTGGCCGTACAGGTGGCCGAAGGCGATGTCGCCGGTGTCGGCGTGCGCGTCGAAGTGGATCATCGAGGTACGGCCCGGCTCATGAGCCCTGGCCGTGCCCCTGGCGTCGGGCAGCGCGACCGTGTGGTCGCCGCCCAGGACCATCGGGATCGCGCCGGAGACCGCGATGCGGTGGACGGCGTCCTCGATCGCGGCCAGCGCGGTGTCCACGTCGCCGGAGAAGCACTCGACGTCGCCCGCGTCCAGGACCCGCAGGTCGCGCAGGGCGTCCACGCGCATGGCCAGGCTCGGGCGGGAGCCGTCGTGCGGCAGGTAGCAGGCCTGGCGCAACGCCATCGGCCCGAACCGCGCGCCCGGCCGGTGGGAGGTGCCGCCGTCGAACGGGGCGCCGATGATCACGACGTCGGCGCCGGCGAAGGTGGCCGGATCGTTGACGTCGCACCGCTCGACCCCGAGGAAGGTGATGTCGGGGCCGTACATCGGGCCGTAGCGCGTCATCCCACCATCATCACACGGGCTTTTCCGTCACTCCCGCCGAGTCGAAGGTCGCCACGTCGTGCATCACCCGTACGGCGGAGCAGACCAGGGGGTGGGCCAGGAGGCCGCCCGTGCCCTCGCCGAGGCGGAGCTCCAGGTCTACGAGGGGGCGGAGGCCCAGGTGAATCAGGGCCGCGGCGTGGCCGGGCTCGGCCGAGCGGTGGCCGGCGATGCAATGGTCGGTCACGTGCGGGACCAGGGCCTGGGCGGCCAGGGCGGCGGCGCCGGCGATGACGCCGTCGAGGATCACCGGGACTCTGGCTTCGGCCGCGCCCAGGATGAAGCCGGCGAGGGCGGCGTGTTCGTAGCCGCCTACTGCGGCCAGGATCCTGAGGGCCTCGCCGACGTCCCCCGGCGTGGGCTTCGAGGGGAGGTCCGCGGGGGTTCCCTGGACTTCGGGGGAAGGGGACGGCCCTGCGGCGGGGGCGGGGGGCGTGGGGGCGCCCGAGCCCGTGGGGAGGTTGTTGGTAGCCAGGGCGCGGCGGACGATGGCGACCTTGTGGGTGTGGGTGGCGTCGTCGATGCCGGTGCCGCGGCCGGTGACCGTGGCGGGGTCCAGGCCGGTGTAGGCGGCGATGAGGGCGGCCGAGGCGGTGGTGTTGGCGATGCCCATGTCCCCGGTGATGAGGCAGCGGGCGCCGGAGGCCACCAGGCTGCGGGCGACCGAGATGCCCGCCTCCAGGGCCGCGACCGCTTCGTCCGAGGTCATCGCGGGGCCCAGGGACAGGTCGGCCGTGCCGTACCCGATCTTGTGGACGAGCAGCCCCTCCCCCGGCGGCAGGTCGGCGGCGACGCCGACGTCGACGACGGTGACGGAGGCGCCGGCCTGGGCGGCGAAGGCGTTGGCGACCGCGCCGCCGGCCAGGAAGTTGGCCACCATCTGCACGGTGACCTCCTGCGGCCACGGGCTGACGCCCTGGGCGTGGACGCCGTGGTCGGCGGCGAAGATGGCGAGCGCGGCGGGGGCGGGCATGGGCGGCGGGTTGACGCCGGCCGCACCGGCCAGCCGTACCGCGACGTCCTCCAGCACGCCGAGCGACCCGGGCGGCTTGGTGAGGCGGCCCTGGTGCGCGCGGGCGGCGGCCAGCGCGCGCGGGTCGGCCGGGCGGATGGCTTCGAGGACGGACTGGAGCACCGGGCGGGCGTCGGACACGGGTGTACCCCCAGGGGACCTGAGCAGAGGACGGTGAGCCGGTCGGAGGGGGACGGCCGGGCAGGGGAAGACGGCGGGACGAATCAAGGACCGGCGGGACGGGCCAGGAGCAGCAAAGGTCAGGAGACGGGCTGGAGGGCTTCCTCGTAGCGGTCGATGACCACGTCGGCCAGCGCCTCGCAGTCCCCGATGACCTCGGCGCAACGGATGTCGAGGTCCGGGTGCCCGGCCCCGTAGGCCAGGGCCTGGGCCCAGACCCGCTCCAGCATCCCGCCCGCGAACAGCAGGTACGGCAGCACGATGACCCGGCGCGCGCCCAGGCGGCGGCAGCGCTCCAGGCCGCCGGGCACGCCGGGCGGGGTGACCGACACGAAGGCGGTCTCGACGGTCATGTAGTCGTAGCCGTGCGTCTCCCAGAACAGCCGCGAGACGCGGTGCACCTCGGCGTTGGCCACGGGGTCGGTGGAGCCCTCGCCGACCAGCACGATCGCGGTTTCGGAAGGGGAGATGGGCTGCGGCTCGTCCTCGGTCACCAGGCGGAGCGGGCCGGAGGCGGGCAGGTCGGCGACCGCCTCCTCCAGCCGTTCGGCCAGGAGCGAGAGCACGCGGGGGTCGGGGCCCAGGGGACGTCCGGTGTCGTACATGAGGGTTGGGTGCCTCTCCTGCTCGAGCGCCATCGCCGCGGGGAACTCCTCGCCCACCTTGCTGAGGCTCAGCGGCAAGGCCACCAGCCGGTGGTGGCCGCGCGCGACCAGCGAGGCCACGGAGTCGCTCAGCCGTGGCATGGACTGCTTGAGGTACCCGCCGGAGACGTCGGCGGCGGTCTGGTCGAGCCGGCAGCGGAGCCGGTGCACGAACCGGCCGAACTCGGCCGAGCCGGCATCGTCGTGCGAGCCCTGCCCGATCAGCAGCAGCGGCGGCTTCATCTCGCGGATTCACCTCGGGGGAAGAAAGCGGGACACGCGAGGATAACAGGTCACTCCGAGTGAGCGGGTACTCCATAGAGCACCAGAACCGGCTCCGCGGGCGCCAGACCATGGGTCCCATCTGGGAGAACCGTGAAATGCGCGGCCTGGATCTGGGTGCCCTCGGCGCGGTAGCCGTACTCGCGCATCCGGTCGAGGATCGCCGGGACCTGCTCGATCGCGCGCACGACGCACACCAGCGAGCGCGGGCGGCGCGCGGCGCAGGCGACCACCACGTCCGGGCCGCCGCCGCCGACGTAGACGGCGTCGGGGTCGGGCAGCGGTTCGAGGGCGGGCGGGGCGTTGCCTCGGGTGAGCGCGACCTTGACGCCGTGGTCGAGGACGTGGCGGCGGATGCGGGCGCAGGCGGCCTCGTCGCGTTCGACGGCGATCACGGCCGCGCCGAGCCTGGCGCACTCGACGGCGATCTCGCCGGAGCCGGAGCCCACGTCCCAGACCAGGTCGCCGAGCCGCGGGCCGAGCTTGGCCAGCACGAAGGCCCGGACCTCGGGCGGCAGGCCGCCGCCGGGCAGCGCCCATTCCGCAGGTCCGGGACGCGGGCCCGCGACCCAGCTCCGGGGCTGCGGCCGGTGCAGGGGGTCGACGACGAGCACGACGTCCGGGTCCTTCCAGGGCCGGGTGGTCGCCTCGCCCATGCGGCTGTGCGTGACGCGTTCGGCGGGCCCGCCGAGGTCCTCGCAGACGATCAGCGCGCGCGGCGTGGTGGGCGCCAGCTCGCGGGCCAGCTCCCCCGGCCCGACGCCGGGCGCGCAGAGCACGCCGACCTTGTGGTGCGCGCGGCAGGCGTTGACCACGCGGCCGAGTTGCCCGGCGTGCTCGGGCGCGACGACCAGAGCGTCCTCCCAGTTGAGCCCGGCGCAGGCGAAGGCGCGGGCGGCCAGCGGCACGGCCGGCAGCACCGCCGGGCGCAGGCCGTGGCCGCGCAGTTCGCGCACGACGCCGAAGAAGCCCGGGTCGCCCTCGGCGAGCACCGCCGCCGAGCCCTCGCCGTGCTCCAGATGGCCGTCCAGGACCCCGAGCAGGTCCTCCCCGTACGGCACCGCGTCCTTGAGCCCGAGCTCGCGCAGCAGCCGGTCGGGTCCGGTGACGAGGGTGGCCCGGGCCATCGCCTCCGCCGCCGCAGGGGCCAGAGCCAGGCCGTCCCAGCCAATCACCGTGACCGTCATGCCTCCAGAGTGCATCCTCCTGAAGCGTCCGGGTAGGGAGTAATGCCCGAGAGGAGTGAGGGACATCATGGACCGCGGAAGTGACAAGCACGGCCCGCGCCTGGACGAACAGCAGAAGCAGGAGACCGAAGGTCTGGTACGCGGGGGCGGTACCTCGCGCGCCGAGGAATGGAAGGAGCCTGAGCCCATGCCCGCTGCCGGCGAGCAGGAGCCGCGCAAGTACGCGCCTGGTCACGAGCCCGGAACGGCCAAGGGGATCGACGCCTACGGGGTCGAGCTCCGGAGCGACATGGCCCGCTGGGTACCCGATTCGATCTTCCCTGCCGGACGGGAGGAGCTGGTACGGCAGGCGGAGCGCCCCGAGGTGCCCGATGCGGTCGCGAGGGCGCTGGAGAAGGTGCCGGAAGGCCAGTACCGCAACATCGGCGAGGTCGCCGAGGCTCTCGGACTGGGCGTGGAGAGGCGCGGGTGACGAGGCGTGCGACTCGACTTCATCCGTCCCCTCTATGACCATCGGGGGCCTTATGCGTCCGTGTACTTAAGAGGGGCCGAGCGCGAGCAGTGGTGGCGCTCGGCGCGCGGTGAGCTCGGCGAGGCCGACCAGGTCACGCTGGAGGCGCTGGACAAGGAGGTGCGCGCCCCCGCGGCCGCACGCGCCTTGTTCGCCGCGCACGGGGTCGTGGTCCTGGCGGAGAACCTGCCGCAGGGACCCGGACTGGCCAGGTGGTCGCCGTTGCCGCACGTGGTGCCGATGCTCGCCGCCCGCGGCGAGAACGTGCCGCACCTGAGGGTGATCGTCGATCGGGCCGGGGTGGAGCTGACCGTCTTCGGCGGCGGCTCCCCCCGGCACGCCCTCGGCGAGGCCACCACCTGGCCGTTGCAGAAGACCGCGCAGGGCGGCTGGTCGCGGCGCACCTTCGAGCGGCACGCCGAGGAGGCCTGGTCGCACGACCTGGCCGCCGCGGCGACCGAGATCGACGAGCAGGTGCGCAGGATCGGCGCCGAGCTGGTGATCGTGGCCGGTGAGCCGCGCCCGCGCTCGGCGCTGGTGGACCGGCTGAACACCAAGACGTCCGACCGCGTGCTCATGGTGGAGCACGGCAGCCGCACCGACCACGGCGGCTTCACCCGGGACGTCGAGACGATGCTGGACGGCTGGCTGGAGCGGCGGCGGTCGGAGCTGCTGGGCCGCCATCGTGACAGCGACGGGCCCGCGGGGCTCGGGCAGGTCGCCCGGGTGTTGCGGGAGGGCCGGGTGCACGCCGTCCTGATGCCCGGTGAGCTGCCCGCCGAGGTCTGGATCGGCCGCGGCGGCACCCAGCTCGCCGACACGGCCGAGGAACTGCTCCGCTGGGGGGTGGAGGAGCCGGTCCAGGACCGGGCCGACGCCGCACTGGCCCGGGCCGCCGCGATGACCGACGCCGAGCTGTGGTTCTGCCCGGAGTTGCCGGACGTGGCCGCGGTGATCCGCTACTAGGTCAGATCGCGATGACCACTTCGAGGGTCCGGGGGCCGTGCACGCCCTCGACCCGGTCGAGTTCGATGTCGCTGGTCGCGGAGGGGCCGCTGATCCAGGTCAGCGGGCCGGTCGGGTCGAGCCGGGCGACCGCTTCCGGCACGGTCGCCACCACGTGGGCGGCCTCGATGACGCACAGGTGGTAGTCGGGCACCAGGGTGGCGGCTCGGCGGCCCTGCCGTTCGTCGAGCACGATCGTGCCGGTCTCGGCGATCGCCACCGCGCAGCCGGTGACCACGCCGTCGAGTTTGTCGAGTTCGGCGACCGGCAGCTCGCCGGTCTCCGGCTCCGGCAGGGCGTCGAGCCACGGTTGCGGGAGCCGGCCCGGTGCGGCCAGGCGGCGGCCGGCGGCCAGGCGGGTCAGGGTGGCCGGCACCTCTCCGGCGGGCACCACGTGCACGGTCGCGCGGTAGTCGGCGATGCGCTCGGCCAGCAGCCCGATCAGGTCGGCCGGTTCGGCCCGCTGCCGGTAGGCGCGCGGGATCTCCACCTCCGGCGCACCCGCAACCGCCTGCCGCACCCGAGCCAGGATCTCGTCTTTTGCGTTCACTTGCCGCCCTCCCGTAGCCACCAGTCGCGGAACGACTCCGCCGGGATCTCCGGGAGCTCCCGGGTGTCGGTCCAGGCCCCCAGTGCGCCGGGCAGCCGGCTGGGGACGAAGCGCCGGAGCCGGCCGGCCGCCCGCTGAGCGCGGGTGAGCCGCGCGTCCTTGCGGAAGACCCACCCGGCGGCCCGCATGCCGATCCGCTCAGGCAGCGGGTGAGGGGCCTTGGCCCGCAGGTCCACCAGCACCTCGGGGATGTCGATGGCGACCGGGCAGACGTCGTAGCAGGCCCCGCAGAGCGAGGAGGCGAACGGCAGCGAGGCGTCCAGCTCACTGCCCATGCCGCGGAGCTGTGGGGTGAGGATCGCGCCGATCGGCCCCGGGTAGACCGAGCCGTAGGCGTGCCCGCCCGCGCGTTCGTAGACCGGGCAGACGTTGAGGCAGGCCGAGCAGCGGATGCAGCGCAGCGCCTGGCGGCCGACCTCGTCGGCGAGCACCCCGGTGCGGCCGTTGTCCAGGAGCACGAGGTGGAAGGTCTGGCCCTCGGTCGCGCCGGTCCAGGTGGAGGTGTAGGGGTTCATCCGCTCGCCGGTGGAGCTGCGCGGCAGGAGCTGCAGGAAGACCTCCAGGTCCCGCCAGGTGGGCAGCAGCTTCTCGATGCCGACCACGCTGATCAGCGTCTCGGGCAGGGTCAGGCACATCCGCCCGTTGCCCTCGGACTCCAGGACCACCAGGGTGCCGGTCTCGGCGATCATGAAGTTGGCGCCGGAGACGGCGACCTTGCTCTTCAGGAAGCGCTCGCGCAGGTGGCGGCGGGCCGCCTCGGCCAGGGCGCGCGGCTCGTCGGTGAGGCCGGGCGGGGCCTCGGGCATCTCCCGCAGGAAGATCTCGCGGATCTCCGCGCGGTTGCGATGGATGGCCGGGACCAGGATGTGGCTGGGGAAGTCGTCGCCGAGCTGCACGATCAGCTCGGCCAGGTCGGTCTCGTAGGCGGTGATGCCCTGCTCGGCCAGGTGCTCGTTGAGGCCGATCTCCTGGGTGGCCATCGACTTGACCTTGACCACCTCGCGCTCGCCCGTCGCCTTGATCAGGCCGGTGACGATCCGGTTGGCCTCGGCGGCGTCGCGCGCCCAGTGCACCTGGCCGCCCGCGGCGGTGACCGCCGCTTCGAGCTGGAGCAGGTAGCGGTCGAGGTGGCGCAGGGTGTGGTCCTTGATCGCCTTGCCGGCGGCCCGCAGCTCCGTCCAGTCGGGCAGCTCGCCGACCACCGCGGCGCGCTTGCCGCGGATGGTGTGCGTGGCCTTGCGCAGGTTGAAGCGGAGCTGGGAGTTCTGGACGGCCTGCGCCGCGTTCTGCGGGAAGGTTCCCGGCATTCCGACGAACACGCTCATCACACGGCCTCCGTGGACGCGAGGATCTCGGCCAGGTGCATGACGCGCACGCCCGACTGCTGGCGCCGCAGCGTGCCGCCGATGTGCATCAGGCAGGAGTTGTCGGCGGCGCAGAGCACCTCGGCCCCGGTGTCGAGCACGTGGCGCACCTTGTCGCCGCACATCGCGGCGGAGACGGCGGGGTTCTTGACCGCGAAGGTGCCGCCGAAGCCGCAGCACTCCTCCGCGCCGGCCAGCGGGATCAGGTCGAGGCCGCGCACCTTGCCCAGCAGCCGCGCGGGCCGGTCGCCCAGGTGCAGGCCGCGCAGCGAGTGGCAGGTCGGGTGGTAGGTCACCCGGTGCGGGAAGTAGGCGCCCACGTCGTCGACCTCCAGCACGTCCAGCAGGAACTCCGACAGGTCGTACACCTTGGGCGTCAGGCGCTCGATCGCCGCCGCGCCGGGGCTGCCGGCCTTCACCAGCTTCGGGTACTGCTCGCGCACCATGGCCGCGCACGACCCGGAGGGCGCGACCACCGCGTCGTAGTCGCCGAACACCTCGGTGAAGTGCCTCACCAGCCGTACGCCCTCCGCCCGGTAGCCGGTGTTGACGTGCATCTGCCCGCAGCAGGTCTGGGCCTGCGGGAACTCCACCGCGCAGCCGAGGCGGCGCAGCAGGGTGACGACGGCGCGTCCGGTGCCGGGAAACAGCGTGTCGTTCACGCAGGTGATGAAGAGGGCGACCCGCACAACTTCCCCTTATGGTCTGACCACAGTATGGTCTGACCTTATGGCAGACAGCTGGGCACCCGTCAAGCGGACGCGGACCTTCGAGGAGGTGCTCGCCCAGATCGAGCGGCGCATCGCCGAGGACGGCCTGCGGATCGGCGACCGGCTGCCCGGCGAGCGGCAACTGGCCGAGCAGCTCCAGGTCAGCCGCTCCTCCGTGCGCGAGGCGCTGCGCGTGCTGGAGACGCTCGGAGTGCTCTCCTCCCAGGTGGGCCGCGGTCCCGAGGCGGGCGCGGTGCTCATCTCCCGGCCCGGCGCGGCGCTCACCGACCTGCTCCGGCTGCACGTGGGGCTCGACGGGCTGGAGCCGGCCGAGCTGATCGAGACCCGGCTGATGATCGAGCGCTTCGCCGCCGAGCGGGCCGCGCTGCGCGGGCCGGACACCAGCGCGCTGAGCGAGGCCCTGGCCGCCATGGACGCCGCCTCAGGGCCCGAGGAGTTCGTGGAGCACGACATCGCCTTCCACTGCGCCATCGCCGACGCCTCCGGCAACCGGCTGATCGCGGTGATCATGCGGTCGTTGCGCGACTCGGTCCGGCCGCACGCGGTGCAGGCGGTCGAGCGGATCGGCGACACCGCCG
The DNA here is from genome assembly GCF_040655795.1 of Nonomuraea sp. NPDC050310. Taxonomy (NCBI): domain Bacteria; kingdom Bacillati; phylum Actinomycetota; class Actinomycetes; order Streptosporangiales; family Streptosporangiaceae; genus Nonomuraea; species Nonomuraea sp. NPDC050310. The sequence goes on along the minus strand of NZ_JBFAKP010000024.1, from coordinate 29,137 downwards.
GGCTGCGCGCCGACCACCAGCGCATCCTCGACGCGATCTCGGCGGGCGACCCCGCCGAGGCCGCCCGCGCGGTCACCGACCACCTGGCCAAGACCTACCCGCCGGGCCCCGCACCCGCCTAGGAGCGGGCGTCGGCCACCCGGCAGGAGGCGCCCGAACAGGTGTGCATGAGCCGCATCAGGTAGTCGAGCCGCATCAGCAGCGCCGGCGAGGCGGAGGCGGCCAGGTTGTCGAGCTGCTGCGGGTCCTCCACCAGGTCGTAGAGCTGCGTCTCGCCGGTCGCGTACCGCACGTAGGTGTAGCGCTCGGTGCGGATCGCGGTGTAGGGCGGCACGGGCGTCTGGCGGGCCGACTTCTTGTTCGCCGGCCGGAAGAACTCGATCAGCACGTTGCGCCGCCAGTTGGCCGGCCGCTGGCCACGCAGCAGCGGCACCAGCGAGCGGCCCTCGGCGAAGGCCGGCACGGTCGCGCCGCCGAGTTCGGCGAAGGTGGGGGCGAGGTCGATGGTCGCGCACATCGCGTCGTTGACCGCGCCACGCGCCACCCCGGGGCCGCGCACCACCAGCGGGATGTGAATGGCCTCCTCGAACGGCGTGGTCTTGCCCTGGCGGAGCCGGTGGGTGCCCAGGTGGAAGCCGTTGTCGGAGGCGAAGAACAGGTAGGTGTCCTCCAGCTCGCCGGCCGCCTCCAGGGCGTCGACCAGGGTGCCGACCAGGTCGTCCACGCCGAGCATGGCGCGCAGGCGGTCGCGGTAGCGCTCGTCGATGCGGTCGATGCCGGCCGGCTTGATCAGCGGGAGGTCGCGCAGCCAGCGAGGCTCGCGCTCGACGTCCTCCTGGTTGAAGGACTTCGTGCGGGGGGCCTTGGCGCCGGGGAAGGCGCTGGCGTGCCGTACCGCGGGGTTGGCGGGGTTGTGCGGCGCGACCGGGGCCAGGTAGAGGAAGAACGGCGTGTCTCCGGCGGCGTTCACGAAGGCCGTGGCCTTGGCGGCCAGCACGTCGGAGAGGTAGTCCTGCTCGGCCCAGCCGTAGTCGACCAGCGTGCCGTTGGAGTTGAGGGTGTAGTCGTACTCCTCGTACAGGTTGCGTACGGGCACGTCCCAGGTGTCCCAGCCGGGCGGCACGTAGGTGGTGGCGGCCGAATTGCCGGGGTAGTGGTTGAGGAACTTGCCCATCAGCCCGGTGCGGTAGCCGGCCGCCTTCATCCAGGTGCCGATGGTGGAACGGTCCAGCTTGAGGGCGTTGAAGCGGTCGAAGCCGCCTTCGGGGGCGGTGTTGGTGAGCACGTTGTGGCTGTGCACGTACTGCGAGCGCAGGATCGAGGTGCGGGAGGGGCAGCACCAGGAGTTGGTCACGAAGGTGCGCTCGAAGGAGATCCCCTGCTGGACCAGGTGCCGGGAGATGTTCGGGAACAGGTGCAGGTTCCCCGCCTCGAGGTCGTCCACCAGAATCAGGACGACGTTCGGCTTCGCGGGCGCTCTGACGGGCTTGCGCGTGGCGAAACCGCCGGTCGCGGACACCGAGGGCATCCCTGTGACCAGCATCAACAACGCTATGCATACGACTCGACACAGACCCTTCAGCACAGAAGCCACCTTGCCCCGGAGATCGCTCATTGACACCCGGAGCGGGATAATAGAACGTGTTCTAATGAAACTCGGCCTGAATCTCGGCTACTGGCAACGCGCCGCCGACGACGCCACCGAGACCGTCCTGCTCGCCGAGCGGCTCGGCTACGACTCGGTCTGGACCGCCGAGGCCTACGGCAGCGACGCCTTCACCCCGCTCGCCTGGTACGGCGCGCGCACCTCCCGGATCAAGCTCGGCACCTCGGTCGTGCAACTGTCGGCCCGCACCCCGGCCGCCACCGCGATGACCGCGATGACGCTCGACCACCTGACCGGCGGGCGGCTGCTGCTCGGCGTGGGCGCCTCCGGGCCGCAGGTGGTCGAGGGCTGGTACGGCCAGCCGTTCGGCCGCCCGCTCGCGCGCACCCGCGAGTACGTCGAGATCATGCGCAAGATCTGGCGCCGCGAGGAGCCGGTCACCGCTCCCGGGCCGCACCACCCGCTGCCGCTCCCCGGCGGCCTGGGCAAGCCGCTCAAGTCGATCACCCACCCGCTGCGCCCCGACATCCCGGTCTACCTCGGCGCCGAAGGCCCCAGGAACGTCGCGCTGTCGGCGGAGATCGCGCAGGGCTGGCTGCCGCTGTTCGCCTTCCCGGAGAAGATCGGCGAGATGTACGGCGAGGCCCTCGCCCCCGCTCCCCCGGACTTCGACATCGCGGCCATGGTGCTGGTCCTCATCGACGACGACGTCCCCCGCGCGCTGGAGGCGGTGAAGATGATGCTCACCCTCTACATCGGCGGCATGGGCGCCAAGCACCGCAACTTCCACGCCGACATCATCGGCCGCATGGGCTTCGCCGAGACCGCCGAGCACATCCAGGCGCTCTACCTGTCCGGCCGCAAGGACGAGGCGTTCCGTGCCGTCCCGGACGAGCTGGCCGACGGCATCTCGCTGGTCGGCCCCGCCGGGCGGATCAAGGAGCGGCTGGAGGTGTGGCGGGCCAGCCCGGTCACCAGCCTCCTGGTGATGGGCCCGCGGGACGAGGCGTCGCTGACCACCGTCCGGGACCTCGTCCTGGGCTAGGGTGCTGCGGGTGATCCGCGGCTTACGTGTCGGCCTGACCGTGCTGTTGCCGGCCGCAGTCCTGGACGGCAGCAGTGGACGCCACCGCCCGCGCCCTGGAGACCGGCAGGACGCGGGACGGCTGGGTGCCCGTGGTGGCCGGGGCGAGCTCGGCTGGGAGTCCGATCGGGACTAGTCCGGCCGCGGCGCCGGGTCGGCGGTGACGGAGCGCAGCAGCGGCCGGCTGAGCGCCCCCGCCGCCAGCACCCCGCCGAAGCCGAGCACCACGCAGGTCACCAGCGTGAGCACGCCCCGCACGTTCATGGCGGCGTACATGAAGGGCAGCGCGCACAGCACCCCGGTGGCGATCGAGCCGCCGCCCATCACCGCGAGCGGGATGAGCGTCTCCGAGCGCCGCGCCCGGTCGAGGACCTCCAGCGGCGTCCCGGCCAGGCGCAGCAGCGCGTAGGTCTGGCGCCGGTCGAGCACGGAGGAGGCGGCGGTGATCCCCGCGCTGGCGATGGCGACCAGGAAGGAGACGGCCAGCACCACGACCGTGCCGGTGCCGACGTCCTTGAGCACCTGGGCGGAGGTGGACCCGTCCTCGGCCTCGGTGGTGGCCGTGTGACCGGGGGCCAGGCCCTCCAGCGCGGTCCGGGCGCGGTCGGTGACCGCCTGGTCCGCGCCGGTGCCGAGGGCGGCCACGATCCCGCCCTTGGTGGTCTCGACCTCGGCCCTGACCCCCGCCACGGCCAGCCGCTCGCGTGCCTCGGCGGCGGCTTTCTCGGCCTGCCCGGCGGGTACGGCCAGCGTCAACTGGTGCCGGTCGGGCGAGCCGAGCAGGTCGGCGCTGGGGCTGAGCAGCCCGAGGAAGCCCGCGACGAAGCCGGTCAGCGCCACGCCGCTGACGGTGCGCCAGGCCGAGCGCGGGTCGTCGACCAGCCGCCGCCCGGCCAGCAGCGTGCCGGGCCGCCGGGCCCTCGCGGCGGTCACCCGGCCGATGACGGCGACCACCCACGGCCCGACCAGGTTGAGGGAGAGGAAGGCCAGGCCGAGCGCGCCGGCGATCACCGCCACGCCGGCCTGGCGGCTCAGCACCGGCACCGCGATCAGCGCGGCGAGCAGCACCAGCACCCGGACGAAGCGCAGCCCGGGCGGGGTCTCCCGCTTGGCCACGCCCAGCGGGCTGACCACCACGCGCCGCAGCCCGGCGACCGCCGAGAGCCCCACCAGCACCGGGACGCCGGCCAGGGCCACGGCGACGATCCACACCGGCGGCCACAGGTCGGCGGTGTACCAGGGGCCGCCGCCGATCTCGATCCTGGTCAGCAGCGGGGCGGCCAGGCCGTACAGCACGGTTCCGGCCAGCGCGCCGGCCAGGGCCACGAGCATCGCCTCGGCCACGGTCATCCCGGCGACCTGCGCCGGGGTGGCGCCGACCAGGCGGAGCGCGGCCAGCCGCTGGTCACGGCGGGCCACGGTGAGCCGGGCCGCCGCGCCGCCGAAGACGAGCAACGGCACGACCATGAGCACGCCGGCGATCAGCGCGAGGATCCGGTAGCCGATGGCGTCGTCGGTCGGGGTGCCGGCGAAGGAGGCCACCCGGGTCGGCTTGACCGAGCCCATGGCCACGTCGCGATCGCGGCTCTTCATCGCCGGGTCGTCCGGGCGGTGCCCGGCCACCACGACCAGCTCCTCCGGGTGGACCAGCGCCTCCTCGCCCAGGGTGCCCCGCTGCTCGGGGTAGCGGGCGGCCAGCCGGTCGGCGGGCAGCTCGCGGGCGAGCTCGCGCAGGGCGGGCGAGAGCCAAACCTCGCCGGGGGCCGGCACGCGCGGGAGTCCGGGCGGTGCGGGCGCCCGGTCGCCGAGCGCGGCGATGTCCACCACGGTGATCGGGCGGCCGGCCACGTAGTCGAGGCGGGTGGCCTGCACCGCCACCGCGCCGCTCTTGGCCGCGACCGGGTTGCGCCACGCGCCGCGTTCGGCCCGCGCGTCGAAGGCCAGGTTGGCGCTGATCGCGAAGAGCAGCAGGGCGGTCGAGACGGCGACCGCGCCGAAGGTCAGCCACGTGCCCAGCAGGCCGCGGCGGCCCCCGCCGCGCAGCAGCCTCCAGGCCAGCGAGAGGGTCGCGTTCACGCCTGGACCCCCGGCAGGAGCTGGGTGAAGGTCTGGTCCGGTACGGCGGAGCCGCTCAGCCGCCCGTCGCGCACCTCGACGGTGCGGTCGCACCAGCCGGCCACGTTCGGGTCGTGGGTGACCACGACGAGCGAGGCGCCGTTGTGCTTGGTCGCCTCGACCAGCAGCCGCATGGTGTCGTGCCCGGTGCTCTGGTCGAGCGCGCCGGTGGGCTCGTCGGCGAAGACCACCGCCGGCTTGGTGACCAGGGCGCGCGCGATGGCCACGCGCTGGGCCTGGCCGCCGGACAGCTCGCCGGGCCGCCGGCCCTCCATGCCCTGCAGGCCGAGCGGGCCGAACCAGTCGCGCGCCTGCCGTACCGCCTGGGTGCGGGAGACGCCGCCCAGCATGAGCGGGAGGGCCACGTTCTCCTCGGCGGGCAGCTCGGGCAGGAGCTGGCCGAACTGGAAGACGAAGCCGAAGCGGGTGCGGCGCAGGGCGCTGCGCCGGCGTTCGCCCAGGTTGTCCACCCGCTGGCCCATCAGGTGCACCTCGCCGGAGTCGGGCTTCATGATCCCGGCCAGGCAGTGCAGCAGGGTGGACTTGCCGGAACCGCTCGGACCCATGATCGCGACGGCTTCCGCCTCGCCGATGGCGATGTCCACCCCGGCCAGGGCGGTGGTGGGTCCGAAATGCTTCGTCAGGGTGTAGCCCCCGAGTACCTCGCTCATGGTCACCAAGCCTGGAGGCCCGGCTCGCCCGGCGGATCGGCCACGTGGACGGAGCGAGATCGGCCGAACGGCTGATCCTATGCTGGACGGGTGATTCGAGTGCTCATCGCCGACGACCAGGAGCTCGTCCGCACCGGCTTCCAGATGATCATTGACGCGCAGCCGGACATGGAGGTCGTCGCCGCGGTCGCCGACGGCGCCGAGGCGGTGGCCGAGGCCAGACGGCTGCGCCCGGACGTGTGCCTGCTGGACATCCGCATGCCCAAGCTCGACGGGCTGGAGGCCACCCGCCTGCTGGCCGGGCCCGGCGTGGCCGAGCCGCTGCGCGTGGTGATCGTGACCACCTTCGACCTCGACGAGTACGTCTACGGCGCGCTGCGCGCGGGCGCGACCGGCTTCCTGCTGAAGGACAGCGGCCCCACCCTGCTGCTGGAGGCGATCCGGGCGGCGGTGAACGGCGACGCGCTGGTCTCCCCCTCGGTCACCGTGCGGCTGCTGCAGCACCTCACCAAGCCGACCGTGGCCAAGCCGCTGGACGACCCGCTGACCGAGCGCGAGCTCGACGTGGTGCGGCTGGTGGCGCGCGGCCGGACCAATCAGGAGGTGGCCGCCGAACTGTTCGTTTCACTTTCGACGGTTAAGACCCACCTTGGCAGTATCCAGGGCAAACTCCGGGCCAGGAATCGTGGCGAAATCGCAGCTTGGGCCTGGGAGTCCGGCGTGGTGAGCTGATTAGGAACGCGCCCGGCGGGATAAAAGTGAATCAGCACAGCAGGGGAGAACTACGTGCGATTCATCACCCGGGCCGTTTATGTGGCCCTCGCCGCCCACATCGCGTCCCTGACCGCGCTCGTGGTCTTCGAGGAGCTGCGCGGGCACAGCCTCGTCACCCAGCTCGCCTCGATCGACCACCCGGACAGCACGGCGGCCCAGGCCGTGGTCGGCGCGGTCACCGTCTTCGCCGTCCTGATCATGCTGGTCGTCGGCACGCTGGCCGTCGCCGCCGTCGCCTACCTGACCTGGCTGGTCCGGGTCCGCCAGGCCCACGACCGTGCCGCCTCCCCCGCGCCGGTGCTGCTCGGCTGGCTGATCCCCGGCGTCGCCCTGGTCGCGCCGGTCGTGCTGGTGGACGACGTCTGGAAGAACTCGCGCCCGCCGTTCGACCAGCGGCCCCGCTGGCTCTTCCTGCTCGGCGCCTGGTGGCTGAGCTGGCTGGCCGCGGTCGCCTCGCTGATCATCCGGCTCGGCGACGACAGCGCGGGCACGCTCACCGGCATCGGCGTGCGCGAGCTGGCGCTGGCCGCGTTCGCCGCCGTGCTGTGCGCGGCGACCGTCCGGGAGATCGAGCGCATCCAGACCGTCGCCGCCCGCGCCCGCCGCGCCCTGCCCGGCTCGCTGTCGCACGTGTGAGCCTTCTGCCCGGCCGGCTCAAGCGGCGGCCAGCTCAAGCGGCGGCCAGCTCAGGCGGCGGCCGGGTCAGGCGGCGGCCGGGCCGGAACTGCCCTGGCTGGCGTGCCAGAGCCGGCGTGACGGCGAGACGATCGCCGGGCCGAGATCGGCGTAGGGCGAGAGCCGGAAGCCGTTGGCGTACTCGATCCGCCGCCCGCCGACGCCCTCGCGTTCCTCGGGCACGCGGTCGACGATCGCCCGGACCGCCGCGAGGCCGCCGCGCCGCCAGGCCGCCTCCAGATCGACCAGGTTCCAGCAGTCCAGCGCCCGCATGGACACCGCCCGCGGCCCGGTCCGCCGGATCACCCCGCGCGCCACCATCAGCCACGAACCGAAGACCGTCGACGCGCAGTGCCCCTGCACCGACTCGAAGAAGGTCAGGTCCACCGGCCCGGTCGAGTCGTCGAGGGTGGCGAAGATGACCCGCTGCCCCGACCGCACCGCCGGCGTCTGGGTGGCCACCTTGACCCCGGCGACCAGGATCTCCGCGCCGTTGCGCTGGGTCAGCAGGTCACGCGAGCGCACCACGCCCAGCGCGTCGAGCAGCTCGTCGTGGAAGCTGATGACGTGCCGGCTGACGTCGATGCCGAGGATCTCCAGCTCGGCCTCGACCATCTCGGTCTCCGTCATCTCCGGCAGCTCGCCGGGGGCGATGTGCTCGGTGAAGCCCAGCGGGAGCTGGATCGCCGCCGCCGCTTCCGGCGGCGGCGGGTCCGGCCTGCCGTACCGCTTGCCGGCGCGGGCCGGGGCTCGGGTGCCGGAGGTGGAGGCCCGCTCCAGCGCGCCCACCTGGGCGATCAGGTCGCGCCTGGTCAGCCGGCCGGGCCGCCAGCGCGGCCCGCCGCCGCCCGGGTCGAGCTCGTGCAGCGCGTCGAGCCCGCCGACCTGCACGATCCGCTCCATGACCGGCCGCGAGGGCCGGGCCCGCTCCCAGAAGTCCGACAGCGAGGTGTACGGCTGGCCGGCCAGCATCCGGTCGACCTCGGCCTCGCTGACCCCCTTGACCGAGGAGAACGGCACCCGCAGGGCGTAGCCGCGCCCGAGCTCCTCGGCGTTGAAGGGCCGCCGCTCCCCCGGCTTCTCCAGCGCCGCCGCGGGCGCGCGCACCTCCATCCCGAGCCGTTCCACCCGCCACTCCCGGCCCGACCTGTTGATGTCGAGCGGCAGGATCCGCACCCCGCACTGGCGGGCCTCGTCCACGATCACCCGCTGCGGGTACATGCCCGGCTCGTGGGTGAGCACCCCGGCGAAGAAGGCGGCGGCGTGGTGGCGCTTGAGCCAGGCCGACTGGTAGGTGGGCAGCGCGAAGGCGGCGGCGTGCGCCTTGCAGAAGCCGAACGCGCCGAACGCGTCCAGCACCTCCCAGGCCCGCTCCACCTCGGCGTCGGCGAACCCTTGCGCCTTGGCGCGCGGCACGAACTCCTTGCGCACCCGCGCCCTGCCCTCGGGCGTGGCGAGGGTGCGGCGCATCTTCTCCGCGAACGACAGGTCCTCGCCGGTCATCACCTCGATGACCTTGAGCACCTGCTCGTGGAAGACGACCACGCCGTGCGTCTCCTGCAGCGCCGCGCGCAGCCGCTCGTGCGCGTAGACCGGCTTGCGCCAGCCGTGCCGCGCCTCCAGGTACGGCGTGACCATGTCGGAGTTGACCGGCCCCGGGCGGAAGAGGGAGATGTCCACGATGAGGTCGTTCATCGTGCGCGGCTCCAGCTTGGCGACCAGCTCGCGCTGGCCGGGCGACTCGATCTGGAAGCAGCCGAGCGTACGGCTGGCGCAGATCATGTCGTAGGTGGTCGCGTCGTCGTGCGGCACGGCGTCGAGCTCGATCCTCTCGCCGTCCACCCGCTCGATCTCGGTGAGCGTGTAGGCCATCGCCGACTGCATGCGCACGCCGAGCACGTCGAGCTTGAGCAGCCCGGCCTCCTCGACGTCGTCCTTGTCGAACTGCGACATGGGGAACTCCAGCATGCTGCGCTCGACCGGCGTGACGTCCCCCAGCCCGGCGTTGCCGACCAGCACCCCGCACGGGTGCAGGGCGATGTGCCTGGGCAGGCCGTCGAGCCGCTCGGCCAGCTTGAACACCCGGTCGAGACCCGCCTCGCCCAGCCGCGACTCGCGCAGCTCGGGCAGATCGGCCAGCGAGGCGGTGATCTGGCGGGCCCGCACGTGCGGGAAGGCCTTGGCGATCAGGTCGATCTCGTGCGGCGGCAACCCCATGGCCGCGCCGACGTCCCGCAGCGCGCTGCGGGCGCGGTAGGTCTCCATCATCGACACGCAGGCCACCCGCGACTCGCCGTACCGGTCGAAGATCGCCTTGTAGCAGTCGAGACGGCGGGCCGACTCGACGTCCACGTCGATGTCCGGCAGGCCGACGCGGCCCTCCGACAGGAACCGCTCCATGAGCAGGCCGTGCTCCAGCGGGTTCACCTCGCCGATGCGGATCAGGTAGTTGACCAGGCTGCCCGCGCCCGAGCCGCGGATGGCGCACCGCACGCCCATGCCGCGGATCATGTCGGTGATGCCGGCGACGGCGATGAAGTAGCCGGACAGGTTCTTGCGCTCGATGACGGCCAGCTCCTCGCGCAGCCGATCCTTGGCGTCCCGGTCGCGGTGCAGGCCGCGCTCGTACAGGCCGTCGAAGCAGCGGTTGCGCAGCAGCGGGACCGGATCCCTGCCCATCTCGGGCAGGTGCAGGCGGCCGTCCTTGAGCGCCAGGACCCGCAAGGGGTCCATCGCGCACCGCTCGGCCAGGTGGCGGGTGGTGCGCAGCAGGCGCTCGGCCCTCCCCCGGTCGCCCCCGCAGATCTTCGCGGCGACCCTGGCCATCTCCTCGCCGCTCTTCAGGTAGGCGTGCGAAGTGGTGCGCTCCAGATGCCTGGGGTGCAGGGGGACCAACTGGCGGGCGGCGTCCAGGACGTCGCCCACCTGGTGGTCGGCGGGATCGAGGTACCGCACGGCGTTGGTCAGGACGGCGGGCACGCCGGCGGCGTCGGCCAGCGCGATCATCCGGACCGCGGTGGCGGCGTCGCGGTAGCCGTACTGGTCGACGGCCTCGACCGCCAGGGCGGGGACGGTGGCCTTCCAGCGGTCCAGGAGGGCGCGGGCCAGCTCGTCCCGGCCCGCGGCCACCGCCCGGCCGACGTCGGAACGGGGGCCCAGCAGGACCACCAGGCCGGGGCCGGCCTCGGCCAGGAGGGCGTGGGACACGCGGGGGGCGCCGCGGTCGCCGGCGGCGTGGGCGGCGGTGACCAGGCGGCACAACCTCGGCCAGCCGTCGGACAGGGCCAGGACGGTGACCCTGTCGTGGGCGTCTGGGCCGGTGGGGGGGTGGGCCGCCGTCGGCCCTCCCCCCCGTAGACCAGCCGTCCCGCCGGTCGGGCTGGGGCGGCCAAGAAGAGCGCCCGCCGTCGGCCCTCCTCGCCGTAGACCAGCCGACTCGCCGGTCGGGCTGGGGTGGCCGGGAAAAGCGGCCGCCGTCGACCCCCGCCACCGTAGACCAGCCGACTCGCCGTCCGACCTGGGGTGGCCGGGGGAAAAGCCGGCCGTCGGCTCTCGGCGCCGTAGACCAGCCGACTCGTCGTCCGGCCTGGGGTGGCCTAGGACGAGGGTGACGCCGAAGACGGGGCGGAGGCCGGTGTCGGCGCAGGCCTGGGCGTGTTTGACCGCGCCGTAGAGGCCGTCGCGGTCGGTGAGGGCGAGGATGTCCATGCCGTGCTCACGGGCGCGGGCGGCGAGGGCGGGCGGGAAGGCGGTGCCGTACCGCATGGAGTAGGCCGAGGACACGTTGAGGTGCGGGAAGTCGCGCATCAGTCCCACGCCCTCAGCAGCAGCCAGCCGCCGCTGGCGGTGTCGTAACGGAGTTCGTAGGTGCCGACCTCGCGGCCGGGGCTGGCTTCGACCCGCCAGAAGAGGCGCTCGCCGGGATCGTCGTCGCCGGTCTTCCACCACTCGCGGGAGACCACCCAGTGGTCGAGCATCCGGCGCACCAGGTAAAGCCGGTCACGCCAGACGAACTGGGTCGGTTCCCCGTCTCGGGTCCATACCTCTATGGGATCGCCATAAAGTCTGCTCAAGACGCTTGTCTCCCCGGGGGCCAGTTGCCAACTGCCCGGGGGAAGGTCGGGCGCTACATGTCGAACATATGTTCTCAAGCGCCAAAGCGCAAGTCGCCGGCCTGCCGGACGAGCGGGTTGGCGCCGATGGAGTTGCGGATGCTGAAGGCGACGCTCCCGGCGCGGTAGCGGTCGTCGGACCACTCGACGGGCCGGCCCTCGTGGGTGGTGGTGACGCGGCGCTGACGCAGGAGCGGGCTGCCGCGCCGTACTCCCAGGTGGCGGGCGTCGGCGGTGGTGGCGGCGACGGCGTCGATGAGGTGCTCGCCGTAGGCGAAGACGAGGCCGACGGCGTCGTAGAGCGCCTGGGTGACCGAGCCGCAGTCGGCGGGCAGGGCGGCGACGGCGGGGGCGATCCAGCCGGCGTAGACGGTGCGTTCCAGCAGGACGGGTTCGCCGTCGAGGGTGCGCACGCGGAGCACTTCGAGCACGTCCTGCTCGCCCAGCCGCTCGGCCTCCGGTCCGGTGGCCGGGCGGCGGTGTTGCGAGATCACCTCGCCGCCGAAGGCATAGCCGTTGGCCCGCGCCCACTGCGCGAAACTGTGCAGTTCGGCGAAACTCTGGCTGCGCGTGGTGCCGAGCACGATCCGCCTGGCGCCCTGCCGGGAGCCCACCAATCCTTCCGCGGCCAGCACGGCGACCGCCTGCCGTACGGTGCCGCGGGCGGCGGAGTAGCGCGCGGCCAGCTCCGACTCGGAGGGGAGCTGGGAGCCGACCGGATGCGCGCCGCGCAGAATGTCCTCTCGCAGCTCAGCGGCAATTCGTTCATAGCGAGCAACCATTACTGACCCTTTCAGTTCACGAAATAGCAATCTTTATGCGACTAACTAGGTCTGGCTTGTTTGTACAAGTTCCCCTAGTTTCGATCCAGATCCCCGGAGAGTGGAGGCGACGTGTCCGCACCCCGCGCGGCCGGCGTATTGGCAGCCCTGACCCTGGTCACCGCGGCTTGCGGTGCCGCACCTTCCACCCAGACCCAGCCCTCGTCCTCCGCCGCCGGCGGCGTGGACGCCCGGACCGCCACCTCGGCCGCCGACTTCGGCGGTCTCGACAAGCTCGTCGAGGCGGCCAAGAAGGAGGGGGCGCTGCACGTGATCGCGCTCCCGCCCGACTGGGCGAACTACGGCGAGATCATCAAGACCTTCGAGGCCAAGTACGGCATCAAGATCGAGAGCGAGAACCCGGACGCCTCCAGCGCCGACGAGATCAAGGCGGTCAAGGACCGCAAGGGCCAGCCCAGCGCCCCCGACGTGCTCGACGTCGGCCAGGCCTTCGCCTTCAGCGGCGCCAAGGAGGGCCTCTACGCGCCCTACAAGGTGCAGTCCTTCGACAAGATCCCCGAAGGCCAGAAGGACCCGAACGGCCTGTGGGTCAACGACTACGGCGGCTACGTCTCGATCGGCTGCGACGCCAAGAAGATCGGCACCTGCCCGCAGACCTTCGCCGACCTGCTCAAGCCCGAGTACAAGGGCAAGGTCGCACTGAACGGCAACCCGAACAAGTCGGGCTCGGCCTTCGGCGGCGTCTACGCGGCCTCGCTGGCCAACGGCGGCACCTTCGACGACATCGCCCCGGGCGTCGAGTTCTTCAAGAAGCTGAAGAGCGTCGGCAACTACAACCCGGTCGAGTCCACCCCGGCCACCGTCGAGAACGGCGAGACGCCGATCAGCATCGACTGGGACTACCTGAACGCCGGCTACCGCGAGCAGTTCATGCCCAAGGGCATCGACTTCCAGGTCTCGGTCCCCACCGACGGCATCTACGCCTCCTACTACGCGCAGGCCATCAACAAGGACGCCCCGCACCCGGCCGCCGCGCGGCTGTGGATGGAGTTCCTCTACAGCACCGAGGGCCAGAACCTGTGGCTCAAGGGCGGCGCCCGCCCGGTGCTGATGCCCTCCATGACCGCCGACGGCACCATCGACAAGGCGCTGGCCGACAAGCTGCCGCCGGTCGAGGGCGAGACCAAGTTCCCGACCGAGGACCAGGTGACCAAGGCCAAGGAAGCCCTGGCCAAGACCTGGGACGCGGCCGTCGCGGGCTGATCGGTCTTGAAGAGGTCGCTGGGCGCCTGGCCGCTCCTGCTGTTCACCGCGCTCGCCTTCGGAGCCCCCGCCGTCGTCATGGTGACGGGGGCCTTCGACCGCGGCACGGAGACGCTCGCGCTGACCATGCAGGGCGGCTATCTGCTCGCCCTGCTCAACAGCGTGAAGTTGTCCGCCGTCGTGGCCGTGCTGGGCGCGGTGCTCGGCACCGTGCTGGCCCAGGCCATCGTCACCTCCCCCTGGAAGCCGCTGCGGGAGGGCGTGCTGACCGCCTCCGGCGTGCTGGCCAACTTCGGCGGCGTGCCGCTGGCCTTCTTCTGGGTGGCCACGCTGGGCAACTCCGGGCTGGTCAGCGGCCTGCTCGGGCTGCCGTCCGGCGCGTTGTACAGCTTCTGGGGACTGGCGCTGGTCTACCTGTACTTCTCCGTGCCGCTCATGGTGCTGGTCATCGCGCCCGCACTGGACGGGCTCAAGCCGCAGTGGCGGGAGGCGGCGCTGAACAACGGCGCCACCGCCTGGCACTACTGGCGCTACGTCGGCCTGCCGGTCCTGGCCCCCGGCCTGCTCGGCGGGGTGGTGCTGCTGTTCGGCTCGGCCTTCGCCGCCTACGCCACCGCCGCCGCGATGGGCGCGGGCACCGTGCTGCCGCTGATCACGCTCAAGATCGCCGCCGCGCTCTCCGGCGACGTGCAGACCGGCTTCGAGAACGTGGGGCTGGCGCTGAGCCTGGACATGGTCCTGGTCGCCGCCCTGGTCATGGCGGTCTACCTGCCGCTGCAGCGAAGGAGCACCAAGTGGTTGCAGTAGCCACCACCGCCGAGCCGATCGCCGCCCGCGGCGAGATGCCCCGCCTGTGGCGCGGCGTCGTCCTGGCGCTGGCCGGCCTGTACTTCCTGGTGCCGCTCGGCGCCGCCTTCTGGTTCACCGCCTACAACCGGGTCACCGGCTTCTCGCTGGCGCCCTACGCCGAGCTGTGGAGCGCCGAGGGCTTCTGGAGCAGCCTCCTGCTCTCGCTCGGGCTGGCCGCCGCCACCATCGCGCTGGTCCTGCTGCTCATGCTGCCCGCCATGATCACGGTACGGCTGGCCGCGCCCAGGCTGCGTCCCGTGCTGGAGATCATCTGCACGCTGCCGCTGGTCATCCCGCCCATCGCCTTCGTGGCCGGCTACAGCCGCTCCGTGGCGCTGGCCCAGGACCTGGTCGCGCCCACGCCGTTCTGGGCCACGCTGACCGCGATGCGCAGCACGACCTTCCCGGCCGTGCTGGTCTTCGCCTACGTCATCCTCGTGCTGCCCTTCGTCTACCGCTCGCTCGACGCGGGGCTCCGGACCATGGACCTGCGCACGATGGTCGAGGCCGCGCGCAACCTGGGCGCCTCCTGGCCGCACGTGATGTTCCGGGTGATCATCCCCAACCTGCGCTCGGCGCTGGCCAGTGCCGCCTTCCTGTCGCTGGCGCTGGTGCTGGGCGAGTACACCATGGCGAGCATCATGGGCTACCGGCCGTTCGCGGTGTGGATCGTGTCGATCTCCGGGTCCAAGGGCCAGCTCTCCGTCGCCGTCTCCGTGCTCAGCCTGCTGCTCACCTGGCTGCTGCTGCTTCTCGTCTCAAGGGGGACCAACCGTGGCCGCCAGGCTTGAGTTCCGTGCGCTTCGCCGTACCTTCGGGAAGACCGTCGCGCTCGACGGCTTCGACCTGACCGTCGAGCCGGGCGAGCTGGTCGCGTTGCTCGGCCCGTCGGGCTGCGGCAAGACGACCGCGCTGCGCTGCGTGGCCGGGTTCGAGCGGCCCGACTCCGGCGCGGTGCTGCTCGACGGCAAGGACATCACCGGCGTCCCGGCCAACAAGCGCGACGCGGGCATGGTCTTCCAGGCCTACTCGCTCTTCCCCAACCTGAGCGCGCTGGACAACGTCGCCTTCGGCCTGCGGGTGCGCAAGGTCGCCGCGGCCGTGCGCCGGGCCAAGGCCCAGGAACTGCTGGAGCTGGTCGGCCTGGCCACCCACGCCGACCGGTTCCCGCACCAGCTCTCCGGCGGCCAGCAGCAGCGCGTCGCCCTGGCCCGCGCGCTGGCGCTGGAGCCGCGCGTGCTGCTCCTGGACGAGCCGCTGTCGGCGCTGGACGCGAAGGTCCGGGTGGGGCTGCGCGAGGAGATCCGCCGGCTCCAGCTCGACCTGGGCATCACCACCATCTTCGTCACGCACGACCAGGAGGAGGCCCTGTCGGTCGCCGACCGGGTCGCGGTGCTGCGCGACGGCCGCCTGGAGCAGTGCGGCGCGCCCGCCGAGGTCTACGACCGCCCGGCCACGCCGTTCGTCGCCGAGTTCGTCGGGACCATGAACCATCTGCCCGGCCGCGTCTCCGGCGACCGGGTCACCGTGCTCGGCCAGCTCCTGCCGCTGGACGGGACCGCGCCCGGCGCGGAGGTGGACGTGCTGGTGCGGCCGGAGGCCGTGCAGGTCAGCCCGGCCGAGGACGGCCGCGCCGAGATCGTCGCCGCGTCCTTCCGCGGGGCCTCGGTGCGGCTGCGGGTCGCGCTGGAGGGCGGCGAGGTGCTCGCCGACGTCCCCGGCCACGAGGCGGTACGGCTCGCGCCCGGCACCCGGGTGTCGGTGCGGCTGGTCGAGCGCCCGGTCCTGGTCTCCGCCCGCCGGGCCGAGACCCCGGTGCCGGTCAGCCCCGCCGAGGACCCGGCCAGTGTCGTCTGACGCAGCGGGGTCTGACGCTGTGCCTTTTGACGCTGTGCCTTTTGACGCGGTGTTGTTCGACATGGACGGCACGCTGGTGGACACCGAGGGGTTGTGGTGGGAGGCGGCCTCCTCGGTCGCCCGCGGTCTGGGGGTGCGGCTCACCGGCGACGACGCCGACTCGGTCCACGGCCGGACCGTGGCCGACACCGCCGCCCACCTGCTCTCCCGCGCCACCTCGGCCGACCGCGCCCCGGACGGCCGCGCTCCAGACATGGCGGCGGTCTCCGAGCGGCTCACCGAGGAGTTCGCCGCGCGGATCGCCGCCGGCGTGCGCTTCGTGGACGGGGCGCTCGGCCTGCTCGGCGAGCTGGCCGCCGGCGAGGTGCCGACCGCCCTGGTCAGCGCCTCGCCGCGGCGCATCGTCGACCTCGTCCTGAAGCAGCTCCCGCACCCCTTCCGCACGGTCGTCGCCGACGGTGAGACCCCGCGCGGCAAGCCGTACCCCGACCCCTACCTGGAGGCCATCTCCCGGCTGGGCGTCGAGCCGGCCCGCTGCGTGGCCATCGAGGACAGCCCCACCGGCATCGCCGCGGCGAGGGCGGCCGGCTGCCGGGTGCTCACCGTGCCCCGAATGCCGACGCTGGCCCAGCTTCACTCCCTGGACCGGCCGGCTCGGTCCTGACCTCCGCCGGGGCGCGGTCGAGGATCCCGGCGCGGGCGGCGGCGAGGGCCGCGTCGGCGACCCGCTCGGCCTCCCGTTCGGTGATCGGCTCGCGGGAGATGAAGATCCGGTAGAACAGCGGCCCGATGGCCAGCCGGACGAGCTCCTCGGCGTCCACCTCCGCCCCCAGCTCGCCCCGGTCCACCGCGCGGCGCACGACCTCGGCGGACTGCTCGTGCCGCGCCTGGTAGAAGCGGTGCAGCGCCTCGGCCGCCGCGCCGTTCTGGAAGGCGGCGGCGACGAAGGAGTGCACCAGCGAGTCGTCCTGGACGCCCGTGCGGACCATGTCCGCCAGCTCGCGCAGGTCGCCGGCGAGCGTGCCGGTGTCCGGCACCGGCCAGGGCTCCTCCCCCGCCAGGTCGAGCGCGTCGGCGACGAGCCCCTCCGCGCTGCCCCAGCGCCGGTAGACGGTGGTCTTGTGCACGCCGGAGCGCTGGGCGACGTTCTCGACTGTCAGGCCCTGGAAGCCGTGCAGGGCCAGCTCGGCCAGCGTGGCCTGCCGTACGGCGTCGCGAACGCGGGCGCTGCGCCCACCGGGACGTTTCAAAGACAACTCCAGTTGCATTTAGCGGGACAGTCGGCTAACTTAAAGCTACACAAGTTGTCTTTGGAGGTCCATCCTGTCCACTCAGCTCAGCCTTCACGGCGTGTCCAAGACGTACGGCGAGCGGGTCGTCCTCGACCACGTGACCCTCTCCATCCGGCCCGGCGAGCACGCCGGGATCGTCGGGGAGAACGGCTCGGGCAAGTCCACGCTGCTGCGGATCCTGGCGGGCGTGGAACGGCCCGACGACGGCGAGGTCACGGTGAGCGCCGCGGGCGGCGCCGGGCACCTGGCGCAGACCCTGGCCGGCGGCACCGTCGGCGAGGCGATCGACCTGGCGTTGGCCGAGCTGCGCGAGCTCGAGGCCGCGCTGCAGCGGGCCGCCGAGGCCCAGGACCTCGTCGCCTACGGCGAGCTGCTGACCGCCTTCGAGGCCCGCGACGGCTACGAGGCCGACCTGCGGGTGGAGCGCTCGATGCACGGTCTCGGCCTGGCCGGGATCGGCCGCGACCGTCCCCTGACCAGCCTGTCCGGCGGCGAGCAGGCCCGGCTCGGCCTGGCCTGCCTGCTGGCCGCCTCGCCCGAGGTGCTGCTGCTGGACGAGCCGACCAACCACCTCGACGAGGCGGCGCTGACCTGGCTGGAGGACCGGCTCCGCGCCCACCCCGGCACGGTCGTGGTCGTCTCGCACGACCGCACCTTCCTGGAGCGGGTGGCCACCTCGATCATCGAGGTCGAGCACGGCGGGGTGACCCGGTTCGGCGGCGGCTACACCGCCTTCCTGGCCGAGAAGGCCGCCGCGCGGCAGCGCTGGGAGCAGGCCTACGCCGCCTGGCAGGAGGAGGTCCGCCAGGTGCGCGACTTCGCCGCCACCACCGCCCGCCGGGTCGCGGCGGGCCGGGCGATGAAGGACGGCAACAAGATGGCCTACGACCGCAACGCCGGGCGGGTGCAGAGCTCCGTCGCCTCCCGGGTACGGCAGGCGCACGAGCGGCTGCGGCGCCTGGAGGAGGACCCGGTCCCGCGACCGCCGGAGCCGCTGCGCTTCCGCGGCCGTTTCGCCGGGCACGGACGCACCCGGGCCTTCGACCTGACCGGCCCCGATGGCGACGGGCCTGGCGTGACGGCCGGGATCAGCGTGGGACCGGGCGAGCGGCTGCTGATCCAGGGCCCGAACGGCTCGGGCAAGACCACGCTGCTGGAACGCATCCACGAACAGGCCCGGGGCCGCGTCGGCTACCTGCGGCAGGAGGTCGCCTTCGACCCCGGCCAGACGGTCGCGCAGGCCTACGGCGGGCCGCGCTCGGCGCTGGAGGCCACCGGGCTGCTGCCCGGCGACCTGCTCGACGTCAAGGTGGGCGCGCTGTCCGAAGGGCAGCGGCGGCGGCTCGCGCTGGCCAAGGTGCTGGCCGGGGAGCACGACCTGCTGCTGCTGGACGAGCCGACCAACCATCTGTCGCCGGTGCTGGTCGAGGAGCTCGAGGCGGCGTTGCGGGAGTACGAGGGCGCGCTGGTCGTGGTGACCCACGACCGGGCGCTGCGCGCCAGGTTCGAGGGGAAGCGGGTGAGCGTCTGATGACGATCAAGGTTGACGGTTCACCGTACGGCGTCATGACGGCGTCGGACGGCACGATGTGGTTCAGCATGGCCCAGGAGGGACGCGTCGGGCGCGTGTCGGGCGGCGGCGAGGTGGAGGTCTTCCAGCTCGACCCGGCCGACGGGCAGCCTACGGTGCTCGCCGAAGCGTCGGACGGGGCGGTGTGGGTCACCGAGTTCGCCGGGGGACGGCTCTCGCGGATCACCCGCGAGGGGCACGTGAGCTCCGTGGAGCTGGCTTCGCCGTACGGGATGGCCCACGGGCCGGACGGGGCGTTGTGGGTCACCCAGGTGCAGGCCGACCGGGTGGCCCGGATCGGGCCGGACGGGACGGTGACCTCCGTCGAGATGCCGGGCATGCCCTCGGCGATCACCGCGGGGGCCGACGGGGCGCTGTGGGTGACGCTGAACCAGGGCAACGCGATCGGGCGGGTGACGACCGCGGGTGAGGTGACGGTGTTTCCGCTGCCGACCGAGGGGGCCATGCCGGTGGGTCTCACCGCCGGGCCGGACGGGGCGGTGTGGTTCGTGGAGATCGGGGCCGGGCAGGTCGGGCGGATCACGCCGGACGGGGGGATCGTGGAGCATCCCCTGCCCGACCGCTCGGCCCGGCCGCACGCGATCATCACCGGGCCGGACGGGGCGTTGTGGTTCACCGAGTGGGGGGCCGGCCGGCTGGGGCGGATCACTCTTGAGGGGGAGATCACGGAGTTCGAGCTCGACGGGGCCGAGCCGCATGGGCTTGCCGTGGGGGCGGACGGGCGGATCTGGGTGGCCATGGAGTCCGGGACCCTGACCAGCTTCACCCCGTGACCCCCTGAGCGCTGGGCACGCTGGTGCGCTGCCCCGGCACCGCCTCGTGCCGGGACGGCACCTCCGCCCCCGACCGCGCTGCGCGGCTGGGTCGGGGGGCGGGGGTCTGATCATTAGGATGGCCGCATGTCACGGACCCGGGAGGCGATCCTGCGGGCGGCCGCCGCCGCGCTCCGCACGCACGAGCGGGCCGGGATGGCCGACATCGCCGCCGCCGCCGGGGTCGGCCGCGCCACCCTCTACCGGCACTTCGCCAACCGCGAGGAACTGCTGCTGGAGCTGGGGCGGTTCGCCGCCGAGGAGTCGGTCCGGGTGCTGGACGCGGCCAACATCGACGCCGTGCCGGTGGCCGAGGGGCTGGCCAGGATGACGCGGGCGCTGCTGACCGTGGGCCGGGAGTTCTGGGTGGTCAGCACGCACCGGGCCCGGTTGTGGCCGGAGGAGGAAGAGGTCGGCGAGCGGTTGCGGGCCCTGGCCGGGCGGGGGCAGGCCGAGGGCGTGCTGCGCACCGACCTGCCGTACGACCAGCTCGCCGCCCTGCACGGCTCGCTCGTGCTGGGCGCGCTGAGCGTCGCGCCGCTGGCGCAGCTCGGGGTCGAGGACGCCACCGACGCGATCGTCCGGCTCTTCCTGGAAGGCGCCGCCACCCCGCGCTAGGCCACCGGGCGTCCGGGCAGCGAGCCCTCAGGAGAGGCTGGGTCAGGGGTTGAGGTGGGTGTGGATGTCGGTGGCGGCGACGTAGCCGAAGGTCATCGCCGGTCCGAGGGTGGCCCCGGGCCCGGGGTAGGTCTCCCCCATCACCGCCGCCGACACGTTCCCCGCCGCGTACAGCCCCTCGATGGCCGTGCCGTCCTCCCGGAGCACCCTGGCCCGCACGTCGGTGAGCACGCCGCCCTTGGTGCCGATGTCCCCGGGAACCAGCGGGATCGCGTAGAACGGCCCCTTGTCCAGCGGCGCGAGGTTGGGCGCGGGCAGCGTCGGGTCACCGTAGTAGCGGTCGTAGGCGCTGTCCCCCCGCCCGAAGTCCTCGTCCCGCCCGAGCCGGGCGAGGCCGTTGAAGCGCTCGACCGTCGCCGCCAGCTTGGCCGGCTCCACGCCCATCCGCCGGGCCAGCTCCTCGACCGTCCCGGCCTTCTTGACGAACCCCGACTTGAGCCAGGCCGCCTTGAACGGCTGCCCGGGGAAGTGGTTGAGCATGATGTAGCGGTTCTTGGTCCGCGAGTCGATGACCATCCAGGAGTGCACCGCGTCCTTGGCGTACATGGTGTCCACGAACTGGTGGTACGGCGCGGCCTCGTTGACGAACCGCTCGCCGCGCGGATCGACGACGATCATGCCGGGCACGGCCCGGTCGGTGACGAGAAAGACCGGCTTCTCCCCCGGCGGCACCGCCGCGGGCATGCCCCACACGCGGTCCATGAGGTCGAGCGCCGCCCCGGCGCGGAGCGCGGCCCCGAGCACGTCGCCGGTCTGTCCTTCGGAGGCGGAGCTCCAGCGCGCGTCGGTGGGCTGCGGCAGGTAGCGCTCGCGCAGCTCCTGGCTGTGCGAGAAGCCGCCGGCGGCCAGGACGACGCCGCCCTTCGCCTGGATGGTCTTGCCGCCGGCGCGGATGCCGGTGACCCGGCCGTCCTCGACGACCAGGTCCTCGAACGGGGTGTTCACCCAGATCCGGCCGCCGGCCTCGGCCAGGCTGAGCGAGAGCCGCCCGACCAGCGCCTCGCCGAGCGCCGCCCAGCGGGCGCCGGTGACCAGGGAGGCGACCGCGCGCAGCCCGATCTTGAGCGCCATGCGCCGGCCTCGCCAGGTGCGGGTGATCATATTGACCTTGTGAAACTCCCGGCTGTTCATCACCATGCCGTAGGTGGGCAGCTCGGCCCGGCGCATGATCCTGCGGAGCGCGCCGAGCTGGCGCAGGTCGAACAGGGCGGGCTCGACGCTGCGGCCGAGGGCCTTGCCGCCGGGCAGTTCGGGGAAGTAGTCGGCGTAGCCGGGGGTGTACTCGAAACGCACGTGCCGGGTGCGCTCGTGCAGGAAGCGCACCATCTCGGGGCCGCGGTCGAGGTAGGCCTCGCGGCGCTCCTCAGGGACGCGCTCGCCGACGGTGGACTTCAGATAGGTGCGGGCCTCCTCCCTGGTGTCGCGCAGCTCGGTGCCGTCGAGGTAGAGGTTGCCCGGCACCCAGATGGCGCCGCCGGACAGCGCGCTGGAGCCGCCGTACTTGCCGGTCTTCTCCACGACCACCGCGCTCAGGCCGTGCAACTGCGCGGTCAGCGCGGTCGCGAGCCCGGCCGCGCCGGAGCCGACCACCACTACGTCATAGCTGTGATCCCAGCGCATGACGCCCACCCCTTCCGAGTCATTCGTATCTCGCTATGAGACATGCGTGTCTCGATGCCACGATACGTCATCCCGGCCAGTCGAGCAGCCGCGCGCCGAGCACGGCGGTCTCCAGGGTGAAGCGCTGGGTGGGGTCGTCGGGGGCGAAGCCGGTCAGCCGCCGGATGCGCTCCAGCCGGTAGGTGACCGCACGGGTGCTGATGCCGAGCCGCCGGGCGGCGGCGGCCTGGTTGCCCTGCGCCGCGAAGACCGCCTCCAGGGTCTCCAGCAGCGGCGTCGCGCCGCCCCTGGCGGTCAGCAGCGGGCTCAGCACGCTGGTGATGAGGTCCTCGATCGCCTCCCGGTCGCGCAGCAGCACCGGGAAGACGAGCAGGTCGGCCGCCTTGACCACCTGGCGGCCCAGGCCCAGCCGGTCGGCCAGGTCGAGGGCGTTGGCCGCCTCGCGGAAGGAGGTCACCACCCCGCCGGGGCCGCGGTGCGGGCGGCCGACGCCGACCCGCCAGCCCTCCTCGAAACGGGACCGCACGTGGTGGGTGAACTCGCCGACCGCCGCCGGGAGCGAGGCGGGGGCGACGCAGGCCAGCAGGCCGTCCCGCACGGCGACCAGGACGTTGTGGGAGCCGAACCGGGTGGTCATGGCCTCCTCGATGGCCCGCTGCCACCCGCCCAGCGGCCGGCCCCCGGACTCCGCGCGGGCCTTGACCCGAGGGCGGGCGACGGTCACCACGTAGGACTCGGCCAGCCGCAACCCGAAGTGCTCGGCCCGCTCGGCCAGCCGCTCCGACCGCCCCTGCAGCAGGTCGTCCACGAACTCGTGACGCGCCTGGTGCTCCTTGCGCAGCGCGTCGAGCTGGGCGGCCTCGTACCCGTCGATCAGCGCGAGGACCTTACGGCGCAGCGCCTCGTCCGCGAGCGCCGCGCCGACCAGTTCGCGCAGGGGCACCCCCTGTTCGGCCGCCTGCCGTCCCGCAGCCCGGTGGTCCACTCACACTCCCACGTCACGCCGATCGAAGGCGAGCACGGCGGTCAGCAGCAGGACCGCGACCACGGCCACCAGGACAAGGTAGTCACCCACCGGCAGACCGGTGTAGAGCGGGCGCGCCTCGCCGTAATAGTGGAACGGCGAGACCCACTTCAGCCAGGAGATCGCCTCGATGCCGCGCCCGACGGTCGTCGCGGTGTACCCGGCCAGCGCCCAGACGCCGACGGCGGCGGTGCCGTAGATCGCCCGTCCGGTCGCCGCGCCCACGCTCAGCGCCAGCGTGGCCCAGCACAGCGTCATCAGCAGCACGCCGGTGTGCGCGGCCAGGATGCGGCCGGCCGGCACGCCCAGGTCGATGCTCTGCGCGACCAGCAGCACCACCGCCCCGGTCGCCACCGCCAGCGCCACCAGCGTGAGCGCCGTCCCGGCCCACCGCTCCAGCAGCAGCCGCCGCCGGTCGATCGGCAGGGTGATCACCAGTTCCAGCGTCCTGGCCTCCTCCGGCTGGGCCAGCGCCCGGTTGGCCAGCCCGACGGCGTAGACCAGGAAGACCAGCGGCACGATGAGCTGGTAGACCACGGTCTGCAGGTAGCCGGTGCCGGTGCCGATGTCCTGCATGCCGCCCATGAGGTCCTTGAGCGGGCCGGGGTACTTGGCCATCGCCTGGGCGCTGAGCGTGGCGGGGTCGTCGCGCAGGCTGGCGAAGATGCCGATGTACATCGCCATGAACAGGCTGATCCCGGTGCTCCACCCGAGCAGCCCGCGCCGGTACTCGCGCAACGTCCTGGTGATCATGATTCCTCGCTGTAGTAGGTCAGGAAGATCTCTTCCAGGTCGGGCTCGGCGCTCACCAGGTGCACCACGGTGAACCTCGCCGCCGCCTTGACCAGCGCGTCCGGCCGGCCGTCGATGGTGCAGCTCAGCGCCGCGCCGTCGACGCGCAGGTCGCGCACGCCCGGCAGGTCGCGGAAGGCCTCGGCCGGCACCGGCGCGTCGAAGTGCAGCTCGACCCGGCGCACCGCCTTCTCACGCAGCGCCGCGATGTTCTCCACCGCCACGAGCCGCCCGTCGCGCACGATGCCCACCCGGTCGGCGACGCTCTCCACCTCGGCCAGGACGTGCGAGGACATCAGCACCGTCCGGCCGGAGGCGCGCACCTCCCGCACCATGGCCAGGAACTCCTGCTGCACCAGCGGGTCGAGCCCGCCGGTCGGCTCGTCCAGGATCAGGAACTCCGGCTCGTGCATGAACGCCTGGATCAGCCCGACCTTCTGCTTGTTGCCCTTGGACAGCTTGCGCATCGGCACGCCCAGGTCGGCGTCCAGCCGTTCGGCCAGTGCGTCGATCCGCGCGACCGGCACCCCGCCGCGGATGCGCGCCAGGAAGCGCAGGTAGTCACGGGCCTTCTCCCGCCCTTCCAGGGCCAGCTCACCGGGCAGGTAGCCGATGCGGCCGCGCACCGCCGGGTCGCGCGAGCGCTCCCCCAGGACCCGCACCGAGCCGCGGGTCGGCCGGATCACGTCCAGGAGCAGCCGGAGCGTGGTGGTCTTGCCCGCGCCGTTGGGACCCAGGTAGCCGAAGATCTCCCCCGGCTGGATCTCCAGCGTCAGGTCCTCGAGCCCGCGCCGCCGTCCGTAGTACTTGGTCAGGCCCTCGGCCTGCACCACTGCTGTCATGCCAGCCATGGTCCGCCTCCGCCGCCGCCGCGTCATCGGCCGGATCCGGCAGTACGGCAGGCGCTTCCTTTCCGGAACGAGGCAACCGCGGGGCGAGGCATCATGGTGCGGTGGAGACGGCTTTCGTGCTGGGTGGCGGCGGCGTGCTCGGCGCGCGCGAGGTGGGCATGCTGCGGGCGCTCGACGAGGCGGGCGTCCGGCCCGACCTGGTCGTGGGCACCTCGATCGGGGCGATCAACGGGGCCGTGGTGGCCGCCGCCGGGTCGCAGGCGGCGGCGCGGCTGACCGAGTTGTGGTTGTCGGACGTGGTGCGGTCGGCCTTCGCGGGGAACCTGCTGACCCGGTTGTCGACGCTGGCGCGCACCGGGACGCATCTGCATCCGGTGGGGCCGTTGCGGAAGGTGCTGCGGGCCGCTGTGCCGTACGAGCTGATCGAGGACCTGCCGGTGCGCTTCGAGTGCGTGGCGGCCTCGATCGAGCAGGCCAGCGCGCGGTGGTTCGGTTCGGGGCCGCTGGTGGACGCGGTGCTGGCCTCCTGCGCGGTGCCGGGGCTGCTGCCGCCGGTGCCGATCGACGGCCAGCACTACCTGGACGGCGGGCTGGTGCACAGCATCCCGGTCGGCCGGGCGGTGCAGCTGGGCGCCAAGCGGGTCTTCGTCCTGCACGTGGGGCGGATCGAGCATCCGCTGAAGGCGCCGCGGCGGCCGTGGGAGGTCGGGCTGGTCGCCTTCGAGATCGCCCGCCGGCACCGCTTCGCCGAGGAGATGGCGCTGCTCCCGCCGGAGGTCGAGGTGCACGTGCTGCCGACCGGCGCGCCCGGGCCGGCCTCGCCGTTCCGATACCGCGACCTGTCGCGGATCAGCACCTCCATCGAGCGGGCGTATGAGGCTTCTTCCCGATACCTCCGGACGAGCGCAGTATGAAGGGGTGCTCCCCCCTCGGATCCTGCGGCGTCTGATCCTCGCTCCACTGGTGCTGGTCCTGACGGTGGCGCTGGTGGTCACGCTGCCGATCTGGCTGCTGGTGATCACCGCCGCCTCGATGCGCCTGCCGCCGCCGCAGCGCCGCGGGACCCGCTTCCTGTGGTTCGGCGTCTCGTGGCTGGTGCTGGAGTCGGGGATGTTGCTGGCCTGTCTCGGGCTGTGGGTGGCCGCCGGCTTCGGCGGCCGGCTCCAGCGCGACTCCTACCGGGAGCGGCACTACGCGCTCATCCGGTGGTTCCTGGGCCGGGTGTACGCCGCCGCGGTCCGGATCTTCCAGCTCAGCGTCGAGGTCGAGGAGCCCCCGCTGACCTCCGCCGAGCAGGCCGCCCGGCTCAGCCGGCCGATCATCGTCCTGGCCCGGCACGCCGGTCCCGGCGACTCGTTCCTGCTGGTCCACCACCTGCTCGCCCGGTACGGCAGGCAGCCGAGGATCGTGATGAAGGCGGCCCTGCAGTTCGACCCGTCGCTCGACGTGATCATCAACCGGCTGCCCAACGCCTTCGTCCCCCGCAAGATCACCGAGAGCGGCGTGCTCCAGGAGATCAGGCGGCTCGCGGCCTCCATGGACGACGACGACGCGCTGGTGATCTTCCCCGAGGGCGGCAACTTCACCCCGCGCCGGCGCCGGCTGGCGATCCGCCGGCTGGAGGAGAAGGGCCTGGCCGCCGAGGCCGAGCGCGCCCGCGGCATGGACCACCTTCTGCCGCCCCGGCCCGGCGGCGCCATCGCGGCGATCGAGGCGTGCCCGCAGGCCGACGTCATCTTCGTCGCGCACACCGGGCTCGACCACCTGGTCACCGTCGGGGACGTCTGGCGGCAGTTGCCGGTGCGGGCCCGGATCACCGCCAAGTGGTGGCGGGTGCCGGCCGCGGACGTGCCGAAGGAGGAGCGCATCGCCTGGCTCTACGACCAGTGGGAGCTGATCGACGCCTGGGTGGACGAGCACCGCGTGGGCGTCAAGCCCTGAGCGCGCCCGGCGGCAGGAAGGGGACCTCCGGGCTGCCGTGCTCGATCAGCCGGAGCAACGCGCCGGTGTCGAGGTGCCGCTCGACCAGGTCGCCGAGCGCGTCCAGCCGCTCCTCGCGCAGGGCCGCGAAGCTGACGTCGGGGTGCGGCACGAAGTCGCGGCCGGCCAGCGCGGCGACCTCGGCGAGGAAGGCCCGGCGGAAGCCGTCGTTCTCCAGCGCGCCGTGCCAGGTGGTGCCGAAGACCGGGCCGACGCGGCAGCCGTCCAGGAAGGGCTCGCCGCCCTCGACGCTCGCCACCCCGTGGTGGATCTCGTAGCCGGTGACCGGCGTGCCGCGCCACTCCCCGCGCGGCCGGCCGAGGGTCTTGCCGGCGGCGAACTCGACGCGGACCGGCAGCAGTCCGAGGCCCTCGACCCGGCCCGCGCCCGACTCCACCTCGTCGACGATCTCGCGGGCGAGCATCTGGAAGCCGCCGCAGATGCCGAGCACCGGCCCGGTCCGCGCGGCGAGCGCGACGTCGAGGCCGCGGGCGCGCAACCACGCCAGGTCGGAGACCGTCGCCCGCGAGCCGGGCAGCACGACCAGGTCGGCGTCCTCCAGCTCGGCGGGGCTGGTCACGAAGCGCACCACCACGCCGGGCTCCCCGGCGAGCGCGTCGAGGTCGGTGAAGTTGGACATGCGCGGCAGCCGAACGACGGCCACCCGCAGCACCCCCTTGCCCTGGTACGGCTCGCGGACCTCGATCGAGCGCCCCTCCAGGGCGAGCGAGTCCTCCACGTCCAGCCACAGCCCGTCGAGCCACGGCAGGACGCCGTAGACCTCGCGGCCGGTGAGCTCGCGCAGCATGTCCAGGCCGGGTTCGAGGAGCTCGGCCGCGCCGCGGAACTTGTTGACCACGAACCCGGCGATGTGCGCCTGGTCGGCCGCCTCCAGCAGGGCGACGGTGCCGTAGAAGGCGGCGAAGACGCCGCCCCGGTCGATGTCGCCGACCACCACCACCGGCAGGTCGGCGGCCCGGGCCAGGCCCATGTTCGCCAGGTCGCCGGCGCGCAGGTTGATCTCCGCCGGGCTGCCCGCGCCCTCGCAGACCACCACGTCGTAGGCGGCGCGCAGCCGGGCGAGGGAGGCCAGCGCCGCCTCGCGGAGCATGTCCTTCAGCTCGCCGTACTCCATGGCGTCCACGTCGGTGATCGGCCGGCCCATGAGGACCACCTGGCTGCGGCGGTCGCTGCCCGGCTTGAGCAGGACGGGGTTCATGTCGGCCACCGGCTCGATCCCGGCGGCCTGCGCCTGCATCGCCTGGGCGCGGCCGATCTCGGCGCCGTCGGCGGTGACGAAGGAGTTGAGCGACATGTTCTGCGCCTTGAACGGCGCCACCCGCACCCCCTGGCGGGCCAGCCAGCGGCAGATGCCCGCCGTCACCACGCTCTTGCCCGCATCCGACGTGGTCCCCGCGACCAGCAACGCACCCTTCACGCCGCCCACCGTAACGGGATCGGTGAGCGAGGCCCGTCGCGGGGTGATTCATCGGAGGTCTGGGCAGCCGGAATCGGCCGGCGGCGCCGTTTCGGGCACCGCCGGCCGGGGTGGTCCGGCTAGAAGTCGTCGGCCGTGCGGATCCGCTCGCGGACCCAGATGCCGGCCTCCTTGAGCGGACCGGTGCCGGTCCAGGGGCCGCCGGCCGAGCAGGTGCCGGTCTTGAAGACCGCGCCGGAGCGATGGTCGTCGGAGAAGTTCCAGTTGACCCAGCTGATCTTCTTCTGCGCCATCAGGTCGAGGTAGCGCTGGGACATGGCGAAGTCGTTCGCCTCCTCACCCGCCGAGTTCTGCGTCCCGAACTCGGTGACGAAGATCGGCAGCTTGTCGGCCGCGCGGGACAGCGTGGACAGGTACGTGCTGCCGTGCGAGGCGGCGTAGAAGTGGAAGGTGTACATGATGTTGGCGGCGTTGACCGGGCTGTTCACCACCTCGGTCTCGCTGGCCCCCTCGGAGACGCCGAGGGAGGACCAGGCGCGGGTGCCGACCAGCACGATGCCGTCGGGGTCCTGGGCGCGGATGACCGGGATGATCTGGTGCGCGTAGGACCGGATGCTGGACCAGCTCACCCCGCTGGGCTCGTTGGCGATCTCGTACAGGATGTTGGGCTTGCCCGCGTGCCGCTGGGCGATCTCGGTGAAGAAGGTCTTGGCCCGGGAGAGGTTGTAGTTGGGGTCGCCTGGGCTGAGCATGTGCCAGTCGACGATCACGTACAGGCCGCGCGCGGTGGCCTTGTCGATCAGGCTGTGCATCCGGTCGGTGAACAGCCGGGGGTTGGACTCGTAGCCGCCGTCCTGGATGTACATCGACAGCCGGACGATGTCGGCCTTCCAGTCGCCGGCCAGCGCGTTGAGCGAGGCGTCGGTGACGCACTGCGGGTACCACTGCAGGCCGTGCGTGCTCATGCCCCGGAGCTGGATCTGCTTGCCGTTCGCGTTGCACAGCCGGTTGCCGCACACCCGGAGCTGGCCGTTGGCCTCGACCGGCGTGCCGCTCCCGCCCTGGGTGGTCGTGCCGGTGACCGGGCCGCCGGCCGCCGAGCGGTTGCCCGCGGCGTCGGTGGCCCTGACGGTGTAGGTGTAGCCGGTGGACGCGCTCAGGCCGGTGTCGGTGTGCGTCGTCCCGGTGACGGTGGCGACCAGGGTGGAGCCGCGGAAGACCTCGTAGCCGGTGACGCCGACGTTGTCGGTGGAGGCGTTCCAGGCCAGCGA
>NZ_JBFAKP010000023.1:0-138499 GCF_040655795.1 Nonomuraea sp. NPDC050310 | reverse complement strand
CGAGCGTGCTCGCCCGGCGGGACCCGGATCACGAGGTCAGGGAGGAGTCCTCCCCGGAGGTACGGCTAGCCGCAGTGCTCGAAGGGGCTGGTGTAGGAGCTGCTGCCGACCGAGCCGCCCCAGCGCACGCACTGCCCGGCGGCGTGCAGGCGGACCGGGCCGGCGTAGTACCCGAAGTTCCCGGCGTCGGTCACCCGGCTCTCGCCCTGCGGCTCCAGGAAGGCCGAGACCGCGGTGTTGACGCCGAGGTTGGTCGACTTCATGGTCACGACGCAGTTGTAACCGTTGCCGGAGTTGTACAGCAGGTAGGTGGTGCCGCCGCTCAGCCCGGCCGAGTCGACGACCGAGTAGCCGCTGCCGCACGCCTCCTGCGGGGTGTACGGGTTGGTGCCGCCACCGCAGGCGTTGGTGCTGGTGATGGCCTTCTTCTGGCCGAGCGAGACGGTGACGCCCTCGACGGTCGGGCTGGTGTCCATCCCGCCGCCGGAGAACCGCTGCTCGTAGTGCAGGTGCGGGACGGAGGTGCCGGTGGCGCCCACGTTGCCGATCTGGGTGCCCTGGCTGACGCCCATCGAGGCCCCGGCCGCCCGGACCATGCTCGACATGTGCGCGTAGCGGGTGCGGGAGCCGTCGGAGTGGTGGATCTCGACCCACTTGCCGTAGCTGGTGTTGCCGTAGTCGTAGAAGTAGGCGGTCCCGGCGGCCGTGGCGCGCACGGGCTCGCCGTTGGTCTCGTCGCCGCCGTAGTTCTGCCAGTCGATGGAGCCGTTCGGGTTGTGGCCGCCGGTCCAGTTGTTGGCGTAGAAGGTCTTGCCGCAGTTGAAGGGGCTCTTGTGCGAGACCGCCAGCAGGGCCGTGGCGTCGGCCGGCTGGTCGGTGGACTGCTCGGCGGCGGGGTCGGCGGGCGGGTCGCCGGCGGTGCTGGCGGGCACCGCGGGCAGGAGGGCCACCACGCAGGCGGCGAGGAAGGGGATCGCGGATCGAAGGGCCTGGGGAAGTGTCACCATGCTCGCCTCTCAGGCATGTGAGGGGGGTTTAGAGGCCGATCATGAACGTAACTCCGAAGGATCCCTTCATCAATACTGATGACTTGAAATTTTTCGCCCCTCCGGGCGGGGCCGTTAGGACAGCCAGACGTGCACGAGACCGACCAGCGCGCCCGCGGCGATGTACCAGGCGTTGTTGAGCCTGGTCCGCCAGAGCAGCACCAGGGTCACTATGGCGATGGCCGCGGTCAGCGGGTCGACGATCGAGGCGCGGCCGAGCTGGAGCGAGACCCCCGCCATCAGCGCCAGCGCGGCGGCGTTGAGCCCGTCGAGCAGCGCCGAGGTCCACTCGCTGGAGCGCAGCCGATCGGTGATCCGGGTGAGCAGGCCGACGAAGACGAAGGAGGGCAGGAAGATCGCCACCGTGGCCAGGAAGGCGCCGAGCGGCCCCGCCACGAGGTAGCCGATGAACGTCGCCGTGGTGAACACCGGCCCAGGGGTGACCTGGCCGATGGAGACGGCGTCCATGAGCTGCTGCTCGGTGATCCAGCCGAGCCGTTCCACGAAGTCGCCGCGCAGGAAGGCCAGCAGCACGTAGCCGCTGCCGTACAGCACCGAGCCGATCTTCAGCATGGTGAGGAAGAGCTGCTCGTTCACCCCAGACCCCAGCAGCGGTACGGCCAGCAGCCCGTGCGCCCCCGGCCGCCGCGCCAGCCGTACCCCTGCCGCCAGCAAAGCCCCCGCCGCGAGCACGACCAGCTCGTTGACGCCAAGCAGGTAGGCGGCCAGCGCCGCGGCGGCCAGCACGCCGAGCCAGACCGTCTTGATCACCGTGCGCAGCAGCCCGAAGAGCGCGTGCGCGATGATCGCGATCACCGCAGGGACGATCCCGTACAGCAGCCCCTCGACCGCGGGCGTCTGCCCGTAGGTGACGTACGCCCAGGCCAGGGCGGTCACGATCAGCGCCGCGGGAAGGATGAAGCAGACCCCCGCCGCCAGCAGCCCGCGCCGGCGAGCGCGGTCGTAGCCGAGGTGGATGGCCAGCTCGGTGGAGTTGGGCCCGGGGATCAGGTTGGTGGCGCCCATCAGGTCGGCGAAGCGCTCGTCGGTGACCCAGCCGCGACGGCGCACCAGCTCGTCGCGCATCATCGCGATGTGCGCCGCCGGGCCGCCGAAGGCGATGGTTCCCAGCTTGAGGAAGAGCAGCGCGACCTCGCCCACCCCGTGCGGCTTCACCCGGTCCCCTTGTCGTGCGTGTGGTTCCTGCCGGGCCATCCTGTCGCAACGCGAGGGCGTGCGGAGGCCGGGGAGGGGCGCTCGGCGGGCGTGGCGGCGAATCGTCCGCTGATGTCCTTCCGGCGGTAACCCGGCGTTCAACCGCCGGGCCAGGTCGCGGGCGGGCGCCAGGCGAGCGTGGCCGCCGCCGCGGCCACGAACAGGCCGGCCAGTACGGCCCAGCTCGGCCCGCCGAGGAGCTGGAGCAGGCCGGTGACCAGGATCGGCCCGAGCACGTACCGGGAGAAGGAGCGTCCCATGCCGAACACCGCCAGATGCTCGGCCCTGCCCTCCGCCGGCGCGAGGGCGTAGGACAACGTCCAGGCCGCGCTGACGGCGAGCAGCTCGCCGAGGGTGAGCAGGACCGTGGCCGCGGCGAACCAGCCGGCCCAGTAGCCAAGGCAGGCGGCGGCCAGCAGTACCGCGCCGGCCGCCTGCCGGCGGCGGGCCGCTTCGGGTGTGGCGGTCAGCCGGGCGGCGGGGAGCTGCAGCAGGACGCAGAGGACCGTGTTGATCGCGTACAGCGGGCCGATCCAGGGCCGCAGGGCGGGCTCCTGGAGGGCCAGCCAGAGCGGGAAGCCCAGGTTGAGGACCGGCTGCCAGAGCTGGAGCAGGGTGTCGAGCCCGGCGAGGGTCAGCAGCCGCGGGTTCCGCCAGGGGCTCGGCCTTTCCAGGTCTCCGGGCGGGCTCGGCTTCTCCAGGCCGTCGGGCGGGCTCGCACGGGGTGCGGTGCGGAGGGTGAGCAGGAGCGCGGCGACCACGACGTACGCCGCGGCGTTGGCCAGCAACACGACCTGGAAGGAGTCCCGGGTGCCCGAAGCGGTCAGCAGCCCGCCCAGCAGCCCCCCGGCACTGATCGCCAGGTTCGCGACCGTGCGGTAGTGCGCCATGACCCGCTCCCGGCGCCCCGCCCCGGCGAGCTCGGCCGCCAGCGCCTGGGTCAGCGTGACGATGCCCTGGTCGGCCACGGTGACAAGGCACGCGGCGGCGAGGAAGGACGGCCAGCCGCCGACCACCATGTACCCCGCGGTCCCGGCGGCCCGGGCCAGATGCAGGGCGACCAGCACCCGCCGGGTCCCCAGCCGGTCGGCGAGCCGGCCCACGGGCGCCGAGCAGAGCAACGCGAGCGAGCCACCGAGGCCCAGCCCCGCCCCGACCTGCCAGGCGGGTAAGCCGGCGTGCTGGGTGAAGTAGACGGCCGACAGCGCGAGGAACAACCCGGAGCCCAGGTAGTCGACGAATCCGGCCCCGACCAGCAGACGTACAGAATATTGTGTCTCCGGCATACTATAATGTTCTCATGGAAGAGGTGACGCGCATTCTGGCGGCCAACGTGCGGGCGGCCCGGCAGGCCCTGGGCTGGCGGCTGGAGGATCTGGCCACCAGGTCCGGGGTGAGCCGCAACATGGTCCAGCAGATCGAGACGGCCAGGACCAATGCCAGCGTCGCCACGCTGGCCAGGCTCGCGGCCACGCTGGGCGTGCCGATCGGCGTGCTGGTCGAGCCGCCCAAGGAACTGGGGTACGTGGCGCGGGCGGCGGAGGTGCTGGAACGGCCCGCCGGCCGGGCCAGCCGGTCCAGGCTGCTGGTCAACGACGGGCAGGCGCCGTTCGTGGAGGTGTGGGACTTCGTGATCGCGGCGGGGGACGAGATCCGCTCGCCCGGGCACCCGGCGGGCACCCGGGAACTGCTGCACCTCTATGAGGGGGAGCTGCAGGTGGGGGTCGGGGGAGCGGAGTTCGAGCTGCGGGAGGGCGACGCGTTGCGGATGCGCGGTGACCGGCCGCACGTGTACCGCAACCCGGGGACGATCGTCGCGCGGCTGGGCATGACGGTGGTGTACTCCGGTGAGCGCGACCCGCGCTACGCCTGACCCGGCGGCCTCGGCCGGTGCGGTGTCACACTCGGGCGGCGGGCGGTGTCTGCATGGGGAGAGCAGATCCGAGGAGGAGACGCATGACCGGAAACCGGATTCCCCACGCCGAGATCACCGGCCTGTACGGAGCCGTGCTGAAGCGGGCGAGCAAGCGGATGCTGGGCGAGGTGCCCGATTCGCTCGGGGTGCTGTGGCACCATCGGCCCGTGCTCGGCGCCACCCTCGGGATGGGCCGCAAGGCCACCAGGTGGGACCGGTGCGACGAGAACCTGAAGTCCTACGCGCACCTGGCGGTGGCCGCCCTGGTCGGCTGCTCCTTCTGCCTGGACTACGGGTACTTCCGTGCGCACAACGAGGGGCTGGACATGGCCAAGGCGCGTGAGGTGCCCAGGTGGCGGGAGTCGGCGCTGTTCACGCCGCTGGAGCGGGACGTGCTGGAGTACGCCGAGGCGATGTCGCGGACGCCGCCCACGGTGACCGACGAGCTGTCGGCCCGGCTGCTGGACCGGTTGGGGCCGGCGGCGCTGCTCGAACTCACCGCCTTCGCCGCACTGGCCAACCAGACCGCCCGGATGAACGTCGCCCTCGGCATCGAGGCGCAGGGCTTCGCCGCGGCCTGCGGCCTGGAACCACTGGCCCGGCCGAGCGGCGCCACCCCGGCCCCATGACCGAGCCCTGCGATCCCGAGCACCGCCGGCCCGCCGACGGCCTGCGTCATGAGCGAACCCCAGCCGAGGATCCGTTCGTCGGTCACCGCAGGTTGCTGTTCACCGTCGCCTACGAGGTGCTCGGTTCGGCCGCCGACGCCGAGGACGTGGTGCAGGAGACGTGGTTGCGCTGGGCCGCACTGGCCCCGGCGTCGCGGGACGAGGTGGTCGATCCGCGCGCCTACCTGGTGCGGAGCGTCACCCGGCAGGCGCTCAACCGGCTCCGCACCCTGGCCAGGCGGCGGGAGGAGTACGTGGGGGAGTGGCTGCCGGAGCCGCTGCTGGTCGGCCCCGACGTGGCCGAGGACGTGGAGCTCGCCGAGAGCGTGTCGTACGCGATGCTGACCGTGCTGGAGACGCTCGGGCCGGCCGAGCGGGCGGTGTTCGTGCTGCGCGAGGTGTTCGCCACGCCGTACGAGGAGATCGCGGCGGCGGTGGGCAGGACGCCGGCGGCGGTGCGGCAGATCGCGCACCGGGCGCGGGCGCACGTGAGTGCGCGGCGGCCGAGGACCCGGGTGAGCCGGGCCGAGCAGGACGTGGTCGTCGAGCGGTTCCTGGCCGCGGTGCGCGGCGGCGACCTGGGGGAGCTGATGGAGGTGCTCGCCCCGGACGTGATCGTGGTCGCCGACGGCGGCGGCGTGGTGAACGCGTCCCGGCGGCCGGTCAGGGGCGCCGGGCGGGTGAGCACGCTGCTGGCGACCCTGACCCGGCTGGAGCTGGACTTCGAGGTGGCGCCGATGCGGCTGAACGGCGGGCCGGCGGCGCGCTTCGAGCTGGAAGGGCGGCTGGACGCGGCCGTGGCGCTGGTGATCGAGGACGGGCGGGTGAGCCGGATCTACGTGGTCCGCAACCCGCACAAACTGGGCCGCCTCGACCGGGAAGCGGAGCTGGGCCGCTGAGGGGCGAAAAGCTGAGCGGCGGAAAAGCTGAGCGGCGGAAAAGCTGAGCGGCGGAAAGGCTGAAGGGCGGAAAAGGAAGCGGGTGCGGCGCCCGGAGCGCCGCACCCGCCCGTCCTACTCCGGCCGAGCCCTCCTCGGATCAGAAGGGGCGGGCCGGGTCGTGCCGGCTCAGCCGAGCCCGCTCTTCATGGCCGTGATCAGCTCGCCGTTGGTGGTGTCACCGGAGAGCTCCCAGAAGAACGCGCCGCCGAGGGCCTGCTGCTTGGAGTAGCTCATCTTCCCGCCGATGGTCGCCGGGGTGTCGTAGCTCCACCACTGGTTGCCGCAGTGCGCGTAGGCGGTGCCGGCGACGGTGCCGGTGGCCGGGCAGCGGGTCTTGAGGACCTTGTAGTCCTCGTTGCCCTGCTCGTAGGTGCCGGGCGCCGGGCCGGTGGCGGTGCCGCCGGGGGCGGACTGGGTGACGCCGGTCCAGCCGCGGCCGTAGAAGCCGATGCCGAGCAGCAGCTTGCTGGCCGGGACGCCCTTGCTCTTGAGCTTCTGGATCGCGTTGTCGGAGTAGAAGCCCGGGGTCGGGATGCCGTTGTAGGTGGTCAGCGGGGAGTGCGGGGCGGTCGGGCCCTGCGCGGCCCAGGCGCCGAAGAAGTCGTAGGTCATGACGTTGTACCAGTCGAGGTACTGCGCCGCGCCGCCGTAGTCGGCCGCGTCGATCTTGCCGCCGGAGGTGCCGTCGGCGGTGATGGCCGCGGTGACCAGGTAGTTCTGGCCGAAGCGGGTGCGCAGAGCCTGCATGAGGTTCTTGAACGCCGCCGGACCGCTGGTGTCACAGGTCAGGCCGCAGGCGTTCGGGTACTCCCAGTCGATGTCGATGCCGTCGAACACGTCGGCCCAGCGCGGGTCCTCGACCAGCTTGTAGCAGGAGTCGGCGAAGGCGGCCGCGTTCTGCGCCGCCTGGCCGAAGCCGCCGGACCAGGTCCAGCCGCCGAAGGAGAACAGCACCTTGATGTGCGGGTACTTGGCCTTCAGCTTGCGGAGCTGGTTGAAGCTGCCGCGCAGCGGCTGGTCCCAGGTGTCGGCCACGCCGTCGACGCTCTCGGCGGCGCCGTAGGACTTCTCGTAGTCGGCGAAGGAGTCGCCGATGGTGCACTTGCCGCCCTGGACGTTGCCGAAGGCGTAGTTGATGTGCGTCAGCTTGGCGGCCGAGCCGCTGGTGTCGATGTTCTTGACGTGGTAGTTGCGGCCGTAGACGCCCCACTGCACGAAGTAGCCGAGCAGCTTGTTGCCGCCGCCGGTGCACCCGGTGGTGGTGCCGGAGACCGGCGCGCTGGGGGCCGACTCGCCGTTGGCGTTGTACGCGCGCACCGTGTAGGTGTGCGAGGTGCAGGTGCCGAGCCCGGTGATCGTGGCCGAGGTGCCGGTCACCTGGGCGACCTGGGTGCTGCCCTCGTAGACCCGGTAGCCGGTGACGGTGCCGGTCGAGGAGCCCCAGGACAGGGCGATCGAGGTGCCGGTCACCGAGGAGACCGACGGGGCGCCGGGCTGGCCGGGCGCGCCGTTGCCCTGCTGGGTCGAGGCGGTCAGCGGGGCGCTGTCGGCCGAGCGGTTGTTCGCGGCGTCCTTGGCGCGGACGGTGTAGGTGTAGCTCGTGCCCGCGGTCAGGCCGCTGTCGGTGTAGGCCAGCGTGGTGCCGTTGGTGGTGGTCACCAGGGTGCCGCCGCGGTAGACCTCGTAGCCGGTCACCCCGACGTTGTCGGTCGAGGCGTTCCAGGCCAGCGCGATGCTGCTGGTCGTGGTCGCCGTGCTGCGCAGGTTGCCCGGCACCGTGGGCGCCTGGGTGTCACCGCCGCCGCCACCGCCGGCCTTCCACAGCGCGGGAACGTTCGGCGGCTCCCAGCCCGGCAAGGAGGTGTGGCCCTGGACGGCGGTGTAGTCGGTCCCGTTGTAGGTGACAACCGCGCCCACGGCGTAGGTCGTGTAGGGCGCCCATGCGGGCGCCATGGTCCGCACCGCCGCGTGGGCGCTCGGCACGGTGGCGATGAAGGTGCCCCCGGGGATCAGTAAGGCCCCGAGAGCTGCGACGAGGAAACGCTTCATGAACTGCTCCGGCTGTTGGGGGGTGGGAGCTCTCTAAAGGAATCTAATAGGAAAGTTTCCTTTAAATTAAGCCGGAACGTATCTCCTGACAGAAAAGCTGTCAAGAGTCGGCGGGACCGCCCCACGTCAGGAGGGCGGCCCCGCTCCCGCGCTCAGCCCAGCGCCGCGACCGCCTCGCGGGTCTCGGCCATCACCAGGTCGGCGTTGATCTGCGCCCCGGCGGCGGCCCCGGCCGCCGCCGACGCGCCGACCTGCGCCATCAGGTCGCTCACGTTGCCCGCCGCCCAGACTCCGGCGACCTCGGTACGGCCGGCGGCGTCCACCGGGATGTGCTCGCCGACTCCCATCGGGTGCTCCACGGCCTTCAGCCCGAGCCCGTCCAGGAACCCGGCCCTGGCCACCATCCGGGTCGCCACGGCCAGCGCCTCGCGGGCGACCACCCGCCCGTCGGCCAGCCGCACGCCCGACAGCCGGTCCCCGGTCACCTCCAGGCCGGTCACCTCGCCCGCCTCGACCCGGACGCCACGGGCCGCGAGCTGCGCCCGCTCCTCGTCGGTGAGCGGAGCCGCGGTGTGCGTGAAGTAGACGACGTCCGCGCTGAGCTGCCGGAACAGCAGCGCCTGGTGCATGGACATCGGCCCGCTGGCCAGGATCCCGATGGCCTGGTCGCGCACCTCCCAGCCGTGGCAGTACGGGCAGTGCAGCACGTCGCGGCCGAAGCGCTCGCGCAGCCCCGGGATGGCCGGGAGCTCGTCGGACAGCCCGGTGGTGACCAGCAGGCGGCGGGCCCGCACGGACCGGCCGTCGGCGAGGGTCACCACGAAGCCGCCGGACTCCTCCTCGCGCCGGGCGCTCGCGATCTCACCCTGCACCACGTGCCCGCCGTACTGGCGCACCTCGGCCCGGCCCAGCGCCAGCAGCTCGGCCGGAGGCATGCCCTCGCGGCCCAGCAGCCCGTGCACGCCCGAGGCGGGCGTGTTGCGCGGGTCGCCGGCGTCGATCACCACGACCGAGCGCCGGGACCGGGCCAGCATCAGCGCCCCGTTCAGTCCCGCGGCGCCTCCGCCGGCCACCACCACGTCATAGCTGTTCAGCAACTTGTCGGTCATCTCGACCACCTCCGTGCCCCGACTATGCGGCACGTCTGGCCCAGGGCGCAAAGTTCGTTGCCGAAACAGCAACGCCGGTTAGCCGAGCGCCTTCTCCAACTGGGCCTTGGTCATCTTCGACCGGCCTTCGATGTTGCGCTTGCGCGCCTCGGCGTAGAGCTGCTCCTTGGTGCGGCCCTGCGAGCCGGAGTGCGAGCGCAGCCCGCCGCGCCGGCTGGAGGAGATGTCCTGGGTCGAGGTGCGGCTGGCCGTCTTGGCCTCCCCGGACCTGGCCCGCTCCTTGTTGACCGTGCGGGCGGCGATCTCCTTGGCGCGCTTCTCGCTGGTCCCGCGCTTGCGCGCGCTGTCCTTGATGTGCTCGTACTGCCGTTCCCGCTTGGGGCTGGATCCCCGAGGCATGGCACTCATCCTTTCGACGTGGACCCTTCCAGACCGACCCCTGCCCACTTTCCGCCCCAGCTCTCCCAAGCCCGGGCAAAACGCTTGCCGGGCCGTGAAGATCATGGAATACTCCTTTCTAATAGGAAACTTTCTTAAAAGAAAGTCGAGAGGACGACAGTGCTCTCCTACGGGCAGGAACGTCTCTGGTTCCTCACCAAGCTCGACCCCGAAGACCCGTCCTACAACTGCTCCTACGCCTACCTCCTGCGCGGCCCGCTCGACGTGCCGCGGCTGGAACGGGCCTTCGCCCAGGTGGCGGCCCGGCACGAGGCGCTGCGGACCAGGTTCGAGGAGGTCGAGGGGCGGCCCCGGGCCGTCGTGGAAGCGCCGGGACCGGTGGCGTTCGAGCGGCTGCGAGCCGGCGACGACCAGGAGGCCCGCCGGATCGTCCGCGAGCGCACCAACGCCGCCTTCGACCTGGCCGCCGCCCCGCCGTTCCGGGTGACGCTGGTCGAGCTCGGCCCCGATGAGCACGTGCTCTGCGTCGTCCTGCACCACATCAACGGCGACGGCTGGTCGCTGACCGTGCTGGGCGAGGAGGTGGCGGCCTGCTACGCGGGCGCCCCGCCCACCGAGCCGGCGCCCAGGCCGGAGCGGCACGAGGAGGCCGACCTCGGCTGGTGGACGGCCAAGCTCGCCGGCGTCCCGGTCCTGGAACTGGCCACCGACCGTCCCCGGCCCGCCCGGCGCGGGACGCGCGGCGGGGTCGTGCGCTTCACCATCTCGCCGGAGCTGGCCGCCGAAGTGGGCGAGCGGGCGCGGCAGGCCCGCTGCACGCCGTTCATGGCCCTGCTCACCGCGTACCAGCGGCTGCTGGCCGCGCACAGCGGGCAGGACGACTTCTGCGTCGGCGTGCCGACGGCCGGGCGGTCGACGCCCGAGCTCGAACGGGCCATCGGCTACCTGTCGACCACCATGGTGCTCAGGTGCGACCTGTCCGGCGCGCCCACGCCCGAGGAGCTGCTCCGCCGTACCAGGAAGACGGTGCTGGAGGCCATGGCCAGGCCGGACGTCCCGGTCGACCGGCTGATCACCGCCCTGGGCGTCGAGCGCGACCTGAGCCGGACCCCGCTCTACCAGACCCTCTTCGCGCTGCACACGCAGGCCGAGGTCGCCGAGCCGGTGCCGGGACTGGCGGCCGAGCCGTACGAGCACGGGTGGCACCCGGCCCGCCACGACCTCACCCTCGACCTCTACCCGCAGGCCGACGGCGGGCTGCTGGGGGAGGCGATCTACAGCGAGGAGCTGTTCGACCGCGAGACGGTCGAGCGGATGGCCGAGCGCTACCTGTCGCTGCTGCGCACCGGCGAACCGCTGCCCGAGGCCGAGCGCGAGCGGCTGGCCGCCTGGAACGACACCGCCGCCGACCTGCCCGACGTGACCGTCGTCGACCTGGTGCTCCGCCAGGCCGAGGCCACCCCGGACGCCCGGGCGGTGGACCGGCTCAGCTACCGCGAGCTGGTCACCCGGGCCGGGGGAGTGGCCGCCGACCTGCGCCGGCGGGGCGTAGGCCCCGGCGACCTGGTGGCGGTACGGCTGCCGCGCGGCCCCGACATGGTCGTCGCGCTGCTCGGCGTGGCGATGGCCGGCGCGGCCTACCTGCCGGTGGACCCCGACTACCCCGAGGCCCGCGTCGCCTTCGTACTGGAGGACTCCGGCGCGCGGCTGGTCCTGACCGAGGTGAGCGCCGAACCGGCCGAGCCCGTGGTGACCCGCGCCGACACCGCCTACGTGCTCTACACCTCCGGCTCCACCGGCCGGCCCAAGGGCGTCGTCATCCCGCACCGCGCGCTGGTCAACTTCCTGCTCGCCATGCGCGACCTGCTCGGCGCCGGGCCCAAGGACGTGTGGCTGGCACTGACCTCGCTCTCCTTCGACATCTCCGGCCTGGAGCTCTACCTGCCGCTGATCACCGGCGGCCGGCTCGTCGTCGCCGAGGACGCCTGGGACGCCGGCGCGCTGGCCGCCCTGGTGCGGGCCGAGGGCGTCACGCACGTCCAGGCCACGCCGTCCGGCTGGCGGGTGCTGCTCACCGCGGACCTGCCCCGGGTGACCGGCCTGGTCGGCGGCGAACCCCTGCCCGTCCGGCTGGCCGCCGAACTGCGCGAGCGCACCTCCCGCCTGATCAACATGTACGGCCCCACCGAGACCACCATCTGGTCGAGTGCCTGGGAGGTCCCCGAGGCCCCCGAGCGCGTCTCGATCGGCCGCCCCCTGGCCAACACCACGCTGCACGTCGTCGGCCGGGACGGCACGCTGCTGCCCGAAGGCGTGCCCGGCGAGCTGCTCATCGGCGGCGCCGGCCTGGCCACCGGCTATCTGGGCCGCCCCGAGCTGACCGCCGAGCGCTTCGTCGAGTTCGGCGGCGAGCGGGTCTACCGCACCGGCGACCTGGTCCGCCGGCTGCCCGGCGGCGAGCTGGAGTTCCTCGGCCGCACCGACACCCAGGTGAAGCTGCGCGGCCACCGGATCGAGCTCGGCGAGATCGAGGCGGTGCTGGAGAGCGCCCCCGGCGTCCGGCAGGCGGTGGCCGCGGTGCGCGAGGAACTGCTGGTGGCCTACCTGGTCGGCGGCGACCCGGCCGAGGCCAGGGAGCACGCGGCGGCCCGGCTGCCCGGCTACATGGTCCCCGCGACGCTCATCCCGCTGGACAAGCTGCCGCTCACCCCGAACGGCAAGGTCGACCGCAACGCGCTGCCCAGGCCGCAGCCGGTCGCCGCCGGCTACCTCGCCCCGCGCGGCGACGCCGAGGCGCTGGTCGCCGAGGTCTACGCCGAGGTGCTGGAGCTGGAGAAGGTCGGCGCGCTGGACGACTTCTTCGCGCTGGGCGGCCACTCGTTGTCCGCGGTCCGGGTGATCGCCCGGCTGCGCGCGACGGTGGAGGTGGAGGTGCCCATCCGGGCGCTGTTCGCCGGACCCACGGTGGCCGAACTGGCCGCGGTGGTCGAGGACCTGCTGCTGGCCGAGCTCGGCGAGCTGTCGGACGAGGAGGCGGAGCGCCTCGCGAAGGAGCTGACATGATCAAGGAACGCCTGGCCGAGCTGGTCGCCGAGGTCTCCGACCACGCCGTCACCGCCGAGGAGGCGCTCAAGTCGGGGCTGCCGCTGACCGCGCTCGGGCTGACCTCGATCGGGCAGATGCGGCTGGTCGACGCGATCGAGGGCGAGTTCGGGGTCGAGGTGGACCTCACCGAGCAGGGCCTGGAGCTCCTGGACGACCTCGACCGCCTCGCCGCGTTCGTGTCCGCCCGATGATCGTCGAGTTCGCCGGCCCCGGTGCCGGCACCGCACCGCTGACCTGGGGACAGGCCGCGATCTGGGACGCCGTCCAGAAGACCGCCCCGGACGACCACTACTTCAACTTCGGGCGGATCGTCCGGATCCCGGCTACCGAGCCGGGCGTCGTCCTCGACGCGCTCGGTCGGCTCGTCGAGCGGCACGGCGCCTTCCGCACCCTCGTCCAGGACGGCGGCCAGCGGCAGCACGAGCGGGGCCGGTTACCGGTCCAGGCGCACGACGACCCCGACACCGCCCTGGCCGAGCTCACCGCCGCCCGCTTCGACTACGCCGCCGAGTGGCCGCTGCGCGCCTCGCTCGTCGTCCGGGACGGCCTGGTCCGCCAGGTCGTGCTCGCCTTCTGCCACCTGGCCGCCGACGGCCTGGGCGCCGAGGTCGCCGTGCGCGACCTGCGGCTGCTGGCCCTCGGCCGCGCCCCGCGCACCGCCGCCCCGCAGCAGCTCGACCTCGCCCGCTGGCAGGCCGGGCCGGAAGGCCGCCACGTCGCCGCCCGCGCCGCCGAGCACTGGGCGCAGGCGCACGAGCGCATGCCCACGACGATGTTCCCCACCCAGGTCGCCGCGCCGGACACCCCGCCCATCTGGCGGGCGCTGCTCCACTCGCCGGCGCTGGAGCTGGCCGTGCGCGCCCTGGCCGCCCGGCACGCCACCTCCACCTCGACCGTGCTGCTCAGCGCGGTCGCCAAGCTCGCCGGAACCGGCATCAGCGCGGTGCTGCCGATCGTCGCCAACCGCTTCCGCCGCGAGACGCTCGGCCTGGTCGGCACCCTGTCGCAGGAGGGCCTGCTGACCCTCGACACCGACCTGCCCTTCGCCGAGCTGCTGCGCCGGGCCGTGCCCGCCGCCATGCGCGCCTACCGCAGCGCCTTCCACGACCCGGCCGACCGCGCCCGCGTCGTCGCCGCCGAGAGCGCCCGCCGGGGCGAGCCGGTCCACCCGAACTGCTGCTTCAACGACCTGCGCTTCGCCGACCCCGGGCCCGCGCCGTGCGAGCCCGAGGAGCTGGAGCGCGCCCTGGACAAGACGACGCTGTCGTGGCCGATGAGCCAGGACAAGCTCAACTGCCGCTTCTGCGTGCACGTCACCCCGGAGGGCGTCTCGCTCACCGCCGACACCCGCTACCTGCCCAGGCCCGCCATCGAAGCCTGGCTGCGCGGCCTGGAGTCCACCCTCGTCGAGGCCGCCCTCGCCGAGGCTCCCACCGGGCCGGGCCTCAGCGAGGCGGGCCGCCGATGAGCGTCGAGGCCTGGGCCGCGGCCACCTCCTGCCCGCAGGGCGGCTCCCTGCGCTTCACCGTCTCCGAGCCGTGCCCGGTCACCGTCACCGACGTCGCCACCGGCCGGACCGTCCACGAAGGGCACGCCACGGCCCCCACCTGGACCCTCGACATCCCCGCCACCTGGCCCTCCTCGCTCTACCGCGCCCGCTTCGGCCCCCCGATCCCCTGGCCGTACGGCCTGCCCGGCGCCGCCCCGTGCCCCGACAACGAGGTGCACTTCGTGGTACGGCAAGCCGTCCCGAGCGCGCCGATCCTGGTCAGCGTGCCCTTCACCACCTGGCAGGCCTACAACCGCGCCGGCCACCCCGGCGAGGGCCTCTACTGGACCGAGGCGCCGGACCGCGCCCGCCGGGTGAGCTTCGACCGCCCCGGCGGCGGCCCGCCACCCGAACGCTGGGAGGAGGGGCTGATCCGCTGGCTCCGCCCCGCCGGCTACGACGTCGCCTACTGCGCCAACCTCGACCTCGACCACGGCCTCGACCTGCTCGAACAGCACCGGCTCCTGGTGGTCAACGGGCACGACGAGTACTGGTCGGCCGGGATGCGCGACGCCGTGGAGGAGTTCGTGCGCCGGGGCGGCAACCTGGCCGTCTTCTCGGGCAACACCGCGTGGTGGCAGATCCGCCTGGAGGACGGCGGCCGGACCATGGTCTGCCACCGCGACCCGCTGGAGGACCCCACCGCCGAGTGGAGCGCCGCCGACCGGCCCGAGAACGGCCTGACCGGCACCAGCTTCCGCGCCGGGGCCGGGACCTGGGGCCCGCACATGAAGCGCATGCTGGAGGAGTCCTACACCGTGCGCTTCGCCGGGCACTGGGCCTTCGAGGGCACCGGGCTGACCGACGGCGACAAGTTCGGCCAGGGCTGCCTCGGCTACGAGACCGACGCCGCGGAGTTCGAGGAGATCGACGGGGTGCCGCGGGTCACCGCGCGGGACGGCACACCG
This sequence comes from Nonomuraea sp. NPDC050310, assembly GCF_040655795.1. NCBI lineage: Bacteria > Bacillati > Actinomycetota > Actinomycetes > Streptosporangiales > Streptosporangiaceae > Nonomuraea > Nonomuraea sp. NPDC050310. The sequence continues at coordinate 123,595 of NZ_JBFAKP010000023.1, read as the reverse complement.
CCGTCCTTCGTCGTGCTCGCCACCGCCGACCTGCGCCACTGGGCCGCCTACGGGCAGGGCGGCATGGCCACCATGGGCGTCTTCACCAGCGGGCTGGGCACCGTCTTCAACGCCGCCACCGTCAACTGGGGCAACACGCTGCACGACCCGGTCGTCGAGCGGGTCACCCGCAACGTCCTGGACCGGCTGTCGGCGCCGCGCTCGCCGCGCTGGGAGGTGATCGGGCCGCCCGCCGAGCTGCAGGCCCTGGCGGTGCTGGGCCGTACCCTCTACGCGGCCGACCCGGGCGGCCGGCTGCTGGCCCGCGAGCTGTGCGGCCAGAACCTGCCCTGGCGGCCGGTCCGCCGGACGTCGCCCCTGCTCGCCCTGGCCGTCCCCCGCGAGGCCGCGGGCGGCGTCGCGGTCGGCCTCCACGCCCTCACCGCCGACTCCCGCCTGCTCGCCCTCGGCACGGCCTCCCAGGCCCGGGAGCTGGACCTCGGCCCCGCCCCCGCGGGAGCCGTGGCCCTGGCGATCGCCGACTGCACCTTCTACGTCGCCACCACCGCCGGGCGCCTGTGGTCGCGCCCGTTCGGCCGGGACGGCTGGCAGGACGCGGGCCCCTCGAACGGGGCCCGCTGCCTGGCCGGGCTGAACGGTCGGCTGTTCGCCACCGGCGAGGACGGCGAGCTGGCCACCCTGCTCCCCGGCGCGCTGTGGGAGCCGCTGGGGGTGCGAGCGCCCGGCGCGGTCTTCACGGCCGCCGCCGGGCGCCTGATCAGCGGCGGAGCGGCAGCACCTTTGCGATGGCGGCCCGTTCGCTGATCTGCTGGGCCCCGATGAGGTCGTCGGGTGGCGAGTCCGGCACCTCGGTGTCGAAGCGCGCCAGCACCCGCACGCGCAGCGCCACCCCGACCACCACCGTGATCGCCAGGGCCAGCAGCAGGTACATCAGCCCGATGCCGCGCCCCGGCCCGGTCCCGATCACCGCGCCGACCGTCCCGGCCAGCGCGCCGCCGGGCGCCAGCAGCGGCTCCACCAGTGCGGTGCCGTAGGGCGCGACCAGCCCGAACCCGATCGGCAACGTGGACCACGCGACCATGGTGTTCAGCGCGAACACCCGCCCGTGGAAGCGCCTGGGCACCTTGACCTGCACGATCGTCGCGTAGATGCCGTTGACCGTGGTCAGCGCGAACGACAGCCCGAACGCGCCGATCGCGACCACCCACAGCTCGGCCCGCAGCCCGGTGACCAGCGCCGCCGCGGCCAGCCCGAGCGTGGCCAGCAGCACCCCGCGCAGCCGCAGCCGCCTGGGCCCGCCCCAGATCGTCAGCACGAGTCCGCCGGCGAAGGCCCCGATGCCGCCGGCGAAGGCCACCCGGCCCACGTCCTGGAGCGTCGCGAAGCCCAGCACCAGCGGCGTGATCAGCACGAACAGCGGCGACAGGAAGACGTTCAGCGCCGCGAACCACAACACCATCGCGCGCAGCCCCCGGTTGCCCCAGGTGAACCGCCAGCCCCCGGCGATCTCGGCGAGCAGCGACTCGCGCCGCCGGGCGGCCATGGTGCGCGGGAAGCGCACCAGCAGCAGCGTGCCGATGGCGACGGTGTAGGAGACGACCTCGATGGTGAGGATGCCGTCCAGCCCGATGACCGCGATCAGCCCGACCGCGATGAGCGGCACGATGAGCTGCGAGGTGCCGGTGACGAGCTGCACGATGCCGTTGGCGTGCCCGAGGTAGCGCTTGGGCACGAGCTGCGGCACCGCCGACTGGTAGGCCAGCCGCTGGAAGGTCAGCGCCACCGACAACAGCGCCAGCAGCGGGTAGACGTGCCAGATCTGCAGCCGGTCGGTCCACAGCAACAATGCCAGCGCGAGCTGGGTGCCGCCCGCCGCCGTGCTGCCGGCCAGCATGACCTTGCGCCGGTCGAACCGGTCGACGATCGCCCCGGCCAGCGGCGCGACCAGCGTGCCCGGCACCAGCGCGAGCACCGAGAAGAGCGCGAAGCTGACCAGGGATCCGGTCGTGGTGTAGATCCAGATCGGGATGGCGAACTCGGTCAGCGCCCCGCCCACGATCGAGACGAGCTGCCCCGCGGCCACCGCCGAGAAGCGCCGCATGCTCGGCTCAGGCCCGGTGTCGACCTCGCCCTCGGACACGTCGTGCAGCCACCACGTCGAGCCCTCGGTCCTGCGCAGCTCGCCGCTGCCGAAGGCGTGGTGCGTGCGGGTGAGGATCCCCGACAGCTCGGCCGCGCGGTACTTCAGGTAGTAGTGCCCCGCCTCGTCCAGCACCACGAGCGCGGTGGTGCCGGTGATGCGGTGCCACTCGCGGAAGCGCTCCTGGTAGAACTCGGTGGCCGGGTCGCGCTCGCCGACGACCGAGATCACCGGCGCGCGCAGCGGCTCGGGCTCCTCCTCGAACAGGCGGGTGAAGTACTCCTCGGCCTCCTTGGTGCCGCGCCGCTGGTTCTCGATGAGCAGTTGCAGCTCCTCGCGGCCCAGCCCGTCGGTGTCCAGCCCGGCCGCGCGCAGCCCGTTGGCCCAGTGCCGGTCGCCCTGCAGCTTCTCGATCGCCTCGGTGATCCGCCGCAGGCCCTTGCGCGGCCGGGCGAAGGGGAAGACGCCGCCGAGGTAGACCGCGTCCACCTCGCGCCCGGCCGCCTCCAGCCGCCGGGCGATCTCCACGGTGAGCATGACGCCCAGCCCGCAGTGCCCGTACAACGCCAGCGGTCCCTCCACCTCGGCCAGGATCTCCGCCGCGCAGCGCTCGGCGATCTCCGCGACCGGCGTGGCCTGCTCGTGCGCGCCCAGCTCGTGGCCGGGCACGGTGACCGTGTAGACGGCCTGGCCGGGCGGCATCGCGTCGGCCAGCGGCTGGTAGATCGCCGCACTGCCCCCGCTGTACGGCACGCAGACCACGCTGGCCTGCGCCCGCTGCGCGGGGGTGAGCCGGTGGACCAGCCGGTCGGAGGCCTCCGTGTCGGCCAGCGCCGCCAGCCCGCGCACGGTCGGGTTCTGGAACAGGTCGAGGATGCTGACCGGCCGGGGCAGCCTTCGCCGCAGCCGGGCGATCACCTGCGCGGCCAGCAGCGAGTGCCCGCCCAGGTCGAAGAAGTCGTCGAGAGCGCCCACCCGGCCGAGGCCGAGCACCTCGCCCCAGACCTCGGCGACCGCCTCCTCCAGCGGCCCGTCCGGCGGCTCGTACCCCGCCTCCTGCTCGGGCCGCTCCTGCTCGGGCTCGGGCAGGGCCGCCCGGTCCACCTTGCCGTGCGATTTCAGCGGCAGCTCCGGCAGCCACACGTAGTGCGTGGGCACCATGTAGTCCGGCAACGTCCGCCCGAGCGCCGCGCGCAGCTCGCTCACGCTCAGCCGCTCGCCGACCAGGTAGGCCACCAGCCGCTCGCCCCGCAGCTCGGCCACGGCCTGGTCCACCTGCGCCAGCGCGGTCAGCGCGGCCTCGATCTCGCCCAGCTCCACGCGGTGCCCGCGGACCTTGACCTGCAGGTCGCGCCGGCCCAGGAAGCACAGTTCGCCGCCGGGCAGCCAGCGGCCCAGGTCGCCGGTGCGGTACAGGCGCTCGCCCTCGTGCTCGACGAAGCGTTCCGCGGTCAGCTCGGGCCGGCCCAGGTAGCCGCGCGCCAGCCGGTCGCCGCCGAGGTAGATCTCGCCGACCGCGCCCACCGGCACCGGCCGCCGCCGCTCGTCCAGCACCAGCACCCGGGCGCCCGGCAGCGGCCGGCCGATCGGCAGCGCGGGCTCGGTCTCGGCGCCGGTCACCTCGTGCGTGGTGATGCCCACCGTCGCCTCGGTCGGCCCGTAGTGGTTCACGACCCGGGTCCGGCGGGCCAGCTCCGCCGCCCACGCCGAGCGCGAGGCCTCGCCGCCGAGGATGAGCAGCTTGCGCGGCAGCGGTTGCGCCGGGTCGGCCGCCAGCAGCGAGGCCAGGTGTGAGGGGGTCAGCTTCAGGTAGTCGGTCTCCGGCAGCTCCTGCGTCTGCGGGTCCAGCAGCCGCAGCGTGCCGCCGGTCAGCAGCGACAGGTAGAACACGGTGATGCCGAAGTCGAAGGCGAGCGACTGCATCAGCGTGAAGTCCGAGCCGGGCTCGATCTCGAACCGCTCGCGCACCCCGGCCAGGTAGGTGAGGATCTGCCGGTGCTGGACCGCCACGCCCTTCGGCCGGCCGGTCGTGCCCGAGGTGTAGATCACGTAGGCGAGGTGCTCGGGCGTGGTGCCCGGATCGGCCAGCTCGCCCTCGGCCCGGGCGGTCACCGGGATCGCGCCCGGCACGTCGGCGCGGTCGGTCACGACGGCGACCGCGCCGCAGTCGCCGAGCAGGTAGTCCAGCCGCTCGCGCGGGGCCTTCGGGTCGAGCGGCACGTACGCGCCGCCCGCCTTGAGCACGCCCAGCAGCGCCACGGCCACCTCGGCCGACTGCTCCAGCAGCACGCCGACCCGCACGTCCGGCCCGACGCCTCGGTGCTGGAGCGCCACGGCCAGCTCGGTGGCGCGCCGGTCCAGCTCGCTGTAGCTGAGCGAGACGCCGTCGCAGGTCACCGCGATCCCGTCGCCGGTGCCGAGCACCTCGTGCAGCAGCCTGGCCGGCAGCGGCCGCACCGGCTCGCCGGTGGCGAAGGACTCCAGCAGCTCCAGCTCGCCCGGCGCCAGCAGCGACAGGTCCGACAGCCGCGCCCCGGGGTCGGCGGCGATCGAGCGCAGCAGCGTCTCGAACCGCCGGGCCAGCCGCTCCGCGCTCGCCTCGGTGAACAGGTCGGTGCTGTAGGTCAGCGTCCCGGTCAGCTCCCCGCCGGTCTCGAACAGGTACAGGCACACGTCCGAGCGCGCGCTCGTCTCGGCCACCGCCAGCGGCTCGACCGCCGGGTCGCTGTGCTGGGCGAAGTTCTGCAGCGCGAACACCGCCTGGCACAGCGGCGAGCGGCTCACGTCGCGCGGCACGTTCAGCTCGGTGACCAGCCGGTCGAACGGCACGTCCTGGTGGGCGTAGGCGTCCAGGCACGACTCGCGCACCCGGTGCAGGTACTCCTCGAAGGTCGGGTCGCCGCTCAGGTCGGCCCGCATGACCAGGGTGTTCACGAACATGCCGACCAGGCCGTCCAGCTCCGGCAGGCCGCGCCCGGCCACCGGCGTGCCGACCGCGAGGTCCTCTTGCCCGGCCAGCTTGCCGAGCAGCACCTGGAAGGCGGCCAGCGTCGTCATGTACGGCGTCGCCTGCGCCCGGGCGCCCAGCTCGGCCAGCTTGCTCACCGTCTCGGCCGGGACCCGCACCGGGGTGCCCGCGCCCACGTCCCGGCGCACCGGCGGGCGCGGCAGGTCCGTCGGCAGCTCCAGCGGCGCCAGCCCGTCCAGCCGCGCCCGCCAGTAGCCGATCTCGCGGCTGTAGTCGCGGCCCGCCTCCCACAGGGCGTAGTCGCCGTAGCCGATCGGCAGCGGCTCCAGCACCTGGCCGTCGTGCAGCGCCAGCAGGTCGCGCAGCACGATCTCGGCCGACCAGCCGTCCACCACGATGTGGTGCGACTTCAGCAGCAGCACGTGGTCGTCGGGCGCCAGCCGTACCAGCAGGACCCGCAGGAGCAGGTCCGCGGCCAGGTCGAACGGCACGGCGAGCTCGGCGTGGACCAGGTCCATCGCCTCCTCCAGGCCGTCCGCCTCGCACACCGTCAGCGCCGGGTGCCCGGGGTCGTGCAGCACCAGCCCGGGGCGGCCTTCCTCGTCGGCGCGGAAGCCCATCCGCAGCGCCTCGTGCCGGGCCAGCAGCCGGGTCAGCGCGCCCCGCAGCTCGTGCTCGTCGACCGGGCGGCGCACCCGGACCACCGACGGCACCACGAACGCGGTCGAGCCCGGCTCGTACTGGTCCAGGAACCACAACCGCTCCTGCGCGTGCGCGAGCGGCGGCAGGACGCCGGCCGGGCGCGGCTCGATCGTGCGGGCCGCGCGGCGGCGTAACCGCTGGGCCAGCAGCGCCCGCTTGGCTTCGGTGAGCGTCTCCGTCACGGGGTCGTGACCTCCTGCTTGAGCGCGGTCAGGAACCGGGCGGCGTCGCGCCCGTTGATCAGCCGGTGGTCGTAGGCCAGGCCGACGTCGGCGACCGTCCTGCCGCCCTCCTCGCGGGGCGCGGTGAGCGCCAGCGCGCACACCTGGCCGGGGAAGACGAACGGCACGGCCAGGACGACGTCCGGCTCGGTGTGCAGGGTGAGCGTGATCGTCGCGCCGGCCAGGTCGGCCTCGGCGAACCGGCCGGTGCCGGCCGCCACCCGGTAGCGCATCATCGTGGTGGCCAGCTCCTTCCACGACAGGCCCGCCGGATCGTGCACCACCGGGACGAACAGCCCCTCGCCCAGGTCGAAGGTCACCCCCACGTGCGGCGTCTCGGCCAGCCAGGCGCGGTCCCCGTCGAGGGTGGCGTAGCAGAGCGGGAAGCGCTCGTGCAGCCGGGCGAGGGCGGCGACGGTCAGCTCGGCCAGCCCGATCGGCCGCCGCACGCTCCTGGTCAGCTCCTCGGCCCGGACCAGCGCCTCGCCGACGTCGAAGCGCATCACCGTGTAGGCGGCCGGGATGCTCTGGTGGGACACCGTCACCGCCCTGGCCACCGCCCGCTGCACCCGCGACAACTCGACCGCGCCACCCCTCCCCGCCTCCGGGAGAGTGGCCGCGCCCCCCAGAGCTCTCTCCGGTGGAGAGGCCGCGCCACCCAGGTCCCTCTCCGGGGGCCAGGTCCCGCCACCCGGGGTCCCTTCCGGCGCCGCGTCGGTGGGAAGGGGTACGGCGGAGCCCGGCGCCTGGTCGCGGCGGGCCACGACAGCCTCCACCTCACCCCGCCGGACAAGCGGAACCCCGAGCGCAGCCACCTCAGCCTCGGTCACCCCGAGCTCGGCCATGAGCCGGCGCGCGGGTTCGGTGATCACCGGCCCAGCCGAACCGGCACCCGCCAGAGGAACAGCCGGACCAGGCGTGGAAGCCCCCGGCAGCGTGACACGGGCCAGCACCGCCCCCGGCGCGCACCAGGTCCCCGCCGGCACGAGGTGAGCCAGCACCCCGTCCGCCACCGCCTCCAGGTCCGAGGCGGCCTTGGAGGTCTCGACCACCGCCACCGCCTCCCCGGCCCGGACCGGCGCACCGTCGCCGACCAGCCACTCCACCAGGAGGTACTCGCTGTCGTTGTTGTTGAGCTTGGGCAGGACCACATCACCCACGAAGGGCCTCCAGCACGGCATGACGGATGGTGGACTCGCTCAGCAGCACCGCGCTCTCCAGCCGGGCCGCGGTGGGGATGACCCCGGCGCGCGAGTGCGCCAGCGTGACCGGCCGCCGCAACCGCCCCCACAGCTCCGCGTGCAGCAGGTGCGCCACCTCGCTGCCCCAGGTCCCGCCGGGACTGCTCTCCTCGGCCACGACCACCGCCGGGCCGAGATGCGGCAGCAGCGCCCCGACGTCGAGCGGGAACAGCCGGGAGGGCACGAGCAGCCGCCCGGAGATCTCCTCCTGCAGCAGCAGCCCGCGCAGCGCGGCCAGCGCCCGGTGGGCCACCCCGCCCGGCGCGATGATCACCACGTCCGGCCGGTCGTCCACGTCGACGACGGCCAGCCCGTCCTCGACGCGCAGCCGGAACACCTCGTCCACCTGGTGCATCTGCCGGGTGTAGAGGACCTTGTCCTCGAACAGGATGCCCGGCTCCCCGCGCTCCAGCATGCCGGTGAGCACGGCGGCGTTGTCGTGGAAGGGCGACAGCTCGTAGAGCGCCAGGCCGGGCATGCCGATGAAGTGCTTCTGCAGGCTCTGGCTGTGCGTGGGGCCGTAGCCGCGCCCGCCGCCCATCGGGCAGCGCACGATCATGCGCAGCGGCAGCCGCCTGCCGTACATGGAGACGGACTTGCCGGCGAAGTTGCAGAGCTGGTCGAAGGCGAGGGTGACGAAGTCGCCGAACATGATCTCGACGATCGCGGTGTCCCCGGCCAGGGCCAGCCCGCCGGCCACGCCGGTGATCGCGCCCTCGCTGATCGGGGTGCTGAGCACTCGCTCGGGAAAGCGGGTGGACAGGCCGCGGGTGGCCTTGAAGGCGCCGCCGTACGGGTCGGCGATGTCCTCGCCCAGCAGGTAGGCCCGCGGGTCCTGGGCCAGCAGGCCGTGCAGGGCCAGGTTGAGGTTCTCCACTACACGCATGGCCGCGCGGCCACCTCCTCCCGGATCGCCCGGATGCGCGCCCGCGCCGCCAGGTCGGCCTCGCCGCCCTCGAAGGGCGGGTACCAGTCGTGCTTGCGGGCCAGTTCGAGGGTCTCGGCGTCGCGGGTGTCGTCGCCCTTGCTGTGCGGGCCGAGCCGGTGGGTCACGAACTCGGCCACCAGCGGCCGGCCGGCGCGCACGTGCTCCAGCCGAGGCGTGAGCTCCTCGCGGATCTCGCCGAGGTCGGCCGAGGCGGTGAGCCAGTGGTCCAGGCCGAAGGCGGCGGCCCGCCCGGCGATGCTCCCGGCCATCTGGCGGTCGGTCGGGGTGGACTGGGCGATGCCGTTGTTCTCGACCACGACCAGCAGCGGCAGCTCCCACAGCGCCGCCAGGTTGAGCGCCTCGTAGACGGCGCCCTCGCCCCAGGTGCCGTCGCCGATGTAGGCCAGGGCCAGCCGGCCGCTGCCGCGCAGGTGCAGCGCGACCCCGGCAGCGACCGGCAGGCTCTGCCCCTGGACGCCCGTGGACAGGTAGTGCTCGCGATACAGGTGCTGGCTGCCGCCGACGCCCCCGCAGACGGCGCCCTCGCGTCCCATGATCTCCGCCAGCAGCCCCTCGAAGTCGCGGTACCTCGCCAGGTAGTGGCCGTGGCCGCGGTGGTTGCTGAACACGTGGTCGTCCTCGCGCAGCAGCGGCCCGAGGGCGACCGGCACGTACTCCTGCCCCAGGCAGGTGTGCGTGGTCCCGTTGAGCTCGCCCCGGTCGAACAGCTCCAGCAGGGCGAGCTCGAAGTGCCGGATGAGCAGGAGCAGCTCCAGGTCGTCAGTCCGCACGGGAGATCGTCCCCATGACGCCGGCGATGGTCGGGTTGTCGAAGAAGTCGTCCAGCTCGACCTTCAGGCCGAGCCTGCGCTCCATCCTGGCGATGATCTGGGTGATGGTCAGCGAGTGGCCGCCCAGGTCGAACAGGTCGTCGTCGTCCAGGACGGGTGACAGGCCGAGCACCTCCTCCCAGATCTGCCGGACCTGCTCGGTCAGCTCCGATCCGGCAGGCGCGGGGGCCGCCGCCGGTGCGGCGGAGGCGGCGACCCCGGAGGTGACGGTGCCGACGGTGTCGACGGTGTCGACGGTGTCGAAGGCGACCAGGTCGCCCAGCAGCACGCCGGGCTCGCCGACCACCCGCTCCAGCAGGCCGGACAGGTCCGCGGCCAGTCGCGGACCGTCCACCTCGGGCAGGTGCCGCAGGCTGACCCGCACCCCACCGGGCCCGTCCACGCACTGCAGGTGCACCGCGCCACGCACGGCGTGGTTGAACACCGCCCAGTCCACCTCCGCCTCGACGCCCTCGAACACCGGATCCGGCTCGGAGCGGCCGCGGAAGCTCACCGACACCGGCGTCAGCGCCGCGTGCGGGCGAAGGTGCGGTACGGCTGCCGCCAGCGGCACCGCACGGAAGCGGTAGACCTCCCGCAGCCGGTCGTGCAGCTCCCGGCCGAACTCCGCGAAGCTCTGGCCGGGCCCGGGGACGGAGGCGACCGGCAGCTCGCTCACGAACGTCCCGATCTCGCCGCTCGTCTCGGGCGTGCGGGTGGACAGGTCGATCGCGGTGACCACCTCGGCGTTGCCGTACCCGCGCAGGAGCACGTGCAGCCCGGCGAGCAGCACCTCGAACCGCGACAGGCCCGGCACGTCCGGCGCGACGGTGAACTCGACGACCCGCGCCGGCCCCGCGTGCCGCGCCTTGAGCGGCACGCCCGCCACCATCGTCTCGCCGGGCTCGCGCCAGTGCTCGGCCCAGTAGGCGGCGGCCTGCGAGACCAGCAGCTCCTCGCGGTAGCGGCCGGCCAGCTCGCGCAGCAGGATCTCCTTGGAGAAGCCGTCGAACACCAGGTGGTGCGCGACGAACAGCAGCGCGTCCCGGTAGAGGGTGAACCGCGCCAGCGGGCCCCGCTCCAGGTCGAACGGCCGACGGACCGCCCCCTCGTCGAGCTCGGCGTCCACCTGCTCGACCAGCGGCGGCGCGCCCGGCGTCAGCACCAGGCGCTCGCCCTCCTCGCGGATCGCCGCCGACAGGGCGGGATGCCGGCGGGCCACCGCCGCGCAGGCGCGTAGCAGGGCCGGGGCGTCGAGGCCGGCGGAGAAGCGCACGACGAGCGGTACGTGGTAGGCGGACCCGGCCTCGGTCAGCTGTTCGGTGACCCACATCCCGCGCTGGGCCGGCGAAGCCTCGATCATTTGAACGCTCCCATGAGTTGACGCTTGTCGACCTTGCCGCCCCGGTTGCGGGGCAGCGCGTCGACGGTGTGCACCTGGGCGGGCACCTCGTGCGGCGCCAGCCGGTCGCGGAGGAAGAGCCGCAGCTCCTCGGCGGACAGCGGGGCGCGGGTGACGATCACCGCGGTCAGCGCCCGGCCCAGCACCGGGTGCGGCACCCCGAGCACCGCCGCCTCGGCGACCGCCGGATGCGCGTAGACGGCCTCCTCGACCCGCAGCGTGGAGACCTTGAACGCGCCCGACTTGACCACGTCGCTCTCCCGGTCGACCAGGTAGAGGTAGCCCTCCTCGTCCAGGTAGCCCAGGTCGCCCATGCGCACCCAGCCGTCGCGGAAGACGTCGCTGGCCGGGTCGCCGTAGTAGGCGCGCGGGGCGGCGGGGGAGCGCATCCACACCTCGCCGGTCTCGCCCGGCGGCAGCGGCGTGCCGTCCTGGCCGCAGATCCGCACGCTCCCGCCGGCCACGGCCCGGCCCACGCTGCCCGGCCGGTCGGGATCGACCATCATGATCGTCTGAGCGGGGGCGGCCTCGGTCGAGGTGTAGTAGTTGGTGATCGCCGCCTTCGGGAAGGCGGTCGCGAGCCGCTGGGCCACCGGGCCGGGCAGCGGCGCGGCGGCCGAGCCGAGCAGCAGCACGCTGGACAGGTCGTGCCGCTCGTGCGCGCCGGCGTTGAGCAGTTCGATCGCCATGGCGGGCACCAGGAAGACGGTGCCGGCGCGGTAGCTCTCGATCAGCGCGGCGAACCGGCCCGGCGTGAAGTGCGGCAGCGTGACCACCGCCGGGGCGGCGTCGATCGCGGTCAGCAGCATGGTCTGGGCGGCGTTCGTGCCGATCGGGAAGGCGTGGACCAGGTGCTTGGAGTGCGCGAACGGCCGCCGCCGCCCGCCGAGCCCGTAGGCGAGGTTGGCGTGCGTGGCCAGCACGCCCTTGGGGCGGCCGGTCGTGCCGGAGGTGTAGAGGATCTGCGCCGGATCTTGAGGCCGTACGGCAGGCAGCCCGCCCGCCCCTGCCCTCGCCGGGTCCGGGCTCGGCCCGCCCGGTCCGGCTGCTGCCTCGCCCGCCCCCGTGGGCGGTCCGGTCATGACCTCGCCGAGCCCCCACTGTCGTCCGGCCCAGCCGGTCGCGGCGCCCGTGTCCTTCGACGGGGTGGGTTCGGTGCCGTGCACCAGGCAGGTCGCGGTGCAGTCGGCCAGGACGCGGGCCCGGTCCTGGGCGGTGGCCCGGTCCGACAGCGGCACCGCCACCGCGCCCGCCTGCAGGACACCGCAGAAGGCGACCGCGTAGTCGGTCCACTCGGCGGCCGGGAACAGCAGCCCCACCCGGTCCCCGCGCCGCACCCCCCGGGCGGCGAGCCCGGCGGCCACCCGCGCCGCCCCGTCGGCCCACGCGCCGAAGGTGAGCTCGGCCGCCACCCGCCCCCGCTCGGAGGACCCGGACGGTTGACCGGCCGCCTCGGCGTACCCGGCTGGACGGCCGGACGCCTCGGGGGAGCTGCGGCCGGCCGCCTGGACGATGAGCGCGACCCGGTCCGGCTCGCTGCGCGCGCGGGCGGCGAGTAACTCGGGAATGGTCGGAAACACCCGGAGAACCCCCGATCGTTTCGTGGGCCAGGCAAGAACAGACAGGAAACTTTCCTATTTATTTCGGCTTCAGTGTTACATGATCACGAAGTCGCCCGCAACCCTTCCGGCGCAAGCCGCACCCCTGGATGCGGCCCGTCTCGCCCCTCCCGTGACGGCTGGGGCATCATGTCCGAAATATCCCCTGCTCTGGCTTGGCGAAGAAGGTTCGGCCGGCGACTCCTTCACCGAGCGCTACATCGCGGCCGTCGGCGCCCACCGCGTCCACGACCGCGACCTGTCCGCCTGACCGTCCCATCGCCCTTCCCCGCCCCCCACCGGCCCGCCCCGCCGTACCGGACCACCTTCCAGGTACGGCGGAGCGAGAGGACGGTGCACGGCCTTCCGCTGCTGGAAATGGTTGGCGGCCCGGTGGCCCGGCTGAGTAGCCTCGCGCGATGACCTACGAGCATCCCCTGGCCTACCTCCTGGCCATGGAGGGCCTGGCCCTGCTGCGCGCCTTCACCGGTGAGCACGCGGACGGCGAGGGGCGGCGGTTCACCGAGGAGCGGCTGGCCGAGATCCGCCGCCTGCTGGACGACGAGCGGCTGGCCGGGCCAGGCGTGGAGGTGGAGCGGGTCGACCCCGGCACCGGCTACCGGATCTGGTCGGCCGGCTACGACGGCCCGAACGCCGCCTTCGCCGCCGACACCCCGGCGGTGGCCGCGATCCTCGACAAGATCCCCCCAGGCGACGCCCTGGACGCCGCCTGTGGGACCGGCCGGGTGGCCGCCGCGCTGGCCGGGCGCGGGCACCGGGTGATCGGAGTGGACGGCTCGCCGGACATGCTGGCCCTGGCCCGCGACCGGGTGCCCGGCGTGGAGTTCCGGCTGGGCGACCTCACCGCGCTGCCCCTGCCCGACGGCTCGGTCGACCTGGTGACCTGCTCGCTGGCGCTGACCCACCTGCCCGCGCTGGGGCCGCCGCTGGCCGAGTTCGCCCGGGTGCTGCGGCCGGGCGGGCATGTGGTGATCTCGGACATGCACCCCGAGAGCCTGGCCCGCGGCTTCGTCCCCACGATCCGGGACGCCGTGGGACGGCCGGGGCGGATCGCCAGCCACCGGCACCCGCTCGGCGACTACCTGCGCGCCGCGCTCGCCGCCGGGCTGCAGTTGCGGGCCTGCGAGGAGCCTCGGGTCGCCAAGGAGGGCCCGCCGCTGACCGTGGCGGAGGTGCTGGAGAAGTGGGAGGTGTGGCCGTGGGCCCTGGCCGCCCTGGTCCCCGAGGCGACCCGAGTGGCCGACGCGAACGTGCCCTCCATCGTCGTCTGGCACTTCCAGGCCCCCTGACCGCCCCCGCCGAGGCGACCGGTCCGGAAGCTAGGCCAGGGCGAGGCGGCCGACCGTCTCGCCCTCGCTCTGCTCCCCGGTCGGCTCGAAGCCGAGCTTGAGGTAGAAGGCCTCGGGCCCGTCGTCGCCGGGGTGCCAGGTGACGAACATCTCCCGCCCGCCCCGCGCACGGACCTCCGCGGCCACCGACTCCACGGCGAAACGGCCGTAACCCCGGCCCTGGACGGCGGCGTCGATGTTCAGCCGCCACAGGCCCGAGCGGATGTCGCCCTCGCCCCTGCCGGTCCAGTCGATGTCGAGGAAGGCCATCAGGAAGCCGACCGGCCGCTCGCCGTCCAGGATCAGCCGCGGCCAGGCCTTGTCGCCGTGCACGTACGCCTCGGCCAGCGACTTCACCACCGGGGCCACGAGCCGCTCCTGGGCGGGGTGCACCTGGACGGCCAGCGCGGCGTCGAGGTTGGCCGGGGTCACCGGTTCGAGTCGAAGGGAGGAGGTCATGGGCTCCACCCTAGTGACCCCGGCCGGGGAGGTCGTCGCCGCAGGAGGAGGTGGTGGGGGAGTCGGTGAGGTGGGTGAGGAGGGTGGCGAGGCGGTTGAGGTCGGCGGCCATGTCGATGCCGGGCTCCAGCAGCCACTGCACCTGGAGCCCGTCGGTGGCGGCCAGCAGGATGCGCGCGGCCCAGTCGGCGTCGCTCTCCGGGACGCCGTCGCGCACGAGCTTGCCGGCCACCCGCCGCCGGTAGCGGGCGTAGCGTTCGGTGAAGTAGCCGTGCGCGGGGTGGCTGGGCTCGGCGGCCGCGGCGGCGACGTCCATGAACAGCTTGACCAGCCCCGGCGTGGCCGCGTTCCGGGCCAGGGTCTCGGCGGGATCGCCCCCGGCGGCGGCCTCGTCGCGGGCCTCCAGGACGGCGGTGAGCAGCGCCTCGCGGCTGCCGAAGTGGTGCAGCACGCCCGCGTCGGTCATCCCGACCCGCTGGGCGATCTCGCGCACCGACACCTTCCGGCTGCCCGCCTCGGCGTAGACGGCCAGGGCGGCGTCGAGGATCTGCCGCCGCTTGGCGGAGCTCTTGGCGTAGGGACCTCGGACCATGGGGGCAGCCTACCCAAAACCTTGAGTTGCTAGGTTTTTGGGGCTACGGTCAGGCCTCATGCCGAACGCTTTCCCCCTGCCCGAAGGCTTCCTGTGGGGCGCCTCCACCGCCGCCCACCAGACCGAGGGCGGCAACACCAACAGCGACTGGTGGGCGCTGGAGCACGGCGCCCTGGGCGAGTACGTCAAGGAGCCCAGCGGCGACGCCTGCGACAGCTACCACCGCTGGCGCGAGGACATGGACCTGCTGGCCGGGCTCGGCTTCACCGACTACCGCTTCAGCGTCGAGTGGGCCCGGATCGAGCCGGCGCCGGGCGAGTTCTCCCGCGCGGCGATCGCGCACTACCGCCGCATGGTGGACGGCGCGCTGGAGCGCGGGCTGCGGCCGATGGTGACGTTGCACCACTTCACCTGCCCGCTGTGGTTCAGCCGGCGGGGCGGCTGGGCGGCGGCCGACTCGGGGGAGCTGTTCGCCCGCTACGTCGAGGCCGCCGCGCCGATCTTCGCCGCCGGGGTGGACCACGTGTGCACGATCAACGAGCCCAACATGGTCGCGATCATGGCCGGAATCCGCGAGTCCGGCTTCGACCTGCCCGCCGCCGGGCTGCCCGAGCCGGACGCCCGCACCGCCGAGGCGCTGGTCCGGGCGCACGGGCTCGCGGTCTCCGCCGTCCGCGCCCTGGCGCCCGGCGTACGGGCCGGCTGGTCGGTGGCCAGCCAGGTCTACCAGGCGCTTCCCGGCGCCGAGGAGGTCACCGCCGCCTACCGCCGCCCGCGCGAGGACGTCTACCTGGAGGCGGCGCGCGGCGACGACTGGCTCGGCGTGCAGTCCTACACCCGCACCCGCGTCGGCCCCGACGGCCCGCTGCCCGCGCCGGAGATGGCCGAGCGCACGCTGACCGGCTGGGAGTTCTACCCCGAAGCCCTGGGCCACGCGGTACGGCACGCCGCCGCCACCGCCCCCGGCGTGCCGATCATCGTGACCGAGAACGGCATCGCGACCGCCGACGACGAGCGCCGCCTCGCCTACACCACCGGGGCGCTGGCCGCGTTGCGCGAGGCGATGGCCGACGGCGTGGACGTGCGCGGCTACTTCCACTGGAGCGCGCTGGACAATTACGAGTGGGGCAGCTACGGGCCGACCTTCGGGCTGATCGCGGTCGACCGGGCCACCTTCGCCCGCACCCCGAAGCCGTCCGCCGCCTGGCTCGGGGCGGCGGGCCGTACCAGAGAAGTCACCGGCAGGTCCTGAGCATGTTGCGCAGCGCGACCCGCTCGCTGCGGGTGACGAACAGCCGGTAGTGGTGCTTGACGGTGATCCACGAGGTCGCGTAGCGGCACCAGTAGGCCCGGCGCGGCGGCCGCCAGCTCTGCGGGCCCTGGCCGCCCTTGGCGATGTTCATCGAGTGGCTGACGGTGACGAGCTCGGGGCGGGTGAGGTCGTTGGCGAAGGCGCGGCGCTTGGCCTGGCTCCACCGGCGGGCCCCCGAGCGCCAGGCGTAGGCGAGCGGCACCACGTGGTCGACGTCGAGCAGCCGCTCGCTCCTGAACCACTTGCCCTCGTAGGGGCTGTACCAGCGGCCGCGGATCGCCCGGCACTTGCGGTCGCGCCGTACGCCGCGGCCGTCGCGGGCCAGCACCATCTCGCGGGCGTCGCAGGCGCCCTTGTGGTGCGCCCAGCGGGGCTGGAAACGCCGGTGGCTGTAGCCGCGGATGGACAGCGGGCGGGCCACCTTGAGCTGGCCCAGCATCCGCCGGGCCCGGGCGGTCGAGGCGTCGGTCCCTGTGTCGGTCTGCGAGCGTTCGCGGGGGTCGGCCGAGGCGGGGGCGGCGGTGAGGGTGAGGGCGACCGGCACGGACAGCAGGGCCAGGGCGGCGGAGCGGACCGCCCGTCTCAACGGGATCATGCCGCACCCGTACCCATGATCGAGCGCGCCTAGCGGAAGACTCGGCGCGCGAAAGGGTGAGGCAAGAGTGCCTCCGGGGGCCCTTGAAGCACGGGCCCCCGGAAGCCGGACGATCAGCAGCCGAAGCCGCCGGAAACCCGAGGGTCAGCCGAGGGTGTTGAGGTAGGCCCGGTGGTTGCGGGAGAACTCGAAGGAGTTGTACCGGTCCCAGTTGATCGACCAGGTCATCAGCCCGCGCAGGTTCGGGTAGACCCCGCGCGGCTTGTAGCTGCCGCAGTTGCTGCCCTTGGCCAGGCAGTCGAAGGCCTTCTGCACCTCGGCGACGGTGGTGAAGCCGTTGCCGGCCCAGGGGGCGGCGGGCAGGCCGATGGCGACCTGGTTCTGCCGCAGCGGCGGGAAGACGTTGTTCGCGTCGCCCCGGATCGGGAAGCCGGCCAGCAGCATGTCGGTCATCGCGACGTGGAAGTCGTGCCCGCCCATGGTGTGGTACTGGTTGTCCAGCCCCATGATCGGCCCGGAGTTGTAGTCCTGGACGTGCAGCAGGGTCAGGTCGTTGCGCATGGCGTGGATGACCGGCAGGTAGGAGGCCGAGCGGGCGTCCGCGCCGCCGGTGCCGGGGCCGTAGAACTGGTAGCCGAGCTGGACGAAGAAGGTCTCGGGCGCCATGGTGAGCACGAACCGCGAGCCGTACTTCGCCTTGAGGGTCTTCAGCGCCGAGATGAGGTTGACGATCACCGGGGTGGTCGGGGCGGCGAGGTTGGTGTCGCCCTGGTTGAGGTAGAGCGAGTGGCCCTCGAAGTCGATGTCGAGCCCGTCCAGGCCGTACCGGTCGATGATCGCCGACACCGAGCTGACGAAGGCGTCGCGGGCGGCGGTGGTGGTGAGCTGCACCTGGCCGTTCTGGCCGCCGATGGAGATGAGCACCTTCTTGCCGGCCGCCTGCTTGGCGCGGATGGCGGCGATGAAGTCGGCCTCGGGCTCGACGTTCGGGCACTCGGCGGCCGGGCACTGGCGGAAGCGGATGTCGCCGGAGGTGACCGAGGTGGGCTCGCCGAAGGCGAGGTTGATCACGTCCCACTCGGCGGGCACGTCGGCCATCCGCGTGTAGCCGGAGCCGTTGGCGAAGGAGGCGTGCAGGTAGCCGACGAGCACCCGGTTGGGCAGGCCGTCGCCGGGCGGGACCTCCGGCACGACCGCGGTGACGGTGGCGGAGGCCGCGCCCTCGACGCCGGAGGTGTGGAAGGCGCGCACGTGGTAGCGCTTGCTGCCCGGTCCGGGGGTGTCGAGGTGCGTGGTCGCGGAGACCGTGGCGATCTTGACGTTGTCCCGGTAGACGGTGTAGCCGGTGGCGGTGGGCGCGGCGGTCCAGCGCAACGTCACGCTCGGGCCGTTGACGGTCGCGCTCAGCCCGGTGGGCGCGGGCGGGGGCGGCGGCACGTCGTTGCCGACGGTGACCGGGACCGCCGCCGACAGCGGCGACTCACCGGCCGCGTTGACCGCGCTGACCTGGTAGGAGTAGCTGCCCGGGCTGGGGTTCTCGGCGTAGGTGGTGCCGGTGGCCGTGCCGACCTTCGAGCCGTTGCGGTAGACGTTGTAGCCGGTGGCCCCGGCCGAGGCGGTCCACGACAGGGTGGCGGTGGTGACCGTGCCGCTGCCGGTCAGGCCGGTCGGCGCGGCCGGCGGCTGGCCCTGGCCGGGCGGGCCGTCCAGCACCAGGTCGTCGGCCTGGTAGGCGCCCTGGCCGTACCAGCCGTTGACGTGCACGGTGACGCTCGTGGTGCTCGCGCCGGCGGTGAAGCTGGTGCTGAGCTGCGTCCAGGTGGTCCCGGGCGAGCCCCAGGTGGAGGCGTTGACGCCGGTGCCGCTCGCGCCGAGGAAGACGTAGGAGCCGCGTACCCAGGCGGTCAGGGTGTAGGCCTTGCCCGGCTGGACGGTGACCGTCTGCTGGCAGCGGGCCACGTCGCTGCCGGCGGGGGTGGCCTGCAGGGCCTTGCTCCCGCCGTGCACCGGGCTGCTGACCGCCTGGCCGGCCGGGCAGGTCCAGCCGGTGAGGCCGTCCTCGAAGCCGGGGTTGGCGAGGATGTTGGCGGCGTGGGCGGCGGGCGCGGCCAGGACCGTCCCGCCCAGGACGAGGGCGGCCAAGGCCGCCAGCTTCCGCAATCTCATGGGGGCCTCGCGTGGGGGGTGTTTCTTTTAGGAAAGTTTCCTAAGAGTTGCGGTGATCGTAACCGCGGGTCCCGCCCCCAGCAAGGCCCAAAACCGCCCTACTCCGGCCGCTCCGCCCGCACGTAGCCGAGCAGGACCGGCAGGTCGCCCGAGTCCACCGGGCGCAGCCCGGCCTGCTCGATCAGCCCGCCGAGCTCGTCGCGGACGCCGTGCCGCAGCGCGGGGAAGAACGTGGCGGCCACCCGGCCCGGCAGCCGTCCCGCCGGGGGCCGGGCCTCGGCGATCAGCAGCCGCCCGCCCGGCCGCAGCACCCGGGCCATCTCGCGCAGGGCCGTCGCGCGCTCGCCCTCCGGGATGTGGTGCACGGCCAGCGTGGAGACCACGACGTCGAAGGCGGCGTCCGGCAGCCCGAGCGACTGGCCCCCGGCCACGCGGTAGTCGCAGTTGCGCGGGGCGCGCTCGCGAGCGTAGCCGATCATCGCCTCGGACGGGTCCACGCCGGTCACCCGGCCGGACGGGCCCGCCACCGGGGCCAGGAGCCGGGTGAGGTAGCCGGTGCCGCACCCGACGTCCAGCACGCTCGCGCCGGGCCGTACCCCCGACAGCGCGGCCAGCCGGGTGAAGATCTCACGCCGCCGGCCCAGGAAGCCGAGCGCGGAGAACACCTCGTAGGCGCGCGGCCGGTCGATCGTGTGGTCACCGTCGTGAGCGTGGCGCCGGTGTTCGGTCTTCATGGTGGTGCTCCTCCCGTTTCCCCGCCTTCCACGGTGCCATACCGGGCCGCGGCGTGATCCTTGGATACGTTGGGGCACATGCCTGCCATGCCGACCCCGCCGACCTCGCTCCGCCCGGACTCCGCCGCGGCGCGGCTCGCCTGGCTCGACGCGCTGCGTGGCCTGGGCGCGCTGGCCGTCGTCGCCGAGCACCTGCTCACCTGGGCGATGCCCGCGCTGCGGCCCACCTGGTTCAACATCGGCATGTACGGCGTGCTGGTCTTCTTCCTGGTCAGCGGCTACATCATCCCGGTCTCGCTGGAGCGCCGCGGCGACCTGCGGGCGTTCTGGATCGGCCGGCTCTTCCGGCTGTACCCGCTCTACCTGCTGGTCATCGTGATCGCGCTGGCGTTGTCGTGGTGGATCCCGATCCGCCGGGAGGTGCCGGCCGACGCCTCGGCGCTCGCCTCGCACGCCACCATGCTGCTCGACGCGGTCGGCGCGGGCGGGGTGGTCAACACGATGTGGACGCTCTCCTACGAGATGGTCTTCTACCTCATGGCCGGCGCGTTGTTCGCCGCCGGGCTGCACCGCGGCCGTGGCCTGCTGGCCGCCGGGTTCGCCGCGGCGGCGGTGCTGGCCGGGATCCTGCTGGCCGCCTCGCCCTGGACCGGGCCGTGGCCGGCGTGGGTGTCGCTGGCCGGGTTCGCGCTCGGCCTGGCCGGCATGCTGTCCGGGCGGCTGCGCACCGCCTCGGCGATCGGGCTCGGCCTGATGGCCCTGGCGCTGCTGGTGCTGAGCAGCCGAGTGCCGTGGTTCGGGCTCGCGGTGGTGGCGGTGCTGTTCGCCGGGACCGCGATCCAGCGCTGGGAGCGCGGCGAGGGCTCGCTCTGGCCGCTCGTCCCGGCCGGGGTGCTGGTCGCCCTGGCGCCGGTGTGGGCGATCGACGCCGGCTGGTGGTGGGTGCAGCCGGGCGTGTGGATCACCACGATCGTGCTGGCCGCCGCCACCTTCGCCGGGGCCATGGCGTTGCGCGGGCGGCGCGTGCCGTACGCGCTGACCTGGCTCGGGACGGTCAGCTACTCGCTCTACCTGCTGCACCTGCCGCTGCTCACCGTGCTGTTGCGGCCGGTGGGCGACCTGCGCTGGGCGCACCCGGCCGTGCAGGCCGGCTTCGCGCTGGCCTTCCTGGTGGTGCTGCTGCCGGTGGCGGGCCTGTGCCACCGCTACGTCGAGGAGCCGATGCAGCGGCTCGGCCGGCGGCTGGCCGCGCCGCGCGCGCAGGCCGGAAGCCTGGCCCGCTCCGGCTAGAGCCGGCGGAGGGCGGTCAGTCCCGGCCGACGCCGAGGCCGAGCTGGGTCAGGAAGACCTCCACCGCGCGGCGCATGTCCACCTGGTCGGGATCGAGCAGCCACTGCGTCTGCAGGCCGTCCACCAGCGCCAGGAGCTGCTGCGCGACCGCGTCCGGGTCGTGCGAGACCGGCGGGTCGGCCTGCTCGAAGAGCTGTGCCAGCAGCCAGGCCGTGCGCCGCCGCAGCCGCCGGTAGCGCTCGACGAAGTACTCGTGCGCCGGATGGCCGGGATCGGCCGCCTCGCCGGAGATCTTGACGAACAGCCCGACCAGCCCGGGCGTGTGCATGTTCCGGGTGATCTGGTCGAGATGCCGGATGAGCACCTTCTCCGGCTCGCGCGAGGAGTCGGCCGACAGCGCCTGCTGCGCCGCCTCGTCCTCGCGCCGGGTCAGCACCTGGATGAGCAGCTCGTCCTTGCCCGGGAAGTGGTGCAGCAGCCCGGCGTGGGTGAGCCCGGCGTGGGCGGCGATGTCGCGCAGCGAGACGGCGTGGAAGCCCGAGCGCGAGAACAGCTCCATCGCGGAGTCGAGGATGCGCTCGCGGGTGCGCTCGCCTTTGGTGCCCCGGCGGGGGATCGGTGCGTTCACCGGGCGGCCTCTCTTCGGGTCAGGGGCACCGCAAGTGCCGCTGTACAGGGAGATTAGCCCGCCTCCCGACCGGCCGGCACTAAACCTACCACGTGGTTAGTTTGGGGTGTATGCTCGCCGAAAATCTCGGACGGAGTGTGCGTGATGAAGAAATTCGCGGCGCTGGCCGCCCTCCTGACCTCGGCCGTCGTCCTCGCGGGCTGCTCGGGCGGCCAGGCCGGCCCGGCCACCGGCTCGGCCGCCCCGGCGACCCTGAGCCTCGCCACGATGACCCTGCCGATGAGCCTCGACAGCAAGGACGCCAACGGCAGCGCCCTGCCGTTCTTCCAGGCGGTCTACGACACCCTGGTCAAGCGCGAGCCGGACGGCGCGTTCAGCCCGATGCTGGCCACCGAATGGGCCTACGACGAGGCCAGAACCACGCTCACCCTCACCCTGCGCACCGGCGTGAAGTTCGACGACGGCACCCCCTTCGACGCCAAGGCGGTCAAGGCCAACCTGGAGCGCTTCGCCAAGGGCGGCGGCGGCCAGGCCGGCACCCTCGCCGACCTGGAGAGCGTCGAGGTCGTCGACGACAGCCACGTCAAGCTGAAGCTCAAGCAGCCCAACCCCGCGCTGCTGTACTACCTCAGCGACGCCGCCGGGCTGATGGCCAACCCGGCCGAGTTCGCCAAGGGCGAGGCGCTCAAGACCGCCCCGAGCGGCACCGGCCCCTACGACCTCGACCAGGGCCAGACCGTCATCGGCACCAAGTGGGTCTTCAAGCGCGCCCCCGGCTACTGGGGGGCCAAGCTGCCCTACGACACCATCACGATCAGCTACTTCGACAACGAGACCGCGATCGTCAACGGCATCAAGACCGGCCAGCTCAACGCCGCCCTCATCCAGGACGCCGACCAGCAGATCGCCGTCGAGGCCCACCCCAAGGTCAAGACGGTCAAGCAGGAGTTCGACGTCCAGGGCCTGCTGCTGTTCGACCGCGCCGGCCTGGTCACCCCCGAGCTCAAGGACCCCCGCGTACGGCAGGCGCTCAACCACGCGATCGACCGCCAGACCATGCTGAGCAAGATCCGCCAAGGTCGCGGCACGGTCACAAGCCAGCTCTTCGGCCCCTCGGCCAAGGCCTACCAGCCAGAGCTCGACAACGCCTACCCCTTCGACCAGGCCAAGGCCCGCGCCCTGCTCAAGGAGGCCGGGCTGGAGGGCGGCTTCACCCTCAAGCTGCCGCGCATCCCCGCGATCGTCTCCGAGGCGCTGGCCGCCTCGCTCCAGACCGACTTCGGCGCCGTCGGCGTCAAGCTCGTCTGGGAGGACCTCGACCAGGGCAGCGCCGTCCAGCGCATCTTCCGCGACCGCGCCTACTCCGGCATGGTCATGAACAACGGCCAGTCGCCGATCGACTGGGTCGTGGTCAAGGAGATGGTGCTGCCCGGCCTGTTCAACATGTTCGGCTACACCGACGACACGGTGAAGTCCCTGGCCCCGCGCATCCAGAAGAGCGACGACCCCGCCGACCTGAAGAAGCTCAACGCGCACCTGGTCGAGCAGGCGTGGTTCGTGCCCTTCTACCGGATGACCTACCTGCACGTCTCCGACGGCAGCGTCGCCATCACCCCGCAGGACGGCATGGCCGTGCCCGCGATCTACAACTACGCCCCCGCCAAGTGACCATGCTCGCCTTCGTCCTGCGCCGGGTCGCGGCGGGCGTGGCGCTGATCGGCGTGATCTCGCTGCTGTCCTACACCCTGCTGTCCATCCCGCACCTCGACGTCGGCCGCCAGCTCCTCGGGCAGAACGCGCCCCAGGAGCTGGTCGACGCCAAGAACGCGGCGCTCGGCCTCGACCGGCCGGTAGCGGTCCGCTACCTCGACTGGCTGGGCGCCGCGCTCCGCGGCGACTTCGGCACCTCCTGGTTCACCAGCGAGAACGTGCTCCAGGCGATCGCCAACCGGCTGCCGGTCACGCTCAGCCTGATGATCGGCGTCACCGTGATCACCGCGCTGCTGTCGTTTGTGCTCGGCGTCTGGGCCGGGGTGCGGCGCGGCGTCGTGGACCGGTTCGTCCAGGTCTTCGCCGTGCTCGGCTACGCGCTGCCCGGCTTCCTGGTCACCCTGGTGATCGTCCTGGTCTTCGCGGTCGAGCTGGGCTGGTTCCCGGCGATCGGCTACATCGGCATGGGCGAGTCGCTCACCGGCTGGCTGTCCACGATCACCCTGCCGATCCTCGCCCTGTCGGTCGGCTCGGTGGCCGGCGTCGCCCAGCAGGTGCGCGGCTCGGTGATCGACGTGCTGCGCCAGGACTACATCCGCACGCTGCGCGCCCGCGGGCTGCCGCCGTGGCGGATCGTCCTGCGGCACGTGCTGCGCAACGCCTCCGCGCCCGCGCTGGCCGTGCTCGGCATGCAGTTCGTCGGCCTGCTCGGCGGCGCGGTGCTGGTGGAGCAGATCTTCGGGCTGCCCGGGCTGGGCAGCATGACGGTCGGCTACACCACCCGCGGCGACATCCCGGTGATCATGGCGCTGGTCATGGTCACCGTGGTCGGCGTCATCGTCATCAATCTCGTCACCGACCTGCTGATCGGCTGGCTCAACCCGAAGGCGAGGCTCCGATGAGGCTGGTGCGCCATCCGCTCGGGCTGGTGTCCGGGCTGCTGCTGGCCGCGATCGTGCTCGCCGTCCTGCTCGCGCCGGTGCTCAGCCCGGCCGACCCGGGCGCGGCCAGCCTGCGCCAGGCCTTCGAGGGCCCGGCCGCCGGGCACCCGCTCGGCTTCGATTCCGCCGGCCGCGACATCCTCGCCCGCATCCTGTACGGCGGGCAGAACACCCTCGGCGGCGCGATCATCGCCCTGGCCGTCGGCCTGGCCCTCGGCGTGCCCTCCGGCCTGCTGGCCGGCTACTACGGCGGCTGGTTCGACTCGGCCGCCACCTGGCTGGTCAACCTGGTGATGGCCCTGCCCGCCATGGTCGTGCTGCTCGCCTCCCGCGCCATCCTCGGCTCCACCGTCTGGGTGCTCATGGTGGTGCTCGGCTTCCTGGTCGCGCCCAGCTTCTTCCGCCTGGTGCGCGGCATCGTCGCCGGCGTGCGCGGCGAGCTGTACGTCGACGCCGCCCGCGTCGCCGGGCTGAGCGACCTGCGGATCGTCTCGCGGCACGTGCTCATCGTGGTGCGCGCCCCGATCATCATCCAGGTCGCGCTGGTCGCCGGGATCGCCATCGGGCTGCAGGCCGGGCTGGAGTTCCTCGGCATCGGCAGCGGCAGCGAGCCCACCTGGGGCGCGATGCTGAACGAGGCGTTCAAGAACATCCAGCGCGCGCCGCTGCTGATGTTGTGGCCGGGGCTGGCGCTCGGGCTGACCAGCGGGGCGCTGGTGCTGCTGGCCGCCGCCCTGCGGGACGTGCTCGAAGATCGCGGGCGCAGCGATCCGGCACCGCCCGCCGTACCGGAAGAAGCGCCGGACGAGCCGGACGAGCCGGGCGCGGCCGGGGAGCGGGCCGGGCTGCTGTCGGTGCGCGGCCTGGCCGTCGCCTACGGCGCGCGCGAGGTCGTGCGCGGCGTCGACCTCGACGTGCGCGAGGGGGAGATCGTCGGGCTGGTCGGCGAGTCCGGGTCCGGCAAGACGCAGACCGCCTTCTCCGTCCTCGGCATCCTGCCCGAGGGCGGCCGGGTGGCGCGCGGCAGCATCACCGTCGCCGGACGCGAGATCGTCGGCCTGCCCGAGCGGGCCCACCGCGAGCTGCGCGGAACCGTGATCGCGTACGTGCCGCAGGAGCCGATGAGCAACCTCGACCCGGCCTTCACCGTCGGCAGCCAGCTCGTCGAGCCGCTGCGCGCCAAGCTCGGCCTGGGCCGGGCCGAGGCCCGCCGCCGCGCCCTCGACCTGCTGCGCCAGGTCGAGATCGCCGACCCGGAGCGGGTCTTCCGCTCCTACCCGCACGAGATCTCCGGTGGCATGGCCCAGCGGGTGCTCATCGCCGGGGCGATGGCCTGCGAGCCGCGGCTGCTCATCGCCGACGAGCCGACCACCGCGCTCGACGTGCGGGTCCAGGCCGAGATCCTCGGCCTGCTGCGCCGGCTGCAGCGCGACAGCGGGCTCGGCGTGCTGCTGGTGACGCACAACCTCGGCGTCGTCGCCGACCTGTGCGACCGGGTGGCCGTGATGAGCGAGGGGCGGATCGTGGAGAGCGGGCCGGTCGAGCAGGTCCTGCACGCGCCGCGCGAGCCGTACACCCGCCGGCTGCTGGCCGCGGTCCTGGACGGCGCGCCCGCCCGCGAGCCGCTGGAGGCCGCGCCGGACCACGCTCCGGACCAGGCGCCGGACCAGGCGCCGGACCACGAACGACTGGAGGCCCCGTGACCGCCCTGCTGACCGTCGAGGACCTGCACGTCGACTTCCCCGGCAAGGGCCGCGGCGCCCCGCGCGTCCAGGTGCTGCGCGGGGTGAGCCTGTCCGTCCGGCCAGGCGAGACGCTCGGCCTGGTGGGGGAGTCGGGGTCGGGCAAGAGCACGCTCGGCCGGGCGATCCTCGGCCTGGCGCCGGTGCGCTCGGGCACGATCACCTTCGCCGGGGAGCGGCTCGACGGCCTGGGCCGGCGGCGCCGGCGCGAGCTGGCCCGCGAGATCCAGGTGATCTTCCAGGACCCGTACACCTCGCTCAACCCCTCGCGCACGGTCGGCGACACCCTCGCCGAACCGCTGCTCGGCCAGGGGCTGTCCGGCCGGGCGGCACGGGCCCGGGTGGACGAGCTGCTCGACCGGGTGCACCTGCCCGGCGGGGCCGGGGAGCGGCTGCCCCGGGAGTTCTCCGGCGGCCAGCGGCAGCGGGTCGCCATCGCCCGGGCCCTCGCGCTCGGGCCGCGCCTGGTCGTCTGCGACGAGCCGGTCTCCGCGCTGGACCTCACCACCCAGAAGACCGTGCTCGACCTGCTGCTGGAGATCCAGGAGCAGAGCGGGGTGGCCTACCTGTTCGTCTCGCACGACCTGTCGGTGGTGCGGTTCGTCAGCCATCGGGTGGCGGTCATCCACCAGGGCGAGATCGTGGAGAGCGGGCCGGCCGCGGTGGTGACGGCCGAGCCGTCGCACCCCTACACGCGGGCGTTGCTGCTGGCCGCGCCGGTGGCCGACGTGGCCGCGCAGCGGCTGCGCCGCGCGGCCTTCGAGCAGGAGTACGGCTCGGCCGCCCGCTGAGCGCTCGCCCCGGCAGACCCTGACCGGGGCGAGCGTACGGCTCAGCCGAACACGTCGGCCGAGCGCCAGTAGCCGCCCCAGCCGAGCCGCTCCCACCACGGCGCGTGCGCCCGCAGCCGGTCCCGGTGCTCGGCCCACGACGCCGGCCGCGGGCTCCACGCCTTCTCCGCGATGCCCGGCAGCCGCGGCAGCAGCAGGAACGCCAGGTCCTCGAACCCGGTGACGCTCTCGCACCAGATCGCGGCCTCGACCCCGGCCAGCCGGGCCCCGGCGGGGATCTCCGGCAGCTCGCGGGGCTGCCAGCCGTACAGCTCCCGGCAGCTCTTCGGCGTGTAGGCGGGCATGCCGACCTGCTCGCGGCGCGGCGTCTGCGCGGGGTCGGCCGACTCCTCGGCGTAGCGGCGATCCAGGTAGAGCACGCTGCTGGGCGAGGCCAGCACCCACGCGCCCGCCTCGACGGCCTTCGGCGTGTCGGCGGCGGCGTGCTCGAAGCTCTCCGCGGCCACGTCCACCAGCGGGTGGTACTCGGCCGGCACCGACGCCTTGACCCGCTCGGGGTCGAACTCGTCGCCCAGCCCGATCCAGCTCTGCGCCACGTCGCCCGGTTCGAGCGCTCCCGACCGCGCCGCCTCCTGCCAGGCGGCCACCCGCTTGCCGGTGGCCCGGACGATCGCCAGCGTCTCCGTCACGAACCGCGCGTACAGCCCGGCCGGCATCCCGAACGCCTCGTCGCCGCCCAGGTGCACGAACGGCCCCGGGGTGAGCGCGGCGACCTGGGCGAACACCTCGGCGGTGAAGCGCCGGGCGTGTTCGTTGCGCGGGTCGAGGTAGGAGATCAGCTCGTGCGGCGGCTCGTCCGGGCCGCGCAGCTCCGGGTAGGCCCGCACCGCCGCCTGGGTGTGCCCGGGCACGTCGATCTCCGGGACGACGGTGACGAACCGCTCGGCGGCGTAGGCGACCAGCTCGCGGTAGTCGTCCTGGGTGTAGTACTGCCGGCCCTCGCCGTTGCGCGAGCTCTCCGCGGCGTTCTCCGGCGCGGTCAGCCGGGGCCGGCCGTCGATCTCCAGCCGCCACGCCTGGCTGTCGGTCAGGTGCAGGTGCAGCACGTTGAAGCGGTACAGCGCGAGCAGGTCGAGCACCCGCTTGACCTGCTCGACCGGGAAGAAGCGGCGCACCACGTCCAGGGACAGGCCGCGCCAGCGCAGTCCGGGCCCGTCGAGCACCCGCACCGCGGGCACCTCGCCGCCGGGGCCGATGAGCTGGGCGAACGCGGTCGCGCCGCGGAACAGCCCCTCGGCCGCCGGCGCGGTCACCGTCGCCCCCTGCTCGGTGACGACGAGCTCGAAAGCCTCCTGCTCGCCCTCCTCCAGCCCGGTGTGCGGGGACAGCCCGGCCGCCGGGCGCAGGGCGCCCAGGTCCGGCCGGCCCAGGACCAGCCGCAGTTCGGGCACGGGCTCCGAGCCGGGCGGATCCTCCAGGCCGTGCAGGCGGTCCAGCAGGCCGGCGACGACCGGGCGCAGGGCGGGCAGCTCGGCGGGAGCGCTCACCCGGACCTGCCGGCCCAGCCTCAGGGGCGGGCCGGAGGCCGGGGTCAGGGACTGGGGGGAGGGGACGAGCGTCGGCATGCTCCATTTCTTACCACATGGTAAGAAATTTCGCGTTAAAGCCGGATCGACGTGGACAGGGCGGGATCGTCATAGCCGCCACCGGCTTCGATGCGGTGCGTGCCCTCGACCGTCCGCCAGCCGTCCGCCCAGACCTGGAAGGCCCGCTCGGCCAGCTCCAGCTCTGCCCGCACGCTCTGCCCGGGCTCCGCCTCGACCACCCCGAACCCGGCCAGCACCCGGTCGGCGCCCTCGCCGGTGTACACCTGCACCACCTCCCGGCCGCGCCGCGCACCGGTGTTGGTCACGGTGACCGCCACCCGCCGGCCCTCGGCCTCGATCGCGTCGTAGGACCACGTGGTGTAGCCCAGGCCGTGCCCGAACCAGAACGCCGGCGCCACGTCGTGCCGGGCCCAGGCGCGGTAGCCGATGTACACCCCCTCGTCGTACGGCACGGCCCCGTCGACCGGCGTGACGTCGGCGACCGGGCAGTCGGCCAGCTTCACCGGCCACGTCGTGGGCAGCCGGCCGCCGGGCTCGGCCTCGCCGTACAGCACCTCCGCCAGCGCGGCGCCCGCCTCCTGCCCGGGGAACCACACCAGCAGCACCGCGGCCACCTCGTCCACCCACGGCATCTCCACCGGCGAGCCGGAGTTCACCACCACGACCGTGCGCGGGTTCGCGCGGGCCACCGCCGAGATCAGCTCGTCCTGGCGGCCCGGCAGCCGCAGATCCTTGCGGTCGAAGCCCTCGCTCTCCACCGCCATCGTCGTGCCCGCCACCACCACGGCCACCTCGCTGGCCGCCGCCAGCCCGGCCGCCTCGGCGATCAGCGCGTCCTCGTCCGGGCGCGGGTCGGCGTGCCCGAGGCTGAAGACCACCACCCGGCGGCCTCCGTAGTCGTGCGCCACGTTCGAGATCACCAGCTCGTACGGCACGCCGGCCGTCATCGGCACCGCCACCCGCCGCTCCGGCGGGGCGACCAGCACCGCGGCCGGGTCGTCGCCCTCCAGCTCGACGACGCCCTCGTAGACCGTCTCGCCGTCCACCGTCAGGCTGAACGGGCCGATGCCCTGCACCGACAGCAGGTGCTCGCCGGAGACCTCGGGCACGAACCGCACGCGCAGCCGTACCCGGTGCAGCTCGGCGGTGTCCGCGCCCTCCGGCAGCCCGCTGATCCACAGGCCCGTCGCCCGCTCCAGCTCCTCGGCCGCCAGGACCGTGCCCCCGGCGTCCACGAACTCGCCCGTCGCGGGGGCCTTCAGCGGGTTCAGCCTGGGGTTCGGGTCGGTGCCCAGCGCGTAGCGCACCTGCGCGCCGCCGTACTCGCGCAGGCCCTCCAGGGGGGAGACCGTGCGCTCGGGGAAGACCACCGCGCTGCCGCCGCCCATGATCCGGGCCTCGGCCGCGGCGGATCCGATCACCGCCACGCTGCCCGTCCCGGCCGGGAGGGGCAGCACGCCGTTGTTGGTGAGCAGGGTGAAGGACCGCGTCGCCACCTCGCGGGCGAGCGCGACCCCGTTGATGGCCTGCGGAGGCTCAGCGGCGGGGGAGTGCGAGCGCAGGGCGCCGGTCCGCTGGGCCAGGCGCAGGATCCGGCGCACCTTGTCGTCGATCACCGACTCCGGCACCCGCCCGGCGCGGACCGCCTCGGCCAGCTTGTCCCCCCAGGGCGTCTTGGGGCCGGGCATGGCCACGTCGGTGCCGCCGAACGCGGACGGCTCGGTGGTGCGCACCGCGTTCCAGTCCGACACCACGTAGCCGTCGAAGCCCCACTCGTCCTTGAGCACCCCGTTGACCAGCTCGGAGTGCTCCGACATCGTGGTCCCGTTGACCGAGTTGTAGGCGGTCATCAGCCCCCACGCCCCGGCCCGCACGACCCGCTCGAACGGCCGCAGGTACACCTCGCGCAGCACCTTGTCGCTCACCTGGACGCTCACGGTGTACCGCTCGGTCTCGAAGTCGTTGGCCACGAAGTGCTTGGGCGTGGTCGCGACCCCGCCCTCCTGGACCCCCTCGACGTAGGCCGCCCCGACCTCGCCGGTCAGGTGCACGTCCTCGGAGTAGCACTCGAAGTGCCGCCCGCCCAGCGGGCTGCGGTGCAGGTTGATCGTCGGGGCCAGCAGCACGTGCACGCCCTTGCGCCTGGCCTCCTGGGCCAGCAGCCGGCCCACCTGCCTGGCCAGGTCGAGGTCCCAGGTCGCGGCGAGCGCGGTCGGGCTGGGCAGGGCGATCGACGGGTCGGCCTGGCTCCAGCCCTCGCCCCGGACCCCGATCGGGCCGTCGCTCATGACCAGCCGGTCCAGGCCGATCTCCGGCAGCGGCGGCAGGGACCAGGTGTCGGCCCCGCTGAGCAGGCTGATCTTGGCGGGCAGGTCGAGATCCTTGATGAGCGCATCGAGGTCGGTGGTCACGCGCTAGCTCCCGGTGGTGCGGTGAAGGGTTGAACGCAATCGTTTACGTAAACCCCTGCCGGGCGCAACCCCCGCCCCGGCTATTTCGCCGCCCGGCCCCGATCCGGCGGCGCGGCGGTGCTCGACCGGACGACCAGCTCCCCGGGCAGCTCCACCCGGGCGGCTCCCGGGTCGCGGCCGGCCAGCCAGTCGAGCAGCAGCCGCCCCGCGCTCGCCCCCATCCGGGCCAGCGGCTGGGCGACGGTGGTGAGCGGGGGCGTCATCAGGGCGGCGGAGTCGTCGTCGAAGCCCACGACCGACAGCTCGCCCGGCACGTCCAGGCCGGACTCGCGGGCCGCCTGCAGCACGCCGAAGGCGATCCGGTCGTTGAAGGCGAACACCGCGGTCGGGGGGCGGGGCCCGGCGAGCATCGCCAGGGTGGCGCTCCTGCCCGACTCGGCTCTGCCGTACGAGCCCTGGAAGAGCAGGTCCGGGTCGAGCTCGGCGCCCGCCTCGCGCAGCGCCTCGCGGACGCCGCGCAGGCGCTCGCGGGTGGACAGCAGGCCGGTCTCGCCGGTGACCACGCCGATGCGGCGGTGCCCGAGTCCGAGCAGGTGGGCGGTGGCCAGCCGGCCCGCGCCCGCGTTGTCGAGCGTGACCGAGGGAAACCGGGCCGCGGCGTCGGCCACCGGGTCGACCAGGACGACCGGCAGCCCGGCCGCCTCCAGCCTGGCGTACTCGGCCGGGGCGGAGCGGGGGAGCACCACGACCGCGCCGTCCACGCCGTGCCTGGCCAGGCGTTCCAGCGCGGGCAGCACGCTGCCGCCGTCGGCCACCGTGGTGCCGAGGGCCAGGCTCTGCCCGCCGTCCTGGAGCACCTCGGCGGCGCCGGACAGGATGTGGGCCGCGTAGTCCATGTGCAGCCAGGGGAGGGTCACCGCGATCCTGCCCGTCCGGCCCGACTTCAGGGCTCTGGCCGTCGCGTTGCCGGTGAAGCCCAGCTCGGCGGCCTTGGCCAGGACCGTGGCCCGGGTGCTGTCCGACACTCCCGGCTTGCCGTTCAGCGCCCGCGACACCGACGCCGCCGACAACCCCGTGGCCCGCGCCACATCCAGGATCGTCGCCCCACCGACCTGCCCCCCGCCCTCCCGGCGCTGCCCGGTAGCCGCGGCGGGGGAGTGGCCGGCGGACCCAGCGAGCCCGGCGGGGCCAGCCGGCACGGTGGTCACGGGCCAGGCGTCCTCGGTGACCAGGCCGCGGAAGTACGCCTCCAGGTCCCCGGCCGGATCGACCGAGCGCGGGTCGGCCACCCACTGCGCCCGCAGCCCGTCCATCAGGGCCACCGCCGTCCGGGCCGCCGACGAGGGCTCCACCCCGGCCCGCACCCGCCCCTCGGCCGCCAGCTCGGACAGCGCCCGCGCCACGAAGTCCCGGTACCACCGCCGCCGGGCCTCGACCGGCTCGTGCGCCGGGTGCGCGGGGTCGGCGGCCTCGGCGGCGACCATGACCCCCAGCTCGGCCAGCCCCGGCTGCCCGGTCGCCCGCCGGGCCGCCGCCACCAGCGCGCGCAACGCCGCGACCCCCCGCGGATCGCCGGCCGACACCAGCCCGGCCTCCCGCTCGTCGAAGTCCCGCAGCACGGCCAGCAGCAGCCCCGCCTTGCTCCCGAAGTGGTGCAGCAGCCCGGCCGCGCTCATCCCGGCCAGCTCGGCGATCTCTCGCACCGACCCGCCACGGAACCCGTTCCGCCCGAACACCGGCAGCGCCGCGTCGAGGATCTCCCGCCGCCGCGCCTCGCTCTTGCGGTACGGCCCGCGCCCTTCGGTCATGCCGACCATTGTCCGGCCGCCGCCCCCGCTTGAAAACCATCCATTCGTTCGACTTTCAGCGCCCGTTTCGCCGATGATCACGAAGGGTATCTGGTCGGTTACCTGACCTGATGGGGGATTCATGGCCGACCACAGCCGGAAGCCCGGCCCGCTGCGCCGCGTGCCGCCTCGCGTCTGGGTCGCGCTGGCCCTGCTGATCCTGGCGATCGTCTTCGTGGTGCAGAACCGGCAGGAAGCGCACATCAACCTGCTGATGATCTCCATCTCGGCCCCGATGTGGATCGCGCTGACGGCCTGCGTCCTGCTGGGTCTGCTGATCGCCTGGCTGGGCCGCCGAAGATAGCCGCCGCGATCCCTGGCGTACGGGAACTCGCGCGCGCTAGTTTGGACACATGCCCAAGTCGAACGCCCAAAACCTGGAACGCGGCCAGGCCACCCGCGACCGCCTCCTCGCGGCCGCGGCGGCGCTCATCGGCGAGGCCGGCTGGGGTGCGGTGAGCACCCGGATGGCCGCCGACCGGGCCGGTGTCGCCCCCGGCGTCGTGCACTACCACTTCGGCTCGGTCACCGACCTGCTCGTCACCGCCTCCACCACCCTCGCCCGCGACCTCGTCGAGTCCGTCGGCGCGGGCCTGGAAGCCCAGCTCGACCTCGGCGCCGGCATCGACTGGCTGGCCGCGCAACTGGCCGCCCACCCGCCGGACGACCCCGCCTCCCGGCTGGTCGCCGAGATGTACCTCGCCTCCTCCCGCACCCCGGAACTGCGCGAACAGCTCGCCCTCCTGCTGGACGGCTTCCGCGCCCGCGCCGCCGCCTGGCTGGCGGCCAGGGGGTACGCGGGCGACCCGGCCCCGGCCGCCGCCCTGCTCGCCGCCGTGGTCGACGGCGTGATGCTGCACCGCGGCCTCGACCCCGGACTCGACCCCCGCGGCCTCACCGCCCCGCTGCGCGCGATGGTCGGAGCGCAACCGTGAAGGCGCTCGTCTGCGGAGCCGGCCTCGCCGGGCTCACCCTGACCTGGCACCTCGAACGCGCCGGCTGGCAGGTGGAACTCGTCGAGCGGGCGCCCGCCTTCCGCGACGGCGGCTACATGATCGACTTCTACGGCCCGGGCTACGAGGTGGCCGGCCGGATGGGCCTGCACCCCAGGCTGGAGGAGGTCCGCTACCCCGTCGACGAACTCGGCTACCTCGACGGAGCCGGCCGCCAGACCAGCGGCCTGCGCCTGCCGCCGGACGTCACCGGCGTGGTCAGCCTGCTCCGCGCCGACCTGGCCCGCGCCATCGCCGACACCGTGCGCACCACGACCCGGTACGGCACCAGCGTCACCGCCGTCGCCCAGCCCCCCGCGGCCCCCGTCCAGGTCACCCTCACCGATGGCAGCGAGCACGAGGTGGACCTGCTGGTCGGCGCGGACGGCACCCACTCGACCGTCCGGGAACTGGTCTTCGGCCCCGAACGCGACCACGTCCGGCACCTGGGCCACCACGTCGCCGCCTACTCGATCCACGCGCCGGAGCTCAGCCGCGAGATCGGCACCCGCTACCGCATGCTCACCGTCCCCGGCCTGATGGCCGGCGCGTACGCGCTGCGCGGCGAGCGGCTCGCCCTGCTGTTCCTGCACCGGGTGAGCGACCCCGCCCTGCCCGCCGACCCGGTCGCCGTCCTGCGCGAGCGCTTCGGCGGCCTCGGCTGGATCCTGCCCGAGGTGCTGCCCGCCTGCCCGCCGCCGCCCGAGCTCTACTACGACCAGGTCACCCAGGTCGAGCTCGGCGGCTGGAGCCGGGGCCGGGTCGTCCTGCTCGGCGACGCCTGCCAGGCGGTGTCGTTGTTCGCCGGGCACGGCGCCTCGATGGCCATGACCGCCGCCCACGTGCTGGCCGCCGAACTAACGGCAGGCGGGCTGACGGCAGGCGAACTGGCGGCCGGCGAGATCGGCCCCGCCCTGGCCGGCTACGAGCGGCGGATGCGCCCGGTCATCGAGCGGGTGCAACGCTTCGGGCGGCGCTTCATCCACTGGATGGCGCCGCCCAGCCGGCTCCGCATCACCGCCCGCGACCTACTCCTGCGGGCCGCCGCCCTGCCGGGCGCCGACCGGCTGCTGGTCGGCTCACTCTCCCCGGGCGGGCACGGCCGGATCCCCTGACCCCGCCCGCGAAGAGCCGCGACCTCCTGAGCCCGCTCAGCCGCGGGCGGCCCACTTCACCTCGTACGGCGCGAGGCTGACCTCCTGGCCGTCCACGGTGGCGGTGACGTCCTTGTCGGTGGTGTTCACCATGACCATCTGCTCCGGCTGCGCCAGCACCCGCACCCGCTCGTCGGAGCTGGTGACCTTCTCCAGCTTGGCGCCGGCCGGGAACCACTTCACGAAGTTGCTGACCACGTCGCCCGCGGGCCGGGCCGAGCCGTCCTGCGAGTTCCACATGCAGCCGACGCAGTCGCCCTGCTTGGTCTGCGGGTTCCAGTACAGCGCCGTGGCCGTGCCGGAGGAGGCGAACTCCATCAGCGAGGTCGCCAGCACGGCCACCCGCATGTTCTCCGGCCAGTTCGTCTTGCCGTCCTCCGGCATGAAGTAGAACTCCGACCACCAGACCGGCAGGTTGCCCGTCTTCTCGCGCAGCCAGCGCGTCACGTCGCCGAACTTGGCCGTCGCGCCGAAGGCGTCCGGCTGGACCTTGTGGTCGTCGGTGACGGAGGCCCCGTCGATGACGATGAAGTCGGCCCCGCGCTTGTTCTTGTTCCAGTAGTCGAAGGCGTCGAGCACGAGCTGGTCCACCGCGCCCCAGTCGCCCCGCAGGCTGGAGGCGTTGCCGCCGTCGCTGCGAATGCTGTGGAAGCCGATGTACGGCCCGCCGATCAGCGCGTCGGGACGCACGGCCTTCACCGCGTCGTACACCTTGTTGTACAGCTCGGTGTAGCCCTCGATGTCCGGCGGCTGCGAGTGGTCGGGCCAGAAGCCCTTGAGCTCGTTCCACACCATGAAGTACTTCACGTGGTCGTAGCGCTTGGCCACGGCCGCCGACAGCTTGGCGAAGTCGTCGAAGTGCTTGCGCTCGGGCGCCGCCTCCAGGTGCTCCTTCTGCCAGGAGGTCTGGCCGGCCGGTCCGCCCTTCATCCAGTCGGGCGCGCAGCACAGCGTGATGATCGGCAGGCCGCCGGAGCGGTCCATCAGGCGCATCCGGCTGTCGAGGTCCTCGAAGTTGAGCTGGCCGGGCACCTCCTCCGGGTTGCCGACGCCGAACCCCATGATGTGCTGGTTCTGCAGCATCGGCACTCGCGAGAGCGTCGCGGACGAGCCGCTCAGCAGCCGGTCGTCGCCGTTGTTGCCGCTGGTCTGGGTGTGCGTGAGCCCCCAGCGCGGCCAGTTGGCGTCGACGGGCGGGAGCTCGGCCGCGCGCGGCGGACCGCTCTTGGCGCTCTCCCCGGTTTTCGCGGTCTCGGGGGGCTTCGCCCGGGTCGTGCTCTCCGGCACGGCCGCCGTGCACGCCATCGTGGCCGCGACGAGCGCCATCGCCGCCACGACCTTCCCACCCCACCGCATGCTGGTCCTCATCCCGTCCCTTCACTTCCCCGGCCTACTCCGGAGAGTGTCATGCCAGCACGATGGAAGACCAGGTGGAGGCGTGCTTTCTCAGTCAACTTTAATGCAGTCCTCACCTACCCCGGCCCGCCTCTCACCAGGGCCGGGGCAGTGGGCGGGCCGCTCAGCGCAGGACGGTGACCGGCTCGCCGAGCTCGTTGCGCGCGCTCAGTTCGGGCCGCTCGGGCAGCTCCCGGCCGGAGGCGTCACGCCCGGCCACGGACCGGCCGTCGAGGCTGATCCGGGTCACCCGGCGGCTGCCCGCGGCGACGTAGTACCGCTTGCCGGAGGGCGCCTTCCACCACACCCCGGCCACGACGTCGCGCCGCAACCGGCTGCAGTCCCACGAGCCCGGCCGCGCCGGCGTGACGCTCGCCCGCCGTCCGGCCAGCAGCACCCCGCGGACCGTGCTGCCGCCGGAGGCGTCGGCCAGCCGCAGGCAGATCCACCGCCCGGCCACCCCCTCGGGCAGCCGGCCCGCCCAGAACTCCCACGCCATCGCCGACTGGATCTCCCCCTCGGGCCGCTCGACCGCGCAGCCGAGCCCCTTCCACGCAGTGAACCCGCCGGCCGCCTCGTCGAGCTCGTACGGCCCGAACCGGTTGATCTCGGCCGGGGGCGGCGGCTGGTAGAAGGCGTTGGCCAGCGTCAGCGCCCCGAAGTCAAGCATCGTGTACGGCCGGCCGTGCGCGATCTCCGGCGCGCGCAGCCGGACCACCGGGCCCTGCCAGCACGCCCCCTTCCGCGCCGGTGGGACGGCGGCGGTGACCCCGTCGCTGACGGCGACCGCCCGCCAGCGGGGCGCCGAGCCGGTGAGCGGGGCGGTGGAGACCTCGCGCACCCACGGCGGCAGCAGGTAGTGTCCGCCGGCCAGCTCCAGCGGGCTGGCGCCGTCCGGCTTGGTGCGCGGCTCGGGGAAGACCTCCAGCTCCCGGCGCTCGCCGCGCTCGGTGTAGCGGGCGACCTGGCCCGGCCGGCGCAGGAGCACCACCCGCGAGCCGGCCACCTCCCCGGCGTACAGCAGGGCGGTGTCGCCGCCCGGCCAGCGGGCCAGGGCCCGGCCGGTCAGGGCGCGGTCGCCGGTGAGGCCGCCGCGGGCCGGCCAGGTGGTCAGGTCGAGGTCGGTCCCGGCCCGCCACGCGCCGGGCGAGGCGATGATCAGGCGCGGGCCGGCCTGCTGCGGTGTTCCGGCGATGCCGGGCCGTTCGGCGGTGAGGTCCGGCACGACCACCACCGCGGCCAGCGCGCACACCGTCAGCCCCGCCGCGGCTTTGACCGGCACGCGGGCCGGGCGGCCGTACAGGCGGGCCAGCGTCGGGTCGTAGGCGGGCCTGCCCTCCTCCAGCGCTTCGGCCTCGGCGAGCGCGGCGGCCGGGTCGTCCGCTCCGGCGCCGTCGAGGATGGACACCACCTCCTCGGCGGGCCGCCCCTCCAACCGGCGCAACGCGTAGGCGGCCCGCCCGGCGGGGGACAGCGCCTGCAGCCGCCGGGTGAACTCCACCGCATCAAGGGACGGCGCGGGCCCCGCGTTACCCGTCAGCGCAGACCCGGAGTTGCCGGTCAGCGAGGGCCCGGGGTTTCCGGTCAGTGCGCGCCCGGGGTCGGCGGTCAGTGCGGGGACCGCCTCGACCGCCGCCAGTCGCCCCGCCCCGGGCACCGCGCGCCACCACCAGGCCCGCCACCGCGCGGCCCGCCCGCCGAGCCGTCCCCAGGGCGTCCGCCCGGGCAGCACCCGGCGCAGGAACACCCGCCGCAGCTCCACCGGATCGGTCGGCCGCCCCCGCCGGGTGAGCGCCGCGGCGGCCAGCCGGTGCGCCAGCACCAGCCGCCGCTCCTCCCCGGCTCCGGCGGGCAGCACCAGGTAGGCGAGCCAGACCAGGTCGCGATAGGGCTGGGCCAGAACCCTGCTGCCCCGGATCGAGCGCCGCACGGCACCCCTCACTTTTCGTAGCAGGTCAAACGCAAATCGTGACTTAGAAGGGTACGGCGGGCCGCCCGTCTCCGCAGGGAGATCGCCGATTCGCCCGGCCCTGTCCGCGGCACCTACCGGAAGAAGGCCACATCACTGCTTTGACCAACCCAGGCGCGACATTGGTGTTGAAAGGGACTCATGGCGGCTATGCCGTAAAGCATGGAAATCCGGCATATGGCGTGGAGGATGTGACATGGGTGCCTGGTCGCCGCTCTCGTTCATGGGCAAGGATGTCGCCGTCGACCTGGGCAGTTCCAGGACACAGATCTACGTACGCGGCCAGGGCGTGGTCGTCGACGAGCCGTCGGCCGTGGCCCGCTGCCGGCGAACCGGCCGGATCATCGCCACCGGCGCGGCGGCCCTCGAAGCGGACACCCCCGAATGGCCCCTCACCCGCGGCACCGTGACCGACTTCGACGGCGGCACCCGGCTGCTGGCCGGGCTCCTGCGCACCGCGCACGGGCACGGCTTCGCCCGGCCCCGGCTGGTACTCGCGGCGCCGTCCCACCTGGGCGCGGTCCAGGCCGGCACGCTCAAGCGGCTGGCCCAGGAGGCCGGGGCCCGCTCGGTGCGGCTGCTGGACCAGCCGCTGGCCGCCGCCCTGGGCGCGGGGCTGCCGGTGGCCGAGCCGTACGGGCACCTGGTCGTGGACCTGCGCGCCGACACCACCGAGGCGGCGATGATCTCCCTGGGGGAGGTGCTGGTCGTCGAGGCGATCGGGGTCGGGGTCGCCGACTTCGACCGGGCCATCGCCGACCGGGTACGGCGTAGCCACGGCGTGCTGATCAGCCTGGCGGAGGCGGCCCGGCTGCGGCGGGCGCTCGGCGCGGCCGGTCCGTCCGGCGGGCGGTGCGCGCGGGCGGTCGGGCGGCGCAAGGGCGGCGAAGGGGTGTGGAGCGTGCCGGTCTCGGCGCGGCAGGTGCACGAGGCGATGGAGCGGCCCCTGCGGTCCGTGCTGGGCGCGGTCCGCCGGGTGTTCGACCGGATCAGCCCGGAACTCACGGTTGACGTGGGCGCGCACGGCATGGTGCTGACCGGCGGCGGGACGGTGGCGCGGCGGCTGCGGGCGGAGTTCGGCGTGCCCGTGCTGGCCGCCGGCGAGCCGGGCCGCAGCGTCGTGCTGGGACTGGGGCGCTACGTCGAGACGTCCGGCTCACTCCAGGCGGCGGGCAGCCCCGCGCTCGGCCGGCCCCGCCTGCGCAGGGAAGGCCGCCCCCTCCTCGCCTGACCACTCGCCTGACCACTGAGGCAGCAGCCCGCGACCACC
Organism: Nonomuraea sp. NPDC050310; assembly: GCF_040655795.1. Classification (NCBI taxonomy): domain Bacteria; kingdom Bacillati; phylum Actinomycetota; class Actinomycetes; order Streptosporangiales; family Streptosporangiaceae; genus Nonomuraea; species Nonomuraea sp. NPDC050310. The sequence continues at coordinate 84,611 of NZ_JBFAKP010000023.1, read as the reverse complement.
TCGTGCACCGCATCCCAGGCCCGGCCTCGCCGGGTCAGGCGGGACTACCTGCCTGGTCGTCCGGCTCGTCGGGGAGCACGCGGTCGAGGCGGTTGGTGGACAGCGAGTCCCACAGCAGCTCCCGGTGGATGTCCCGCTCCGGATCGCCCTCCAGCGGCTCCGGCTCCGGCGGGATCGGCAGTTCGGGCGGCGCGGCCGCGGCCGCGTCGGCCACGATGGTCTCGTCCGCCACGTCCGCCGTGGCGGGCCCGCCGGGGGCCGTCTCGACCGAGCGTGCCGCCTCGGCCACCTCGTCCTGGTTCTCGGTCATCACTTCACCACCGTCAGCAGCACCGCGGCGTCCTCCAGCGCGTCGAGCACGTGCAGCTCGCCGGGAACGATCAGCAGGTCGCCCGACATGCCCTCCCACGAGTGCTCCCCGGCGCTCAGCCGTACCCGGCCGGACAGCACCTGGAGCGTGGCCTCGCCCGGGCCGTGGTGCTCGTCGAGCCGGGCCGGGCTGATGAGGGCGATGAGGGTCTGGCGCAGGCGGCGCTCATGCCCGCCGTACACCGTCCGTGCGCTGCGCCCGGAGCTGGCGGCACGGGCCATCTCCAGCTCGGTGCGGGCCAGCGCGACCAGCGACTGCTTGTTCACGATCAAGGGCTTTCCCGGCGCGGCCTCCGCCCAGAGTCACCCCTTCACCAGGAAGTCTTTGCCCCACGGGGGTTCTACTGCGTGAAGAGGACCCGGCTGTAGGCTGGGCAGGGCTCGCCGCGCCCGTCGAACGTCCGCCCCGGCGCCAGCCGTACCGCGGCGGCCCCGGTCTCCGGGTAGAGCGCCAGGCACCGCCCGCCCGCCTGCAACGTGCGCCGGCCCAGCGAGGTGGCCAGCAGGTCGAGGGACTCGTAGGTGGCGGGGGAGTCGAGGGTGAGCCGGAACACCCCGCCCGGCAGGCTCTCGCGCCGTCCCTCCAGCGCGTAGTAGTCGAGGACGCCGCCGCTGGTGGACACCGCCGCGTACATCGTGAAACGGCGCCCGTGCACCTGGAACAGGTCGGCCGAGGGCGCCTTGTAGACGGAGTGCACGTAGGTGAGGGCGAAGCGCCCGTCGGGCGGCAACGCCAGGCCGTACACGGACGGACGCCCGCCGCCGCTGCCCGCGAGGGCGGCGGCGGCGAGCGTCAGCACCAGGAGAAGCCGGATCAACCGTTCTTCTCCTTGAAGTACCGGGCCGCGCCCGGGTGCAGCGGGATCGGCTCGACCTGCGGGCCGAGCTTGGGGTCGAGGTTCTCGGCCTCGGGGTGCACCTTCACCAGTTCGGCCTTCTTCTCGAAGAGCGTCTTGGTGATGTCGTAGGCGAGCTGCTCGTCCATCGTGTCCGGCACGAGCAGCACGTTGGCCACGCCGACCGTCTTGATGGTCCCGGTCTGCTTGTACTTGGTCAGGTCGATGTCGAGCCCGACGTAGGTCGCCCCGAACTTGGCCGACATGCCCTGCAGCACGTCGCTGGTGTCCAGGAGCTTGATGTCCGGCTTGCTGGTCGCCAGGTCCACCACGCCCGCGGTCGGCACGCCGCCGACCCAGAAGAAGGCGTCGATGGTGCCGTCCTTGACCGCCTGCACCGAGTCGTTGATCGAGAGCTGCTGCTTGCTGACGTCGGTGTCGGGGTTCAGGCCGACCGCCTCCAGCATGCGGCGGGCCACGACCTGGGTGCCGGAGTTGGCCGGGCCCAGCGAGACCTTCTTGCCCTTCAGGTCGGCGAGCTTCGTGACCGCCACCCCCGGGGCGATGACGACCTGCGTGTAGTTGTCGTAGATGCGGGCGATCGCCTTGACCGGCTGCTTGGCGGTGAAGCTGCCGGTGCCGTTGATCGCGTCGGCCGCCGCGTCGGTCTGCGAGAAGCCGATGTGCGCCTTGCCCTCGGCCAGCAGCTTGATGTTCTCCAGCGACGCCGAGGTCACCGAGGCGTTGGCCTGGGTGTTGGGGATGCTGTTCTTGAGCTGGGTGGCCAGGCCGCCGCCGTAGACGTAGTAGACGCCGGTGGTGCTGCCGGTCGCGATGGTGAGGCGGTTGCCGCCGTCCTCGCCGTCCCCGCTGCATCCGGCCAGGGCCAGGATGGTGACGGCCGCCCCCGCTATTAACCGTTTCACGCTGTGGTTCTCCTTCTCCTGATGAGATGAACTGCTGCCGCGAGAGCCAGAACGGCCAGGCCCGCGACGATCGGGATGGTGTCGAGGAAGAGCAGCAGGACCGCGGCCACGGCGGCGAGGATCCGCTCGGGCCAGGCGACCATGCCGCCGGTGACCATCGCGAGCGCGGCCACGGCCAGCGCGGAGACGAGAGTCATCGTCAGCACCGTGATGAGCGGCCCCTGGAACAGCAGCGCCTGGCCGTTGGGCGTGAGCACGAAGGCGAACGGCACCAGGAAGGCCGGGAGCGTGTAGCGCCAGGTCATCATCATCGTCTTGTAGGTGTTGCCGCCGGTGATCGCGGCCGCGGCCACGGCCGACAGCGCGGTCGGCGGGCTCACCTCCGACAGCACCGCGTAGTAGAAGATGAACATCAGCGCCTCGGCGTCGGAGACGCCCAGGGTGAGGAAGACCGGCTTGATGATGACGGCGGCGATGATGAAGCTCGCCGTCACCGGCACCGCCAGGCCCAGCACCAGGACGGCGACCGCGGCCAGCAGCGTGGTGATCACCAGGCTCCCGGCGGCCACGCCGAGGATGATGTCGCTGAGGCTGAGCCCGAGGCCGGTCTGGGTGATGACGCCGACGATGATGCCCGCCGCCGCGCAGACCGCGGTGACCGGCAGCACCTCCAGCGTGCCGCGGGCCAGGGACTGGCCGATCCGCTTGGGCGTCATCCGGTGCCGCGGGTCGAGGAAGCTCAGCAGGAAGGCGATGAAGGTGGCGATGACCACCGACTGGAAGGCCGAGCGGTCCAGCGCCATCAGCACGATGATCAGGATCAGCGAGCTGAAGTGGTAGCCGAAGCGCAGCAGCAGCCGGCTCGCCTTGGGCGCGTCCACCGGTACGGCATGCGTGCCGAAGCGCCGCGAGTCGATCTCGATCGCCAGGAAGATGCCCAGGTAGTACAGGATCGTGGGGATCGTCGCGTACAGCAGCACGGTCAGGTAGTCGACCCCGAGGTACTCGGCGATGATGAACGCCGCCGCGCCCAGCGTGGGCGGCGACAGGATCGCGCCGATGCCGGCCGCGGCCAGGACGCCGCCCGCCGGCTCCTTCGGGTAGCCCGCCCGCTTGAGCACCGGCCAGGCGACGCTGCCCAGGCTGACCGTGGTGGCCACACCGGAGCCGGAGACGGTGCCGAGCAGGAAGCCCGCGGTGGTCACCGTCCGGCCGGGAGCGGCCCGCGACTTGCGGAAGGCGGCGAAGCTCAGGTCGATGAAGAACTTCGAGGCGCCGGAGTAGTCGAGCACCGCGCCGTAGATGGTGAACAGGATGATGTAGCTGGCCGCCACCTGCATCGGCACGCCGAAGAAGCCCTCGGTGCCGGTGTAGAGCTGGGAGATGATCTGCTCCAGGTCGAAGCCGCCGTGCCCGATGGACCAGCCGACCGGCAGCCGGTGGCCGAAGAAGGCGTAGACCAGGAACAGCCCGCAGATCACCACCAGCGCCCAGCCGACCGTGCGGCGCACCGCCTCCAGGAGCAGCAGGGTCAGCGCCAGGCCCATGACGATGTCGAGGTCGGTCATCGCCGAGCCGGACCCGCGCTCGCGGAAGCCGTCCATGTCCAGCAGCGGATAGACGCAGACGACCAGCGTCACCAGGGCGAGCAGCCAGTCGCCGAGCGTGGGCCGCTCGCCGCGCCGTACCGTGCCGTCCGGATGGGCCACCGCGCGGGCCACGCCGTCCAGCGGCTCGGTGCCCGAGGCGTCCTCGGTCGCCGGGCTGGGCGGCGTCTCCACGGCGGCCGGCCGGCGGCGCGGGCGAAAGCCCGAGCGGTAGCACAGGAACACCAGCGGCAAGGTGACCGCCAGGAAGGTCATCCGGTGCTGCAGCGTCTCCACCGGCCAGAACGCGGTGGTGAGCGAGTAGGCCGACAGCAGGCCGCCCACCACCCACACGCCCAGGCGTAAGCGGCCCCCCAGCTCTCGCGCCGGCCGTTCCTGTTCGTGCGCCGCCACGATCTCCGCGTTGCGGTCGCTGACCTCGGTCACGCTGCCCCCAAGCTCCCAAGCCATTTGCTGGGGGGACTTTACGAGTTGTCGAGGCGGGTATGGAAGAGCCGCGTATCTCGATTCGGTCTCTCAGCCGACATGCGGACGGCATAGCCGGGCAAGCCGGTCGATCGGCACCGCGCCGAGTTGCTCGCCGCCGCGCGCCCGCACCGCCGCGCCTCCTTCGGCGGCCTCCCGCGCGCCCACGACGAGCTGGTACGGCACGAGCCGCTGCTCCCTGATCCGCGCGCCGAGACTGCCCCGGTCGGGTGCGACCAGCTCGGCCCGCAGCCCCGCCGCGACGCACTCGCGCAGCCGGTTCTCGGCGGCCGGAACCTCGGATTCGGTCACCGGCAGCACGACCGCCTGCACCGGCGCGAGCCAGGCCGGGAACGCGCCGCCGTGCACCTCGATCAGGTGCGACAGCAGCCGCTCCATGCTGCCCACCAGGGTGCGGTGCACCATGACCGGCCGCCGGCGGCTCTGGTCGGCCGCCACGTAGCCCAGCTCGAAACGGCCCGGCATGTACAGGTCCACCTGGACGGTCGACAGGGTGGTCTCCCGCTCGGCGGCGTCGGCGATCTGGACGTCGATCTTCGGGCCGTAGAAGGCGCTCTCGCCGCGCTGCTCGTCGAAGGGCACGCCGCGCTCCAGCAGCACCTCGCGCAGGATCCGCTCCGAGCGCTCCCACAGCTCCGGGTCGTCGACGTACTTGCCGCCCTCGCCGCGCAACGACAGCCGGTGGCGCACCGCCCGGATGCCGAGCTGCTCGTGCGCCCGCGCGATCAGGTCGAGCGCCGCGCCCACCTCGGCCGCGGCCTGCTCCGGCGCGCAGAACACGTGCCCGTCGTTGAGCTGGATCGCCCGCACCCGGGTCAGCCCGCCCAGCACCCCCGACAGCTCGCAGCGGTACATCCCGCCCAGCTCGGCCAGCCGCAGCGGCAGGTCACGATGGCTGCGCGGACGGGCACGGTAGATCAGCGCGTGGTGCGGGCACAGGCTCGGCCGCAGCACGAACTCCTCGCCGCCCACCCGCATCGGCGGGAACATGTCCTCGTGGTAGTGGGCCCAGTGCCCGGAGCGCTCGTACAGCTCGCGTTTGGCCAGCACGGGCGAGTTGACGTGCTGGTAGCCGTGGCGCCGCTCCAGCTCCCGCACGTAGTCCTCGACCGCGCCGCGCACCGCCGCCCCGGCGGGCAGCAGGTACGGCAGGCCGGAGCCGACCAGCGGATCGGTGTCGAACAGGTCGAGCTCGCGGCCGAGCCTGCGGTGGTCGTGCATCGGATTCTCCTCGTCGTCGCACGAGGCGAGCACCACGACGAGACAGGCCCCGGGGCGCTCGCCCCGGGGCCTGTGATGATGTCAGCAGTCAGCGCGCCGGGACGGTGTCCGGCGTCGTCGTGACGTTGGCGCGCTGCATGAAGGTCATCCTAGCCCAGCGTTGACGATCCGGGTGGTGGAACGTCCCGGGATCATCTCCATCTCCCAGCACTCCGCGCCCAGCAGCGCGGCGGCCGCGGCCCGGCCGCCGACGTGCGGATCGCCCGCGGTGTGCGCCAGCGCGGCCGGGCGCATCGGCGCGAACAGGTCGATGTAGTCCTCCGGCCCGTGCGCCTCCGGCGGGCCGGCGACGATGAACACGCCCGACACGCAGCGCAGCGCGGCCAGCAGCTCGGCGCGCTCGGCGGCGGGGTTCACCGGCCGGTTGGGGCCCTTCCACGCGCGTACCCGCGCGTCGTCCTCCACGCCCACGACCAGCGGAAGCCCGCGCTCGGCCACCGCCGCCAGGAACCGCGCGTGGCCCACGTGCAGGATGTCGAAGACGCCCGTGACGACCGCGATCCCCGGCCCGTCGTGGGGCCGCACCCAGACCGCTTCCAGCTTGCCCACGACTCTGGTCTCCTCGGTGTCGGACTCCATCCCGATCAGAGGGTACTTGGTCGCCGGCCTTACTCCGTTAGGAGGCTGCCTGTGGTGGCAGAGGGAAGCTCATGCATACCGAAAACGTGACCGGCGCCGCCCGGCGCGCGGCCGACAATCCGTGGCTGGCCAAGGCCGCCCGGGTCGGCTTCGCCGCCCGCGGCGTGCTCTATGCCCTGATCGGCCTGCTGGCGCTGCAAGTCGCCTTCGGCGCCGGTGGCAAGGAAGCCGACAAGAGCGGTGCCATCCACCTGGTGGCCGCGCAGCCGTTCGGCCAGTTACTGCTGTGGGTGATGACCGTCGGGCTGATCGCCCTGGCGTTGTGGCAGGCCGGCGAGGCGTTGTTCAGCCACGGCAAGACGCGTGACCGTGCCGAGTCCGCCTTGCGGGCCGCCTTCTACGCCCTGCTGGTGTTCTCCCTGCTGGGCCTGCTCCTGAAGAACAAACCCGCCGCCTCCACCGACAAGCAGTCGCAGGACGCCACGGCCGCGCTCCTGGAGATGGCCGACCCCCTCGGCCGCATCCTGGTGGGCCTCATCGGGCTCGGGGTCATCGCCCTGGGCGTCTACTGGATCCACGAAGGCTGGACCGCCAAGTTCATGCGGGACATGACCGGCGGCGGGCCGGTCGTGCGCCGCCTCGGCCAGGCCGGCTACGTCGCCCGGGGCGTCGTCGCCATCTCCGCCGGCATCCTGATCGGCAAGGCCGCGGTCACCTACGACGCCAAGGAGGCGGTCGGCATCGACGGCGCGCTCAAGGCGCTCGCCGACGCGCCCGCCGGGCAGATCCTGCTGGTTCTGGTGGCCATCGGCCTGATGCTCTTCGCGGCGTACTGCTTCGCGGAGGCGCGCTGGCACCGGACATGACAGGGACCGGAGGGCCGGAGGTGACCGGGGCGTCCTGCGGGACGCGGCCCGGCCGCCGCCGGTTCCACCGGCAACGGCATTCCTACCTTTTCGCGATACTCCGCACGCCCCCGGCCCCGCGTCTCACAACGCCGTCGCAAGCCGGGGGATCGGGGAGGTCGTGGTGACAACGTCCGAGATGGAGAGCCAAGATCTGGTCGTCAGGCTTCCGGGACGCCCATCGCAGGTGTCCCGGGCCAGGAATCTCGTGACCAGCGCGCTCGGCCGCGAGCACCCGCTGCACGACGACTGCGTCCTGCTGACCAGCGAGCTGGTCACCAACGCGGTCCTGCACTCGCACTCCGGCGACGGGGGCGGCTTCACCCTCGCCGTGCGGGCCACCGCCGACCGCATCCGCGTCTGCGTCGAGGACGACGGCTCCGACGAGCCGCCGTGCGCCTGCCGTACCAACGCGCACGGGACCAGCGGCCGCGGCCTGCCGATCATGGAGGCGCTCAGCCATAGCTGGGGCTTCTCCCGCGCCGGCGGCTGCAACACCGTCTGGTTCGAGCTCGTGCAGGTCACCGTGCCCGCGCAGTGGACCCGCTAGAGCCGGCACAATCCCTCGGCCAGCGCCTTGGTGGTCAGCCGGGTCCGGCTGTCGCAGCCCAGCTTGGCGAAGATGTGCTCCAGGTGCGTCGTCACGGTGCGCACGCTCAGCACCAGCGCCGCGGCGATCTGGGGGTTGGAGTCGCCGGCCGCGACCCGGGTCAGCACCTCCACCTCCCGCCCGGTCAGCTCGTACGGCAGGCCGCACGGCCGCTCGGTCAGCACCGCCCCCTGGATCGTGCCGTTCACCCCCACCGCCGCCCGCACCATCCGCACCTGGTGCCAGCCGCCCTCGGCGTCCTGCCACAACCCCGAGCGGCTCAGCTCGCGCGAGTCGATGAACTCCCTGGCCAGCACGCCCAGCTCCCGCCCGGCCGCCACCGGCTCGCAGCCCGGCACCTCGCGCCGGGTCCCGGCCCGGTCGAAGGCGGTCGCGCGGTAGCCGTCGGGCACCCCGATCGGGTCCACCTTCGGCCGGCTCAGGTCGGTCAGGTGCGCCAGCGTCGGCGCCAGCGCCGCCACCAGGCCCGCCGCCTCCTCGCCGAACGGGGCACTGGCCGCCAGGTGCAGCAGGCCGGTGTAGCGGCCCTCCTTGAGCACCAGCGGGGCGGTCATCGCCGCCGCCCAGGCGCCGCGGAAGCGGCCGGGCATCTCGATCGGCAGCCCGCTGGCCCGCGCCCGGCGGTAGCCCTCCAGGTTGACGTACTCCTCGGTGTCCACGCCGGGGAAGCCGCGGCCGACCAGGCTGCGGTGCCGGCCCGAGGCGGGGTCGTAGGCCACCAGCTCGAACGCCCGGTGCGGCACGATCTTCGTCAGCGCGTCCATCGCGGCGTGCGCGCCACCGCGACCGGCGACCTGGAAACCGACCTCGGCGAATGCCTGCAACAGGGGGATCTGCGGCACGCTCCTTTTATAACACCTGTCCCTCGCCTCGCCCCTCGTGGCGGCGCACCGAACCCCGGCCCTCGTCCTGTCCGCCCGGCCAAGCCCACTACGCTGACCGCCGTGAGGCGGGACGTGACGGGGGAGCCGCCGGCGGCCACGGGGCCCGACCGGCTGGCGCGCTGGGTGACCGAGCTGTTCGCCCCACAGGTGCTGGTGATCGCCATGCCGCCGCTGGCCGGGCTGCTGGCCCAGGGCTGGACGGGCGCGGCCTGGGGGCTGCTGGCCTCGGCGCTGTGCGGCGGCGTGCCGGCCGCGGTGATCGCCATGGGCGTGCGGGCCGGGCGGCTCGACTCCCGGCACCTGGTGGAGCGGGCGGGCCGCACCAAGCCGCTCCTGGCCGCCGCCGGAGCCGTGCTGGCCGCGCTGGTGCTGCTGATCGTGCTGGGGGCGCCCACGCTGCTCGTGGCGACGGTGGCGGCCATGCTGGGCGCGCTGGCGGTGACGGTGCCGGTGACGCTGCGCTGGAAGATCTCCTTCCACGCCGCGGTCTCCGGCGGCACCGTCGTGGTCTTCGCCCAGGTGCTGCCGCCGCCGCCCACCCTGGCCGCCGGGGCCGTGCTGCTCGCGCTGGTCTGCTGGGCCAGGGTCCGGCTCGGCCACCACACCACCGCCCAGGTGCTCGCCGGGCTGGTGGTGGGCGTCGCGGTCACCGCCGCCACGCTGGCCGCCTTCGGCGAGCTCTGACCCCGGAGCCCCTGATCCCGCGGCGGGGATCAGCGGTAGCCGGTGGCGTCGGCGGGCTTGCCGGGATCCTGCACCTCGACCAGGTACCGCCACGCGTCGGGCTGCGAGCCGTCGAGGTCGGTGAAGCCGTACTCCCGCGAGAGCTGCCCGCTGGACAGGGATTGGCCGTTCCACCGGGCGACCTGCGGGTCGGCGGCCAGGGCGGCGACCGCCCGGCCGACGTAGCGGGGCGTCTCGGAGATGACGAAGTGCGGCTGCACCTTGGCGGCGTCGAGCCAGTTGTCCTCCCGCACGCCGTAGACGTCGAGCATCATCTCCGACCGCAGCCACCCCGGCGTCAGCGCCACCGCGGTCGCGTCGTGCTCGCGCAGCTCGTGCGCCTGGGCGTAGGCGAGCCGGATGACGGCGCTCTTGGCCTGGTCGTAGAAGAAGGAGACGCGGTAGTTGGCGTCGTTGTAGCTCTTGGTCCCGTCGGTCACCTCCACGACGAGCCCGCCGGGACGGCGGATGAGCAGCGGCAGCGCGAAGTGGCTGGTGATGATGTGCGTGTCGATGGCCAGCCGCAGCAGGCGCAGCCCGGCGTCGAGGTCGTGCTCCCACAGCGGCGTGTCCCACTGCGCGAGGTGCTCGCCGCCCCACACGTCGTTGACCAGCACGTCGAGCCGGCCCTGCTCGCGGTCGATGCGCTCGACCAGGGCGCGCGTCTGGGCCGGGTCGAGGTGGTCCATGGGCACCGCGATGCCGGTGCCGCCGGCCCGGGTGACCAGGTCGGCGGTCTCCTCGATGGTCTCGGGGCGGTTGTACTCCGAGCGGGCCGCGCGGGTGGAGCGGCCGGTCACGTAGACCGTCGCCCCGGCCGCGCCCAGCTCGGTCGCGATGCCGCGGCCCGCGCCGCGGGTGGCCCCGGCGACCAGGGCCACCTTGCCGTCCAGGGAAGAGCCGTCGAGCGGAGTCGAAGTCATGGAACGACCATGTCACGCCCCGCCGACAAAACCCGTCCGCTACGCCGTCAGCAGCCTGGTCAGCACCCGGGTCCCGAACTCCAGGCCGGCCACCGGCACCCGCTCGTCCTTGCCGTGGAACATGCCGAAGTAGTCGAGGTCGGGCCGGAGCATCAGCGGCGCGAAGCCGTAGCCCTGGATCCCGATCCGCGAGAAGGACTTGGCGTCCGTCCCGCCGCTCATCACGTACGGCACCGGCCGCGCCAGCGGGTCCTCGGCGACGAGCGAGGCGGCCAGCGCGTCGAAGAAGGGCGCCGGGTAGGGCGCCGACGGCGCCTCCTCCAGGTTCACGAACTCCCGCGTGATCTTCGGGCCGAGCAGCTCGTCCACGGTGGCCAGGAACTCGTCCTGGAGCCCGGGCAGGTAGCGCCCGTCGATGTGCGCCGAGGCGGTCGAGGGCACCACGTTCACCTTGTACCCGGCCTCCAGCATGGTCGGGTTGGCCGAGTTGCGGATCTGCGCCTTGAACAGGGTGCCGAGCTTGCCCAGCCGCTCGGCCTCGGCGTCGAGCCGGTCGAGGTCGACCGGCTGCCCGGTGATCTCCGCCAGGGACTCGATGAGCGCCGCCACCGACGGCGTCAGCCGTACCGGCCAGGAGTGCGAGGCCAGCCGGGACAGGGCGTGCGCCAGGGTGGCGACGGGGTTGTCGACCGGCGGCCGGGAGCCGTGGCCGGCCACGCCGTGCGCGGTGACCTTCATCCACGCGGTGCCGCGCTCGCCGACCGCGATCGGGTAGACGCGCGCGTCCCCCGAGGGCACGCTGTAGCCGCCGGACTCGGAGATCGCCTCGGTGACGCCGTCGAACAGCTCGCGGTGCTCGTTGACGGCGTAGCGCGAGCCGTAGTCGCCGGTGGCCTCCTCGTCGGCCAGGAAGGCCAGCACGAGGTCGCGCTTCGGCCGCTCACCCCGCTCCAGCATGCCGAGGACGGTGGCGATGGTCATCGCGCACGAGCCCTTCATGTCCACCGCGCCGCGCCCGTAGACGTCCCCGTCGACGATCTCGCCGGAGAAGGGGTGCAGCTTCCACTCGGCGGGGTCGGCGGGCACGACGTCGAGGTGGCCGTGGATGAGCAGCGCGTCGCGCGAGTCGCCCTCCAGCCGGGCCACGACGGTGGTGCGCTTGGGCGCGGACTCGAAGACGACCGGCTCCAGCCCCGCGTCGGCCAGCAGCGTGGCGACGTACTCCGCCGCCGGGCGCTCGCCCGCTCCCGGGTTGGTGGTGTCGTACCTGATCAGATCCGAGCAGATCTCCCCGACGGACTTCACGATCTTCCCTTCAGTGTGAGAGGCGGCACCTCGGGGGTCTCGAACCCGAAGATCTGCCCGTAGAAGGCCAGTTCGGCCTCGAGCGCCGCGACGATAGTCTCCTCCCGGCGCCAGCCGTGCTGCTCGCCGGGGAAGGTGAGCAAGGCCCACTCTTTGCCATGCCTGTCCAGTTCGGCGACGAACCGCTCGGCCTGCGCCACGTCGACGATCGCGTCCTCCAGGCCGTGCAGCATCAGGCACGGCCCCGAGGCCGCGCCCGCGTGCAGCAGCGGGGAGCGCTCGGCGTAGCGCGCCAGCGTCTCCGGCAGCGGGCCGACCAGGCCGTCGAGGTAGCGCGACTCGAAGTCGTGCGTCTCGGCCGCCCAGCTCTCCGGGTCGGTGATCGCGTAGTGCGCCACGCCGCCGGCGAAGACGTCGCTGAACACCAGCGCGGCGACGGTGGTCCAGCCGCCCGCGCTGCCGCCGCGGATCGCTACCCGGCCGGCCCGGCCCTGGTCGAGCAGCCACCGGGCGACCGTCTCGCAGTCGCCGACGTCGACGACGCCCCACTGCTCGCGCAGCCGCTCGCGGTAGGCCCTGCCGTACCCGGTGGAGCCGCCGTAGTTGACCACCGCGACGCCCAGGCCGCGGCTGGTGAAGTAGGCCACCTCCAGGTCGAGCACGGGCGCCCGGCTGCTGGTCGGCCCGCCGTGCACGAAGATCAGGTACGGCGCGGCGGCCTCCCGCGCGCCGGCCGGCGCGTACAGGTGCGCGTGCACCCCCTCGATCTCCACGATCTCCGGCACCGGCAGCAGCTCGCGCGCGGGCACCGGCTTGGCCGCCGACAGCGGGAGGTGCGTGCCGCCGGCCAGCTCCACCCCGGTCACCCGCGAGGGCGCGTACGGCGAGCCCGCCACGCCCACGGCCACGCCCTGCGCCACCGAGACGCTGCTCGCCCAGGTCGTGGCCTCGCCGCCCAGGTCGCGCAGCTCGCCGGTCTCCGGGTCGAGCAGCGCGAGCCGCCGCCCGTCGGCCGTGCCGTGCACCAGCACGACCCCGGCCTCGCACGGCGCGAACCAGGTGCCGCCGAGCTTCCACACCGCGTCGCCGAACTCCTCCGGCACCGGCGTCAGGTTGCGCGAGGCGCCGTCGAGCCCGACGACGTGCAGGTTCCACCAGCCGGTCGGGTCGGCGACCGCGTACAGCTCCGCCTCGCCACGCCACTCGGCCTGCACCACCGACACGCCCGGCCCGCCCATGACCACCCGGTACGGCAGCGCCGCCCCCGACTCGTCGAGCTCGGCCACGCACAGCTCGGTGCCGTCCCACGGCATGTCCGGGTGGTTCCAGCCGATCCAGGCCAGCCGCCGGCCGTCCGGCGACAGCCGCGGGTTGGTGACGAAGTGCTGCGCCTCGGCCAGCACCCGGACCGGCCCCCCGGTCAGCGGCACGGCGACCAGGGCACGCCGATCGTGCCGCTCGCGCACCGCCCACACCTCCTCCAGGCCCGCGGGCAGGTAGAGGTCGCCGAAGCGGTCGGGGCCCTCGGCGGTCAGCGCGACCGGCTCGCCGCCCGGCTCCAGCCGGTAGAGCCGCTGGTCGGCCCAGTTGGTGAAGACCAGGCCGCCGCCGGGCAGCGGCCGCCAGGACCGCCCGCCGTACTCGATGACGCGGTTGCGCGCGTTCCAGCCCGCGGGCAGGACGTCGGCGACCACGCCGTCAGGCGTGCGCCGCACGACGCAGCGCCGGCCGCCCTCGTGCGGGCGCGGCTCGTCCCACCAGAACTCGGGCCCGTCGTCGGTGGCCACCGCCTCGACCCACAGGGGGCTGCCGTCGGTGCGGGCCACATCGAGTGCTCGGATCGTCATGTGCTTGGTCACCAGCCGTGGGGGAGAGGGACGCCGGGAGGGTGGAGGACGTAGACGATGCCGCCGCTGCCCGAGCTTCTTAGCCAGACGTTCTCGAAAGCTGCCCGGGGATAGACGCGTCTCACCCCGGAGTCGGCGGGCGCGGCCGGATCGTGGGCGACCACGTCGCCGTCCGGCGTGAAGCCGGCGACGACCATGATGTGGCCGCCGGTGGAGTAGCCCGCGCCGGGCAGCTCGTGCTCCTTGAACGACTGCGAGGTGATCACCGGGATGCCGGCGGCGATGAAGTGCTCGAGCTCGGCCAGCGAGGCCAGCCGGGTCACGAAGCCGGTCAGGCCGTAGCGGCCGGCGTAGGCGACGCTGAAGGGCCAGTTGCCGGTGCCCTGGTAGCTGTGGTCGTACATGCCGGCCGCCGCGTGGTCGACCAGCGGGCACGGGTCGTCCTCGCCGACCCACGCCAGCTCCTCGGGGCCGGGGCCGTGCTTCCAGTAGGCCATGACCATCGCGACCGAGGCCGGGCTGCACCAGTTCTGGCCGCCGCCGTCCCACTGCGGGTGATGGCCGGTGTGCGCCTTCTGCGAGTAGGCGGGCAGGTCGAGCACGACGCCGCGGGCCGGCCCAGGCTCGCTGACCGGAACCCCGGCCCGGGGCGGCACGGCCGAGGCGAGCACGGTGACCCGCTCGACCTGTGCGCCGGAACCGTGGGTGGTCACCCGCAGCCGGTAGGCGGTCACCGGGACCGCGGCCACGAAGGTGTCGACCGCCACGTCGCCGTCGGCGTCGCCCTGGCCGGGCACCGAGGTGCGGTGGATGTCGCCGTCGTGCTCGGCCCAGCGGCCCATCACGTACCACCGGCTCCAGCGCTCGGCGCACACCTGCAGCTCGACCTCCAGCCAGGAGCCGGGCGGCGTGCGCGCGATCCAGGTGACGATCAGCTCGGTCGCCGGGAAGCCGATCTCGCGGACGGGACCGGTCCGGCGCTCGTACGGCCAGAGCGCGGAGCCGTCGCCGAACGGGTCCGCGTACGCGGCGCTGCCGCGTTCGGCGGGCCCGGCCAGGTCGTGGCGGTGCAGGGCGACGGGGAACACCCGCCAGATTCTGCTATCCGGGCAGGTCCCGGGGCATCGGACGGTTTACGTACTCCGGCCGGGGCGTGCCGGGCGATCCCCCGGGGAGGATTTTGTCGGAGCTGATCTCTACCGTCCCGGACATGACCAACGCGGTACAGGCGTATTCCTACGCCGGCCCCTCCACGCTCGACGGCAGCGGCCTCGGCCTGTCCACCTCCGGCGGCCGGGCGCTGTCCGGCCCCGCCGCCCACCCGCGCTTCTTCAGCGGCCTGATCACCCAGGCGGCCCCGGCGGCGGCCGCGATGCTCGGCCTGTCCGAGGTCGCGATGACCCGCTACCACCAGCCCCGCCCCGGCTGGACCCGCGACCCCGTCGTCACCTGCGACGGCGCCCGGCTGCGGCTGGAGTCCTTCTCCGCCTGCGGCGGCGTCTACGCCCGCCTCGACCTCGACGCCCTCGACGGCGAGGTGCTCGACCGCGGCACCACCAACGTCGACATCAACGGCCCGCTGCGCGAGGCCCTGGCGCGCGTCGGCGGACGCGACCCGCTCCACCTGGGCGTCGGCCCCGACGAGATGGCCGTCACCACCCTCGACGGCGCGGTCATCGAGAAGAAGGTGCCGCTGCCCGACCGCTGGCTGCGCGGCTTCGCCGAGGTGCAGGTGCTGGCCGCCGGCTTCGACCTGCGCGCCGAACTGGCCGGGCCGCACGCCGTGCGCTTCCTGCGCGGCCTGCCGCGCAAGGCCGGCGCCTCGCTCTGGCTCGCGCCCACCGGCCGCGACCTGCGCCCGGTCGGCCAGGGCGCGCGCGGCGCGGTCTGCCTGTCCGGCGTGGGCCGGCTCAAGACCCTCCACCCGCTGCTGCGCTTCGCCAAGACGCTGCGCGTGTACGGCCCGCCCGCGCCCCGCCCGGAGGAGGCCTCGGCCTGGGAGCTGGAACTTCCCGGCATGCGCTACACCCTGGTGCTGTCGCCCGAGGCGTGGCGCGGCTTCTCCGGCGAGGGCGCGGTCCTCGACGACCTGGCCACCGACGAGGCCGGCGCCGACGCCGACGTGCTCGGCATGCTCCTCAACTACGAGCCGGCCGTCGAGCTCGGCCTGCTCGCCGAACGCTCCGGCCTGGCGCTGCCCCGCGTGCGCGCCGCCCTCACCCAGCTCGGCACCTCCGGCCGCGTCGGCTACGACCTGCACGAGGCCGCCCACTTCCACCGCGAGCTGCCCTACGACCGCGACCGCGTGGCCGAGCTCAACCCCCGGCTGTCGGCCGCCCGCCGCCTCGTCGAGGCCGGCGCGGTACGGCTGTCGCCGGGGCAGGCCCGGGTCACCACCGACGGCGGCATCCGCGAGGTGGGCCTGGCCGACGGCTCCTGCACCTGCCCCTGGTGGTGGGACCACCGGGGCTCGCGCGGCCCCTGCAAGCACGTGCTCGCCGCCCGCATCGCCGCCCGCCAGACGGTGGAGGTGTCCCTGTGACCACCGCGCCCGAAGCGGCAACCGCGTGGGAGCGGGTGCGCGCGGCCATCGACGCCGGGGACCCCGGCCTGGTCGCCGACGTGGTGACGACCCTGGACGAGGCCGGCCGCAAGCAGGTCGCCGCCGAACTGCCCGGCTACCTCCCCGTCGCCCGGCAGGCGGCCAACGAGCGGCACCGCCTCGCGTGGGAGGCCAAGGAGAAGGCCGACGAGGAGGCGCGGCAGGCGTTCGTGGCCGCGCTGATCGCCCAGGGCTGGGGCGCGCACGAAGCCCACCACGCCTGGTGGACCTCCGACGAGCACTCGCGGCGCTACGACAGCGACCTCCCGCGCTCCGACGTCTGGGTCGAGCCGATGCGCGTGGCCGGCGCGGCCACCCTGGGCGGCGCCGCGGCGGTCGCCACCTGGCTCTTCCGCCGCGACTACAACCTCTGGCGGCCGCAGCCCGAGACCGGGCCGCTCCTGCGCGCCATCGCCGCCCGCCCCGCCGACTGGCAGGCCGACCTGGCCGGCCGCCTGGCCCTGCGGCTGCGCGGCACCCGCTGGAACGACGACTCCGCCCACCTCGCCCTCCAGCTCCTGCGCCGCACCGGCACCCCGCCGCCCGACCACGAGCCCCTGGTCGTCGCCTGGGTCAGCCAGGCCACCGAGAGCCGGCACGACGGGCAGGCCTGGACGACTCCGCTCGAGAGCGGCGCCCTCGCCGGCGACCCGCTGCTCGACGCCCTGCTGCCCGCCTTCTTCACCGCCGAAGGCGTCGGCCGCGCCGCCCGGGACAGCGCGACCGCCTGGGCGGCCGAGCTCCACCGGCTGGCCGGCACCGGCCGGCTCGACCGCGCCCTGCTCCTGGACGGCTGCCTGAGCCGCTTCCTGCGCGGCGGCACCGGCAACGACCTGCGGGTCTTCGCCCGGTTGCACGACCTGCTCGACCCGAGCCCCGAGGAGGTCGCCGCGCGGCGGCGCGACTACCTCGCCCTGCTGCCCGCCGCCCCCGGACCCGTCGCCGACCTCGCCCTCACCCGGCTGCGCGGCGTCGGGCTGCCCGACCCTGCCGACTTCGCCGAGGCGGTCGAAGGGCTGCTGTTCCGGGCCGAGGCCAAGCTGGTCAAGGCCGGGCTCGGCTGGCTCGACCAGACCGCCCGCGCGGCCGGCGGCGACCTCGACCACCTCGCGCCCGCGCTGGGGTCCGCCTTCCTGTGCGAGTCGTACGAGGTGCGGTCACGGGCGGTACGGCTGGCCGTCCGGCACGCGGCCCGCTTCACGCCCCTGGGCGCCGACGCGGTGCGGTCGTCGGCCGAGGTCCTTCCGCCCGACCTGGCCGCTGAGATCGCCGGCGCCTTCGGCGAGGTGCAGGTGACCGCGCCGGAGGACGCCTTCGAGCCCGGCACCCTGCCCGCTGCCCCCGCCCCGGCCCCCGCCTTCCCCCCGCCCGCCGAACTGCCCCACCGTGGCGGGCTCGGCGGGATCGACCTGGAGCGGTGGCTCGACTGGTTCGTCCGCGAAGGCGCCCGGAGCGGTGGCAGCGGGCTGCCGGAACCCGAGCACGAGTACGACCGTCAGCGCTGGGCCGAGCTGTACGACCGGGAGGTGTGGGACCAGACGTCGGAGTGGGCCGAGGCCATGCTCCGCGAGGCCGCCACCCCCGGCCAGGAACCACCCCTCCCCGCCCCGGCCGCCCCTCCTCGCCCCGTCGGAGACCTGCGCCGCAGCTTCTTCGTCACCTCCACCGACCCCGCACCAGCCGACGACCCCGCCTCCGCCATCGAGGACGCCCTTGCTCCCCACGATGTTCCGGGCGTCCGCGCGGTCGTGGAGCTTGCCGGCGAATGGGGCGCGGAGGTGCGGCGCGGGCTGATGGAGGGGCTGGAGCAGATGACCGGCCGGCGGGAGCAGGAGCCGGAGCCGGCACGCGACCGGCTCCCGCGAGAGCGGAGCGTCTCCCGCCCCCACCTGATCATGCTCCGCCGGTGCGCCGAGGTCCACGCCGCCCTCAAGGCCGGCACGCTCCCGCCGTACCTCCTGGCCACCCCCACCCGCACGGACGGTCACCTGGACGCGGCCGAGCTGGTGACCCGGCTGGAGGACTCCGAGCGCACCGGCGTGGAGCCCCTCCCGCTGGACCTCCAGCAGGCCCTGCTCCGCCTGCCCCGCCAGGTCACCACCGAGGTGGCCGCCCGAGCCCGGGCCCTCACCTCGGACGCGGGCCGTACCCTGGCCGGCTGGCTGGACAAACGCCCCGAGCCGGTCGTCACCGTCGACTGGCAGATGGCGCACGGCTGGCCCCACCCGACCGCCCGGATCACCGCCCACTCCACCGGCCTGGACCTGGTGGACACGCTCCTGTCCGACCCGTCCACGTGGCGTGACCACTCCCACGGCCGGCACATGGAGTCCTGGCGCCTGGTGGCGCCCACCGAGCCCGACGTGATCGCCGCCTACCTCCTCCCGCACCTGGTCCACGTCTGGGAGCGGCCCTATGTCTTCCACACCCTCGTGGGTGAGCTGTTCGAGCTCGACGGCGTCCCCGGCGAGGTGACCGCCCTGATCGTGGCCTGGCTGCTGGCCGAACGCGCCATGTGGCGGGCGGCCGAACGGGGGACCGAACTGCTCCTCCAGGCCGCTGCCAGCGGCAAGTTCCCCGCGGCCGAGTGCGGCCGGCACCTCGCGCGGGTGCTGCGGGACAGCCCGCTCCGTCCCGTCGAGGCGCTGGCGACGCTGGAGGCCGCCGCCCGGCAGGGGGCTCACCGCGAGGTGTGGGAGCTGCTCACCGGCTTCCTGCCCGCCTACCTGCCCGGCGAGGGCGAACGCGTCCACTCCGGGCACACCCGCGTCCTGGAGTTCGCCGTCGAGGCGGCCGCCTGGGCCGGGGCCACCGGTGACCTCCCCGTGGTCGCCGCGGTGGCAGGCCGTAAGGGATCAAGCGGCTACATCCGAGCCGCCCGCCTCCTCCACACCCAGCTCACCACTTAACCACCCATCCACCTCCACCTGGCCACCCACCAACCCCCCGCCCCCGCCTCGTCGGCTAGCCGTCCACCCGCCTCCTGCACGCCCGTTCCCCCAGGCACGCAGGTCGCCCGCTGCCTGCCCAACCGGCTGTCCGGCCAGCCGCGCGCCCCCTTCCTGCACGCCGGGCCCCCGGCTGGCGGGCGCCGCCTCTAGGTGGTCGGGGAAGGGAGGGCGGGCAGCTCGCCGGTGGTCGGGAAGGGGGCTCGGGCGGCGCGTGGGTTGCCGGAAAGGAGGGGGGTCAGAGGTAGAAGCCGGTGGGTTCGCGCCCGGCGGCGGGGGCGATCTCCTGGTCGCCGCGGGCGGCGTAGAGCTCGGCCAGGGTGCCGCCGGGGTGCGGGGCGCCCAGCCAGGTGGTGGCCTCCTCCCGGGAGAGCTCACCGACCTCGACCTGAGCCAGGCACCGCCCAGGCCGGACGACGGCAGGGTGCAGGCGCGTGAGGTCCTCGTTGGTGGTGATCGCCACAAGGACGTCACGCCCCTGCCCCAGCAGCCCGTCGGTGAGGTTGAGCAGCCGGGAGAGCCCCTGCCCGGCCGCCGACTTGGCCCCGGCGCCGATGAGCTCGTCGCAGTCCTCCAGGACGAGCAGCCGCCAGTGCTCCTCGTCGTGACCGACCGCCACCCGCATCAGGTACCCGGGACTGGCGAACAGCCGCTCGGGGTCGAGCACGCAGTCGACCTGGCACCAGTCGCGCCACTCACGGGCGAGGGTGCGCAGCAGCGTGGTCTTGCCGGTGCCGGGCGGCCCGTGCAGCAGGAGCAGCCGCCCGGAGACGTTCTCGGGGCGGGCGGCCATCAGCCGGTCGAGCCGGGCTCGGGCCTGGGCGGGGTAGTTGGCGGCGATGGCCGACCACGGCTCGGCGGTGATCGGCTTCTCGCGGCGGTGGCCGCCGCTGTCGTCGGCCCACCAAAAGCCCATCGTCACGTGCTCGGTCTTGGGCGGCGGCTCCTCGGCGTCGGTGACCGTCTCCCGCAGGATCGCGTTCGCCAGCTCGTCGGTCGTGGCGGTGACGCTCACGGTGGCGGCGCGGTTGGAGTACAGGATCACGCGCAGGGTCCAGCCGTCGCCGGCCAGGAGCCGCGACACGGTGCCCTTCTCGACGGTGGCGGTCCGGATCACCTCGCCCTCGGCCGGGCGCAGGGGCGCGTCGGGGCGGACCCGTTCGAGGTCGCGCTCGCGGTAGCAGGGCTGTGCGCCGGAGGCGAACGGGGACAGCGCCATGGCGTCGATCAGGTCGACCGCGGAGTCGCTGTCGTCGAGCGTGACCATCATCGGCAGGTCGCCCACCACACCAGGGTCGGCGGGCAGCGCGGAGGGGGCGGGGCGCGGGTGGTGAGGGAAGGCGGCCTCCCGGAGGGTGGACATGCCCGCCATGATCCTCGCCGCCCGGCCGCACGTCCAAAGGATTTTGCCGATTAGCGGTATACCACTAATCTCGACCCATGGCTGATCTGCTGCTGCGCAACGCCCGCCCGTGGGGCGCCGACACCACCACCGACCTGTACATCCGCGACGGCGTGGTGGCCCCTCCGGACGAGGCGCCCGAGGGCGTCGCCACCGAGGACCTCGGCGGCAAGCTCCTGCTGCCCGGCTTCGTCGACGCCCACGCGCACGTCGACAAGACCATGTGGGGCGGCCCCTGGCTCCCGCACACCTCCGGCCCCGGCCTGATGGGCAAGATCATGGGCGGTGTCGAGCGCCGCGCCGAAGCGGGCATCCCGAGCGCCGACTACATCACCGCGCTGCTCACCAACATGATCGTCAGCGGCACCACGCACGTCCGCTCGCACGTCGACATCGACCCCTACCAGGGCCTGGCCGCCGTCGCGGCGGTCCGCGAGGCGGTCGAGCGGCTCGACGGCCGCATCACCATGGAGACCGTCGCCTTCCCGCAGACCGGCCTGCTGATCTCGCCCGGCACCGCCGAGCTGATGGACCAGGGCCTGGCCGAAGGCGTCGACCTGGTCGGCGGCATCGACCCCGCCGGGCTGGAGAACGACCCCGTCCGCCACCTCGACACCGTCTTCGGCCTCGCCGAGAAGCACGGCGTGGGGGTCGACATCCACCTGCACGACCGGGGCGACATGGGCATCTGGCAGTACAAGCTCATCCTGGAGCGCACCCGGGCGCTCGGCCTGGGCGGCAAGGTCACCATCTCGCACGGCTACTGCCTGGGCGAGGCCGCGCCTGCCGTACAGGACCAGATCATCGCGCAGCTCGCCGAGACCGGCGTGGGGCTGGCGACCGTCGCGCCGTCCATCTCGCTGCCGCTGGTCAAGCTGCGCGAGGCCGGGGTGCCGGTCGGCGCGGGCAACGACGGCGTGCGCGACCTGTGGAGCCCGTACGGCACCGGCGACATGCTGGAGCGCTCCCTCTTGCTGGCCCAGCGGGCCGGCTTCGTGCGGGACGAGGAGATCGAGATCGCCCTGGAGGCCGCGACGTACGGCGGAGCCCGCCTCACCGGCCGCTCCCACGGCTTCGCCCCCGGCGACACCGGCGACTTCGTCGCCGTCGACACCCGCAACGCCGCCGAGGCGGTCTGCGTGCGGCCGGTGCGCTCGCTCGTGGTCAAGGGCGGCCGTGTCGTGGCCCGCGACGGCGCCCTGGTCTGACCCGCCCTTTGCCGGGCCTCTCCGCTGGCGAAAGGGCCCCGGCCTCAGCGCAGGGGCCCGGTCTCAGCGCAGGGGCCCGGCCTCAACGCCGGGGTTACTGCTTGCGCAGGTGACCGTTCCCGCTGCCGGCGATCGTGGTGAAGGCGTAGCCCATCGTCCGGTCGCCGGTCCTGGTCAGGGTGATGGTGGGGTGCACGCCGAGCATCTCGTAGCTCGCGCACACCCCGCCCATCCCGGTCAGCCGGAAGGTGAGCACCTCGCCCTCGATGTGCGTGAGCTCCAGGTCGCCCTTGCCGCAGCCGGGGTCGCTCTCGCCGTCGCCGGGCGAGATCCAGGAGCCGCGCTCCTTGCCGGCGGCCAGAATGACCGTCACGGGCTCGTCGTTGAACTCCTTGCCGTCGATGGCGGTGCCGTCGGTGGCGCCCTTCCAGGTGCCCGCGAAGGCCTGGGGGATGCGCAGGGCCTTGCCCGACTCGGGGCTCTCGTCGTCGGGGGTGGGCGTGCCGTCCGGGGCGGGGCTCTCCTCCGCCGGGGCCGCGCTCTTCCTGGCCGCCGCGGCGCTCTGCCCGGCGGTGACGGTCGGCTTGACGGTGCCGCCGTCGCCGAGGCCGGGGCCCAGGGTCAGCCACAGCGCCCCGCCGGTCACCGCGAGCGCCAGCGCGCCCGCGACCAGCCCCACGGTCAGGCCGCGCCGCGACCTCGGCCGCCCTCCGGCAGGCGGATGCGTCGTGACCGCCGGGTGGCCGGGGCCGGTGACGTGCGGCCCTGACCCTCCGCCCGGCTGCCCGCCGTACCCGAAACCCGGCCCGGAACCAGGTCCGTAGCCCGGCCCGGAACCAGGCCCGTAGTCCGGCCGGAAGCCAGGTCCGGAGCCTGATCCATAGGCGGGCCCGGAGTCAGGTCCGAGGCCCGACCCAGGGCCGGAACCGGCCGACCCGCCCCCGGCCGTCGCGCCCGCCCCGCCGTTCTCCGCCACCGGCACGGCGGTGGCATTGGGGTTGACCAGAGTGACCATGAGATCACGCGCCGACGGCCGCCGCCCCGGGTCCTTGGACAGGGCCGCCCCGATGATCCCCCGCAGCCGCACCGGCAGCGCCGACAGGTCCGGCTCGGCGTACAGCACCCGGTGCATCACCGCCGGTACCGTGTCCGCGCCGAACGGGCTGTGCCCGGTGGCCGCGCACACCACGGTCGCCGCCCACGCGAAGACGTCGGAGGCCGGCGAGGCGGGCGAGCCGGAGATCTGCTCGGGGGCGAGGTAGGCGGGCGTGCCGATGAGTCCCGAGGTCATGGTCGCCGCCCCCTCGGCCCGGGCGATGCCGAAGTCCACGACCCGCGGCCCGTCCGGGCCGAGCAGCACGTTGCCGGGCTTGAAGTCCCGGTGCACCACCCCAGCGGAGTGGATCGCCGCCAGCGCGGTGGCCGTGCCGATCGCCAGCCGCTCCAGTTCGCCGCCGCGCAGCGGGCCGCGCTCGTGCAGCCGCTGGGCCAGCGAGGGCCCGTCCACGAACTCGCTGACCACCCACGGCGTCGGCCCGTCCACCGAGGCGTCCAGGACGCGGGCCGTACAGAAGGAAGCGATGCTTTCCAGAGCCTGAAGTTCGCGCCCCAGCCGGGCCCGGGTCTCCCGGTCGCCACGGCTGAGCATCTTGACCGCGACGCGCTCGCCGGAGGCGTCGAAACCCAGGTAGACCACGCCCTGGCCGCCCTCGCCGAGCCGGCCCGCCAAGCGGTACGGTCCGAGCTGTTGCGGGTCGTCCGGTTCCAGGGGGAAAACCATGGGGACACGCTACACGCCGAAATTGTCGTGATCGTGGCCTATCGTCAGTCGCCGTGCCGGGCATCGGCACACCCCGGATCGCGCGAGTCGGTGACGAAGCCCTTCATTCGTCATTTACCGTATTTTCCGGCAATGTTCCGCCCAACGGGAGGTAACGGGGTGACCAGGGCGACGTTCCGCCAGCGCGCTCGGTATTGGTTCGACAACACCATGGCCAAGGGCACGGGAGCGCTGATCGGCTGGCTCGCGCTCGTGTCGGTGGCGCTGGTGCTGGTCATGGGCGGGCTGGTGATCTGGCTGACGCCGGGCGAACCGGCACCGGACATGAACGCGGGCGAGGTGTTCTGGCTGGCCTTCATCCACGCCCTGAACCCGAGCAAGCTCGCCAGCGACAAGGGCTCCTTCGGCTTCATGGCCATCATGCTCGGCGGTTCGCTGGGCGGCCTGTTCATCGTCAGCATCCTCATCGGCCTGCTGTCCAACGGCATGAAGGCCAAGGTCGACCGGCTGCGCCGCGGCCGCTCCACCATCGTCGAGCGCGGCCACACCGTCGTCCTCGGCTGGTCCGACCAGGTGGCCACCATCGTCAGCGAGCTGGTCAAGGCCCAGGCCAGCCAGCGCGGCTCGGTCATCGCCATCCTCGCCGACCGCGACAAGCCGACCATGGAGGAGGAACTGCGCGAACGGCTCGGCGACACCGGCAAGACCCGCATCGTCTGCCGCACCGGCCGGCCCACCGAGCCACGCGACCTCGCGCTCATGAACCTCGACGCCGCGCGCTCGATCGTCGTCCTGTCGCCCGAGGGCGAGGACCCCGACGCGCACGTCATGAAGATCCTGCTCGCCCTCGCCAAGCGCGCCGGGCAGCACCCGCCGGTGGTCGCCGCGCTCGCCTCCGGCCGCAACCTCGCCGCCGCCCGCCTGGCCGGCGGCCCCGCCGTCCACCTGGTGGACTCCGACGACACCGCCTCGCGGCTGATCGTGCAGTCCTCGCGTCAGTCCGGCATGTCGGTCGTCTGCATGGACCTGCTCAACTTCGACGACGGCGAGATCTACCTGCGCCGCGAGCCCGCCCTGACCGGCCGCACGTACGGCGAGGCCCTCCAGGCCTACCGCACCGCCACCGTCATGGGACTCAAGCGCGCCGCGGGCGTCGTGCTCAACCCGCCCTCCGACACCGTCATCGACGAGAGCGACCAGCTCATCCTGATCTGCCACGACGACTCGGTCATCCACCTGTCCGAGACCCGCCCGGCGGTCAACGAGGCGGCCATCACCAGCACCGAGCACCCGCGCCCCGAACCCGAGCGCACGCTCATCCTCAACTGGAACGGCCGCGCCGAGCAGATCATCCGCTACCTCGACGGCTACGTCGCCCCCGGCTCGCTCCTGGAGATCGCCACCGACCACCCCGACGCCGGCACCGGCGTCCCGCCCGTCGGCAACCTCACCGTCAACGTCAAGGACTGCGACACCACCGACCGCTTCGCCCTCGAAGCGCTCGGCATCGGCCTGTTCGACCACATCATCGTGCTCTCCGACGACCGCTACAGCGCCGACCACGCCGACACCCGCACCCTCATGACCCTGCTGCAGCTCAGGGACATGCAGAGCTCGTACGGCCAGCGGTACTCGATCGTCAGCGAGATGCACGACGAGAACAACCGCGCCCTGGCCGAGGTCACCGAAGCCGACGACATCGTCATCAGCGACACCGTCATCGGCCTGCTCCTGGCCCAGCTCGCCGAGAACCGGCACCTGGCCGACGTCTTCGCCTACCTCTTCGACTCGCGCGGCTCCGAGATCTACCCCCGCCCGGCCGGCGACTACGTCCAGCCCGGCGTCGAGGTGGACTTCGCCACCGTCGTGGAGTCGGCCCGGCGGCGCGGCGAGACCGCCATCGGCTACCGCCTGGCGGCCTACGTCAACAACCCGCCGCACTACGGCATCGTGCTCAACCCGGCCAAGGACAAGCGCCTGTCGCTCAGCCGCCGCGACTCGGTGATCGTCCTCGCCGAACGCTGACCCGCGCCAGGGACCCGCCCGGGGCGCACCCGGCACGGCGGCTGAGCTACCGTGCCGGGTATGCGGACCATCGACTGGGTCGACGGCGCCATCGAGCTCGTCGACCAGACGCTGCTGCCCGGCCGCCTCACCGTCCTGCGGATCACCACCGTCGACGACCTCATCGACGCCATCCGCCGCCTCGCCGTGCGCGGCGCCCCCGCCCTGGGCGTCGCCGGCGCCCTCGGCGTCGTCCTGGCGCGCGGCGACCACGACCAGATCGCCAGGCTGCGCGCCGCCCGCCCCACCGCCGTCAACCTCGCCTGGGGCGTCGACCGCGTCCTGGCCGACCCCGGCGACCCCCTGACCGCCGCGCTCCGCCTGCGCGACGAGGACATCGCCGCCTGCCACGCCATGGGCGAGCGCGGCGCCGACCTGCTCACCGCCGCCGCCGACCGGCCGCTGCGCGTCATGACCATCTGCAACACCGGCGGACTGGCCGCCGTCGAGCGCGGCACCGCCCTGGGCGTCGTCCAGACCCTGCACGAGCGCGGCCGGCTCGCCGAGGTGCTCGCCCTGGAGACCCGGCCGCTCCTGCAAGGGGCCAGGCTCACCGCCTGGGAGCTCGACCGGATGGGCGCGCCGTATCGGCTGATCGCCGACTCCGCCGGGCCGTACCTGCTGACCACGGGCGTGGACGCGGTCCTCATCGGCGCCGACCGCATCGCCGCCAACGGCGACACCGCCAACAAGATCGGCTCCTACTCGCTCGCCCTCGGCGCCCGCCGCGCCGGCGTCCCCTTCTACGTCGTCGCCCCCGAGAGCACCGTCGACCCCGCCACCCCCTCCGGCGCCGCCATCCGCATCGAGGACCGCGACCCCGCCGAGCTCCTCTCCCTCCAGGGCGTACGGCTCGCGCCCGGGAGCGCCGCGGCCCTCAACCCCGCCTTCGACGTCACCCCGCACGACCTGATCACCGCAATCATCACCGAACAGCGTCTGATCAGGCCTTAGACCGATTCCGTCAAAACCCGGGCCCGGTGCGTGTGCATCTGACTACTCTCAGCACATGGCCATTGACCTGGTGTTAAGGGGAGAATGGGACGCCCGCCCCCCGTCGGGCGAGTACACCCAGCTCGACTCCACCCGCGGCGTGAAGGTGCACTACACCGGCGGCCACGTCGCCCCCGCCATCCTCCGTGACCACGACGGCTGCATAGCCCTGGTCCGCTCCATCCAGAACCACCACATGGACGCCAACGGCTGGATGGACGTCGGCTACTGCGTGGACGAGGAGACGGAGATCCTCACGCAGGACGGCTGGAAGAACCACCGGACGCTGCGGGCCGGAGACCCGGTGCTCACCCTCGACCACGAGACCGGGGCGTCGCGGTGGCAGCCGGTGCTCGAAGTCTGCGTCTTCCCGGCGAAGCCGCGCGAGATGATCCTGATGGAGGGCGTCTGCCACTCCTCGCTCACCACACCCCAGCACCGCTGGCCGGTCGAGCGGATGCGCCGGCGCTCCAGCGGGGGCCCGGTCCGTGATCTGGTCTCCTACGAGCGGCTCTGGGCGACGACCGAGACGCTCGGCTACTGGGACCGCATCCCGATCGCGGCGCCCTGCGCGGACCTGCCTCAGGAGCCGAAGTGGTCCGACGCCTTCGTGGAACTGGCCGCCTGGTTCTGGACCGAGGGCCACATCAGGCCGGTTCGCTCGGGCGAGCGCCAGTCGGGCGTCGTGCTCTACCAGTCGCTGAAGAACGCGTCGAACGTGAGCCGGATCCGGGCCGCGCTCACCGCGGTCTTCGGCGCGCCCGTCGACGCCTTCCCGCGCACCGGCGGCCGGACCGACGGGGTGCCCAGGTGGCGCGAGTCGATCAACCGCCACCTGGCCGAGTTCCACCTGTCCGCCGACGCGGGACGGCGGCTGCTGGAGGTCGCCCCGGACCGGGTGCCCACCCACCCCTTCCTGCTCTCCCTGACGCGTGCCCAGTTGTCGCTGTTCATCGAGACCTCCCTGGCCGCCGACAACGCCGGTCAGGGGGCGCTCGCGCAGAAGAACCGGGCGGCGGCCGAGGCGTTCATGTTCGCCGTCGTGCTCGCCGGTCAGGCGGCGTCGCTCCGCCGCCGGCCACCCACCGCCTCGTGCAAGACCGACACGTGGCACGTCAACATGCGCACGCAGGCCTACTTCAATCCGAGGTCGGCGGCTCAGAAGGCTTCCACGTTCACGATCAGCCGCCAGATGTACGACGGCGAGATCTGGTGCCCGCGTACCGAGGACCAGTCGTGGCTGGCCAGACGCGACGGCACGGTCTACTTCACCGGGAACACCTATCTGGCCTGTCCGCACCGGATGGTCTTCGAGGGGCGGGGGCTGCATCATCTGCCGGCCGCGAACGGGGCCGGGTTGAACGCGGCGCACTACGCGGTGCTCGGGCTGGTGGGGAACTCGGGGCTGGTGCAGCCGCCGGACGGGGTGCTGCACGGGATCCGGGACGCGATCGAGTTCCTGCGCAGCCACGGGCACGCGGGCAACGAGATCAAGGGGCATCGGGACGGGTTCAACACCGACTGCCCGGGCGATGCGCTGTACGCGTGGGTGCGGCGCGGGGCGCCACGGCCGGGGACCGGCGGGGGAGAGGGGGCGCCGCCGTTCCCGGGGCGGCTGCTGAAGTTCCCGCCGGTGATGCGCGGGCAGGACGTGCGGACCTGGCAGGCGCAGATGCGCAGGCGAGGCTGGAACATCAAGGTGGACGGCCTGTTCGGGCCCGACTCGCGCGACGTCGCGCGCCGGTTCCAGCGCAACATGGGCATCGCCGACGACGGCGTCGTCGGGCCCGAGACGTGGCGGCTGGCGTGGGAGTCGCCGCTCCCGTGACCCCGGATTAATCTTCTGCTGGGAATCGGCCTACCATCCGAAGCATGGAACTGGCGTCGGACTTCCCTCCCTCGACGCGCGACGACTGGCGCGCGATGGCCCTGGCCGTGTTGCGCAAGTCCGGCGCGGACGTCGCCGATCCCGAGGCCCACCTGGCCGTCGCCACCTACGACGGGGTCGAGGTGGCCCCGCTGTACGACGCGGGCGACTTGGCCGGGGCGACCGGGCTGCGGCCGGGCGGGCGCGGCTGGGACGTCCGGCAGCGGCACGCCGTCCCCGACCCGGAAGCGGTCCTGGGCGACCTGGAGAACGGCGTCACCTCGCTCTGGCTGGCGCTCGCGCCGCAGGACCTGCCCGCGGTGCTCAAGGACGTCTACCTCGACCTCGCGCCGGTCGTCCTGGAGGCGGGGGAGCGCACCGGCGAGGCGGCCGAGGTCCTGTTCGGGCTGGCCGCCGAGCGCGGCGTGCGGCTGTCCGGCAACCTGGGCGCGTCCGGTACGGCAGGCGGCACCCCCGAGCTGGCCAGGCGCTGCCTCGACGAGCACCCCGGCCTGCGCGCGGTGGTCGTGGACGCCACGCCGTACCACGACCAGGGCGCCGGCGACGTGGAGGAGCTCGGCTGCTCCCTGGCGCTCGGCGTCGCGGCGCTGCGCGCGCTGACCGAGGGCGGGCTGAGCGTCTCCGAGGCGCTGGGGCAGCTCGAGTTCCGGTACGCCGCCACCGCCGAGCAGTTCGCGACCATCGCCAAGCTGCGCGCCGCCCGCCGGCTGTGGGCGCGGGTGGCGCAGGTGTGCGGCGGGCCGGGGGAGCAGCTCCAGCACGCGGTGACCTCCTCGGCCATGATGACGCGGCGCGACCCCTGGGTGAACATGCTGCGCACCACGCTGGCCTGCTTCGGCGCCGGGGTCGGCGGGGCCGACTCGGTGACCGTGCAGCCGTTCGACGCCGCCCTCGGGCTGCCGGACGGCTTCTCGCGGCGGATCGCGCGCAACACGCAGGTGCTCCTGCTGGAGGAGTCGTCGCTCGGCCGGGTCGCCGACGCGGCGGGCGGGTCCTGGTACGTGGAACGGCTCACGCACGAGCTGGCGGTTCGGGGGTGGGAGTGGTTCCAGGAGATCGAGCGCGAGGGCGGGATCGAGCGGGCGGAGCCCCTGGTCTCGGACCGCATCGCGGGCACCCGAGCGCGGCGCGACGCCGACGTGGCCCACCGCCGCCGCCCGATCACCGGTGTGAGCGAGTTCCCCGACCTCGCCGAGAAGCCCGTCCGGGCGGGATCCCCCGGCGGCTCGGCGGGGGACCCCGCCGGCCCGATCGCCACCGGCTCCCCATCGGCGCCCCGGTCCGCGGGTGTGCTGCGGTACGCGCGGGAGTTCGAGGCGCTGCGTGACCTCGCCGACGCCCAGCCCGAGCGGCCCACGGTCTTCCTCGCCACCCTCGGCCCGGTCGCCGCCCACACCGCGCGCGCCGCCTTCGCCGCGAACCTGTTCGCCGCCGGCGGCATCGCCACCACGACCTCCGGCCCGCTGCTCGACCCGGCCGGGCTGGCCGCCGCCTTCACCGCCTCCGGCTGCGCCGTCGCCTGCCTGTGCGGCACCGACAAGCTGTACGGCGAGCACGCCGAAGCCGTCGCCAAGGCCCTGCGCGAGGCCGGCGCCCGGCGGGTCTGGCTGGCCGGCAAGGGCGGCTACGAGGGCGTCGACGCCACCCTCCACGCCGGGTGCGACGCCCTGGACGTGCTCCGTACCACCTTCGACGACCTGGGAGTGGCCCGATGATTCCCGACTTCTCCGGCATCTCCTTCAGCTCCGCGGAGACCGTCCCGGACGTCGCCGGCGAGCCCTGGGAGACGCCCGAGGGTATCGAGGTCAAGACCGTCTACACCGCCGGCGACCTCGACGGGCTGGACTTCCTGGCCACCTACCCGGGAGCTCCGCCGTACCTGCGGGGTCCCTATCCCACGATGTACGTCAACCAGCCCTGGACGGTCCGCCAGTACGCCGGCTTCTCCACCGCCGAGGAGTCGAACGCCTTCTACCGCCGCAACCTCGCCGCCGGGCAGAAGGGCCTGAGCGTCGCCTTCGACCTGGCCACGCACCGCGGCTACGACTCCGACCACCCGCGCGTCGCGGGCGACGTCGGCATGGCCGGGGTGGCGATCGACTCGATCTACGACATGCGCCAGCTCTTCGACGGCATCCCGCTCGACCGGATGAGCGTGTCGATGACCATGAACGGCGCGGTGCTGCCGATCCTGGCGCTGTACATCGTCGCGGCGGAGGAGCAGGGGGTGGCGCCGGAGCAGCTCGCGGGGACGATCCAGAACGACATCCTCAAGGAGTTCATGGTTCGCAACACCTACATCTATCCGCCCGCGCCCTCCATGCGCATCATCTCCGACATCTTCGCCTACACCAGTGCGAAGATGCCGAAGTTCAACTCCATCAGCATCTCCGGCTACCACATCCAGGAAGCCGGGGCGACCTGCGACCTCGAACTCGCCTACACCCTCGCCGACGGCGTCGAATACCTGCGCGCCGGTGTCGAAACCGGGCTGGACGTCGACGCCTTCGCGCCGCGGCTGTCGTTCTTCTGGTGCGTCGGCATGAACTTCTTCATGGAAGTCGCCAAACTCCGCGCCGCCCGCCTGCTCTGGGCGAAACTCGTCGCCGGATTCGGGGCCAAGAACCCCAAGTCGCTGTCGCTGCGCACGCACTGCCAGACCTCCGGCTGGTCTCTCACCGCCCAGGACGTCTTCAACAACGTCGCCCGCACCTGCGTCGAGGCCATGGCCGCCACCCAGGGCCACACGCAGTCCCTGCACACCAACGCCCTTGACGAGGCGCTCGCGCTGCCCAGCGACTTCTCCGCCCGCATCGCCCGCAACACCCAGCTCGTCCTGCAGCAGGAGTCGGGCACCACGCGGCCGATCGACCCCTGGGGCGGCAGCTACTACGTCGAACGCCTCACCCACGACCTCGCCGAGAAGGCCTGGGCGCACATCCAGGAGGTCGAGCAGGCCGGCGGCATGGCCCGCGCGATCGACGCCGGGCTGCCCAAGCTCCGCATCGAGGAGGCCGCCGCCCGCACCCAGGCCCGGATCGACTCCGGCCGCCAGCCGGTCATCGGCGTCAACAAGTACCGCCCCGACGCCGACGAGCCCATCGAAGTCCTCAAGGTCGACAACAGCGCCGTCCGCGCCCAGCAGCTCGACAAGCTGCGCCGCCTGCGCGCCGAACGCGACCCCCAGGCGGTCGCCGACGCCCTCGACGCCCTCACCAAGGGCGCCGCCGGCGACGACAACCTCCTCGACCTCGCCATCCGCGCCGCCCGCGCCAAGGCCACCGTGGGAGAGATCTCCGATGCCTTGGAGAAGGTGTACGGTCGGCATGCCGGGCAGATCCGTACCATCTCCGGGGTGTATCGCGACGAGGCAGGACCGGTGGAGAACATCGAGCGCGTACGGCAGGCCTGCGCCGCCTTCGAGGAGGCCGAGGGACGCCGGCCGCGCATCCTCGTGGCCAAGATGGGACAGGACGGGCACGACCGCGGGCAGAAGGTGATCGCCACCGCCTTCGCCGACCTCGGCTTCGACGTCGACGTCGGGCCGCTCTTCCAGACGCCCGAGGAGGTCGCCCGGCAGGCGGTCGAGGCCGACGTCCACATCGTCGGCGTCTCCACCCTCGCCGCGGGGCACCTCACGCTTGTGCCTGCGTTGCGGGCGGCGCTGGCTGAGCTGGACGCTTCGGAGGTGATGGTGGTCGTCGGCGGGGTCATCCCGCCTGCGGACTTCCCGGCCCTTCGGGCTGCCGGGGCCTCGGCGATCTTTCCTCCGGGGACGGTCATCGCTGAGGCGGCGCTGGGGTTGCTGGAGGAGTTGCGGGGGCGGTTGGGGCATCGGGGGTGACGCAGGGGGAGGTGGCGGCGAGATAGAGGTCGTCACCTTCGGCCCATCCCAGGGCGAGGGTGAAGGAGTCGGTGGTCGACTCGCCGCTGAGCTCGGGGTTGTCGCCGGTGC
Organism: Nonomuraea sp. NPDC050310; assembly: GCF_040655795.1. Lineage (NCBI taxonomy): Bacteria > Bacillati > Actinomycetota > Actinomycetes > Streptosporangiales > Streptosporangiaceae > Nonomuraea > Nonomuraea sp. NPDC050310. The sequence continues at coordinate 52,490 of NZ_JBFAKP010000023.1, read as the reverse complement.
CCACCGCCGTGACGGTGTACCCGCGCTTGCGCCAGTGGGCTTGGACCTGGCGGGAGAGCTCCATGGTGCGTCCCTTCGGCACGTCCCGCAGCCAGTAGGCCCGGCTCATCACCACCCCGTCGTCGCCGTCCAGGCACGCGTTGGGCTCGACTGACGAGGCGATCATTTCGAGCCGGGGTGTCGGGGTAAGGGCGGCCGCTGTGTCGCGTACGAGGTGCTCGGCTCGGCTGATCGCCTGCTGCTGGCCCATCGGTGTCACCGCACATCCTGCGGCGAGTAGAGCGAGGGCGAGGAGTCGGTGCACGGTGGGCTCACCTGCTTGTCCGGGAGGATGATGTCGGGCGCGAGCTGGGGCATGAGAAGCTGCGGGCGAAGGTAAGTGATCTTGTCGCAGTTACCGGTGATGATGTGGCCGAGGTTCCGGAGGGACGCCGAGTACGGATCCCAATAACTGCTGTGCGAAGCCAGTGGGACCCCCGGCGCCACCGGAAAGCTCTGTGCCCCGAACTCCGGCCGCCCCGGATCCCGCCCGAAGCGCCCCAGCATCGCCACCGGATCCGTCCCAGCCTCCCCCACCCACACCTGCGACCCCCGCATCCCCAGCTCGGACACATGCGACACCCCCACCCCCGGGCTCCCCACGAACACCAACGTGTCCGCCAGCCGCCCGGGCCGGAGGACGGCGGCCTTGCCCGTGGTCAAGGAGCCGTAGCTGTGCCCCACCACCACGGACCGAGCCGTCCCGGAGGGCCGGTGCGAGGCGCGGAGCCCGTCCACGAATCCCGCCAAAGCCACCCCACCGAGAGCGGCCGCACGGTCCAGGGTGACGGACCGGGAGGCGTGGAACACCCCGGGGTCGAGTTGCGGCGCGTCGTACCCCAGCCAGGTGATCGAAGCCACAGCCCGCCCCCCGGACGTGGTGGAGGCCTGCTGCCAGAGGGCCCGCGACCGCTGCACCTCCCCGGCCGCCCCGTCCAGCGAGGAGCTGAGCCCGGACACGCTGGTGACGGTGATGTCGGCCGCGTCGGGGTCGCCCCATGACAGGACCAGCCGCCCCAGCCCGGTGAGGTCGAAGGCCAGCAGGTACTGGGGCGGGTGCCCGGCCACCGGCCGCAACACCCGCTCGATGAGCTCGATCCGCCGGAGCCGGTCGTTCAGCGGCTCCCACCCGCCCAGCAGCCGCGGGTCCCGCGCCACCTCGGCCACCCCGGCGTCCCGTTCGCGCAGGAGGCGCGCTTTCTCGGCGGCCAGGTACTCCCGGTTGGCCCGGTCTCGGACCGCACAGGGCAGCCCGTCGAGCAGCCCGAAGCCGGGGAGCCCAGCAGCCCGGGAACGGGCGGGCAGGTCCAGGGTCTGCCACCACGCGCTGACCCGCCCGGCCTGGCCGGGATCGCGCCCGGCCAGCAACTGCCGCAGCGCCTCGGCGTCGCCTCCGGACAGCCGTCCCAGCAGCGCCTGGGTCCCGGCGGTGTCGGGGGCGAAGCCGCCGAACAGGCCGTACGCCACCCCGCTCCCGGACAGCGCCCCGCCGGGCGCCTGCTGCCGGATGCGGGCCAGCCGCCGCCGCAGGTCGTCCGCCTGGGCGTGGCACCAGGCCGCCACCTGCCCGAGGCGGCTCCCGGGCCCGGGGTCCGCGCCCGCGCCGGACAGTTCGGCCGCCAGCCGGGTCCCGGCCGCCGCCAGCGCCTCACCGCCGGTCCCGAGGGCGGTGATCAGCGAGGTCATCGCCTCCGGCTCGATGCCGCGATACGCGCCCGATGGCGGGTTGGCCACCGCCACGGACGTGCCGAGCCGCGGGACCACCGGGGCCGCTCCGCCGTGCCGTACCACCTGGGTGGCCAGCGCGGCCAGGGCCTCACCCAGCGTGGCCTGGAGGGCGGCCCGCCGCCCGGCCAGCTCCGCGCCGAACGCCGGAGCGCCGCCGCCCACCCACGCGTGCCCGTTCATGAGCCGGACGGCTGGATCCAGCCGGTCCCGGCACCCGGCCGCCAGCGCCGCACCCCGGTTGAACGCCGCGAGCGCGGCCGTATGCTCCGCCATGTCCGAGCCAGGATGGCACGGCCCCCGGACCGCGCTCAGCCGATCGGCAAGTCGTCCGGATTGCTCCTGACCTGCGGGGATATCTCAGGAGTCGGCGGGGTGGGTGGTGTGCACCTTGCCGTTGGCGTCGGCGGCGAGGTAGCCGCCGCCGTACTTGTCGGACAGGTAAACCATGATCGTCGGGCGGCTCGCGGTGGAGAAGGTGGGCCAGGTCGGCTTGACGATGACGTAGCGCGAGGTCGGCTTCTTCACCTTGAGCGTCTGGTCGGCCTTCTTGAGCAGTACCGGCAGCACCGACCAGTCGATCTTCGTCACGTCGAAGGTCTGGCCGCCGTAGGGCCACGGGCCGTCGAGGACGCCGGGCGTGACGGCCCCGTCGCGGTAGTTGAGGGAGTCGTAGGCCTTGGGACGGCCGCGGACCGGGATGTTGACGCTGGCGTACTCCGGATAGATCGTCAGCTCCCACACCTTGGTGCCGCCGGTCTCCTGCTTGACCGCCGCGGTGATGGCCCGGATGCCCTCCGGGGTGATCAGGTCGGCGGGCTGGCGCGGGGTCTCGCGCTCGGCGCTCGGCTCGGGGGTGGGGTCGTCATCGGGCTTGGCGTCGCGGGAGGTCACGGGAGAGGAGCCCGCGCGGGGCGTGCTGGTCGTGCCCGGAGTCTCGCCGATGAGCCGGGGGACCAGCACGACGCCGCCCACCACCAGGGTGGCGGCGACCGCGACGGCGAGCACCGCGACCACCGGGGCCTTGGACTTCGACCCGGTCTGCGTGGCCTGGTTGTACGGCGAGCCGTGCCGGCCCGGGTCGCCCGAGGCGAACGTCTTGCCCCCGCCGAACCCGGGCGAGGTCCCGGTGCCCCCGAAGGCCGGTGGCCCTCCGGGTCCGAAGGCCGGCTGCCCGGAGGGTGCCGGGGGTGCTCCGCCGTACGACGGGTGGGGGCCGGAGGCGGACGTCGCCCACGGGGCAGGGCTCTCGCCGGTCACCCGGGCGAGCTCCCGCTCCAGCCACTCGAACGGCGGCCGCGCATCGGGGTCGGGCGTGAGCAGCGCCCGCAACACCGGCTCCAAAGGACCGGCGTTCGTGGCGGGCGGGATGTTCGCGGCCAGGACGGCGGCGAGCGTGGCCATGGTGGTGTCGCGCCGGAACGGGTTGCGCCCCTCGACCGCCACGTACAGCAGCAACCCCAGCGACCACAGGTCGGAGGCGGCATGCCCCTCCAGCCCGCGAAGCCGCTCGGGCGCCATGTACTCGGGCGAGCCGACCAGTTCCCCGGTCCCGGTGAGGCCGGGGGCGTCCCCGAGCGAGGCGATCCCGAAGTCGGTGAGCACCGGCGTGCCGTCCGGCCGCAGCAGGACGTTGGCCGGCTTGACGTCCCGGTGCAGGATCCCGGCGGCCTGCGCGGTGCGCAGGGCGGCGAGGATGCCCCGGCCCACCCGGGCGGCCTCGGCGGGCGGCATGGGCCCGTAGGCGAGCCGCTGCGCCAGCGACTGCCCGGCGACCAGCTCCATCACCAGCCACGGATGCCCGCCAGGGATGTCCACGATGTGGTGGATGGTCACCACGTTCGGGTGATGCAGCCGCGCCAGCGCCCGAGCCTCGCGCAGCACGCGCTCCCGCATCTGCGGGGAGCCGCCGTCGCGGACCTCCTTGAGCGCGACCTCCCGGTGGAGTGCGACGTCGCGCGCACGCCAGACCGTGCCCATGCCGCCGCTGCCGAGCTGCTCAAGCAGCTCAAAGCGCCCGTCGATGACCATGGCGGACAGCCTAGCGGCATAGCATCGAACCCATGCGTTCGCTGGAGGACTACGTCGAGGGCGTGAAGGCGGGTTCCCGTACCTGGATCGCCCGGGCGATCACACTCGTGGAGTCGGCCCGGCCCGATCACCGGGAGCTGGCGCAGCGCATGCTGGTCGAGCTGACGCCGCTGGCGGGCGGGGCGCGGCGGGTGGGGATCAGCGGGGTGCCCGGCGTGGGCAAGTCGACGTTCATCGACGCGCTGGGCTCGATGCTGACCGGCGAGGGCCGCCGGGTGGCCGTGCTGGCCGTGGATCCGAGCTCGACGCGGACCGGCGGGAGCATCCTGGGGGACAAGACCCGGATGGCGCGGCTGTCGGCGGACGAGGCGGCGTTCGTGCGGCCGTCGCCGACCAGGGGGACGCTCGGCGGGGTCACCAAGGCCACGCGCGAGGCGATGGTCGTGGTCGAGGCGGCCGGGTACGACGTGGTGCTGGTCGAGACGGTCGGCGTCGGGCAGAGCGAGACCGCCGTGGCGGACATGGTGGACAGCTTCCTGGTGCTCAGCCTCGCCCGCACCGGCGACCAGTTGCAGGGCATCAAGAAGGGCGTGCTGGAACTGGCCGACGTGATCGCCGTCAACAAGGCCGACGGCGAGCACGAGCTGGCCGCGCGCAAGGCGGCGCGCGAGCTGGCCGGGGCGTTGCGCATGGTGCACGCCTCGACCCAGGTGCTGACCTGCAGCGGGCTGACCGGGGCGGGGCTGGCGGAGGTGTGGCGGCAGGTCGTCGCGCACCAGGACGGGCTCGACCTGGTCGCCAAGCGCCGCGAGCAGCAGGTGCGGTGGGTGTGGACGCTGGTGGAGAATCGCCTGCTGGACGAGGTGCGGCGGGCCCCGGCGGCGGCCGGGATCGAGCGGGCGGTCCTGGCGGGCGAGCTCACCCCGGCCCTGGCCGCCGACCGGCTCATCGAGGCCCTCCGGGCCCGCCTCTGACGGCCGGGCAAATATAAGCGACCGGTCGGTCTTATTGTCTGCTAGCCTCGTAGGCATGACAGACGGCCGGAAGGTGCGCGGGCAGCGCAGCCGGGAGGCGATCCTGGCCACCGCGGTCGAGCTGGCCTCGGTGGACGGGCTCGACGGCCTGTCCCTGAGCAAGCTCGCCGCCGCCGCGGGGATGAGCAAGTCGGGCTTCTTCTCGCACTGGCGCGACAAGACCGAGCTGCAGCTCGACGCGGTCGAGTGGGCGGCGGCCCAGTGGCGCGACCGGATCGTCGTGCCCGCGCTGCGCCGCCCCAGGGGCGTGCGCCGCCTGTTCGCCCTGCACGAGGAACGGCTGCGCTTCTACGCCGAGGGCGTGCTCCCGGGCGGCTGCTTCTTCTTCGCCGCCGAGGCCGAGTTCGACGACCTGCCCGGCCCGGTCCGCGAGCGGATCGCCGAGGCCAAGCGCGACTGGCACGGGCTGCTGCTGCGCGTCCTCTCCGAGGCCGTGGCGCAGGGCGACCTCGTCCCCGAGACCGACCCCGAGCTGCTGGTGTTCGAGATCAACGCGATCGGCGCCGCGGTGGTCACCTCCGCCCGGCTGCTCGAGTGCGAGCCCAGTTTCCGGCACGGCCGCCAGGCCGTGCTCCAGCGCCTGCGCGCGCTGGCCACCGACCCCGCTTTGCTACCGGAGGATTGAGATGACCCAGATTCGCCCCGTCCAGGTGCACTTCGACGACCTCGACGCCATGGGACTGCTGCACAACTCCCGCTACGCCCTCCTGGTGGAGCGGGCGGTGACCACGTTCTGGACCGAGCAGGGCTGGGCCTTCGACCCGTCGGTCTCGGCGTTCAAGGACGTGTTCATGGCCGTGCGCGAGTTCAAGATCCTCTACAACGCCCCCATCGTGGGCGTCGGCGAGGTGCTGGTGGAGTTCTGGATGGACCGCATGGGCACCACCAGCGGCGTGTACGGCTTCCGCGTGCTGTCGGCCGACCGCTCGGTGGTCCACGCCGAAGGCCACCGGGTGAACGTGAACCTCGACCCGGCGACCTTCCGCCCCACCCCGTTCAGCCAGGAGATCCGGGACGCCGCGTCCACGCTGCTGCTGGCAAGCTAGGCCGTATGGATCTCAAGCACCTGACCGCCGAGGAGCTCCTGCGGCTGGCCGTACCGCACGAGGACGTCAACCCCCTGCTCGCCGGAGCGCCCAGGCCGGGCTCCGAGACGTGGCGGCAGGTCGAGAGCTACGCGGGGCAGCTCGTGGCCGGGACGGGCCGCCCAGGGTCGGAGATCACGCTGCCCGAGGAGGCCACGGCCGAGCACGGCCCGTACTTCTACGCCTACGTCTACCTCGCCGCCCTCCCGTACACCCGCGCCTACCACCGCGAGCACGGCGTCCCGGACGAGGTGAGCTGGCTGACCCTGACCGACCTGGGCCGCCACCTCGCGGTGCACCGGCGCAAGTTCGGCACGGCGGGGCTGCACGCCCCCTGGTGGCACTCGCTGCACCACCGCGGGCTGCTGTACTCGCTGGGGCGGCTGCAGTTCGAGCGCGCGGTGATGAGCAAGACCACCGCCGAGGGGGTGCGTGCGGCCGGCCTGCCGTACGGGGAGGGAGATCCGGTGCTGAGCGTGCACATCCCCGACTTCATGGGCCCGATGAGCCCGGAGGCGTGCGACGCCTCCTACGCCTGGGCCAGGGAGTTCTTCCCCGCCCACTTCCCGGACGAGCGGCACGTGCTCGCGGTCTGTTACTCGTGGCTGCTCGACCGGCAGCTCGCCGAGTACCTGCCGGCCGAGTCCAACATCGTCGCCTTCCAGCGCCGCTTCCGCGAGCTCTACCACCGCGAGGACAACGGGCTGATCGGCTTCATCTACGGCCGCGACCTGCCGCCGGAGGAACTGCCCCGGCGCACCGCGCTGGAGCGGGCCGTGGCCGACCACCTGGCGGCGGGCCGCACCTGGGGTTACGCCGCGGGCTTCCACGAGATCTGAGCGGGTACGTGGCGGGCATGCGGCTGCGATCACACCTGAACAAGCTGGACAAGACGCTGTTCGCCGCGGTGGCCGGGGCGCGCCTGCCGGGCCTGGAGCACGTGCTGCCCCGGCTGTCGCGGGCGGCGGACAACGCGCTGCTGTGGGCGGGCGTCTCGGGCGTGCTGGCGCTCAGCGGCCGGCGGCGGCTGCGCCGGGCCGCGACGCGCGGCATGCTCGCCGTCGGCCTGGCCAGCCCTTTGGTCAACCTGGTCGGCAAGCAGGCCTTCAACCGGCGCCGGCCCACGCCCGACGACCTGCCGCTGGCCCGGCTGCTCAAGACGCCGCTGTCGGCCTCCTTCCCCTCCGGGCACTCCGCCTCGGCCGCCGCCTTCGCGACCGCCGTCGCGCTGGAGGCGCCCGCGCGGATCGCGATCCCGGTCGGCCTGGCCGCCGCCGGCGTCTGCTTCTCGCGCGTCTACACCGGCGTGCACTACCCGGGCGACGTGCTCGCCGGGGCGGCGGTGGGCGTGGTCACCGGCCTGCTCACCCGCCGCATCTGGCCCGAGCCGGGCGAGCCCGGCCGCGCCCGCGCCGCCACCACCGCCCCCGCCGCTCAGCACGACCCGGCCGGCGAGGGCCTGCTCGTGCTCGGCTCGCCGCCGCCCGCGCTGCTGGCCGCCCTGCCCGCCGCCCGGACCCACCAGGACGTACGGCCCAGCGAGCCGATCCCCGACGGGGTGAAGGTGCTCGGCGTGGCCGGCGACGACGCGGCGGTGGCCGAGGCCGCGGGCCTGGCCATCGGGCACGGCGTGCCGCTGCTCACCGTCCCGGCGCCGGGCGCGCGCTTCCCGGTCGAGCTCGGCATCGAGGACGTGGAGGAGGCCGTCTCCGCCTACCGGACCGGCGACGTCGTCGCGGTGGACGTGGGCGAGGTGGTCTCCGGCGCCGGGCGGCGGGCGTTCGTCAACCAGGCGGCCTTCGCGCTCCACCCCGAGCTGGCGCGGCGGGTCGAGGCGGCGCGGCCGGCGGTGGGGACCTGGCCGGCGCTGCTGTGGTCGATGGCCAAGCTGCTGCGGGACGGGGCCGCGCCGGAGGAGCTGGTGATCGACGGCGTGCCGTACCGGACGTGGCTGCTGGTGGCGGGCAACTGCCGGCACGAGGGCGGCGGGCCGGTGCCCCGGCATCGGGCGCGGCTGGAGGACGGGCTGCTGGACATCAGGCTGCTGACCGCGGCCGATTCGCTGCCCCGGGTGCGGGTGCTGGTGAGCCTGGTGGGGGCGCGGCTCGGGTTGTCGCGGCACTATCGGCGCTGGCAGGCCGACACGCTGCACGTCGCGGGGGCGGAGGTGGTGGCCTGCGACGGGCGGGAGTGGCGGGGGGAGGGGCCGTTGGTGGTGGGGAAGCGGGCTCGGGCGTTGCAGGTGTTGCGGTGAGGGTTTGGCCATCGCCGACGTCGGCTGGTCGGTCGGCGGGGGCATGGGCCGTCTTACGAGGGCTCGCCGCATAGATGCAGGAAAGCCCCGCGGGCTGGGGACCCGCGGGGGGGTAGCGCGTCAGCGGGGGTTGGCGTCGGTGTAGAAGTCGTCCAGGGTGTCGCCGTAGTGGGTCTCGACGACCTTGCGCTTGACCTTGAGGGAGGCGGTGAGCTCGCCGGTCTCGACAGAGAAGTCCGCGGGCAGGATGGCGAACTTCTTGATCGTCTCGTAGCTGGCCAGCCCGGCGTTGACCGAGTCGATCGCCTTCTGCACCTCGGCCCGCATCCGCTCGTGGTCGCGCAGCTTCTCCGGCTCCTCGGGCAGCCCCTCGGCCTGCGCCCAGGGCTTGACCACGTCGGGGTCGAGGGTGACCAGCGCGGTGCAGTAGTTGCGCCGGTCGCCGTGCACGAAGACGTGCGACAGGTACGGGCAGGCCGCCTTGATCTTGCCCTCGATGTGCGTCGGCGCGACGTACTTGCCGCCGGAGGTCTTGATGAGCTCCTTCTTGCGGTCGGTGATGCGCAGCCGGCCCTGGTCGTCGAGCTCGCCGATGTCGCCGGTGCGCAGCCAGCCGTCCTCGGTCAGCGCCTCGGCGGTGGCCTCGGGCAGGTTGTGGTAGCCGCGCATGATGCCGGGCCCGCCGATGAGCACCTCGCCGTCCTCGGCGATCTTCACCTCGACGCCGGGCAGCGGCGGCCCGACGGTGCCGAAGGCGTTGGACTCGGGGCGGTTCATGAAGCTGCCCGCCGACGACTCGGTCAGGCCGTAGCCCTCCAGGATGGGCAGCCCGGCGGCGTCGAAGAACTCGGCCATCTCGATGGACAGCGGCGCCGAGCCGGAGATGAAGAAGCGGATCCGGCCGCCGAAGCGCGCCTGGAGCTTGCTGAAGACCAGCTTGGTGGCGATCGCGTGCTCGACCCTGGTGGTCAGCGGAACCGACTGGCCGCGCTGGCGGGCCCGGCTGACCCGCAGGCCGGTCTTCTTGGCCCAGTCGAAGATCTTGGCCTTGGCGCCGCCCTCGCGCGCGGTGGTCGCGGCGACGGTGTTGTGCACCTTCTCGAAGATGCGCGGCGCGGCGGCCATGAAGGTGGGCTTGAGCTCGCCGAGGTTCTCGACGATCTTGTCCAGCCGGCCGTCGACCGCGGTCGGGACGCCGCAGGAGATCATCGTGACCTGCAGCAGCTTGCCGAAGGAGTGCGACAGCGGCAGCCACAGGAAGTGCAGGTCGGCGGGGCCGAGCAGGTCGAGCTTGGCCACGCTGTCGCCGGTCGCCAGCCAGTTGGCGTGGGTCAGCTCCACGCCCTTGGGCCGGCCGGTGGTGCCGGAGGTGTAGATCAGCGTGGCGAGGTCCTCGGGGGCGATGGCCTCGACCAGGGCGTCGTAGTCGCCCTCGCCGCTCACCTCGTCGAGCCGCAGCACCCAGCCGTCGTCGCTGGCCGAGCCGTCGATGACCAGGACGTGCGCGACGTCGGGCAGGTCCTTCCGCACCGAGAGCAGCTTGGCCACCTGCTCGTCGTTCTCCGCGATGACCAGCCGGGTGCCCGAGTCGTTGATCACGTACGCGCACTCGTCGGCGGTGTTCGACGGGTAGATCGTGGTGGTCGCCGCCCCGGTCGCCAGGACCGCGAGGTCGGCGATGATCCACTCCACCCGGGTGGAGCACAGCAGCGAGACGCGGTGGTCGCGGTTCGCGCCCAGGGCGGCCAGACCCAGCGCGAGCGGCCGGACCCGGCGGTCCACCTCGCTCCAGGTCAGCGAGGTCCAGCCGGACTCGCCCGGATAACGGTACGCCTCGGCGTCCGGGGTCGACGTGACCCGGTCGCGCAGCAGGGCGGGAATGCTTGACATGGGGGGCCTCCCTCTGGGTGACGCTGTGCCGACTCTAGGCTGCCTACCCGCCGTGAGTCGATCCTGTTGCCTGCCGGATCTTCTTCCCCTATCATGACCAGGTCTTATCGCCTAGCCCTGGAGGGCACGAGTGAGGATCTGAGGTCGCGGGAACCGCGCCTGTCTTCGGCGCACCTGTCACCTCACGTCCGGTCTCGGCCGTTCGGCCTGTTCAGGCGCGCCTGCGGTGTTCCCGCCAAGCATCACTGACCATTCGTGATCTTGGGAGCCGCCTCATGTCATATTCCATCGTCGTGGACCGCGTGTCCTTCGGCTGGCCCGACGGCACCACGGTGCTGCGCAGCCTCGACGCCGCCTTCCCCGCCGGCCGTACCGGCCTGATCGGCCGCAACGGCGCCGGGAAGTCCACCCTGCTGAAGATCATCGCCGGTGAGCTGCGCCCCCGGTCGGGCGCGGTCGCCGTCGCCGGGGAGATCGGCTATCTCCCGCAACACCTGCCCGCCGCCGGCCGGGACGTCTCCGGACTGCTCGGCCTCACCGAGGTACGGCGGGCGCTGCACGCCATCGAGTCCGGCGACGTCGCCGAGGAGCACTTCGCCGCGGTCGGCGAGAACTGGGACGTCGAGGAGCGCGCCCGCGCCGAACTCGACCGCCTGGGCCTCGCCCACGTGGGCCTCGACCGGCCGGTCGAGACGCTCTCCGGCGGCGAGGCCGTCATGGTCGCGCTGGCCGCGCGGTTCCTGCGCCGGCCGGACGTGCTGCTGCTCGACGAGCCGACCAACAACCTCGACCTCGCGGCCCGCGAGCGGCTGTACGCCGCCGTGGAGTCGTGGCCGGGGGTGCTGGTCGTGATCAGCCACGACCGGCTCCTGCTGGAGCTGGTCGATCAGATCGCCGACCTGCACGAGGGCGGGGTCCGTCTCTACGGCGGCACCCTGTCCGACTACGAGGAGATGCTGGCCGCCGAACGCGAGGCCGCCGAGCGCACCGTGCGCAGCGCGGAGGCCGACGTGCGCCGCGAGCGGCGCGAACTGGTCGAGAACGCGACCAAGCTCGACCGCCGCAAGCGCTTCGGCGACAAGATGCAGGCGCAGAAGCGGGTGCCGAAGATCGTCGCCGGCAGCCGCAAGAGGGCCGCGCAGGTCTCGGCGGGCCGGCTGCGCACGACGCACCGGGAGAAGCTCGAGCAGGCGCGCGAGCGGCTGACCGAGGCCGAGGCGGCGGTCAGGGAGGACGCGGAGATCCGGGTCGACCTGCCCGAGACCGAGGTCCCGGCCGGCCGCACGGTCCTGACCCTCCCGCTCGACCCGGCGCAAGCCGTACCGGCCGGGGAGACCGGGCAGTCCGGGCAGGCCGGGCTGGCAGGGGAGGCCGGGCAGGCCGGGCAGGCCGTCGGCGAGCCAGGCGAGGAGCCGGCCGAGGCCGTGCGGGTCCTGACCGAGCTGCTCGTGCGCGGTCCCGAGCGGATCGCGGTGCTGGGCGCCAACGGCTCGGGCAAGACGACGCTGCTGCGCCGCATCCTGGAGCACGGCGCGCACGTGCCCGTGCGCTACCTGCCGCAGCGGCTCGACCTGCTCGACGACGAGCGGAGCGTGCTCGACAACGTGCGCGCCCTGGCTCCGACGGCCCCGGTGACCGAGGTACGCGCCCGCCTGGCGCGCTTCCTGTTCCGCGGGCAGACCGTCATGCGCCGGGCCGGCCTGCTGTCGGGCGGGGAGCGCTTCCGCGCCACCCTGGCCGCGCTGCTGGCCGCCGAGCCGCCGCCACAACTGCTCCTGCTGGACGAGCCGACCAACAACCTCGACCTGGCCAGCGTGCGGCAGCTCTCGCAGGCGCTCAACGCCTACCGGGGCGCGTTGATCGTGGTCAGCCACGATCTGCCGTTCCTGGAAGGGCTCGGGATCACCCGCTGGCTGGAGCAGGACCGGGAGAGGGGGCTGACCGAGTCCTGAATTGACGGCCAGGGATCAATCGGGCGATAGTGTGGCAGATGGCTGGCCCCCGGTTGAAAACCTCAGCGCTCGTTCTCGCGGCGCTGACCCTGAGCGCATGTACCAGTCCGGTCTCCGTGACCGGCTCCCCGGAGATCAGCGGCGTCGCCGGTCAGGGAGGTGCGCAGGGCGCCCAGCCCTCCTCCTCCCCGGCCGGGCCGCAGTCCTCGGCCCCGCCCAGCGCGGCGGCCCTGGCCCCGGAGGACTACAAGGGCAAGCTGCGCGGCGTGGGCGGCCCGGTCCGCGAGTCGCTGGACGGCATCGCCTCGGCCCGGACCGTCAAGACCCTCGACCAGCGGGTGGAACGTGCCGAGCGCGAGCTGCGCGAGGCCGCCGACGGCCTGGCCGCGCTGGTGCCGCCGGCGGAGGTCGCCGCCCAGCACCAGTCCTACGTGAGCGCGATGCGGGACTTCTCCGCCGCGCTCGGCTCCACGCTGGGCAAGGTCGGCAGCCGCGCGGTGTGCACGCCGTCGGCGGTCTTCACCGACCTCGGCGGCAAGCTGAAGGCCCTCGACAGCGCCGGGCAGGCCCTGCAGAAGGCCGGCGGCTACCCGGCCGACGTCGTCTCGGTGAAGGCGGCCGGCAAGCTCAGCCGCCGCCTGGGCAACGGCTCCTTCGTCCGCTCCGGCACCCTCAACGGCCGCAGCTCGCTGCAGATCCACAACGGCGCGAGCCGGGACGCGGTGGTCACGCTGATGCGCGGCGACAGCCGGGCCTTCAGCATCTACGTGCGCCGCAAGGCCAAGTTCAAGGTCCGCGGCGTGCGGGACGGCACGTACCGCATCTTCTTCACCCACGGCGTCGACTGGGACTCCAAGGCCCGCGCCTTCACCCGCGACTGCAGTTTCGAGCGCTTCCAGGACAAGGTGCGGTTCAAGACGACCTACACCTCCACCCGCATCCTGTGGCACGACTGGCGGATCACCCTGCACGCCATCTCCGGCGGCACCGCCAAGACCTCCACGGTCGACCCCGGCGACTTCCCCGGCTGACCTCGCGCCACCTTCGGGCCCGGACGTGGAAAGGGGCCGCACGGAGTGCTCCGTGCGGCCCCTTTCCGTCAGGTCAGGACGAGAACAGCATGTTCACCCAGCTGCGCTGCCTGTGGTGGCCGTAGTGGCCGCCGCCGTGGTGCGGGGCGCCCCAGCCGGGCGCGCCGTGCGCGGGCGGGGGAGGCGGCGGGGCGGCGTTGTAGCTCGCCTCCATCCGGGTCAGGGTCTCGAGCTCGCCATAGTCGAGGAAGATGCCCCGACAGTTGTCGCACTGCTCGATGTGAACCCCGTTACGCTCATATGTCCGCATATTGCCGCGGCACTTGGGGCACTGCATCTTGCTCTCCTTGCCCGAATAGGGGAACCAACTGCGTGCGCCACTATCTCAGGCTTTCCTGAAGCCCGACAATCCTGCCGCACGCCTCGATCAACGATTGCTCCGCCTCGTCGAGTTCCCGGCGCTCGCGCAGAGCCTTGTCCACCGCCACCGCGGCCACTTGCGCGGTCAGCGCCCGCGCAGGGACGTCCAGCCGGGCCCAGGGGTCGCCCGTCCCCAGCGCCGGGCCGCCCGCGGCCAGGTAGGCGCCCAGGAACCGCTCCCAGATCGCCGGCTCCAGCAGGCCCGCCGCGTACCACGCGGCCGGACGCGCCAGGTCCCAGGCCGGGTCGCCCGCGCCGAGGTCGTCCACGTCGATCAGCAGCCAGCGCTCGCGCAGCACGAGCTGGCCCAGGTGCCAGTCCCCGTGCGTCAGCCGGGCCGGGGCCGGCCCGGACGCCTGATCGGGGTCGGGCAGGCCGGCCAGCGCCTGCCGTACCAGCTTCTCGGCGGGGGAGTCGCCGGTCAGCCGGGCCACCGCGCGGGCCGCCCGCGCGGGCCCGCCTGCCGGCGGCAGCGGCGGCAGCGAGGTGAGGGGTACGGCATGCAGCCGCGCCAGCAGCCTTGCGCCCTCCTCCCACGGCGCGTCGGCCGGATCGTCGTCAGCGGAGATCGGCCGGCCCGCCGGCCACACCGTCACGTTGCGGCCCTGCCGTACCAGCACCTCCTCGCTCAGCGGCGCCAGCATCACCTCGCCCAGCCGGGCCGCCGCGCGCAGCCGCAGCGGCAGCTCGCCGGGGTCCTCGCGCACCGAGTGCGCCTTGGCCACCACCTCGCCGCGCCGGACGACCAGCACGTCGGTGCGGGTGGGGAAGGCGACCGGCTCGCCGGTGCCGCCGTACTCGCCGGCCACCTCGGCCAGCATCCGCCCCACGCTGAGTGTTTCCTGACCCTGTGCTTCCTGACCCACTGGGCAAGACTATTGCCATGAGCAGAACTGGCTTCGCCGTCCCGGTGTCCGGTCCCTGGGCCACGCCGGAGAACCTGCGCCGGGTGGCCCAGCGGGCCGAGGAACTCGGCTACGCGTCGTTGTGGACCTTCCAGCGCCTCCTCTACCCGGTCGGGCACCCGATGGGCCCCACCTACCGCAGCGTCCAGGACCCGGTGGTCACCCTGGCCCACCTGTCGGGGCTGACCTCGCGGGCCGAGCTCGGGGTCGCGGTGGTCAACGCCTTCGTCCAGCCGGTCGTCCTGGCCAAGCAACTGGCCACGTTGCAGACCCTGTCCGGCGGGCGGCTCCTGGCGGGTATCGGGCTCGGCTGGCTGCCCGAGGAGTTCGCCGCGGCCGGCGTCGGCTTCGACGGGCGGGGGCGGCGCGGGGAGGAGTTCGTGCAGGTGCTGCGGGCCTGCTGGGAGCAGGAGGTGGTCGCGCACCAGGGGGAGTTCTACTCCGTGCCCGAGTCCTACCTCGATCCCAAGCCGCTGCCCGGGCCGCCGCCCGTGCTGCTCGGCGGCGCGGCCGACCGGGCGCTGCGCCGGGCCGGGCGGATCGCCGACGGCTGGATCAGCTCCAGCCGGGAGGACCTGTCGGGGATCGGGGAAAAAATCTACATTGTAAAGGCGGCGGCCGAGAAGGCCGGGCGTGATCCCGAGGCGCTCCGCATCGTCGTCCGCGGGGTCACCAAGCTCGGCGGGCGCGAGCGCGCGCCTCTCGTGGGTACGGCGGACCAGATCCGGCAGGACGTGGCCGATCTGTTCGGCCAGGGCGTGACCGACGTCTTCCACGACCTCAACTTCGACGCCGACGTGGTCACCGCCGCGCCGCAGGAGGCCCTGCGCCGCGCCGAGGAGACCCTGGACGCCCTCGCCCCCCCAGGACCCGGATCGTAGCGACCGGAGGCCGGGGGAGGATCGGACGTCGGCGGAGGACCCGACGCCGGGGGCGGGCCGGAGGCCGGGGGTGGGCGGCTTCCACGCCCGCCCCCGGCGCGGCCGTCAGCGGGCCGCCTCCTGCGTCGCGACTGCCGCGACGGCGGCCACGGTGGCGACGGCGTGGCGAAGCTCGCGGATGCCGGGCCGGCCCCGCAACGGGTGCACGGCGTTGGTCAGCACCACCACGGTCAGCCGCAGCGACGGCTCGACCACGAGCGAGGTCCCGGTGAATCCGGAGTGCCCGAACCCCCCGGTCAGCGGCCCCACGATGGCCGGATCGCCGAGCCGCACGCCCAGTCCCTGCCGGAAGGCCGCCCCGGTCGCCCCCTGGTCGCGCACCATCTCGGCCACCGTCTCCGGCTTGAGCACCGGCCCTCCGCCCAGCCGCAGCATCTCGCCGAAGCGGAGTACGTCGTCCGCGGTCGAGAAGAGCCCCGCGTGCCCGGCGACGCCGCCGAGCGAGGCGGCGGTCTCGTCGTGCACCACGCCCCGGGTGCAGCCGTGCGGGCGGCACTCGGTGGCCGCCACGCGCGGCAGCAGCTCGGGTCCGGGCCGGTAGCAGGTGTCGGCCAGCCCGAGCGGGCCGGTGACCCGCTCGCTCACCAGCCGGTCGAGCGGCGCCCGCCCGGCCAGTTCGGCGATCCGGCCGGCGGTGACCATGCCCACGTCGGTGTAGAGGTACGGCCCGCCCACCGGCTGGGTGATCGGGGTGGACAGCACCAGCTCCAGCCGCTCGTCGTGACCGCCCTGGGGCAGTTCGAGGTCGGGGCGGCGGGTGGGCTGCAGGCCGGCGGTGTGCGACAGCAGGTGGCGAAGGGTGATGTGGCGGCGCTCGGCGTAGTGCTCGGGCAGCCACCGCACGACCGGCTCGTCGAGGTCGAGCCGGCCTTCCTCGGCCAGGGAGAGCAGGGCGGCGGTGGTGAACAGCTTGCTGATGGAGGCCAGGTCGAACAGGGAGTCCCGCTGGGCGGGCGGGCGCTGGGTGGCCAGGGTGCCGTCCTCGTCGGTGTAGCGGACGAGCTCGCCGGCCGCGGCGGCGGCCACGACCGTGCCGTCCACCGCGATCAGCGCCACCGCCGCCGGGCAGACCGCCGGCACGGCCTCCGCCAGCACGTCCTCCAACCGGCCCTGCACCCCGTCCCCGGAGCCCTCGCCGCCCGGCGGGGTGCCCGCCGGGGGGGTTGCGGTCTCCGATGGGAGGCGCGGGAGGCCCGGAGCGGGGCCCTCGGCGTCCGAGGTGCGGGGCGTGGCGTCCGTCGGGTCCGTGGAGGCGGCTTCGGTCAGGCCTGCCCTCGTAAGACCCGCGCCGCCCGCTCCCGCCCCAGGTGCACCGGCCCCGGGAAGGTGGCCGGCCGTCAAGTGCCGTTCACCTTCTCCAGGGCGTCGCCCAGGCGCTCGCCGTGCTCCTCCAGGCGGGCGCGGGCGCCGCCGGCGTCCAGGCCGTGCTGGATCATCACCACGGCCACCTTGGCCTGCCCGCCCGCCTCGTCGAGGGCCTTGCGGGCGGTGTCGAGGTCGGCGCCGGTGATGTCGCCCACCATGCGCGCGGCCCGGTCGGCGAGCTTGGAGTTCATGGCCGACACCTCGATCATCCGGTTGCCGTAGGTGCGGCCGAGCCGGACCATCGAGATGGTCGAGATCATGTTGAGCACGAGCTTCTGCGCCGTGCCGGCCTTGAGCCGGGTGGAGCCGGTGACCACCTCGGCGCCGACGACCACCTCGATCGCGTGCGCGGAGGCCGCCGACAGTGGCGAGTCGCTGTTGCACGACAGGCCGACGGTCAGCGCGCCGCGCCGGCCGGCCTCGGTGACCGCGCCGAGCACGAAGGGCGCCCGGCCGCTGGCCGAGATGCCGACGACGGAGTCGAGCGGGCCGACCTCCAGCTCGGCCATGGTGGCCGCGCCGGCGTCGGCGTCGTCCTCGGCGCCTTCGACCGAGCGGGTCAGGGCGTCGGGACCGCCGGCGATGATCCCCTGCACGAGGGAGGGGTCGGTGCCGAAGGTGGGCGGGCATTCGGAGGCGTCCAGGACGGCCAGCCGCCCTGAGGTGCCCGCGCCTACGTAGAGCAGCCGTCCTCCGGCGGCCATCTGGTTCGCGATCGCGTCGATGGCGGCCGAGATCGCCGGGATCGCCACCGCGACGGCGACGGGCACGGCGGCGTCGGCCGCGTTCATGAGCCTGGCGATCTGCTCGGTCGGCAGCCGATCGATCTGGCTGAAGCGCGGATCGCTCTGCTCCGTGGACATCTCGGGAAGCGGATCAACCATGACGCTAATTTCCACCCTCTGGGTTTGTTTTGGCAATAAGTTTCAGAGAATATTAACCATGCGAATCGGAGCAGAGCGGCTGGCCGCGGATCCCACCCTGGTGCAGGGGGAACGCATCGGCCTCATCACCAACCCCACCGGCGTGTTGCCGGACCTCACCCCGACCGCGCAGGCGCTGACGGCCGCCGGGCTGCCGCTGGCGGTCCTGCTCGGCCCCGAGCACGGCCTGCGCGGCACCGCCCAGGCGGGCTTCACCGAGCAGGACTCCACCGACCCGGTGACCGGCCTGCCGGTGCTGGAGACCTACGAGGCCGACCCGGTGGAGGTGCTGGAGCGCTCCGGGGCCGACACCCTGATCTTCGACATCGCCGACATCGGCACCCGCTTCTACACCTTCATCTGGACCATGTACGACTACCTCGCCGCGGCCCGCAAGCTCGGCGTGCGCTTCGTCGTGCTCGACCGCCCCAACCCGCTCGGCGGCGAGATCGCCGAAGGCCCCCTGCTCGACCCGGCCTACGCCAGCCCGGTCGGCAAGGCGCCGATCCCGATCCGGCACGGCCTGACCGCCGGCGAGCTCGCGCTGAGCTTCGACCCGTCGGTCCAGGTGATCGAGATGGACGGCTGGCGCCGCGACATGGACTTCGCCGCGACCGGCCTGCCGTGGATCATGCCCTCGGTGAACATGCCCACTCCCGACACCGCCCTGGTCTATCCGGGCACCGGCCTGCTGGAGGGCACGAACCTGTCGGAGGGCCGCGGCACGACCCGCCCGTTCGAGCTGATCGGCGCGCCGTACCTCGACGAGCGGTTCCTGCCCGCGCTCCGGGAGCTCGAGCTGCCCGGCGTGCGCTTCCGCGAGGCGTGGTTCACCCCGACCTTCCACAAGCACGCCGGGGTGCCGGTGCGCGGCGTCCAGCTCCACGTCACCGACGCCGCCGCCTTCCGCCCCGTGCTCACCGGCGTCTGGGTGCTCCACCTGGCCAGGACCCTGTACCCGGACGACTTCGCCTGGTGGGGTCCCGACCGGTTCGAGGAACACCTGTGGGGCTCGGGCACGCTCACCGGCGCTCCGCGCGACCCGCGAGAGCTGTGCCCCGACCCCTCCCGCCCCGTCGGTCACCTGCTCTACCCCAGCTCGCGGCGGTAGAGCCAGAAGACCCGCTCGGCACGGGCGCCGACCGCTCTGGAGTAGAACCGGAGCGGTCCCACCCAGCCGATCTGCGCCTGCGCCTGGCCGGCCGCCCGTTGCTCGGCCAGGCACCGGCGCAGCAGCACGCGGCCCAGGCCGAGGCCCTCGGCGTGCGGCGCGGTGCCCATGGGCCCGAACCAGGACGGCCGGGCGCCCCAGGCGGCGAAGGCGACGACCTCGCCGTCGCGCTCGGCGTAGTGCAGCCCGGCCGCCGAGGCGGCCTCCCACGCCCAGCGCTCGTTCCACTCGCGTTCGACGAAGGCCACGACCGCGTCGGTGACGCCGGAGCGCACCCGCACGCCGGCCCGCGCCAGGCGCTCGACGTCGGCCTCGGTGTCCAGGTCGGCGCGTTCCAGGTCGGCGGTCATGTTCCAGGCGACGTGGAAGCGCTCGTAGCCGAGCCGCTCGGCCAGGCAGGCGGCGGCGGTGTAGCGCACGTCGATGCCGGGCCAGGCGTAGCAGGGCGGGTTGCCGGCGAAGCGCGCCTCGGCGGCGCCCTGGCCGCGCAGCCAGGTCTCCGCCTGCCGTACCAGCTCCTTGCCCAGGCCGCGGCCCCGCTCGTCCGGATGGACGGCGAGCAGGTCGAGATGCCCGATGGACGGGTCCTTGCCGGAGACGGAGGCGAAGACGACACCGCCGTCCAGTTCGACGGAGGTCCAGACCCGCTCCTTGGGCGGGCTGGACAGCCGCCGGACCAGCGCCGCGCCCTCACCGGGGTCGAGCGTCAGCGCCGCCTCGGCGATCTCCTCGGCGTTCTGGCCGGCCGCCATCACACCTCCCGGGCGACGACGCTTCGCCGGCGCGGGTGGATGCAGGCGTGCCGCTGCGGGACGCCCTCGGTGAGCTGCAGCGGCGGCGGCGCGGCGGTGCACGCCTCGGTCGCGAACGGGCAGCGGCGGGCGAACAGGCAGCCGGTGTCCTCCTTCGACTCGTCGAGGCCCGAGGTGGGCACGACCGGCTCCTCGCCGGGCACCTCCAGCCCGTGCAGGACCGGGATGGCCGACAGCAGCGCCTGCGTGTAGGGGTGCACCGGATCGGCGATCACGGTGTCCACCTTGCCCTGCTCGACGACCTGGCCGCGGTAGATCACGTACAGGTCGCCGTCGTCGCCGATGTAGCGGGCGGTGGCCACGTCGTGCGTGATGAACAGCACCGACACGTTCAGCCGCTCGCGCAGGTCCTTCAGCAGGGCGAGGATGCCCAGCCGCAGCGAGACGTCGATCATCGAGGTGGCCTCGTCGGCGACCAGCATCTCCGGGTCGACGGTGAGCGCGCGGGCGATGACCACGCGCTGGCGCATGCCGCCGGACAGCTGGTGCGGATAGCGGCCGAGCACGGTGCCCGGGTCGAGCCCGACCAGGCTCAGCACCTCGGCGGCGCGCTCCTCGATCCACTTGGCGTCGCGCCCGGTCTGCTTGGCCCGCAGTTGCAGCGGCGCGAAGAGCGTCTGCTGAATGGTGCGGGTGGGGTTGAGCGCCGAGTAGGGGTCCTGGTGGATCATCTGGATCCGGCGGAAGTACGGCTGGCGCGCCTTCGGCTTGAGCCCCGACATCGGCACGCCGTCGATGGTGATCTCGCCGCCGTCGTAGCTCTCCAGCCCGGCCAGGATGCGGCCGAGCGTCGTCTTGCCGCAGCCGGACTCGCCGATGAAGGAGGCCGCGCCGCCGCGGGGGATGCTGAAGTCGACCCCGCGCAGCGCGCGCACCTCGCGCTTGTCCAGCACGTTGCCGCGCTGCTTGAAGGTCTTCGTGATGTTCTCGCCCGTGATCACGCGTGCTCCTTGACCTTGACGGCGTGGCAGGCGACCAGGCGGCCGCCGATCGACTGGGTCTCGGGGTCGACGGTGTCGCAGACCTCCATCCGCAGCGGGCAGCGCTCGCGGAAGACGCAGCCCTCGGCCGGCACGGTGGCCAGCGTGGGCGGGCGGCCGGGCAGCGCGCGGGCCTCGTCGATGTCGCCGGTCAGGCGGGGAATGGCGCGGATCAGGCCGCGCGTGTACGGGTGCTGGGGCGAGGCGAGCACCTCGCGGGTGGGGCCCTGCTCGACCAGGCGCCCGCCGTACATGACGGCCAGCCGGTCGGCGACCTCGGCGACCACGCCGATGTCGTGCGTGATGACCATCGTGGTGAGGCCGCGCTCCTCGTGCACCTCGCGGATGATCTTCAGGATGTTGGCCTGGGTGATCATGTCGAGGGCGGTCGTGGGCTCGTCCAGGACGACCAGGTGGGCGTTGAGCACCAGCGCCAGCATGATGCCGACGCGCTGGCGCATGCCGCCCGACAGCTCGTGCTGGTGCGAGTCGAGCACCCGGTTGCCGTCCAGGCCCATCCGGCCCAGCAGCTCCTTGGCGTCGCGCACCAGGCCGCGCAGGTCGTCCACGCCGTGCGAGCGGCCCAGGTCGAGCAACTGCTTGCCGACGGTCTTGAGCGGGTTCAGCGAGTTCTGAGCCGCCTGGAAGACGTACCCGATCTTCGCGCCCCGCGCCTTGCGCAGGTCCTCGCCCCGCAGGGCCACGACGTCGCCCAGGCCGTCGATCTCGACGCTGCCGCCGGCGATCCTGCCCGGTGGCTGGACCGCGTTGAGCAGGCTCAGCGCCAGCGTCGACTTGCCCGATCCGGACTCGCCGACGATGCCGGTGATCGTCCCGGCCGCCAGCTCCAGGCTGACCTGGCGGACGGCGGGCAGGTTGTTGTAGGTGACGGTCAGCCCGTCGATGCGCACTCCCGGCGCTTGCTTCGACACGGCTTGTTACTCCTCGCGCAGCCGGGGGTTGAAGATCTCGTCCATGGCGTCCACCACGAGCACGATGCCCAGGGTGAGCAGCAGGATGGCCAGCAGCGGAGCCAGCAGGTACGGCAGAGCCGACGGGGTGGTCATCGCGCCGCCGCCGAACACGGCGAGGTTGAGCATGACGCCCCAGTTGTCCGCCTCGTACGGCAGGACGCCCAGGAAGAAGAGCCCGACCTGCGCGTAGACCGCGCCGGTGACCGCGATGAGCATGTTCATCGCGATGTAGGGCGCCATCGACGGCAGCAGCTCCTTGCCCACGATGTGCGTCGTGGACAGGCCGAGCCCGCGCGCCGCCTCGATGAAGCCGCGCTCGCGCAGGGACAGGGTCTGCGCCCGCACCGCGCGCGCCACCGAGCCCCAGCCGAGCAGGCCGAGCACCAGGCCCATCTCCACCGCGCTGCCGAACTGCCAGACGGTGGTGAGCACCAGCAGCAGGGGCAGGCCGGGGATGGTGAGCTTCATGTCGGTGAGCCGCATGAGCACGGTGTCCCAGCGCCCGCGCTTGAAGCCGGAGAACAGGCCGATGGCCGCGCCGAGCACGACGGTGATCACCGCGGTGACCAGCGCGCTCAGCAGCACGTACCGCGAGCCGGTGACCACCTGGGCGAAGACGTCCTTGCCCTGGCCGTCGGTGCCGAACGGGTGCGCCCAGGTCATCGGACCGTAGGTGTTGCTCACGTCGCGCGGCAGGTGCTCGGGGTAGAACAGCGGCCCGAAGATGCCCATGAAGGCGAAGGCCAGCAGGATGACCACGCCCACCATGCGGCTCGGCTTGCGCTTCATCACGCGCCACACGCCACGCCAGAAGTCGCGGCGGATCGACGCGCTGGAGGTCTCCAGGACGATGGTGCTCATGCGCCCTCCTTCCCGGCCCGCACCCGGGGGTCGATGACGGTGTAGAGCAGGTCGGCGAAGATGTTGGCCACCACGATCGCGACGGTGATCAGCAGGAAGGCCCCGCCCATCAGCGAGTAGTCGCGGTTGGTGACGGCGTCGATCAGCTTCAGGCCGAGCCCGGGGTAGTTGAAGATCTTCTCGATGAAGACCGCGCCGGCGAACAGCAGGCCCAGCGAGAGCGCCAGGATGGTGAACAGCGGCAGGATCGCGTTGCGCGCGATGTAGCGGAAGACGATCGACCGCTTCATGCCGCGCAGCTCGGCGGCGAGGATGAAGTCGTCGCCCAGCACGGTGACCACGCTCGACTTCATCGCCAGCGTCCAGCCGCCGTAGCTGGCCAGGCAGTAGGTCAGCACCGGAAGGGTGGCGTGCTGCGCCAGCGAGGCGATGTAGGGCCCGTTGAAGCCGGGCTCCACCAGGATGTCGGCCACGCCGTCCAGCGGGAGGACCTGCAGGGTGGTGGCGAAGATCGCGGCCAGCAGCAGGGCCATCACGTACTGCGGCACGCCGTGCAGCAGCGAGCCGGAGATGTTGAGGATGTCGCCGAGCTTGCCCGAGCGCTTGATGGCCGCGTAGACGCCCATCGTGACGCCGACCAGGAAGCTGAGCAGGGTGCCGGTGAGGACCGGGATGACGGTCCACTTGGCCGCCTCGAACAGGTCCGTCGTGACCGCGACACCGGGGTTGAGCACCGTCTGGCCCAGGTCGAGGGTGGCCAGGCCGGCCAGGTAGTCGAGGTACTGCGACCAGACCGAGCCCTCCGGCTGGAAGCCGTAGATCACCTTGACCTGCTGGGTGGCGGCCGCCGGGTCCATGCCGGAGGCCACGAACTTCTCGTAGGCGGCCAGCATCGGGTCGCCCGGGATGTTGCGGATGATGAAGAAGCTGATCGAGGCGACGACGAAGATCATGACGAGCCCGCGGGCCAGGTGGCCCGCGAGCTTTCTGACGACTACCGTCATGCCTTCTTCTTCACCATTCCGAGCTGGATCCAGACGCCGGGCGGCTGGCGCAGCAGGTCGTGGTCGTCACCGGGGAAGCCGGTGAAGCGGCTGTGGTTCTGGAACTGCGTGTTGACGTAGTCCCACATCTGGATGACCGGCAGGTCCTGGTTGGCGACCTTGGCGAGTTGGGCCATCAGCGGCTTCTGCTCCTCGGCGGTGACCGAGTTGAGCTTGGCGGTGAGCTCACCGGGGTTGACCTTGCCCAGGCCCTCGACCTCGATCTGCTCGGGCGAGCCCATCCAGTTGCCGTTCTTGCCGGGCGCGTTGTGCGTGACCTTGCCGGCCACGTTGACCCAGCCGTTGGCCGAGCCGTACAGGCGCTGGAAGATGTTGTACGGCGCCGGGCCCAGGGCGATGAGCCAGAAGCCGGTGTCGTACTTGCCCTCGGCCATCTCGGTCTGGTAGAGCGGGAAGTCGGCCGCGGTCACGATCTCGGCGTCGATGCCGGCGTCGATGAGCTGGCTCTTGATGTTCTCCTGGGCGGCGAGCCAGTCGGAGAATCCGGCCGGGGCGTGCATGGAGAGCTTCCACGGCTTGCCGTCGGCCAGGTGCCACTTGCCGTCCTTCTTGGTCAGGCCGGCGGCCTTGAACTCCTCCTCGGCCTTGGCCAGGTCCGTGTTGTACTTCTCCAGGGTGTCGAGCTCGGCGCCCAGCCACTCCTTGGCCGCGGTCTGGTGGATGCCGGTCGTGGTGAGCGCCGGCATGCCGCCCTCGGGCGAGGCGATCTTCTGGACCTCTTCGCGGTTGATCAGGTAGGCCAGGCCCTTACGCACGTGCACGTTGTCGTACGGCTTCTTGGACTGGTTGAACGCCAGGCCCACCGCGACGGGGGAGTAGCCCTTGACGACCACGTTGCCGGGGGCGCCCTTGATCTTGGCCATCGTGTCCGCCGGGACGGCGACGAAGCCGGAGCTGTCCAGCTTGCCGGTGATCAGGTAGTTCCACACCTGCTCGTTGCCGGTGTAGTTGAGCAGCTGCACCGCGTCGGGTCCGACGTTGGCGGCGTTGTAGAAGGTGGGGTTCTTCTTCAGCAGCGCCGCGCCCGGGTTGACCCGCTCCAGCACGTACGGCCCGGCGGAGACGTCCTTGCCGGGGTTGAAGGCGATGACCTTCTTGCCCAGCTCGGTGATCTCGGTGCGGACCGCCTCGGCCTCGGGGCCGGTGCCGCGCGCGGCCTTGATCTTGTCCCAGATGTCGGCGGGCAGCACGCCCTGCCACATGTGCGCCGGGATGACCGCCCAGTCGAGCACGCCGCGGGCGAAGGTGGCGCTCGGGTTGGACATGTCCTGCGAGACCTTGATGGTCTTCTCGTCCACCACCGTGACCTCGGCGGCGGCGCCGGCCGCGCCGGGCTGCAGGGCGAAGGCGGTGCTGCCCTGGGTGTAGGCGATGGCGAGGGAGAGCTTGACGTCCTCGGCGGTCACCGGCTTGCCGTCGGACCACTTGTTGTTGGGCTGCAGCTTGATGGTGATGGAGGAGCCGTCCGGCGCGATCTCCCAGCTCTCCGCGATGCCGGGGTAGAACGCGTTCGCGTCGGTGAGGTGGTTCTTCGTCCACGCCAGCTTCATCGAGTTGAACCCGACGAAGGAGTTGCCCTTGGGCGCCCAGGGGTTGGCGGGGCCGTTCACGTCGATGCCGGGCTTGTTGACGTCGATCGTGGTGTAGACGGCCGGGCTGCCGCCGCCGGCCGAGGCCGCGGGCTTGCTCGAGCTATCAGTGCTACTGCACGCCGAGACGGCGGCGATACCGAGCAGCGCCACAACGGCTGCTAGTCGCTTCATGCTCTGCTCCGAGTGGGGGACCTTGAGATTTGACCCCGACCGTATGGCCGGGTGGGGGCCGCGTCAATAATCTCCAGGAGTTGTGAAGTTAATGTAACTTTCCTTCACGACCGCCTTCGATGGCGCTGAGCGTCACTCAGCCGAGCGGGTCCCAGGGCAGGGCGTCGAACCGGGCCCGGACCTGGGCGAAGGCCTCCTGGGGCAGCTCCAGGCCGTCGACGGCGCCGACCGGGGAGACACCCCAGGAGTTGCAGACGAAGACGGCGTCGAAGTGCTGGAGGTCGGGCACGCGTAAGGCGCGGCGCTCGTGCGGGCAGGCGCGCGAGAGCAGGAGCATGGTGATGCCGGGCAGCATCGGCGCGTCGGGCCAGACCAGCCGCTCGCCGTCGAGGCAGCCCAGGTTGGTCACCGCGCCCTCGCTGATCCGGCCTCCGGCGTCGGTCAGCAGCACCTCGTCGAAGCCGTCGCGGGCCGCCTGGCGGGCCAGGTGCGCCTGGGGGAAGCCGCCGCCGTGCTTGACGTGCGGCAGGAAACGGGCGAACGGCACCGTCTTCAGCCGGCGCGGCGAGGCCGGGGCCTCGACCGGGGCGTCGGCGACGGCCAGCACGTGCAGGGCGCCGGTGCGGACCACGTGCACCCGCACCGAGGCGTCGTGCGGGGCCAGGGCCCGCAGCGAGGCGAGCACGACGTCGTGGTCGAGGGGCTCGCCGTACAGCTCCTCGGTGGCGCGCGCCAGGCGCTGCAGGTGGAGGTCGAGGCCGCGCACGCGCCCGCCTCTGACCTGCATGGCGGTGAAGTGGCCCGCCCTGGCGGCGAGGGCCAGGCCGAGATCGGCACCGGTCGCGGGCCTGCCGTCGACGACCGCACGCTCTGTCACCGGGCCAGCTTACGTGCCCGCCCCGGCGAAACCGCCCCGGACGAGCGGCCCCGCCGGGACCGCCCGCCGGGCGGGCAGGGAATCAGTTCTGGGCGGCGGCGAGCTGGGCCAGGCGGGTGTGGGCCAGGTCGGCGTAGAGCGCGGCCCCGTCCGGCAGCACCGCGTCGTCGAACTCCGCCTCCGGCGAGTGGTTGTACGGCGCGCTGCCCGGGTCGCGGTCGGCCGGGCAGGCGCCCAGGAAGACGAAGGCCCCCGGCACCTGCTCCAGCACGTAGGAGAAGTCCTCGGCCCCCATGATCGGCTGCGGCGTGATCATGTACCGGCCCTCGCCGAACAGCTCGGTCACCCGCTCCCCGGCGAAGTCCGCCTCGGCCGGGGCGTTGACGGTGACCGGGTAGCCCATGCCGAAGCCCGCCTCGACCGGCAGGCCGTAGGCCGCGCCGATGCCGGTGACCAGCTCCACCAGCCGCCGCTTGACCTTGGTGCGGTTGGCCGCGCTGAAGGTGCGCACGGTGGCCTGGAACATCGCGTCGTCGGGGATGACGTTGTCGGTGGTCCCGGAGTGGAAGTTGCAGACGCTCACCACGACCGGCTCGAAGGTGTCGAACTCCCGCGTCACCAGCGCCTGGATCGCGCCGACCATCTCGCAGGCCGCCGGGATCGGGTCGAGCGCGCGGTGCGGCGCGGAGCCGTGGCCGCCGCGGCCCTTGACCACCACGTTGAAGGTGTCGGCCGCGGCCATGAGCGGCCCGCCGCGGGTGTTGAAGCGCCCGCGCGGGAACAGCGAGGAGGTCACGTGCATGCCGTACGCCGCCACCACCCGCTCGCCGGCCGCGTCCAGGACGCCCTCGTCGATCATGTACTTGGCGCCCTCGTGGCCCTCCTCGCCGGGCTGGAACATGAAGACCACGTCACCGGCCAGCTCCTCCCGCCGCCCCGCCAGCAGGTGCGCCGCCCCGGCCAGCATCGCGGTGTGCAGGTCGTGCCCGCAGGCGTGCATCGCGCCCTCGTACTGCGAGATGTACGGCAGCGCGTTGCGCTCGGTGACCGGCAGGGCGTCCATGTCGCCGCGCAGGAGCACGGCGGGTCCGGGACGCCCGCCGCGCAGCACCGCGGTGACCGAGCTGAGCGCCCGGCCGGTGGTGATCTCCAGCGGAAGACCGTCGAGGGCGGCCAGCACCTTCTCCTGGGTGACCGGCAGGTGGAGCCCGATCTCCGGGGTCTGGTGCAGCGAGTGACGCAGGCGGGTGAGCTCTTCGCGCAGGTCCTGGGCAGCTTCGGTGAACGACATGAGGACATGAAATCACCATGGATGTCACGATTGCGAGGAGGAGGGGGGTCAGCTCGGCGGGGCGCGCGGCAGGTCGGCTAAGCTCGCCTGCCATCCGTCGCTGACCTGTGCGTACGCTCGGGAGCAGGGTCGATCGAGGAGCGAGAGATGAAGAAGAAGATCAGCGTGACCCAGGTCGTCGTGCTGCTCGGGCTGCTGGGCTTCGCCGCCTGGTGCGTCGTCGCCACCGCCAACGGCACCCTGCCGGGGTTCCTGTCGTAGGAGGCCGTGCACGGATCTGTACCATTGATCCGTGACGGAGCGTGAACGCATCGACAGCTGGCTTTCGGACATGGACGGCGTGCTGGTCCACGAGGGCCGGCCGGTCCCGGGGGCCGACGAGTTCATCAAACGGCTGCGCGACTCCGGCAAGGCCTTCCGGGTGCTGACCAACAACTCGATCTACACCCCGCGCGACCTGGCCGTACGGCTGCGCGCGGCCGGGCTGGATGTGCCGCCCGAGTCGATCTGGACCTCCGCCCTGGCCACCGCCCAGTTCCTGGACGACCAGCGCCCCGGCGGCTCGGCCTACGTGGTCGGCGAGGCCGGGCTCACCACCGCGCTGCACGAGGTCGGCTACGTGCTGACCGACCTCGACCCCGACTACGTGGTGCTCGGCGAGACCCGCACCTACAGCTTCACCCAGGTGACCAAGGCGATCCGGCTGATCGACAACGGCGCGCGCTTCATCGCCACCAACCCCGACCCGGTCGGCCCGTCCATCGACGGCGCGCTGCCGGCCACCGGCGCGGTCGCCGCGCTCATCACCAAGGCCACCGGCGTCGAGCCCTACTTCGTCGGCAAGCCCAACCCGATCATGATGCGCACCGCGCTGAACCTGCTCGGCGGGCACAGCGGCACCACCGCGATGATCGGCGACCGGATGGACACCGACATCGTCTGCGGCATGGAGGCCGGGCTCTACACCATCCTCGTGCTCACCGGCGTGGTGCAGCGCGACCAGATCGACCGCTACCCCTACCGGCCCTCGCTGGTGGTCAACTCGGTCGCCGACCTGATCGACCACATCTAGCCCGCCTCCAGCCCGCGTCTAGCCCGACGCGCGGCCCAGCCGCAGCACCACCCCGTCCCCGGCCCGCTCCCACGAACGCACCGGCCACCCCCGGGCCGGCAGCCGGGTGCCGGCGGCGCTGGTGTAGCCGGCCACCTCGACCAGCGCGCCGTGCGGGCCGGTCAGCAGCTCGGCCTCGACCTCGGTCCCGTCGGACAGGCGCAGGTGCAGCGCGGCCGGTTCGGGCTCGGTCAGCCCGTCCACCCGCACCTGCGCGCCGGGGAACAGGTGCGTGTGCTCGGCCCACGCCGGATGCGGTTCCATGATCCCACCGTACGGCGAGGCCGCCCGCGGGCCGGGGACGCGACGCCGTACCTGACGGGATCTGGCAGGTATGCGTGGCACGCTGGAGGCATGCACCGCATCTACCTCGAACTCGGCAGCAAGAGGGTGTTCGCCTGCTCGCTGGACTGGCCCGGCTGGTGCCGGGTGGACAAGTCCGAGGAGCTCGCCGTCGAGCGGCTGCTCGACTACGCCCCGCGCTACGCCGTGGTGGCCGAGCGCGCCGGCCTGGCGTTCCGCCCGGGGAAGGTCAGCGTGACCGAGCGGGTCAAGGGCGGCGCCACCACCGACTTCGGCGCCCCCGAGGCCCAGCCCGACGCCGACGCCGAGCCGTACCCGGTGAAAGTCGCCACCCGGGACGTGAAGCTGATGCGCGCCGCCTGGGAGCTGTTCGACGAGGTCACGGCCGCCAGCCCGGAGGAACTGCGCAAGGGTCCGCGCGGCGGCGGGCGCGACCGGGACAAGATGGTCGCCCACGTCGAGGACGCCGAGCGCAACTACGCCCGCCAGGTCGGCGTCCGGCACCCGCCCTACCGCGAGCCCGGCGACCGCGACGCGTTGCGCGCGGAGCTGGCCGAGGTGCTGGGCCGGGCCTGGGACGGCACGCCGCTGGGCAAGTGGGCGCCGCGCTACGCGGTGCGGCGCGTCACCTGGCACGTCCTGGATCATCTGTGGGAGATGCAGGACCGGAGCCGATGAGCGCGGGCAGCAGCTCGATGCGCGCGGCGAGGTAGCCGGCCAGCGCGGGCGGCACGATCGGGCGCGAGATGATCTCCGCCGGGTCGGCCGCCAGCCGCACCACCTCGTAGTCGCCGCGCGCCGGGTCGTCCACCTCGGGACCGTGCCGCAGCGCCGGATCCATCGTGCGCAGGCGGCAGCCGTACACGTGCTGGACCTTGATCCGGCCGCGCCAGGGGTAGGCCAGCGTGGTGAGCGGCGTGACGCGCTCGACGGTCGCGCCGAGCTCCTCCAGCAGCTCGCGGCGGAGCGTGCCCTCGAGGCCGGCGTCGCCGTCCTCGACGTGCCCGCCTGGCACGCTGAAATAAACGGGACGGCCCGGAACTGTGCGGCGGAACAGGATCAGCCGGTCGGCGGAGTCGAACAGCAGGCCACGGACACTGGGGCGCATTCCGACAGCCTAGGGTAGCGATGTGATCGAATCCCCTTTGCTGATCATCTCCGGCACGCTGAGCTTCGCGGCCGTGGTGGCGGTGCTGGCCATCGCCGCGCAACGGCTGCTGGGCGTGCGGTTCGGCCTGGTCCGGATCCTGGTGGCGACGGTGGTCACGCTGGGGCTGGCCGGCCCGGTGCTGATCCCGGTGCTCAGCGTGTTCCGGTCCACCGATCCGGAGCGCGATCCGGGGACCGGGCCGCTGTGGGTCGTGTTCCTGCTCATGATGGTCGTCGCGCTGATCATGATGGTGGTCCTGGTGATCGCCGAGGCGCTGGTGCCGCCGGGCTCGGTGCCGGGACCGGTGGAGTTCTTCCGCTCGCTGCGCGGGCGGCTGTCGCGTGGCCGGCGCTACTCGCAGATCACCCGCATCGCCGTCCGCCACGGCCTGGGCCCCTACCTGCGCGGGCGCGGCGACCGGGTGGACGACCGCGGCGGCCGCGTCCGGCTGGCCCGCTCGCTGCGCGAGGCCCTCGACGAGGGCGGGGTGACCTTCGTCAAGCTCGGCCAGGTGCTGTCCACCCGGCGCGACCTGCTGCCCGCCGAGTTCGTCGAGGAACTGGGCAGCCTGCAGGACAAGGTCACCCCGGCGCCCTGGTCGGAGATCGAGCCCGTGCTGCTGGCCGAGCTCGGCGCCCCGGTGGACGAGGTGTTCGCCGCCTTCGACCGGGTGCCGCTGGCCGCCGCCTCGATCGCGCAGGCCTACAC
Organism: Nonomuraea sp. NPDC050310; assembly: GCF_040655795.1. NCBI lineage: Bacteria > Bacillati > Actinomycetota > Actinomycetes > Streptosporangiales > Streptosporangiaceae > Nonomuraea > Nonomuraea sp. NPDC050310. The sequence goes on along the minus strand of NZ_JBFAKP010000023.1, from coordinate 21,830 downwards.
CGCGCGCCTGCCGGGCGGCGAGGACGTGGTGGTCAAGGTGCAGCGGCCCGGCATCCGCTCGGTGGTGGCCAAGGACCTCGACATCGTCGCCCGGCTGGCCGCCACCCTGGAGACCCGCACCCGCTGGGGCCGCTCGCTGGGCCTGCGCGACCTGGCCGAGGGCTTCGCCGTCGCGCTGCGCGAGGAGCTCGACTTCCGCATCGAGGCGGCCAACATGGCCGCGGTCGCCGCCGCGCCGCCCGGCCCCATCGTCTACCCGGTGCCCTACCCGCGCCACTGCACCGAGCGGGTCCTGGTGATGCAGCGCCTGGAGGGCAAGCCGCTCGCGCAGGCGCCGGCCGACCCCGCGCTCGCCCGCGACCTGCTCGACTGCCTGCTGCGGCAGATCCTCGTCGACGGCGTCTTCCACGCCGACCCGCACCCGGGCAACATCATGGTGCTCACCGGCGGCGGCCTGGGCCTGCTCGACTTCGGCTCGGTCGGCCGCCTCGACGGCGCGATGCGTTCGGCGCTGCAGCGCTTCCTGCTGGCCATGAACCGCCAGGACCCGCTCGCCGTCACCGACGCGCTGCTGGAGGTCGTGCCGCGCCCCGAGGAGATCGACGAGGCCGGCCTGCAGCGCGCGCTCGGCCAGTTCATGGCCCGCCACCTGGGCCCCGGCCTGAACAGCGTCGCGATGTTCACCGATCTGTTCCGCATCATCTCGACCTACGGGCTGTCCATCCCGCCCGAGGTGGCCGCGGTCTTCCGCGCGCTGGCCACCCTGGAGGGCACGCTGGTACGGCTGGCGCCCGGCTTCAACCTGGTCGACGAGGCCCGCGCCTTCGCCGGCGCGCACCTGGCCTCGGCGCTGCAGAGCGGCACGCTCAAGGAGAGCCTGCTGCAGGAGGCGGCGGCGCTGCTGCCGATGGTGCGCCGGCTGCCGCGCCGCCTGGAGCGCATCGCCAGCGCCGCCGAGCACGGGCGGCTGTCGGTCAACGTGCGGCTGCTGGCCGACGAGCGCGACCGCCGCTTCGTCACCGGCCTGCTGCACCAGGTGGTGCTGACCGTGCTGGGCGCCACGTCCGGGCTGATGGGCGTGCTGCTCATCGGCACGCCCGGCGGCCCGGTGGTGCTGCCCCAGGTGATGCGGCTGTACGAGCTGATCGGCTACAACCTGCTGGTGATCAGCGTGATCCTGGTGCTGCGCGTGCTCATCCTGGTCTTCCGCCCGCGCCAGTGACCGGGAGCCCGCCGGGCCGCCATTGACGGCGACCCGGCGGTGAGTTCACCCGACCGGGGTCACGGGTTGTGCACGATCTTGACGTCGTCCACGCCCGCCTCCAGCAGGGAGGCGGTCGAGGCGTCGGCCGCCTCGAAGGTGATCGTCACGTTCTGCCCGGCGTAGGCCGACAGGTTCACGCTGGCCACCGCCCAGGCCCCGTTGCGGTTGCTCGCCGCGCCGAGCTGCTGGAAGACCTGCGTGCCGTTGACCTTGACCCGGAAGTAGTCGGCGGTGGAGGAGTTCGAGCCGTGCGCCAGGTACCAGGAGAAGCTCAGCGTGGACGTCCCGGTCGCCGGGATCGCGATGGCGGGTGACTGGATCGAGGTCAGCCCGCCGTCCACGTCGTAGTCGCCCGCCGCGGTCCCGGCCAGCCGGCCGGTCACCAGGTCGTTGACGCCGCTGACCGTGGTGCCGAGCTGCTTGGTCCCGGAGGAGGTGGTCGCCGCCGGGTCGCCGCGCTCCCACAGGCCGGTGGTGGCGGTGCCGGGCACGACCGTCCAGCCGGTGGCGGTCTCGAAGGTGTCGGAGTAGATCGTGGTGCCGGGCGTGCCGCCGCAGTACTGGGCCTCCTTGCCGATGATGCGGTAGACGCAGTCGGAGTACTCCAGGAAGCGCAGCACGGCCTCCCGGTTACGGGTGGTCTGCGGGACGATCTGCTCGTCCGGCGGGTAGAAGCCGCCGCCTCCGCTGGCCGGGTACATCTCGAAGGTGTAGGTGAAGATCTTGAACTGGCCCCACATCCAGTCGTCGATGGTGCCGTCGGTGATGTACAGGTCGCTGGCCTGCTCGGGGGTGTAGTTGTTGGTGGAGGCCATGTTCTGGCCGAGGGTGGCGTGCGCGTCGCGGTCGTCCTGCGTCAGGCCGGGCGCGGTGTCGTTGTAGGTGAAGCCGTAGGGCCACAGGATGAGCTCGCTGTAGGTGTGCCAGTCGATGTGCGACTTGATCTGCTGCACGCCGCCGACGACGCGGCTGCGCACCCAGTCGGCCACCGCCTTGACCTCGACCGCCGACTCGGGGGCCGAGCCGCGGTAGGTGTCGCTGGAGGTGGAGCCGGACGAGCCGCCGCAGCAGCCCCAGTTGTAGGCCCAGTTGCGGTTCATGTCGGTGCCGACGCTGGCCGAGCCGGGGTTGGGCTGGCGGTTCTTGCGCCAGGAGCGGTAGGAACCCGTGGCGATGTCGTACTCGCCGCCGTCGGGGTTCAGGTCGGGCATGATCCAGATCTCGCGGCTGTTGACCAGGTTGGTGATCCGGCTGTCGGTGCCGTAGTTGTCGGCCAGCAGGTGCATGATGTACAGCGCCATCTCGACGGTGAGGTGCTCGCGCGCGTGCTGGTGCGCGGTGAACAGCACCTCGGTCTCGTTCTCGTCGGTGCCGACGTTGTCGCTGATCTTGATGCCGACCAGGTCGCGGCCCTCGTAGGACTTGCCGTAGACGAACTTGCTGGCGATGGCCGGCTTGGCGGCGACCAGCGCGTTGATGTCGGCGTTCATCTCCGCGTAGTTGTGGTAGCCGGAGTCGGCCGGCGGGAAGTCGAAGGCCCGCACGTCCGGCGCCGATAAGCGGGGCAGCTCACGTACCCGGAAGCCGAGCTTGCGGATGGCGGCGATCTCCTCGGCGCTGGCGGTGACCACCACCGCGCCCGCGCTCACCTCGTCGATGGCCGCACCGGTGGCGGCGACGGCGCTGCGCTGGCGGTTGTCGGCCGGGCCCTCCACCCGGTACTGCTTGTTCGGCGGCGGCTCGGCGGTCGCCGAGGTGGCCGAGGTGGGCGGGATCCCGCCCAGCAGGGCCAGCCCCAGCAGGGCGGTCAGCACGACGATCAGTCGGCGTCTCATGGGCGTCTCTTTCGTGGGGGGTGTGAATGAGGCCTGACTCGACGGTGAGGCCAAGCAGTCAAGCCGAGAAGGCCCAATTCCGCGCTAGACGATCTCCAGGTTGGCCATCATGCCCATGTCCTCGTGCTCGGCGTTGTGGCAGTGGAACAGGTACCGGCCGCGATAGCCGTCGAAACGGGTGATGATCTCGGCCGACTCGCCCGGCCGCAGCGCCACGGTGTCCTTCAGTCCCGCGTCGTGCGGCAGCGGCGCCCCGCCGCCGCGCGAGAGCACCCGGAAGGCGGCCAGGTGCAGGTGGATCGGGTGGTGGACGTCGGCGACCAGCCGCCACACCTCGACCGCGCCGAGCCGGGCGGCGACGTCGGTGCGGGCCGGGTCGAACGGCCGGCCGCCGATCACCCAGCCGCGGCCGTGCTCCAGGTGCCCGGCGCGGAAGGAGAAGTCCCGCACGACGCTCGCCTCGTCGCGCCGCCACTCCGGCAGGTCCCCGGCGAGCCGCGCGGGGAGGCGGGAGGTGTCGCGGGCCGTCCGGGCGACGCGGAAGGCCATGACATCGCGGGTGCGCCCGACGCCGAGCCGGTTCAGCACCCGGACCAGGCTGCCGACCGGCAGGCCGGCGAAGTCGACCAGCACGTCGTAACGCTCGGCCGGCGCGATCGGCAGCCGGGCGTGCGTCACCGGAGCGGCGAGCAGGCCCTGGTCGCCCCCGATCTGCACGAGGTCGAGACGGCGGCCGTCGGCGGCGACGGCCTCGAGCTCGTAGTGGCGGGCGTTGGAGGCGTTGAGCAGCCGCAGCCGGTAGCGGGCGGCGTCCACCTCGTGCACCGGCCACGGGGCGCCGTTGACCAGGATGACGTCGCCGAGCACCCCGGCCGAGAAGGGCTCGCTCACCCCGGGCCGGCCGCGCAGCAGCGGGTCGAGCGACGGGTAGGGCATCGAGCCGTCGGCGGCGAAGGCCCGGTCGGTGATCATCAGTGGCAGCTCGCGGTCGCCGCGCGGCAGGTCGAGGGCGTCCTCGACGTCGTCGCGCACGACGTGCAGGCCGGCCAGGCCGCGCCAGATCGCCGGTGCGGTGAAGTCCATCCGGTGGTCGTGGTACCACAGCAGCGCGGCCCGCTGGTCGAGCGGGAAGGTGTACTCGCGGGTGAGGCGGCTGGTCACCGCGCGCGGGTCGTGCATCGCCGGGTGCCGGCCGCCGTGCCCCTGCCCGTGCGCTTGCCCCTGCCCCTGCCCCTGCCCGTGCTCCTGCCCCTGCCCCTGCCCGTGCTCCTGCCCGTGCTCCTGCCCGTGCTCCTGCCCGTGCTCCTGCTCCTGCCCGGTGTCCGGCCAACCGTGCGGCAGCACCAGGTCGGTCGGGTAGCCGTCGGAGGCGGCCGGGGTGCGGCCGCCGTGCAGGTGCACCACGGTCGGCACCGGCAGTTCGTTGCGGTGCAGCACGGTGACCGGGCGGCCGCGCCTGGACTCGATCGTCGGACCGGGGAAGGTGCCGTCGTAGGTCCACAGCGGAGTCGGCACGCCCGGCACGATCTCCGCCGTCACCGCCCGCTGGGTGATCTCGTAACGGTCGGCGCCGCCGGCGGTGGCGACCGGGCTGAGGACGCGGGGGACCGGCAGGGGCAGGGTGTACGGCTCGGGCAGCGGAACGGCACTGCGCAGCTCGCGGCCGGTGCTCGCGGGCCGGTGCGCCAGCCCGCCGGAGAGCGTGAGCCCACCGGCCGCGACCAGCCCGAGGCTGCCGCCGATCTCGAACACGCGACGGCGCGACACCTCGGCCCCCGCCCACCTGCCCGTCCACCTGCCCGCCCGTTCAGCCATCGACGCCCACCAGGGCACGGGCCGGCGGGCGGACCCAGACGACGGTGAACAGGACGGCGAGCGCGGCGACGACGGTGACGCCCAGCGGGAGGTGCGCCCACAGCAGGCCGTTCATCCCCACCACGTACTGCCCGAACTCGGCCACCACGATCAGCGCCGACGCCGCGACCGGCCACCGCCGCCGCGTCCGCGCCGACACCACCACGGCCAGCACCACCTGGGCGAGGCCGGCGTAGGACACCACGTCGGCGATGCGGGCGTGCCAGGTCAGCCCGTCGATGTTCCCGCTCAGGTAGACCCCGGCGAGCGCCGGCTGCGCGAAGGCCGCGACGGTGTGCACGGACACGACCGCGCGGAACAGCCCGATCGGTGGAGTTCTCGTCATGCGATCCACCTTCGGGCCGCACCCTTCATGGCGTCCAAGACGAATATCGCTATGTCCTCATGCCTCCAGCGTTATGGGTTTTGACAAATTGACCAAATATGTCAATCTGGAGAACGTGAGCACCAGCGACCCGGACCGCACGCGAGCGATCCTCGACGCGACAGAGCACCTGCTGCTGCGCCTCGGCTACGACAAGCTGACGATGGCCGACGTCGCCGAGGCGGTCGCCCTGCACCGCGGGCTGGTCTACCTGGTCTTCAAGAGCAAGGACGAGCTCGTCGAGGCGGTGGTCCGCGACGCGCTGCGCCGCTACGCCGACGCCTGGCGCGAGCACCTGGAGGCCGACCCGCGGGCCGGCAGCGTGGCCGCCGTCTACCGGGGCATGATCGGCACGCTGGAGCACCTGCCGCTGGCGGCGGCCGTCGTCGCCCGGGCCGAGGACGTCTTCGGCAAGTACCTGCGCAAGCGCGGCAGCGTCTTCGAGCGCCTGCCGGAGATCAGCGGCAGCCACGACTTCCTGCGCGCGATGCAGGCGGCGGGAGCCGTCGGCCCCGACGTCGACGTGCGGGCCGTGGCCTACGTCCTCGACGCGCTCACCCCGGCCGTCCGGCGCACCTTCGGCGCCGCGCCCGGCGGGCAGGTTCCCTCCCCCGCCGCGGTGCTGACCGTGCTGGAGCGGATGATCGACCGCGCGCTGCCCCCCGGGGACGAGGACCAGCTCGCCGCGGGCAAGGCGGTCCTGCTCGGCCTGCTCACCGACGCGAGAACCACGATGGAGGTCTGATCATGAAGGTTGTGCTCGTCACCGGCGCGTCGTCCGGGATCGGCAAGGCCACGGCGCTCGAACTGCTGCGCGCCGGGCACATCGTCTACGGCGCCGCCCGCCGTCTCGGGCACATGGCCCCGATCAGCGAGGCGGGCGGCCGGATCCTGCCCCTCGACCTGCGCGAGCCGGACGACCCGGCCCGTGTGATCGACACCGTCGTGGCCGAGCAGGGCCGGATCGACGTCCTGGTCAACAACGCCGGCGCCGTCCTGCACGGCGCCGCAGAGGACGTCCCCCTGGACCGGGCCCGCGACCTGTTCGAGGTCAACCTGTACGGCCCGGCCCGGCTGGTCCAGCTCGCCCTGCCGTACATGCGGGAGCGGGGGAGCGGCACGATCGTCAACGTCTCCTCCGTCGGCGGCGAGATCGCGCTCCCGCTCGGCTGCTGGTACTACGCCTCCAAGCACGCGCTGGAGGCCTACTCCGACACGCTGCGGCTGGAGGTCGCGCCGTTCGGCATCGACGTGGTCGTCGTCCAGCCCGGCATCATCAAGACCGAGTTCGAGGACCACACCGCCGGCGACCTGCGGGAGATCTCCGGCGGCACCGCCTACGGCGCCATGGCCGAGGCGATGGCGCGCAGGAGCGAGACGCAGCTCGGCGAGGGGTCGCCGGCCTCCGACCCCGGCGAGGTCGCCGCGGTCATCCGCGAGGCGGCCGAAGCCGCCCGGCCGCAGACCCGCTACGCCGTCGGCTACCTGGCCGACCGGCTGCTGGAGCTCAACCGGACCCTGCCCGACCGCGAATGGGACGCCCTGGCTTCGAGCGCCCTCGGCTAGGAGCCGTCGGGCAGGGACCGGCGACCGGCCTCAGTCCACCGGCGCGAACCAGGCCTGCAGCGTCTCCATGTCGATCGGCAGCGAGATGTGCTCGTGCGTGATCAGCCACGTGCCGTTCACCCGCCGGCAGCCGACGGTCGAGCGGACCCAGATCGAGGACTCGACCCCGTTCGCGCGCTTGCCCGAGTCGAGGTGCAGCATGTGCGCGAAGGCGACGTCGCCGCCGACCGCGACGGTCAGCTCGTGCGTCTCCAGGCCGATCGGGCCGTCGTAGCCGTCGAACCAGCGCAGGAAGTTGCGGCGGACCTCCTCGGTGCCCGCGAACCGCAGCGGGGGAACCGCGTCGTAGTAGACGACCTCGGGGGCATAGTGGGCCATCAGGCGATCGATGTCCTTCACCCGGGCGGCCTCGACCCGGCTCGCCAGCAGCGTCCGCACCGCGGCATCGGTCGAACTCATCACGTTCTCCTTCTCGTCAGCGGCCGCCGGGCAGGTCCCCGGCGGCCTCGATGATCCGACGAGGCGGCCCGGACAAGTGTGAGCCGGGGTCAGCCGCGGAAGGCCGCCGCGTGCTCGGCGGCCCAGGCGGCGAAGGTGAGCGCGGGCCGGCCCAGGAGCCGCTCCACGGTGTCCGTGGTCGGGCCGGGCTGCCGGGCGTGGTCGGCCAGCGAGCCGAGCAGCCGCTCGGGGATCTCCTCGGCCAGGCCCTGGGCGAGCATCGCCTGCCGTACCCGCTCGGGCGGCAGTTCCTCGAAGGGCAGCTCGCGGCCGAGCGCCTGCCCGAGGATCCGGGCCTTGTCCCGCTGGGTGAGCGACTGCGGGCCGGTGAGCAGGTAGGCCTGGCCCGCGTGCCCGGGAGCCAGCAGCGCCCGCACGGCCACCTCGGCGAGGTCGCGCTCGTGGATCGGCGAGGTCGCCGCGCCGCCGTACGCGCCGCGGACCACGCCGGTCGAGCGGACCTGCGGGGCCCAGGCCAGGGCGTTGGCCGCGAAGTCGGCGCAGCGCAGCAGGGTCCAGTCCGCCCCGGAGGCCCGCACCGCCTCCTCGGCGGCCCGGAAGGCGGCGGCGAACTCGGGCCGGCCCGCCGGGTGCACGACGGTCGCCGCCGACAGCAGCACCACCCGCGCCACCCCGTGCTCGGCGGCCAGCGCCAGCAGCTCCGGCAGGTCGCGCCCCACCGCCCGCGGGCTGACCAGGATCCCGCTCACCCCGGCCAGGTCCGCCTTCAGCCCGGCCACCTCGCCCGCCACCGGACGCACCCCCTCCGGGAAGCCGGCCCGTCCCGGGTCGCGGGTGCCGGCGAGCACCTCCTGCCCGGCCTCCAGCAGCAGGTCCACGGCGCTGCGCCCGACGGTCCCGGTCGCTCCGGTCACCAAGATCATGTCGTTCCCCTTCCGGCGGCTGCATCGAACACCACCTGAGAGCGCTCCCGGCCGCCGGACGTGACGGGATCCCCGCGAATGTGGCGCACCTCTCACACGGTCGTTCACCCGCCGGACCCGGACAGTGGGCGGAGCACGACGAGTGCGAGGAGAGACGAGTGCGAGGAGAGAGGAGCACGCCCATGGCCGGAAAGGCCGTCATCAGCCTCACCACCGGGCTGGAAGATCCCGAGAAGGTCACCGTGGCCTTCCTGGTCGCTGTCGGCGCGGCCGAGCAGGGCCGCCCGACGCTGATGTTCCTGACCAAGGAGGCCGCCCGGCTCGCGCTGCCCGGCGTCGCGACCGGCGTGGCCTGCGACGGCTGCCCGCCGCTGGCCGATCTGCTGGCCCGCTACGCCAAGGCGGGCGGCGCCTACCTGGTCTGCCCGCTCTGCTTCGACGCGCGCCGGCTCGACCGCACCACCCTGATCGAGGGGGCCGAGCTGGGCGGGACGGTGCCGATGTGGGAGTGGATCGGCGACGAGGGGGCCACCACCTTCAGCTACTGACCTGCCGCGCAGTCATCTCCAAGCGGGCCGCAAGCGAGCGGGCGTATTCCTGGACGGGTCCCGTTCCCGTCCCATCCTGGAGTCCCCTCATGCGCGCCCGCTCGCTCGGCGTCCTGACCGCCGCCGCCCTGCTCACCCTCGGCCTGTCCGCCCCCGCCGCCTCGGCGGACCCGACCGTGTGGCGCTGGGGCAAGATCCAGTCCACCGACGGCTGGGCCACGGCCTGGGGCAAGGTCTCGGTCGGCCAGTCCGGCTTCGTCGTCACCGGCAACCTCGACGACTCCTACGGCAAGACCTGCTCCTGGCTGCTGCTCAAGTACATGAGCTCGCAGAACGGCCGCTGGCGCACGCACGGCGTCTACAACTGCCAGACCGGCTCGGGCACCTTCCGCAAGAGCGTCGGCGGGGTGCTGCAGATCAAGGCCATGGCCTGCCGCGGCACCTCCAAGCGCCCGGTGAACAAGTGCTCGCGCTGGAAGACCATCTACACCCAGGGCGGCTGACCCCGGAGGCGGGTTCACCAGCGGTTGCGGGCCTCCTCGGCCCAGCCGGTGAGCCCGTCGAGCTCCACCCAGCCCCCATCGGCACGGACCCGCCCGGAGAAGGTGCCGAAACACTGGTGCGTCTCGCTGGCGACGATCCCGAGGTCGGTCCTGGCCACCTTCTCGTGGAAGGGCGTGAAGTCCACCTCCACGCCCTCGCCGTGGATGCGCCACGGCCGCAGCCAGTCCCGCCGCGAGTACTCCCACGTCAGCTCGGCGCCGATCTTGTGCAGCCGGCCGCCGACGAACACCGCGTTCTCCGTCGAGCCGGTGCCGTCGGTCCACTTGCCGCCGAGCTGCACCGCCACGCTGTCCCCGGCGCCGGCCGCCCAGTTCCAGGTGACCGAGTACGGCCAGCGTCCCCGCCCGTGGTCGAGCACCGCGAACCCGTCCAGGGCGTGCTCGACGCCGTCCAGCCGCAACACGCCGTGCACGGGCCGCCCGACGTCCTTGACCGTGTACTGGAAGCGAGTGGCGCTCCACGGCACGACCACCCCGAGCGACTCGTGCCCGGCGGGCAGCGGCACCTCGGCCGACAGCTCGATGCCCGGCGCCTTGGCCCGGATCGCCGTGCCGTTCGCGTCCTGCCGGATGCCGATCGCCAGCCCGCCGCCCCGCACCGCCACCTCGCCCGCGCCGCTGCGGTCGGGGAAGCGCGTGCCCGCGGCCAGCGGCACGACCGCGTCGGCCGAACGCTCCTGCCCGCTCGCCCGGTCGAGCACGTACAGGCCGTGCACGCCGGCGTAGTCGAGGGAGGAGGCGACCAGCCCGACGATGTGCGTGGGCGTGACCAGACCCCAGTACTCCCAGCGCTTGCCCCGCCCCCAGCCGCGCAGGTTCGCCCGGTGCAGCGGCCGGCGCGTCCAGCCCACCGCCTCGGGGTTGAGCCGGCCGCCGGGCAGGCACAGGTCGACGGGCTCGGTGATCTCGCGCTCGTGGGTCATGACGGCCTTCCTGGCTCGGCGGGTGGTCAGCGGAGGCGGCGCAGCCGGGTCAGCGTGCTGGTCGCGTCGAAGGGCAGGGGCTGGGGCAGGCCGTGGCTCAGCAGCACGGCCCCGTGGTGCACGGCGCCGGTGTCCTCGTCCCGGTAGGCCGCGCCCGGCTCCAGGCCGCGCGGCCGTACCGGCGCGGTGGCGGGCAGCAGCGTGCTCGGCCGGCGGATCAGGACCACGACCCGGTCCTCGTGGCTGTACTGCACGGCGTGCTCGCCGAGCCGGTCGAGCCGGCCCCGATGGATCACCGGGCGGATCTCCTTGTAGCGGGCGACCAGGCCGGCCGCCTCCGCCAGCTCCTGCTCGCTCCAGCGCAGCAGGTCGCCGCCCAGGCCGAGCGCGCCGGCCATGGCCACGTGGAAGCGGAAGGCCAGCGGGGTGATCCTGGCCGTCTGCGCGTTCGGGCTGTCGGTCACCCAGGCGCCCATGGTGGCGGCCGGGTACAGGTGGCCGTAGCCGTGCTGGATGGCCAGGCGCTGGGCGGCGTCGGTGTTGTCGGAGGTCCAGATCTGGTCGGTGCGGGCCAGCATGCCCGGGTCGGCCCGGCCGCCGCCGCTGGCGCAGCCCTCGACCAGCAGGCCCGGGTGGGCGGCGCGCAGCCGGTCGAGGACGGCGTACACGTTGCGGATGTAGGGGATCCAGACGTCGTCGCCCGCTTCGGTGACCGGGCGGTTCATGTCCCACTTCAGGAACGCCACGCCGTACCGGCCGACCAGGTGGTCCAGCCGGCCCAGCGCCCACTCGGCCACCTCGTCGCGGGAGAAGTCCAGCAGGAGCTGGTTGCGGACCTGGGTGGCGCGGCGGTGCGGCTGGCCCAGGATCCACTCGGGGCGGGTGCGGGCCAGCTCGCTGTCCGGGTTGACCGACTCGGGCTCCACCCACAGGCCGAAGCCCATGCCGAGCGCCCGCACCGCGTCGGCCAGCGGCTCCAGGCCGTCGGGGAAGCGTCCGGGGTCGGCGTGCCAGTCGCCCAGCCCGGCGCGGTCGCTCGAGCGGCCGGCGAACCAGCCGTCGTCCACCACGAAGACCTCGGCGCCGAGCGCGGCGGCCCGCTCGGCCAGCGCGAGCTGCTGGCCGGGGGAGATGGCGAACCCGGTCGCCTCCCAGGAGTTGTAGACCACCGGCCGCAGCCGGTCGTCGCGCAGGTAGTCGTGCCAGCGGTGGCTCGCGCCGCCGAAGCCGTCGGGGGAGTAGACGCCGGCGAACACCGGCGTCTCGGCCCGCCCGCCCGGCTCCAGCCGCCAGGTCAGGCCGTCGTGGCCGTGGCCGCCGCTCCACGTCAGGCCGCCGCCGTGCTCGCGGCGCACCGTCATCCGCCAGCTTCCGCTCCAGGCCAGCGCGGTGCTCCAGACCTCGCCGTGCGCCTCGGTGGCCTCGCCCGCGTCCAGCATCAGCCACGGGTTGACCTCGTGGCCGCTGTGCCCGCGGCGGCTGGTCAGCACCGTCTCGGCCACCGGCAGCGGGGTACGGCGCAGCCGGAACTCCCCGCCCCACTCGCCGCTCACGTGCGTCAGCCGCCACGCCTCCCGCCCCGGCGGGCTCCACGCGGCCGAGTCGCAGCGCAGCAGCGTGATCGGGGTGTCGCCGTGGTTGACCAGCGTGGTGTGCCGTTCCAGCACCTCGCCGCGCAGCCGGTAGTGCAGGCCGATCTCCAGCGGGTAGTGCCGGTCGGCCAGCCGCAGGACCAGGCGCTCGCCGTCGAGCTCCTCACCCAGGAAGCGCCACTCGGCCCCGCGGACGCCGTCGGCGTACCGGAGCTGCAGGGCCGGCACGCCGAAGCGCTCGCCGCCCTCCACCGGCAGCTCCTCCGCGCCCGGCGGCAGGTCGCGGGCCTGGTCGAGGGTGAGGGGCGGGCCCCAGTGGGCGCAGCGCGGCGTGTCGTCCGCGTCGAGGCGGACGACATAGCCGCTGCTCGCGGTGGTGAGCAGCCACAGCCGCCCGGCCGAGACGATCATCGCAGCCACACGGTGGTGTCGGCGGGCAGGAGCGAGCCGTCGAGCGGGCCGCTGGCCAGCAGGACCGCCTCGTGCGCGGGCAGCTCGGCCGCGCCGGGGCCGAAGTTGGTGACCAGGGTGAAGCCGGGCTCGCGGCGGAAGGCCAGCAGGTCCGGGCCCAGGTCCAGCCACTCCAGGTCGCCGTCGCCCAGCGCCGGGTGGGCGCGGCGCTCGGCCAGCGCGCGCCGGTAGAGGGCGAGCGTGGAGCCGGGATCGGCCTCCTGCGCGGCCACGGTCAGCGGCCCCCAGCCCGGCGGCTGCGGCAACCAGGTGCCGAGCTCGGGGGAGTCGCCGGCCGGGAAGCCGTACGGCGGGGCCTCGCCCGACCACGGGAGCGGGACGCGGCAGCCGTCGCGGCCGATGAAGGCCCGCCCGGTGCGCTCGAACATCGGGTCCTGCCGCCGCTCCGCCGGGATCGCCAGATGCTCGGGCAGGCCCAGCTCGTCGCCCTGGTAGAGGTAGGCCGACCCGGGCAGGGCGAGTTGCAGCAGCGCCGCCGCCCGCGCCCGCCGCGTGCCCAGCGCCACGTCCACCTCGACCTGCCCCAGCAGCACCTCGGCGGTCGGCTGCCGGACCAGGTCCTGGTCGATCCCGAAGCGGGTGACCATGCGCGGCACGTCGTGGTTGCCCAGCACCCACGGGATCGACCCGCCGCTGCGCCGGGCCAGCCGGTGCGAGTCGTCGATCACCGCGCGGAAGGCCGCCGCCTCCCACGGGCACGGCATCAGCCGGAAGTCGAACAACTGCGCCAGGCCGTCGCCGCCGAGGTAGGGCTCGGCGTGCTCCGCCGCGTCGAACCAGATCTCCGCCACCGTCGTCCGGTCGCCCGGGTAGCCGTCGAGGATCTTCCGCCACGACCGGTACAGCTCCAGCAGCTCCGGCTGGTTCTCGTACGGCGTCGCCCCCGCCTCCGGCCGCAACGGGGTCAGCCCCGGCGCGGCCACGTCCGGGAGGCCCTCCTGCTTGAACAGCATGTTCGCCACGTCGATGCGGAAGCCCGCCACCCCGCGATCCAGCCAGAAGCGCAGCGTGCGCTCGAAGAGCGCGACGACGTCCGGGTGCCGCCAGTTCCAGTCCGGCTGGGCGGCGTCGAACAGGTGCAGGTACCACTGCCCGTCGGGAGCCTGGCTCCAGGCCGGGCCGCCGAACTTGGAGATCCAGTTGTTGGGCCGGTCGCGGAAGACGAACCGCTCGCGCTCCGGGCTGCCCGGCGGCGCGGCCAGGGCCTGGCGGAACCACGGGTGCTCGGCCGAGCAGTGATTCGGCACGATGTCGACGATCACCCGGATGCCCAGCGCCCCGGCCTCGGCCACCAGCGCGCCGAAGTCGTCCAGGGTGCCGTAGCGCGGGTCCACGCCGCAGTGATCGGCCACGTCGTAGCCGCCGTCGGCCAGCGGCGAGGGGTAGAACGGGGTGAGCCACACCGCGTCCACGCCCAGCCCGGCCAGGTGGCCCAGCCGCGCCCGCAGGCCGGCGAGCGTGCCCTCCCGGCCGCCGCCCGCGAAGCTGCGCGGGTAGACCTGGTACACGACCGCGCTGCGCCACCACTCACGCGACACCGGAACTCCATTCCTCGGGGAGCACCACGGTAGAACATGACAAGGTGTTATGTTAACGGTGTTATGTTAACCGGGTGGAGATTCCCGGCGTACGGCGGACACCGGTCCAGCAGCGCAGCATCGAACGCGTCGAGCGCATCCTCGACGCCTGCGCCGAACTGCTCGACGAGGTCGGCTTCGACGCCCTGGCCACCGCCGAGGTCGCCCGCCGCGCCGGCGTGCCGGGCGCGACCGTCTACCAGTTCTTCGACGGCAAGGCCGGCATGCTGCGCGCCCTGGCCCTGCGCAACCTCGACCTGCTCCTGGAGCGGCTGCGCCGCCGCGCCGCCGCCGAGCCCGGCCTCACCTGGCCCCGCGCCGCCGAGATCGTCGTCGAGGAGACCGCCGCGATGCGCCGCACCGTGCCCGGCTTCACCGTCGTCGACTTCGCCGACACCCGGCCCGGCGGCGCCTCCTTCCTGCCGCCCGGGCAGGGCGAGGGCGGCGGCGACATCCTGGCCGAGCGGCTGTACGGCTTCGCCGTCGAGGAGGCCGGGCTGCCGCCGTTGCCCGACCCGCTCCGGGTGGTACGGCTGGCCATCGAGGTCACCGGGGTGGCGCTCCGCCTGGCCTTCCAGGGCAGCCGCGAGGGGGACCCGGCGATGCTCGGGCACGCCCGCCTGCTCCTGCGCTCCTTCTTCACCGGCGTCACCGCCCCCTGACCGGTCAGCGGGCCCACAGATCGTGCGGATGCCGCCCCGGCCGGAACCCGTGCGCCTCGACCAGATCGGCCGTCTCGCCGAAGCGCCGCGCCAGCCCCGAGGGCTCGTGGGCGTCGCTGCCGAAGGACACCTCCCGCCCGCCCTCCTCCCGCCACCACCGCACCAGCTCCGGCCGCAACGGCCGGGAGGTGTTGACCTCCATCGCCCGCCCGGCCCGCGCGGTGGCCCGCAGGGCGTGCCGGAACTCCTCCTCGAACGCCCCCGCCTCCACCGGCTCCCCGGGCCAGTACCGCAGGGGGTAGTCGACGTGCGCCAGCACGGCGAAGACGTCGCTCCCGCCCACCAGCCGCGGAATCTCCGCCAGGTACGCCCGGACCACCTCCTGCGGATCCCGGTGACCGTACAGACCGGGCGGTTCGGCGAAGCCGTCCCCGTCCGGCAGGCAGTGCAACGAGCCCAGCACCCGATCGAACCGCCCCGCCGCCAGGACGGGCGCGATGGCGGCGGCATGCCAGTGCGGCTCGCCCAGCTCCAGCCCGCTCAGGATGCGCAGTCCCGGAAACCGCTCACGGCACTCGGCCACCGCCGCCAGATACCCCTCGGCGTCGAACGCCGGCGGGGTCAGCCGCCCGTCGGGACCGCTCAGCCGGAGCAGGTGGTCAGTGCCGTGCAGGGCGCCGAGGTCGACCGTCCAGACGGTGTGGTCGACGTGCTCGGTGAAGGCGAGCGCCGGCAGGCCCAGCTCCACCGCGCGAGCACAGGCGCCGATCATGGACGCCAGGGGGGGCGTCCCACGACCACTCGCTGTGCACGTGGTTGTCGGCGGGGAGCGGGGTCACCTTGCGGTCGTCACGGGGCGCCGCGGAGGCGCTTGAGGTCGGCGCGGTGCTTCTTGGCGGTCAGCCGGCGCTCGACGGAGCCCTTGCTGGGCTTGGTGGCGCGGCGGCGCTTGGGCGGCGGGGCGATCGCCTCGCGCAGCCGCTGGGCCAGGCGCATGGCGGCGGCCTCCCGGTTGCGCAACTGCGAGCGGTGCTCGGAGGCGACGACGGTGAGCACCGGCGTGCCGAGCCGGGCCAGCGCCCGGGCCTTGAGCGGCTCGGGGAAGGCGGTGCTGGCCGCGAGGTCGAAGATGAGCTCGACGCGGGAGTCGGTGGTGTTGACGCCCTGTCCGCCGGGACCCGACGAACGGGAGAAACGCCAGGCGAGCTCGGCGTCGGGGATGACGACCGAGTCGGTGACGTGCAGCGGGCCGGACATGGCGTGGTTCCTCCTCCTGAATGCGAGTGTCACCGTATCCGGGCGACCTATGCCTCGCGCAACGAAATTTCGTGTTAAGCCGGCTGCAATCGGCTGATGCCATGATCACGGGCACACCAGAACAGGGCGAGGGGAGTGGCCGTGGGGGCCATCGTCGGCGTACACGGGATCGGCAAGTACAAGTACTACAAGGCGGCCGGTTGTTCCGCCACCGGCGCGGCCGACGCCATGCGGCTGAAATGGGACCGCTACCTGCACGCCGCCCTGGGCAAGGCCGGCAGCCGCGAGGCCGCCTACATCACCGAGGTCGCCTACTTCGCGCACCTGCTGCGCGACGGCCGCGACGACGGCGACGACGAGACCCCGGTGCCGCCGGAGCGCATGGACGCCGGCACCCAGCGCTTCTTCGTGAGCTGGGCCAAGGAGGCCGGCCTCGGCGAGCAGCTCACCGGGGCGCTGTCGGCCTTCACCGGCTGGCTCCTGCGCCGCCCGGCCGCCGCCGCCTTCGCCCTGCGCTTCGTGCCGGAGGTGGCCACCTACCTGACCGACGAGGCCCGCCGGGCCGACTGCCAGGCCACCGTCGCCGAGGTCATCCGCCGGAACCGGCCCAAGGTCGTGATCGCCCACTCGCTCGGCAGCGTCGTCACCTACGAGACCCTGTGGGCCAACCCCGACCTCGACGTCGACCTGCTGATCACCCTGGGCTCGCCGCTCGGCATGCGCAACGTCGTCTTCGAGCACCTGCTGCCGGCCCCGATCAACGGCCGGGGCGAGCGGCCCAAGGGGGTGCGGCGCTGGGTGAACATCGCCGACCGGCACGACATCGCCGCCATCCCGCCGCAGCTCGCCGGCTGCTTCACCGGCGTCGACCTGGAGCAGCTCGTCAACCTCGACTGGCTCGACTTCCACACGGTGGAGAAGTACCTGGGGTGCGGCGTGCTCAACGACCACCTGCGACCATATCTGGCATGAAGTGGATCGTGTTCGACTACGGCAACGTCATCTCCCTGCACCAGTCGCGAGCCGACAACCACGCCATCGCCGAGCTCGCCGGCGCCGACCCCGAGAGCTTCGAGCAGGCCTACTGGGAGCACCGCCTCGACTTCGACCGGGGTGACCTGACGGCTCCGCAGTACTGGAAGCTGGTGCTGGGCCGCCCGGTGGACGAGGAGGAGAACGCCCGGCTGGTGGAACTCGACGCCGAGAGCTGGTCGAGGCCGAACGAGGGCACCCTGGCGATCATGCGGGAGCTCCAGGACCGGGGCGTCCCGCTCGGGCTGCTGTCGAACGCGCCCGCCGAGCTGGCCGAGGCCTGGGACCGGCTGCCGTGGATCTCCGCGCTGGACCGCCGCTTCTACAGCGCCCACCTGGGCCTGGTGAAGCCGGACCGGGCCATCTACGACCACCTGGCGGACGAGCTCGGGACCAGGGAGATCGTCTTCATCGACGACCGGCTGGAGAACGTCGAGGGCGCGGAGAAGGCCGGCCTGACCGGGGTGCACTTCCTCGGGGCGGCCGAATTACGCGAGAGCTTGTCCCTTATGTGAACTATGGTGACCCGGGTGGAGAATGCGTTCCAAGTCGACCTGCGTGGAGTCGTCGACCTGCTGAGCCGGCACCTGTACTCCAGCCCCCGCGTCTACCTGCGAGAGCTCCTGCAGAACGGAGCCGACGCGATCACCGCCCGGCGCGCGCTCGACCCGGCCGCGCCGGCGCGGGTGCGCATCGAGGTGAGCCCCGGGACGATCGGGGTGCACGACAGCGGCATCGGGCTCACCGAGGACGAGGTGCACACCCTGCTGGCCACCATCGGCCGCTCCTCCAAGCGCGACGAGCTGGGCTTCGCCCGCCACGAGTTCCTCGGCCAGTTCGGGATCGGCCTGCTGTCCGGATTCCTGGTCGCGGACGAGATCCAGGTCGAGACCCGCTCGGCGCGCGGCGGCCAGGCGGTCGGCTGGACCGGACGCGACGACGGCACCTACCGCGTCGAGCCCGCCACCCGCGAGGAGACGGGCACCACGGTCACCCTGCGGGTGCGGCCCGGCGCGGACGAATGGGTCAGCGAGGCCACCGTGACCGACCTGGCCCGGCTGTACGGCTCGCTGCTGCCGATCGAGGTGACGGTCAACGGCCGCCGCACCACGGAGCCCGCCCTGCCCTGGGCCAAGGCCGACGAGTCGCCCGCCGAGCGCCGCCACCGCCTCCTGGAGTACGGCCGGCAGACCTTCGGCTTCACCCCCTTCGACGTGCTCGACCTGGACGTGCCCGGCGCGGGCCTGACCGGCGTCGCCTTCATCCTGCCCGCCGGAGCCGGCCCCGGCGTGCGCGCCGCGCACCGCGTCTACCTCAAGCGCATGCTCCTCACCGAGCGCGCCGAGGGCCTGCTGCCCGAATGGGCCTTCTTCGCCCGCTGCGTCGTGGACGCCGGCGAGCTGCGCCCGACCGCCAGCCGCGAGGCCCTCTACGAGGACGACCTGCTGGAGCATGTGCGCGAGCAGCTCGGCCGGCAGGTGCGCGACTGGCTGGTGCGCCTGGCCGAGACCGACCCCGCCGCGCTGCGCGGCTTCCTGCGCCTGCACGCGCTCGGCGTCAAGGCCCTGGCGCTGCACGACGACGACCTGCTGCGCCTGGTGGACGGCTGGCTGGAGTACGAGACCAGCGACGGGCCGATGACCCTCGCCCAGTTCCGCACCCGGCACCCGCGCGGCCGCTTCACCACCAGCGTCGAGGAGTTCCGCCAGCTCTCGGCGGTCTGCCAGGCCCAGGGCGTGGCCCTGGTCAACGGCGGCTACGTCTACGACGGCGACATCCTGCGCGGCCTGGCCAGGCTCGACGCCCGCATCGAACCGCTCGACCCGGCCGAGCTGACCACGCGCCTGGCCCCGGTGGACCCCGCCGCCGAGCTCGCCGCCCGCCCGTTCCTGGCCGCCGCGGCCCGCGCCCTGGAGCCGCTCGGCTGCGAGGCGGTGCTGCGCGACTACGACCCGGCCTCGCTGCCCGCCCTCTACGTCACCAGCCGCGCCGCCGACCAGGCCGCCGAACTGCGCCAGGCGCGCGAGGAGGCCGACGAGCTGTGGGCCGACGTGCTCGGCGCGCTGGAGCGCACCGCCGAGCGGCCCCGCCTGGTCCTCAACCACCGCAACCCGCTGGTGCGCCGGCTGGCCGGGCTCGACCCCGAGCTCGCCGCCACCGCGGTGGAGGCCCTGTACGGCATGGCGCTGCTGCACGGCCACCACCCCCTGCGCCCGGCCGACACCGCGGCGCTCAACCGTTCGTTCCTCGGCCTCCTCGACTGGGCGGTGAAGTGAGCATGACCTCGGAAGAGCTCCTCTTCGAGGCCTACGGCCTGCCGTACGGCGAGGCCAGGACCATCCTGCTGGAGCGCGCGGTCAAGGAGGCGGAGGCCGAAGGCGACCCCGAGCGGCTCTTCGACGCCCGCCTGGCCCTCACCGGCGCCTACCAGCACGGCGGCGAGCCCGGCAAGTCGTTCGCGGTCTTCTCCCGCAACGTCGCCGCCCTGGACGCCGAGCCCGGCCGCTACGGCCGCGAGGCGGCCGACACGCTCCTGTGGCACTTCAAGTGGATCGCCGGCGACACCCGCAGCTTCCCCGAGGTGCCGCTGCGCCGCGCCCTGGACGTGCTGGACGACATGGAACGCCGCTACGTCCTGGCCGGGCACGGCCCGCACGCGGTGCACGCGCAACGCTCGGCGCTGGCCCGGCACCTGGGCGACCGGGAGCAGGCCGAGCACCACTACCGGCTGTGGTGCACGACGCCCCGCGACGAGCTGTCGGACTGCGTGGGCTGCGACCCCAGCGGCAAGGTCGCCCACCTGGTGTGGCTCGGCCGCGACGAGGAGGCGGTCGAGCTGGCCGCCCCGGTGCTGGCCGGCGAGCTGACCTGCACCGAGCAGCCGCAGGACATCCTGACCGAGCTGCTGCTGCCCTACTTGCGCACCGGACGGCACGCCGAGGCCGCCGCGGCCCACCAGCGCGCCTACCGGATCATCGCCGGCAAGGTGCACAACCTCGCCGAGATCGGGCGGCACCTGGAGTTCTGCGCGCTGTCCGGCAACGAGTCGCGCGGGCTGGAGATCCTGGAGCGCGAGCTGCCGCTGCTGGACCGCGCGCCCTCGCCCAGGGCGGCGCTGGAGTTCACCGGCTGCGCCGCGCTGCTGCTGCGCCGGCTGGCGGAGCTCGGCCACCCCGACCCGCGGGCCGCCGGGCTGGAGGCGCGCGCCCGCGAGCTGGCCGCCCGTTTCGACACCCGCAACGGCACCGGCGAGCAGGGCGCGCTGCTGGAGGCGCGGCTGGCCGCCGAGCCGATCGCCGAGTACGTGCCGCTGGTGCCGCACGCGCGCCGGCCCACGCCGCAGCCGCCCGCGCCGGTCGTGCGCGGCGGGTCGCCGCAAGAGCTCATGGACGCCGCGCACCAGGCCTGGGAGCGCGGCGACGTGGAGGGCGCGCTGGCCGCCTGGGAGCGCTACGACGCCGTGGGCGGGCCGCTGACCGCCCGCCGCCTCGACGGGCTCGGGCTGGCGGCAGCCGTACAGGGCGACCGTGAGGCGGCCGAGCGGCACTGGCGCGCGGCGGCCGAGCAGCACGAGGACCCCGCCGAAGGGCAGGCGTCGCTCGGCCGGGTCGCCCAGCTCACCGGCGACCGCGAGCTGGCCGAGCGGGTGCACGCGTATCTGAGCGAGTACGGCACGCCCCGCCAGCGCGGCGGCTCGCTGCGCCGGATGGCCCGGATGCTGGCCCAGGACGGGTCGGTGCGGGAGGCCGCGGCACTGCTGGAAGGCCAGGACGACGGCGGCGCGCTGCTGCTGCTCGCCCAGGTCCAGGGCGAGTACGCGCCCGCGCAGGCGCTGGAGACCGCCCGCCGGGCCTGCCGGGCGCTCAAGGCCGAGGGGGCGGCGGTGCCGCTCGCCGAGGCGGCCATGCTCCTCGCGTACCTGATCGGCAAGGGGTACGGCGGCGACCTGGACGAGCTGCTGGCGGCCTACGGCGACGCCCTCGCCGTCCGCGGCGAGCCGCGGCTGCGGGCGCTGGCGCACGCGGCCCGGGGCGAGGTGCTGCTCGGGATCGGGCGGGGCGAGGAGGCGGCCGAGGACCTCATCGAGGCCGTCGCGCTCTTCACCGCCGTCGGCGAGCGTGAGCGGGCCGCTTTCACCCGTGCCGACCTGGCCTCGGCCTACCTCGACAGCGGCCGTCCGGCCGAAGCCGCCGTCGCCGCCGAGGAGGCGCTGGCGATGATCGACCCCGAGGAGACCGAGGCGCTCAACCAGGCCCGCTGGGCGCGCTCCCACGCCCTGCACCAGCTTGGGGACGTCGATGTGGCTTTGGAGGGGTTCCAGGAGCTCGTGTCCCTGTACCCGACCGCCCTCCAGTCGGCGCGGGCCGCTGACATGGCGGCGCGCCTCCTCGACCAGGTCGACCGGGACGAGGAGGCGGCGCGGTACTTCGCGCTGGCCGCCGAGCGGTATCGCGAGGACGACCCCGAGACCGCGGGGGTCATGGCGCGGCGGGCGGCGTTGTCGTCCTTCTGGGGCGGGGACCCTGAGCGGGCGCTGGCCATTTCGGTGAACGTCGTGGTCGAGGACCCCTTCGAGCAGGCCGTCGTCCTATATGACCGGGCGCGGTATCTGGCCGCGCTCGGGCGGGAGGGGGAGGCACTGCGGGTTTGCGGGGAGGCTGTGGAACGGTTCGAGGCCTTGGGGGCCGAGGACGCTGTGGCGACCGCTCGTGACCTTCTGCGGCAGTTGGAGTCCTGAGGCTCGCCGACCCCCCTTCTCCACCGCACCGGATCATCCCCCACCGACGCCGGCCCTCGCCGCATTGGTTGGACGGGAGGTTGAGGGGCGCGCCCAGCGAGCCGATGATCACACTGGCCAGCAGCAGGCCCTCGGTGTTGATCTGGTAGCTCATGCCCAGGTAGAACGAGCTCTCGTCGGT
>NZ_JBFAKP010000022.1:0-146260 GCF_040655795.1 Nonomuraea sp. NPDC050310 | reverse complement strand
CCCGGGGGTCCGGGGGCCGGGAGGCCCCCGGCCAGGGGGTTTGGGGGAGCTGGGCTCCCCCATCAGGGGAGTCCGAGCCTGCACGCGCGAAGCGCGCCTCGACTAGTCAGAGGGTGATGACGGTGCGGGCCAGGGAGCCGTGCTGGAGGTGGGTCAAGGCGGTGTCGAGCTCTTCCAGGGGGAGCTGCGCCGAGATGAGGCCGTCGAGGTCGAGGCGGCCGAGGAGGTACTGGTCGACGAGCATGGGCAGGTCGCGGCGGGGGACGGCGTCGCCGCCCTGGGTGCCGAGGAGGCGGCGGGAGGCGAACAGGAGGCCGGGGTCGAGTTCGAGGGGGACGCCACGCGGGGGGCTGCCGACCATGACGGTGGTCCCGCCGGGGCGGGTGGCGGCGAAGGCACGGGCCAGGACGCCGGGGGCGCCGGTGGCGTCGAAGGCGTAGTCGACGTCGGCGGGAAGGGCGTCGGCGGGCACGGTGTGGGTGGCGCCGAAGCGGGCGGCGAGCTTGAGCTTGGCCTCGGCGACGTCGGCGGCGATGATCGTGGTCGCCCCGGCGAGGACGGCGCCCTGGATGACGTTGAGCCCGACGCCGCCGCAGCCGACGACCAGGACGCTGGAGCCGGGCCGTACGCGGGCGACGTTGAGGACGGCGCCGACGCCGGTGATGACGCCGCAGGCGAGCAGGGCCATGGCGGCGAAGGGGGCGTGCGGCGGGATCTTGACGCACATGGCGTCGGCGACGAGGGCGTGCTCGGCGAAGGAGCCGATGCCGATGAAGCGCCGGACCTCGGCGCCGTCGAGGCGCATGCGCGGGGGGCCGCCCATGATGGCGGTGAGGCGGGCGGGTCCGGTGCAGAGGTGGAAGTCGCCGGCGCCGCAGCGCGGGCAGGCGCCGCAGGGGCCGTTCATGGCGATGATGACGTGGTCGCCGGGCGCGACGGTGGTGACGCCGGGGCCGACGCTCTCGACGATGCCGGCGCTCTCGTGCCCCAGCACGTACGGCAGGCGCGAGACGACCGGGCTCTTGCCCAGGAGCGCCTTGAGGTCGGAGCCGCAGACGCCCGAGGCCTTGACGCGCACCAGCACCTCGCCCGGGCCGGGGTCGTCGAGCTCGACCTCGTGGATCGCCATGGGCGCGTCGAAGGCGGTCAGGACGGCGGCGCGGGTCAGCATGCCCGTGACGCTAGCCGTACCCAGGGGAGCTAGCAAGCAATTGCTTGGCACAACCGGAACCCCGGTCTACGCTGACGGAAACCAAGCGAGCGCTAGGCCAAAACCGGCGGGGTGCGATGAGAGTTCGTGTGGTGGCCGTGCTGGTCGCCGCGGTGCTGGCCGCGGGCGGCTGTGGGGCCCAGCAGGGCGGGGTCGGCGAGAGCAGCGTCAAGGTCGGCGGGGTCCTCACCAAGACCTCCGCCAGCGGCTACTCCACCAAGGACGCCGAGATCGGGGCGAGGGCCAGGTTCGAGCGGGCCAACGCGGCGGGCGGGGTGCACGGGCGCAAGATCGAGTTCGTGGGCGCCGAGGACGACACCCAGGACCCGGCGAAGGGCGACGCGGCGGCGAAGAAGCTGGTCCAGAAGGACGGCGTCTTCGCGCTGGTCCCGGTGCACGCGCCCAACTTCGGCGGCGCGGCCTTCCTGGAACAGCAGGGCGTGCCGTGGTTCGGCTGGGCGACCGGGCCGCAGTGGTGCGGCACGAAGACCGGTTTCGGCTACAACGGCTGCCTGGCCCCGAAGACCGGCGCGGGCTCGCAGACCTGGTGGGGACGGCAGATGGCCGACCTGCTGGGCGGCGCGCAGGGCAAGAAGGTGTGGGTGCAGACCTCCGACTCCAGCGGCAGCAAGTACGGCGGCAGGACCATCGCGCAGTCGTTCGAGGCGGCCGGGTTCACCATCGCGGGCGTCGACTCCAGTCTGCCGGGCGCCGCGCCGCCGCCGGACTGGCTGCCGCACGTGAGCAAGATCATGGCGGTGAAGCCGGACGTCGTGGTCAGCGTGATCGCCGGCACGAAGTTCAACGCCGGGCTGTACGCGGGGCTGAAGAAGGCCGGTTACACCGGCGTGCTGACCGACGCGACCAGCTACGACGCCAACATCCTCAAGGACCCCGCGCAGGCCCAGGCCTTCGACGGGGTGATCGCCGCGCCGATGTTCGAGCCCTTCGAGTCCACCGCGCCGGAGATCGCGCAACTGCGCGAGGACGTCGAGGCGGTCGCCCCCGGCACCCGGCTCACCCAGCACCTGGCCATCGGCTACTGGTCGGCGGACATCTTCCTGAAGATCCTCGAACAGACCGGCAAGGACCTGACCAGGGAGCGCTTCCTGGCCGCCGCCAACGGCAGCTTCGCCTACGAGAACGCCGGGTTCGGCCGCATCGCCTACCCGAAGGACCACAGCGAGCCCAACGGCTGCGGCGCGCTGGTCAAGATCGTCGGTGGCGCCTTCGAGGTGGCCAAGAACCTGAAGTGCTTCGCCAACGTGCCGCTCAAGCCGTGATCCTCGGCCTGGTCCTGAGCGGCCTGGTCACCGGCGCCGTCTTCGCGGTGCTGGGGTCGGGGCTGACCCTGTCCTACGCGGCGACCGGGGTGTTCAACTTCGCCCACGGCGCCGTCGGCTTCCTGGCCGCGCTGGTGTACTACGAGCTGTACGCCGGCGCGGGCCTGCCCACCTGGGCGGCGGCGCTCGTCGCGGTCGGGCTGTTCGCGCCGGGCCTGGGCTACCTGCTGCACCGCGCGATGTTCGCCGGGCTGGCGAACGCCGGCGAGACCGCCCAGATCGTCGGCACCATCGGCCTGACCATCGCGCTGCCGGCGCTGGGCCTGTTCGCGGTCGAGGTGCTCGGCCTGCTGCCGGTGGACGTGACCGCCCAGCCGCGCGCCCTCGGCCCCGCGCCGCCGGCGAGCGTGGACCTGGGCGTGGTCTCGCTGGGCAGCGACCAGCTCCTCACCTTCGGCTTCGCGGCCGCCGCCGCCCTGGCGTTGTGGATCTTCCTCAGGCACACGTCGTACGGCTTGCGCACCCGGGCCTGCGTCGACCGCCGGCGCCTGGCCGGGCTGCGCGGCGTCGACCCGGACGCCACCTCGGCGCTCGCCTGGATGCTCAGCTCGGCGCTCGCCGGCCTGGCCGGTGTGCTGGCCGTACCGATCCTCGGGCTCGACGCGCACGCCTACACCGTGCTGCTGTTCACCTCGGCGACCGCGGCGGTCTTCGGACGGCTGCGGTCGATCCCGTGGACGTTCGCGGCCGGGCTCGGGCTGGGCGTCGTGCAGAACCTGGTGGCCGGGTACGCGGACGTGCTGCAGGAGGTCACCGGGCTGCGCACCGCCGTACCGGTGATCCTGCTGTTCGCCGGGCTGGTGCTGCTCAACCGGTCGCGGGAGCGGGTGGCGGGCAGCGTGGCCGAGGACGCGCCGCCGCCGGACCACCTGGCGGACCTGCCGCCCTGGCGGCGGCGGGCGCCGTGGCTCGCCGGGCTGGCCGTGCTGCTGGTCTTCACCTTCGCCACCTCCGACTACTACGCCGGGGTGGTGGCGCAGGGGCTGGTGCTGGCGTTGATCTTCTGCTCGTTCGTGGTGGTCACCGGGATCGGCGGGATGGTCAACCTGGCTCAGGCGTCCTTCGCGGCGATGGCCGCGCTGACCTGCGGCTGGGCGTTCTCGTCCGGGCTGCCGTTCGTGGTCGCGGCGGTGCTCGGGGTGCTGGCGGCGACGGCGGTGGGGATGCTGGTGGCGTTGCCCGCGCTACGGCTCGGCGGACGGGTGCTGACGCTGGCCACGCTGGCGCTGGCTCTGCTGGCCGATCAGGTGCTCTTCCAGGTGGACGCCTTCAGCAACGGGACGATCGGCTGGGCGCTGCCGCCGATCGTCTCGCCGCAGCTTCGGGTGCTCCTGCTGCTGGGGCTGATCGGGCTGGTCGGGCTGCTCATCCGGAACCTGGAGCGGTCGGCGTCGGGGCGGGCGATCCTAGCGGTGCGCTCGGCGCCGGCCGCGGCGGCCACCTCCGGGCTGTCGGGGCCGCGGGCGAAGGTGCTGCTCTTCGCGCTCGCTTCGGCGATCGCCGGGCTGGGCGGGGTGCTGTACGCGGTGTCCAAGGGGTCGATCACGGCCACCGACCTGCCGGCCTTCGCCGGGTTCGTCTGGCTGGCCGTGGTGGTGCTGCAGGGCGTTCGGCGGGTGGGGGGTGCGGTGGCCGGAGGGCTGATCGCGGCCGGGTTCCCCGAGGTGCTGGCGGCTTGGGGAGTCTCGGCGCAGGTCGGGGCGATCCTGTTCGGCGCGGGCGGCATCGTGCTGGCGCGGCATCCGGACGGGGTGCTGGCCCAGCTCGCCGAGGCCCGCTACCGCCGCCGCCACCACCGCGCCGCCCCCGGGCCGGTGAGCGCGCCCGCGGGCGAGGCGGCCGGTCAAGGGGACAGCCCCGTGCTGGTGCGGGCGGACAGGGTGGCTGGTGTGGGGGACGGCCCGGTGTTGTTCCGGCTCGCGGGCGTCGCCGCCGGGTATGGGGACACGGCAGTGCTGCACGGGGTGACTCTGGACGTGCGGGCGGGCGAGGTGGTGGCGCTGCTGGGGGCCAACGGCGCCGGCAAGTCGACCACGTGCGCGGTCGCCGCCGGTGACCTGCCCGCCACCGCCGGGCGCGTCCTGCTCGACGGCGTGGACGTGACCGCCTGGCCGGCGCACCGCCGCGCCCGCGCCGGCATCCTGCTGGCCCCCGAGGGCCGGGGCGTCTTCCCCGGCCTGACCGTGGAGGAGAACCTGCGCGTCCGGCTGCGCGCCACCGACGAGGTCTACGACCGCCTCCCGGCCCTGGCCGCCCGCCGTACCGTGCTCGCGGGCGCGCTGTCCGGCGGCGAGCAGCAACTGCTCACCCTGGCCCCCGCCCTGGTGCGCCCGCCCCGCGTGCTGATCGCCGACGAGCCGTCGCTGGGCCTGGCGCCCCTGGTGGTCGAGCAGGTCTTCCAGCTCTTCGCCGAGCTCAGGGCCCGGGGCGTGGCCCTGCTGCTGGTGGAGGAGAAGGCGAGCGAGGTGCTGGACCTGGCCGACCGGGTGGCGTTCATGCGGCTGGGCCGGATCGTCTGGTCGGGGCCGCGGGCCGAGGTCGATCCGGCCCGGATGGCCGCGACCTACCTGGGGGCGACGTGAACGCGCTGGCGATGGAGGGCATCTCGGTCGACTTCGGCGGGGTGCGGGCGCTGAGCGGGGTCAGCGTCGAGGTGCCCGCCGGGCAGGTGTGCGGGGTCATCGGGCCGAACGGCGCCGGCAAGACCACGCTGTTCGACGTCGTCTCGGGCCTGCGCCGCCCGGCGGCCGGGCGGGTGCTGGTCGGCGGCCGGGACGTGACCGGGCTGCCGGCGGTGCGCCGGGCCCGGCAGGGCGTCCGGCGCACCTTCCAGCGCACGCAGGTCTTCGGGCGGCTGACCGTCGCCGAGAACGTGCTGGCCGCGACGGAGTGGCAGGGGCAGTCGTTCCTCGCCGACCTCGTGGCCTGGCCGGCGCGGGCCCGGCTGGCGCGCGAGCGCGGGCGGCGGGTGGCCGAGGTGCTGGAGCTCTGCGGGCTGGCCGGGGTGCGGGACGCGTATGCGGCCTCGTTGCCGGTCGGCCGCCGCCGGCTGGTGGAGCTGGCCCGCGCGCTGGCGGGCGAGCCGGAGGTGCTGCTGCTCGACGAGCCGACCTCGGGCCTCGACGGCGACCAGGTGGCCAGGTTGCGCGCGGTCATCGCCGCGCTGGACTGCACGGTGGTGCTCGTCGAGCACGACATGGGGTTCGTGATGGACGTCTGCGACCGGCTCGTCGTGCTCGACCTGGGCAAGGTCATCGCCTCGGGCCCGCCCGCGCAGATCCGGGAGGACCCGGTCGTCAGGGCCGCCTATCTCGGCTAGCCAGTAAACCAAGCGTGCGCTAGGTTGGTTGAGTGGATCTCGACTTCACCCCGGCCGAGCAGGACTTCCGCGCCGAGGTGCGCGACTGGCTGGCCGCCCACCACCCCGGCGTCCTGCCCTCCATGGACACCGCCGCCGGATTCCGGGCCCACCGCGCCTGGGAGGCCGAGCTCGCCGCCGCCCGCCTGTCGGCGGTCTCCTGGCCGGTCGAGTACGGCGGGCGCGGCGCGAGCCTGATCGAGTGGCTCGTCTTCGAGGAGGAGTACTGGGCCGCCGCCGCACCCGGCCGGGTCAGCCAGAACGGCATCGTCCTGCTGGCCCCCACGCTCTTCGCCTTCGGCACCCCCGGCCAGCGCGCCCGCTGGCTGCCCGGCATGGCCCGAGCCGACGAGATTTGGGCCCAGGCCTGGTCGGAGCCCGAGGCCGGCAGCGACCTGGCCGCCCTGACCGCCCGCGCCGAGCGCGTCCCGGGCGGCTGGCGGCTCACCGGGCACAAGACGTGGAGCTCGCGAGCCGCCTACGCCAGCCACGGCTTCGGCCTCTTCCGCACCTCCGGCGAACGCCACCGCGGCCTGACCTACTTCCTGTTCCCGCTGGACGAGCCGGAGGTCGAGGTCCGGCCCATCGCCCAGCTCGACGGCGAGCACGGCTTCGCCGAACTCCGCTTCGACGGCCTGTTCGTCCCGGACTCGATGGTCGTCGGCGAGCCCGGCGAGGGCTGGCGCATCGCCATGGCCACCACCTCCTCCGAACGCGGCCTCAGCCTGCGCAGCCCCGGCCGCTTCCTGGCGACCGCCGACCGCCTGGTCGAGCTGGCCGCCGGAGCCGACCCCGTGCTGGCCGACCGGGCCGCCCGCTGCTGGATCGACGCCGAGGCCTACCGCCTGCACACCTTCGCCACCGCGCGGCGGCTGATGGCGGGTGCGGAGATCGGGCCGGCGGCCAGCCTCGGCAAGGTCTTCTGGTCGGAGCTCGACCTGCGCATGCACGCGCTGGCCCGCGACCTGCTCGGCGAGCGGGCCGCCGGGACGCCCTGGTTCGACGGCTTCCTGTTCGCGCTCGCCGGGCCGATCTACGCCGGGACGAACGAGATCCAGCGCGGCATCATCGCCGAGCGGGTGCTGGGGCTGCCGCGATGAACTTCGCCTTCACCGACGACCAGCTCGCCTTCGCCGCGCTCGTGCGGGAGGTGCTCGCCGCCGAGCACGGGGTGCGGGGGGACAAGGCGTGGGCGCGGCTGGCCGGCGCGGGGTTCTTCGGGCTGCTCGTGCCCGAGGCGTACGGCGGGCTGGGATTGCGGCTGGTCGACGCGTTGCCCGCGGTGGAGGAGGCCGGGCGGGCGTGCGTGGCCGGGCCGGTGATCGACACGCTGGTGGCTTCGCCGTACGTGCTGGGCGGGGGTGAGCTGGCGCGGGTCGCGGCGGGAGAGCTGCGGGTGGCCGCCGGGGCGGCCCGCGTCGCCGACGCGGACCTGGCCGACCTGCTCGTCCTCGCCGGGCCCGCGGGCTCGGCGGCGGTGCTCTCCCCCCAGTCGGTACGGCTGGCGCCGCACCCGTCGGCCGACCCCGGGCGCCCCCTGTTCGAGGTCGAGGCGACCGGGACGGGCGGCGTCGCCGTACCGGACATGTGGCGGGCGCTCACCGTGGCGACGGCGGCCCAGCTCCTCGGCCTGGCACGGCACCTGCTGGCCACCTCGGTCGAGTACGCCCGGCAGCGGGTGCAGTTCGGCCGCCCGATCGGCTCGTTCCAGGCGGTCAAGCACCGCCTGGCGGACGTGGCCCTCGCGGTGGAGTTCGCCGCGCCCCTGGTGTGGCGGGCGGCGCTGTCCCTGGGGGAGCGGGACGTCAGCGCGGCCAAGGCGGCGTCGGGCGAGGCCGCCGAACTGGCCGCCGGGAGCGCGCTGCAGGTGCACGGGGCGATCGGCTACACCCACGAGCTGCCCCTGCGGCACTGGCTGGCCCGCGTCTGGGCCCTGTCGGCGGCGCACGGCAGCCCGGCCGAGCACCGGGCGCGGATCCGGGAGCTGCTGCCGGGCTCCGCGAACGGCGAGGGGCGGTGGCCGTGAAGTACGGGGTGCCGCTCGGGCTGGTCCATCCGGCGGCCTGGCGGGACGTCGCGGTGGCGGCCGACGAGCTGGGCTTCGAGTCGGTCTGGCTGCCGGAACACCTGGTGTTCGGCACCGATCTGGGCGCCTCGGTCTACCCGGGCTCGTCCGATCCGGGGATCCGGCCCGGCACGCCGCTGTTCGACGCGCCCGCCTACCTCTGCTGGCTGGCCGGGCTGACCCGGCACGTGCGGCTCGGGACCGCGGTGCACCTGTTCGCCCTGCGGCACCCGCTGGTTTCCGCCAGGGCGTTCGCCACGCTGGACGTGGTGTCCGGCGGGCGGGCCGTGTGCGGGGTGGGCGCCGGGTGGTACCGCGGCGAGTGGGACGCCGCCGGGGTGCCCTTCGCCGAGCGCGGAGCCCGGCTGGACGAGGCGCTGGAGGTGGCCCGGCGGTTGTGGACCGAGCCGCTGATCGCGCACCGGGGGCGGTTCTACGGGTTCGACGAGGTCGCCTTCGAGCCCAAACCGGTGCAGGCGCGGCTGCCGGTGCTGGCCGGAGGGGAGTCGGCCGCGGCGCTCCGGCGGGCGGGCTCGGCCGCCTGCGACGGGTGGCTCAGCATGCCGCACACCCTGGAGTCGATCCGGCCGCAACTGGCCCGGCTCGGGGCGGTGCCGGTCACCGCGCACGCCTACGAACTGGCCTCGCCCGAGGAGGTCGGGCGATGGGCGGCGCTCGGGGTCGAGCGGCTCATCGTGCGGCCATGGCGGCGCAGCCGGGACGCGGTGGCCCGGCTGGCCGCCTTCGCGGCCGAGTACGGCGTCGCCCGGACCCCGGAGGGGCCGGTCAGCTCGACGGGCTGAGGGCTCGGTGGCGGCGGCCCCGCAACGGGGCGTCCTGCCGGAACCCGTCCGCGCCCGCCCGCTCGGCCCGCTCGGCCCGGCGGGAGTCGTGCGGGTGCTGCGGGTGGCGGGAGTCGCGCGGGGTGGTGGTGTCCGGTACGTGGTCCAGGAGGCGGTGGCGGCGGCCCCGGGGCGGCACGCTGGCCTGGAACGGGGCGCGTTCCTCGGCCGGGTGGTCGGCGCGCTTGCGGCGGCGGCCCCGGTAGGCGGAGGCCGCCTCCTCGCTCCTGGGCAGGACCGGGGCCAGGTCGTCGGCGTCGAGCCTCCGGAACGAGGTGCCGCGTCCGCTGGCCGCCCCGAAGGCGTCGAACGTCGCGGTGGTCTCGCCCGGCGCGGCCCCGTCGTCGGCCCCGTCGTCGGCCACGTCCTCTGGGACGGGGGCGGAGAACACCGGGGCCCGCAGGCGGGACAGGTCCAGCGGGGCGAGGTCGGCCAGCACGGGCGTCTCCAGGGTGGAGATGTCCGGCGTCCCGGCCGTGTCCAGCAGGGCCCGATCGGCCGCCGACAGCTCGACCGCGGGCCCGCCCGAGGCCACCGCCCCGGCACCGGCCAGGTCGGCGGGGGTGAGGTCGGCGGGGGTGAGGTCGGTCGCGGTGAGGGCGGCCAGGTCGCCGGCCGACAGGGTGGCCGGGTCGGTGGTGGCCAGCTCGGCCGGAATGGTGGTGGCCAGCTCGGGGACGGCCCGGCGGGCCGTGGCGGGCTTGCGGCGACGGCGGCCGCGGACGGGCGTCTCGGGCGCGAGCGGACCGGCGGCGGCCAGCCGCAGCCGCATCTGCCGGGTCTTGGCCACCGCGAGCACCGCCAGGGCGGCGACGACGGCCGTGCCCACCAGGGCCGGGCTGTCCAGCGTGGGCATGACCGGGGTGTGCGCGGCGGCGTCCACCACGGCGGGCAGCGGCTGGGTGATCGCCTCCTGCGCGGGGGCGACGGTCTCGGCGCTGCCGGGCTTGGCGTGCTTGCCCTTCTTGGCGCCCGCCGAGACCGGGGCCCCGGAGGAGCCCGTCGAGGTGCCCGAGGCGGGCGCGGCGGCGGAAGGGCCGGCGGAGGGGGCGGCCTTGGGGGCGGCGGCGGTCACCGGGGCCGGGTCGGCGGCCGGCTCGGCGCTCTCCGGGGCCTGGTTGACCCGCGGGATGCGCGCGGTCAGGTCGTTCGTGAGGCCCTGCTGGTCGAGGACGGTGTCCGGCGGCAGGGTGCCTTCCTGCTGCTGCGGAGCGGCCTCGGCGTCGAGCCTGGCCTTGATCTTCTCCGGGTAGCCGTACCCCACGACCTTGTCGGTGGCGCGTTCCTTGCGCTTGGCGACGCCGCCGTCGATGTTGCCCTCGATGGTGTGGATGCGCCCGCCCTCGACCCGGGTGACGATGCCGACGTGGTCGATGTTGTCGATCTCGTCGGAGCCGCTCCAGTCGTAGAAGACGAAAGCGCCGGGCTTGGGCTTGGAGCCCCAGGCGCCCTGCTCCTTGAACCATTCGGCGTGTGCGACGGTCCAGGCGAACTGCCCGATCCACTCCTCGTAGCCGAGCTTGTGCGCGGCCCAGGAGAGGTACATGTCGCACCAGGGGGCGGAGGTGTAGTCGGCGTCGAACTCGACGTTCTTCCCGTACCAGTCGCCGAACTTGGTGTACGCGCCGGCCTTCTCGGCGTACCCGAGCTCGCTTTCCAGGAGCTCGATGTACTTTTGCATCTCTGGGGTCATCGAGGTGTGGGGGACCTTCCGGGCAGCCTGTGACTTCCGTGATTCGGGAGGCTACCTGGACGAAACACCAGGTCAAGCAAGAACCAAGAAAGTCCCATGGCCGAGCGTGGGGGATAACCGCAGGTCAAGAGCTTGCCAGATATGCCGGAAATTAGCTGGAAAATCCACAAAAGATCTACCTGTGACCCCTGCGACCCATGTTCCGAACCCGATTCGGTAGAACGCGTTCTAGAATGAGGCCATGACCATGGAGCTCACCCCCGAGTCCCGCCTGGCCGCCCACTGCGTGCTCGCCCAGCAGACCCGCGACCTGATGGACGCCGTCGCCCTCACCGACGTCGAGGAGGGCGAACTGGCCGCGGTCACCGCCGCGCTCGCCGAGCTCACCGCCCGCCTGGGCGCCCGCGCCCGCACGAGCCCGCAGCCGTTCGAGATCGCGCCCGACGGCTCGCTCCGCCACCTCGGCAACGCGGTCACCGGCGGCGCGAACCCGCACGCCCTCCCGCTCGTCGTCGAGCTCGGCGACCGGGGCGCCCGTGCGGAGGTGGTCTTCCGCCCGCTGCACGAGGGCCCGCCGGACGGCGTGCACGGCGGCATCAGCGCCATGATCCTCGACCACCTGCTCGGCCAGGCGGTCGCGCACGCCGGCTTCGCCGGGATGACCGGCACCCTCACGCTGCGCTACCTGCGGCTCGTGCCGTACGGCAGGCCGCTCCTGGCGACGGCGGAGCACACCCGCTCGGAGGGCCGCAAGACGTGGGCCGAGGGCCGCATCGCGCTGCCCGACGGCACCCCGCTGGTCGAGGCGAGCGGCCTGTTCATCACGCCGACCTCCTGGCGCTGATCGCGGTATACCGTTATCCCATGTCAACGGTCTACGAGACGCTGAAGGAGCACATCGTCGAGGGTGTGCTCCAGCCCGGCGAGCGGCTGGTCGAGCGCGACCTGGCCACCGAGCACGGCGTCTCGCGGATCCCGGTGCGCGAGGCGCTGCGCCGCCTGGAGGCCGAGCGGCTGGTCGTGGTCGTGCCGCGCAAGGGCGTGCTGGTCAGCCCGTTCACCCCGGCCGACGTGGCCGACTTCTTCGACGTGCGCGAGAGCCTGGAGGTGCTGGCCGCCCGGCTGGCCGCGGGCCGGGCCGACCAAGAGGCGCTGGCCCGCCTGCGTGCCGCCCTGGCCGAGGCCGACGCGGCGACCGCCCGCGGCGAGGCCGGGGCCATCGCGCGGGCCAACGCCGGGTTCCACTCCGCCGTGGTGGCGGCCTCGGGCAACGCGCTGCTGGTGGAGCTCATGGGACCGCTGGAGGCGCGGCTGCGCTGGCTGTTCCGGCTGACCTTCGAGCGCGACCAGGCCCGCCAGTGCGCCGAGCACCACGAGCTGTTCGACGCGATCGCCGCCGGGGCGGCCGAGCGGGCGGCGGCCGTGGCGCTGAGGCACGTGGTCAGCGGCCGGACGCCCTCCCTGGAGCTCGCCGCCGGCTGGACCGCCATCGACCCGGACGAGGTGGCCAAGCGCCGCCGCCGCTGAACCCGGCGCCGCCCGTCTAGCTGTGCCAGACCGGCACGCGGCCGGCCTCGCAGCCGGCGTCCTCGATCGCCGCCAGCACGAAGCTCTCCTCGACCGGCCCGTCGGTCAGGACGCTCACCCGGCCCAGCGCCGCGTTGACGTCCACCCCGACGACCCCGGGGATCGCCGCCAGTTCCCGCCTCACCGTCTCGACGCAGTGCGCGCAGGCGCCGGCCCGCAGGCCGGTGACACGGTAGGTGACCAGGCTGTGCTCAAGTGTGATCATAAGCTCCTCCGTGGGTGCCGTACAGGGGTTGGGTATAAGGCCGCGAACGCCGCGTCCTACCCTGCTGAGAGCCTGCCGTACGGCCGGCGAAAGGCACTACTTCTACGGGCTTCCGCTTCCCGCCACGGCGGAAAGCGGACAGGGAGCGATGTGGTCGAGGAACGCACGGTCCGGCAGGTCTACGCGCGGATGTGGGAGCGGAGCCTGTCCTTCGCCGAGGCCGCGAGCGAGCTGGGGCTGCGCCCCGCCGAGACCGCTCAGGTCCGGGCGCGGCTGGCGGAACTCGGCCTGCTCGACCCGGGCGCGGAGGTCGCCGTCGACGCCATGGCGGCGCTGCGCCGCATGCTGGCGGGCGGTGAGGACCTGCTCGGGCGGCTGGCCGAGCAGCGGGCCGCCTCGCGGGCGCTCACCGACTACGTGAGCCTGACCGGCGGCGACAACGAGCACGTCCGCGTGGACTTCTACCCCGGGACCAGGACCGAGACCGAGGCCATGCGCACCAGGCTGCGCGCGGCGACCGCGCGCAGCACCGAAGAGATCATGAGCATGCACCCGCCGTACCCGTGGCACCGCTGGTCGCCGAAGCGGCTGGCCCGCTCGCGCGCGGAGGACGCCGAGGCGGTCGGGCGCGGGGTGCGGGTCCGCAACCTGCACACCCAGGGCCAGTTGCACGTGCCGCTGGCGCGCGAGCACATCCAGGGCATGCTCGACGTGGGCGTGGAGGTGCGCACCTCGGCCGTCGTGCCGGTCCGGATGATCGTGATCGACCGCGTCCTCGCCGTCGTCGAGGCCGTGCCCGGCGACATCGCGGCCGGGGCGCTGCTGATCGAGGGCCGCCTGCTGGTCGCCTCCCTGGCCGCGCTCTTCGACTACTGCTGGATGACCGCCGCCGAGCCCAAGGACGTGCCGCGCGCCGCTGTCGGCGACGACCTGACCGAGCAGCAGCGCGCGGTCCTGCGCCTGCTCGCCTCCGGCTCCAAGGACGACGCCATCGCCCGCGCGCTCGGCGTCTCCCCGCGTACGGTCACCCGCGTGGTCGGCGAGCTGACCGCCCTGCTCGGGGCCGGGAGCCGCTTCCAGGCCGGGGTGCGCGCGGCCAAGCTGGGCCTGACCTGAGCGCCGGCTAGTAGCCCGCGCCGGTGGTGAGACCGCCGTCCACGGTGAACTCGCTGCCGGTGCAGTAGCTCGACCGGTCGGAGGCCAGGAACGCGACCAGGTGCGAGACCTCCTCCGGCCGGGCGAAGCGCTTGATCACCATCGACCGGGCGAAGGCCTCCAGGTCGATCGCCGCCGCCACCGCCGGATCGGCGGCCATCGCGGTGTTGACCGCCCCGGGGTGCACGCTGTTCACCCGGATCTTGTCCTGCGCCAGCTCCCGCGCGGCGGCCTTGGTCAGCCCGCGCAGCGCGAACTTGGAGGCCGAGTACGCCGACAGCCCGGCCGCCCCGATGAAGCCCTCGATGGAGGAGATGTTCACGATCGAGCCGCGCCCGGCCGCGCGCATGGGCCCGATCACCGCCTTGATCCCCAGCCACGCGCCGCGCAGGTTGACGTTCAGCACCCGGTCGAAGTCCTCGACCGCCATCTCCTCGATGGTGGCGAACTTCAGGATCCCCGCGTTGTTCACCAGCACGTCGAGCCGGCCGTGCGCCTCGACCACCGCGCCGACCGCGCGCTCCCACTCCTCGGGCCGGGTCACGTCGTGCCGGACGAACAGCGCCCCGGTCTCGGCGGCCAGCGCCTTGCCCTCCGCCTCCAGGACGTCGCCGAAGACCACCTGGGCGCCCTCCCGCAGGAAGAGCCGCACGTGCGCCTCGCCCATGCCCCTGGCTCCGCCGGTGACCAGCGCCACCTTGCCGTCCAGCAGTCCCATCAGATGCTCCTTCCCGCGGCGACGGCCGCGGCCGCCGCCTCCATCGACCGGTAGACGGGCACGCCCGCGACGAGCTCCCGCACGCGCTGCTCGACGCCGGCCGGCGCGACCTCGGCGTTGCGGGTGACCAGGGTGAGCCGGGCGCCGGCGACCTTGGCCAGGTGGCCGGCGTAGGCGTAGAGGGGTTCGGCGGCGTCGCCGTAGGTGAAGAAGCTCTGCACGTTCACGTGCGCCACCACGTCGCGGTAGGGGTGATGGCGCAGGATCGTTTCGATGGTCTCCCGTACCAGGTCCGGCCTGGCCCGGGGGCCGACCGGGATCTCCAGCGGGTTGGCGAGGGAACTGCCGGCGCCCAGGCCCAGCGCGCGCAGGGCGGGCAGGACCGCCTCGGGCAGCGGGCCGAGGGCGAGCCCGGCGCGGTCGAAGGCGTCGGCGGCCAGCACGCTCGCCCCGCCGCTCGGCCCCACCACCAGCACGCCGTCGCC
Organism: Nonomuraea sp. NPDC050310; assembly: GCF_040655795.1. Taxonomy (NCBI): domain Bacteria; kingdom Bacillati; phylum Actinomycetota; class Actinomycetes; order Streptosporangiales; family Streptosporangiaceae; genus Nonomuraea; species Nonomuraea sp. NPDC050310. The sequence goes on along the minus strand of NZ_JBFAKP010000022.1, from coordinate 131,599 downwards.
GCCCGTGGCGTGCGCGTGGGCCTGGAAGTACAGCAGCGCGCCGATCAGCTCGTCCTGGCTGCCCACCAGCGCCGTCCCGGTCTGGGCGGCCACCGCCTCCCACACCCGGCCCTCGCCGACGAGCCCGCCGGTGTGCGAGGCCGCGGCCCGCCGGCCCTGCCCGGTGCGCCCGCCGACCAGCAGCGCCACCGGCACCCGGCAGCCCGCCAGCGCCTCGGCCAGGGCCCGGCCGTCGCGCGGGTCCTCCAGGTAGAGGCCGATCGCCGTGGTCTCGGGCTCGCGCGCCAGCCAGGCGAGCAGCTCGGCTGGGGTCACGTCGGCCGAGTTGCCCACCGTCGCCACCCGGCCGAAGCGCAGGCCGCGTTGCTCGCCGACCCGGATCACCTCGCCGGCCAGGCCGCCGCTCTGCGAGATCAGCGCGATGCCGCCGGGCTCGCCGAACCCGCCGCCGAGGAAGGTCTGCCGGCCGCGCGGGGAGTAGACGCCCAGGCAGTTCGGGCCCAGCAGGCGGGTGCCCGCCTCGCGGGCCGCCGCCGCCAGCTCGGCCTCCAGGTCGGGCCGGCCGGCCTCGGCGAAGCCGCCGCTCATCACCTGCACGTACGGCACGCCGCTCGCCTGCCGTACGAGGTCGGGGCAGCGCTCGGCGGGCACCGCGACCAGCGCGTAGTCCACCCCTTCCAGGGTCGGTACGGCAGGCACCCCGTCCACCTCGGTCGCGGTCGGATGCACCGCCACCACCGGCAGCCCGGCGTCCCGGTAGAAGCCGAGGAACATGTTCCCGAAGCCCGGCCTGGTCGTGGAGGCGCCCACCACGGCGACCCGGCGCGGCTCGAAGAGCGCGGTGAAGTCGCTGACCGGCGGCTCCGCACGAGCCGGCGCGGGAGCGGGCAGGTAGCGGGCGTCCACGGCGACCACGCCCGACGCGCTCGCGATGACCGGGTTCAGCTCGAACTCGCCCAGGTCCAGCCGCTCCCACAACCCGCCCGGGCCGCCCACGGCCAGCAGGAGCCGGATCACCGCCTCGACGTCGACCGCCGCGCCGCCGCGATAGCCCGACAGCAGTGGAGCGCCGCGCAGCTCGGCGAGCATCGCCTCGGCGTCGCCGTACGAGACGGGACAGAGCCGGAGCGAGGTGTCACGCAGCAGCTCGGCCCAGACGCCGCCCAGTCCGGCGACCAGGACGGGACCGAAACCGGGGTCGCGGACCAGGCCGACGAGGAGCTCGACGCCCGGCGCGGCCTGCTCCTCGACGAGGAAGCCGTCCATGGGCACGCCGCGCGCCCGCATCCCGGCCAGCGCCTCGGGCACCTCGGCGGCGCTCAGGCCGAGCCGGACGCCGCCGACGTCGGACTTGTGCAGCGGCCCGACCGCCTTCAGGACCAGCGGCTCGGTGAGCCCGGCCACCTCCTCCAGCGCGCGCACGCCGCGCGGGACGGCGATCCCCGCCGCCCTCAGCAGCGCCTTGACCTCCGGCTCAGACCAGGTGGCCATACAGGTCCCGGATCTCCCGGCGCAGCAGCTTGCCCGGGCCGCCCGAGGCGTCCTCGAAGTGCGGCAGCGACTCGGCGACGACGATGTGGTCGGGCTGCTGGTGCGCGGGGAGGGTCTCGGCCAGGGCGACGGCCAGCTTGGCGGGGTCCAGCGAGTGCCCGGCGCGCGGCACCACGGCCACCAGGATCTTCTGCTCGGCCGCCTCGCCGCCCTCGGCGTGCGCGGGCACGCCCACGGCGCCGGCCTCGGCGACCGCGTCGAGCGCGGCGGCGGCCTCCTCCACGGCGGCGGGCTGGCTCCACCGGCCGCCCTTCAGGATGGCGTCCTCGCGCCGGCCCAGCACGGTCAGCACGCCGTCCTCGGCCAGGACGCCGAGGTCGCCGCCGACGAACCAGCCGTCGCGCAGCACCTCGGCGGTCCTGTCCGGCAGCCCGTCGTAGCCGGCCATGCGGTGCGGTCCGGCCAGGTTGATCTCGCCGGTCTGCCCGACCAGCCGCTCACCCGCCGGACCGGTGATCTTCACCGCGTTGCCCGTCCGTGCCCGGCCGGAGGAGCCGAGCGGGGTCGAGCCGTCGTCCACCCGGCCCATGCAGGTGTAGGGCGCCTCGGTCTGGCCGTAGTAGGAGTAGACGCCCGCGTCCGGCAGGCGGTCCTTGATGCGGGCGAGCATGGGCGCGGTCAGCGGCTCGCCGCCGAGCATGATCACGCGCAGCGAGGACAGGTCGGCCGCCTCGTGCTCGGCCGTGCCGAGCAGGGCGGCGTAGAAGCTGGGGATCTGCGAGACGTGCGTGACCCGCTCGCGCGGCACCACGCGCAGGAAGTTGGCCGGCCCCCAGTCCTGCTCCAGCACCAGCCGCATGCCCGCGTAGAGCGCTGGCCCGACGATCGCCGGGAAGCCGATGCCCCAGATGATCGCGCCGGTGCCGAAGACCGAGTCCTCGGCCCGCGGCACGTCGAGCCAGATCTGCGCGGTGGCGATCGAGGAGGCGTGCGTGTGCACCACCGGTTTCGGCAGGCCGGTGCTCGTGCCGGAGGTGTAGTAGAGCGCCACCGGGTCGTCGTGGAAGCCGGACAGCTCCGGCTCCGACTCGTCGCCCGAGTCGAGGTCCGCGGCGTCCAGCCAGGTGGTCACGCCGGGCAGGTCCGGCCTGATCTGCTCGACGACGCCCGCCACGGTCGAGTCGTACACGAAGGCCGTGCAGCCCGAGGCGGCCACCACGGCCCGCAGCACCTCCACCGGCCAGTACGGGTTCAGCGCGGCGGTGACCACGCCCAGCTTGGCCTGCGCGAGGTAGAGCTGGGCGACCTGGAGCGTCTCGTTGAGCAGAGCGGCCACCCGCCGGCCGGGCCGGATCCCGGCCGCGCTCAGCGCGTGGGCGCGGCGGTTGACCGCGGCGTTCAGCTCCGCGTAGGTGAAGGACTGCTCGCCGCAGTAGGTGAGCGCGACGCGGTCCGGCGTGCGGAGCGCGCCCGCGGTGAGGATCGTGTGACCGTAGTTCCCGTAGGGGTTGCGCATGGACGCCTCCGCCTTCTTCAGAAAGTCTCGTACAGCACGAAGAGGTTGCCGTCGGGGTCGCGCAGCGCCGCCCGCAGCTCGTGCGGGCCGCTCTCCGGCTCGCGCTCGACCGTCGCGCCGCGCGCCACGAAACCGGCCACGGCCTGCTCCAGGCCGGTGACCTTGTAGGCGGGGGCGGCGGCCGGCAGCAGGTGCTCGCCCGGCCCGGCCAGCGCGACGGTGACGCCGCCGCCGTCGAGCGCGGCGAAGCGGTCGCCGTCCCTGAACTTGACCGGCAGACCGTAGAAGGCGATCGCCTCGTCCAGGTCGGCGACGGGGATGAGCACGTTCCCCAGCTTCACGCGGGCCTCCAGTGCGGCAGGTCGTCCAGGAAGGTGACGCGGACCGGCAGGCCGATCCTGAGCCGTTCCGGCGGGCACTCCACGACCTGGCCGAAGGCTCTGACCCCTTCCGGCAGGTCCACCCAGGCCAGGACGTACGGCACGGCGAACCCCTCGGCGAAGGTGCGGTGCACGACGGTGTAGGTGCAGATCGTGCCCTCGCCCGAGACCGGCTCGAAACGCAGCTCGCCGGCGCAGGAGGGGCAGTCGTCGGCGGGGAGGTGGACCCGGCGGTCGCAGGACAGGCAGCGCTGGACCAGCAGTTCGCCGCGCGCGCAGGCGGCCCAGTAGGCGTCCATCGCTTGCCAAGCTAGCGCACGCTTGGTTGGCGAACAAGGGCCGGGTGGGCGGGGGAGCGGTGTTCTGCTGGAGGGGCCTTCGGGGCTTCCCGGGCTTCCCGGCTTCTCGGGCTTCCGGGGGTCAGTCTTCCGGGGGGATGCTCACGTCGGGGGCGGCGTCCGCGTCCGTGGAGGGCGTGGGGCGGACGGCCTCGAGGTCGGGGCTGCCCGCGGCCTCCTGCTGGGTGGAGGTCGGCTTGGCCCCGGCGGTCGGGGGCGGCGGGCTGAGGTGCGGGGTGGCGCAGGCCGGCCCGTCGACGGCGATCTCGCTCACCTGCGGCCCGTTGGCCGAGACCGGCTCGGTGGCCACCGTCATCCCGAACCACGCCCGCCGCCCGCACGGCACCTCGCCCAGGTTGTGGGAGATGGTCCGGGTGTAGGCGGTCTCACCGGTGAGCGTGTGCGTCTGCGTGGCCACGATCTGCGCCGCCAGCTCGCCCTCCCGCCGGGTGAAGGACACCTTGAGCCGCACCGGCCCGCCGTTGGTGGCCGACACCCGCACCGACCCGGTGGTCCCGCTCCACCGGGTGATGCTCGCCGAGCGCACCGCCGGACGCCCGGCCGGCGGCGTACGGCTCGCCGTAGGGGTGGGCGTGGGCCGCGCCTGGGTCGGGGTGGGCACGCCGCCCGAATCCGACGTCGGCTGACGGGTCCCGGAAGGGCGCGCGGGCGGCGTCGACGTCGTGGGGACACGGGTACGCCTGGTCGGCCCGGAGCTCTGCCCCGGCGGTAAGGCCGCGCTCCGCGACGCGGACGGCACATGCGTGCCGATCTGGTGCGGCGACTCCGGCGGCGGCATCAGGAACGGCCCCTCCGGCAGGTCCCCGCGGGTGATCAGCAGCCCGACCAGCATCGCGGTCACCGCCCCGCCCGCGATCCACAGGTGCGGCGGCATCCGCGGCACCATGCTCACCCACGTGCGCTGCCGCCGCCGGAGCACCGCCGTCTCCGCCGCCCCCGCATCGGCGCGCACGCTCGGATCGGCCAGCGGGAAGCGCAGCGCCAGCATCGTGGCCAGCTCCCCGAGGTGTCTCCTGCCGCGCTTCTCCCAGTCCGGGCCGTAGCCGGCGAGCGCGTCCTCCTCCAGCTCGGCGGCGAACTCGATGGCCGAGCCGTACCGGCCGGCCGGGTCCTTCGCCAGCCCCCGGCGCAGCAGGTCGCGCAGCGTGTCCGGGACCAGTTCGAGCGGCACCGGCGCGTCCAGGTGCTTGTCGCGCACCTCCGTGGTGCTCCCTCGGTACGGCACGCGGCCCATCACGCACTCGAACAGCAGGCACGCCGCCGCGTAGAGGTCGGCCCGCATGCTGCCGCCGCCCTGCCGCCACGCCTCGGGGGCCAGGTAGGCCGGGGTGCCCTGCGGCACGTCCGGCTCCTCGACGTAGCCGACCACGCCGAAGTCGCCCAGCTTGCTGGTGCCGTCCGCCTGGACCAGCACGTTCTCCGGCTTGACGTCGCGGTGCGCCACGCCCTTCGCGTGCGCGGCGGCCAGGGCCAGGAGCGTGCCCTTCAGCACCACCAGGGCCGCTTCGGGGCCGGTCCTGCCGTGCTCGGTCAGCAGGGTGCGCAGGGAGACGCCGTCCACCAGCTCCATCACCACGGCGGCGCGGGTGGGGGTCTCCACGTACTCGTAGAAGCGGACCACGTTCTCGTCGTCGAGTTCGACCAGGTGGGGGGTGTCGGCGGCGTACCGCGCCATGAAGTCGGGGTCGCGGCGCAGGGCGGCGTTGAGGTACTTGATCGCCACGTAGGCGCCGGTTTCCTGGTAGGTCGCGAGGAACACCCTGCCGGTGTGGCCGGCGCCCAGCTGCCGCACTTCTCGGTACCCCGGGACCAAGATCAACCCCCAAGCGAGTTCACCCGTCGTGGATTCGACGGTCTCACTCCCACTGTTGGTTGTCACGAGTGTCCATATTTCACGGTATGTAGTCGTGAGCTAGGCTGAGCGGTGTTGCCAAGCAAGCGCTAGGGAGACTGTGATGAGCGGCGCGGTGGCGGTCCTCGTGATGGAGATGCAGCGCGGCGTCCTCGGGAGCTTCCCGGACCTGTGCTGGCCTGGCCTGATCCCCAACTCCGCCGCCCTGCTGACCGCCGCCCGTGCCCGCGGGATCCCGGTCGTGCACTGCACCGCCGCCTTCCGCGCCGACCGGGCCGGGACCCACACCGACAACTGCCCCTTCATCGTGCGCCTCCTCCGGGACCCCGCGCACATGCTCGAAGGCACCCCGGCCGTGGACGTCCTGCCCGAACTGCTCGGGCCCGGCGACCTGGAGAGCCGGCGCTACCACGGCTTCTCGCCCTTCACCGGCACCACCCTCGACGCCCGCCTGCGCGCCCTCGGCGTCCGGCACGTCGTCGCGCTCGGCGTCTCGCTCAACCTCGGCATCCCCGGGCTGGCCCTGGAAGCGGTCAACCTCGGCTACCGGGTCACCGTGGTCGAGGACGCGGTCTCTGGGATGCCCCGGGAGTACGCGCTCGCGGTCCTCAAGCACACCGTCTCGCTGCTGGCCACCCGTACGACCACCGCCGCCCTCCTGGCCGACTGGTCCGCCGCCGAGGTGACCCGCTGATGGACGGCTCGCGCCTCGGCTTGATGGACGGCCTGCGCCTCGACGGCCACACCGCCGTCGTCACCGGCGGCGCCGGAGCCATCGGCACCGCCATCACCCGCGACCTCACCGCCCTCGGCGCCCAAGTGATCGTCGCCGACCTCACCCCCACCGCCCCCGACCTGATGCCTCGCTTTCTGCCCCTCGACCTGCGGGACCCCGACTCCATCGAGCACTTCTGCGCCCAGACCGGCGAAGGCGTCGACATCCTCATCCACAACGCCGGCGTCTCCGTCGTCGAACCCTTCGCCACCTCCGACCCCGCCGCCTGGGACCTCATGTGGCAGGTGAACCTGCGCGGCCCCATGCTCCTCACCAAGCTCCTGCTCCCGTCGATGACCCGCCGAGGCTGGGGCCGCCTGGTGTTCATCTCCTCCGACGGCGCCCGCGCCGGCTCGGGCGGCGAGGGCGCCTACGCGGCCACCAAGGCCGGACTGTTCGGCCTGGCCAAATCCCTGGCCAGAGAGGTGGCCCGCGACGGCATCACCGCGAACGTCGTCTGCCCCGGCCCCACCGACACCCCCATGCTGCGCCGAGTCTCCGACCAGCACCCCGGCCTGGTCGACAAGCTCACCCGCACCATCCCGCTGCGCCGCCTGGGCACCCCGGAGGACGTCGCCGGCCTGGTCGCCTACCTGTGCACCCCCCGAGCCGCCTACATCACCGGCCAAACCCTCTCCGTGAGCGGCGGCGTGACGATGCAATGAACCCGTCGGGATCACAGTGCCGCGTAGACCGCCTCCAGCAGCCGGTAGGCCCGCAGCCCACCCGAGGCCGCGTTCGCCATCCGATTCGGCGTGTACCCCACAGCCAGGCCATGCCGTACATCGCCGAGCCCCAGAAACCCGCCCATCCCGGTGTGCCCGAACGCCCCCTCCGCACCGCCCCTCGGCACCAGGAACCCCATCGACGGCCGCATGAACCCCAGCCCGAACGAACTGTCCACCAGCAGCACCTCATCGGGCCCCTGCACCCGCCGCCGCATCGCCTCGGCCAGCGTCTCGGGCGCGAGGATCTCCCCGGCGAGCAACGCCCGGTAGAACCCCGCCAGCCCCCGCGCCGTCGCCACCATCCCCGCCGCCGGCCACCCCGACCGCATGATCACCGGATGGTTGGCCCCACCGGGCAACTTCTGCATGTCGGGGTTCCCCAGCGCCCGATTGACCAGGCTCTGCGGATCAGCGAACGCCCTCGCCATCCGCTCCACCAGCCCTTCTCCAGCACCCCCAACCGCAGCCCCCGCCGACCCGCCGCCCACCGATACCCCGCCGGCCGGCCCATCGGTGGCCGCTGCGGGGCGGGTCGCACCTGTGTCTCCGGGGCCGGAGACGGTCGGCCGGGTCGTGGGTGCGGGACCACCGGGGGTGGTGCCCCGGGCGGAGGCGGTGAGCCGGGCCGCCCGCCCGATCACCTCGTCCGGCGCCCCCAGCCACATCTCCAGCCCGTACGGCCCGGCGATCTCGGCCGCCACCAGCTCGCCCACCGACTTCCCGGTGACCCGCCGCACCACCTCACCCACCAGGAACCCGTAGGTCAGCGCGTGATACCCGTGCGCAGTCCCCGGCTCCCACAACGGCGTCTGTACGGCAAGCCGCGCCGCGATGGCCGCCTGGTCCTCGAACTCCTCGACCGGCACCACCCCGTCGAGCACCGGCAGCCCCGCCTGATGGCTCAGCACGTGCTCGACCGTGATCTCCGGCTTCCCGAACTCCGGCCAGTACGTCGCCACCGGCGCCCCGACCTCGACCAGCCCCCGCTCGACCAGCATCAGCAGTACGGTCGCCGTCACCGCCTTGGTGCAGGAGTACACGTAGGCCGGGGTGTCCTCCGCCCACTCCCGGCCCGTGTGCCGGTCCGCCGTGCCGTACCAGAGATCCACGACCGGCTCCCCGCGCAGGTACACCGCGACCGCGGCCCCCAGCTCGGACCCATCGGTGAAGCCCTGCTCGAAAACCTCGCGCACCTTCGCGAACCGGGGGTCGCAGTAGCCGTTCACCCATCTCCTCCACGTGGAAGCGAGCGCTTACTTGGTTCACGAGCCTAACAACTGGGGCCGCTTCGGCCCAGAGGATCAGCGGGGCACCCTCAACCTGCTCACCGGCCCCCACGTCCTCGCCGCCCTGTCCCACGCGGTTACCGGCGAGGTGCTCAGCCTCGGCATGCCCATCCGCCGTGGCCGCCCCCGCCTGCCCGGCCGCCCCGAGCCGCAGCACTACATGTCCATCGACGGCGCCGACTTCGCCGCCGGGACCCGCCCCGTCGGCGCCGGGCTCCGCATGGCCGACGACACCTTGATCGTCTCCCCGCACGGCACCACCACCCACCTCGACGCCCTCTGCCACATGTGGTCCGGCGACGAGCTGTACAACGGCCACCCCGCCGCCCAGGTCCACTCCTACGGCGCCCGCCGCTGCGGCATCGAACACGTCGGCGGCGTCGTCACCCGCGGCGTCTTCTTCGACGTCCCCGCCTACCTGGGCCTCGACCACCTCCCCGCCGACTTCCGGATCTCCGCCACCCTCCTCACCGAGATGGCCGAGCACCCAGGGGCGGGGGCGGGTGGCGCCGAGCTCGCTGGAGGCCCCGGAGGCACGGAGAGCCACGCCGCGGCGGGTGGTGCCGGGGAGGCGGCGGGCCCTGAGGGTGCGGTGAGTGGTGGGGTAGAAGCGGGTCCACCGACCACGAGGGGTGCCGCGGTCGCAGTGGGTCCTGGGGACGCGGTGGTGATCCGTACCGGCTGGCCGCAGGTCTGGGACCGCTCACCCGACGCCTACTCCCGAGACGGCCAGCCCGGTCTGGCCGCGGACGCCGCCCGCTGGCTGACCGAACGTGACGTGGCGGTGGTGGCCTGCGACAACGCCGCCATCGGCGGCCTGAACCCCCAGGGCCTGGCCGACGAGCCCCTGGAGGACGACCTCCACCTCATCCTCCTGCACCGCCACGGCATCCACCTGGCCGAACTCCTCTGGCTGGAAGACCTCGCCGCCACCGGCAGGACGGAGTTCGTGTTCGTACTCGCCCCCCTCCGCCTGGTCGGCGGCACCGCCAGCCCGATCAACCCCCTCGCCATCCTCTGAACAAGGGGAGGACAATTCACTCCATGACTCTCCGGGAGCGCAAGAAGGCCCAGACCAGGGCGCTCATCCAGCGTGCCGCGCTCCGGCTCTTCCGCGAACACGGCTACGCCGCGACCACCGTCGAGCAGATCGCCGAGGCGGCCGAGGTCTCGCCCAGCACGCTCTTCCGCTACTTCCCGTCCAAGGAAGACCTCGTCCTGGTCGACCAGTTGCCCGCCTTCACCGCCGCCCTCCGCGCCGCGCCGCCCGAGCTGGGCCCCGTGGCCGCGGTACGGCAGGCGATCCGGACCGTGACCGCCGAACAGGACCCCGACCACCTCGCCGAGAGCGTGGAACGCGAGCTCCTCATGATCACCGTGCCCGAGCTCTGGTCCGCCAGCCTGCGGAACATCACCTCAGCAAGCACCTCGTTGCGGACCATCCTCGCCGAACGCCTGTCCCGAGACCCCGTTGACCTGCGAGCGGTCACCGGAGCGATCATGGGCGTGATCTCGGCCGTGTGGTTCGACTGGGCCGACGACCCGACCCTGGACGGCGCCGCCGAAGTGGACCGCGCCTTGGCCGACCTGGAAGTCCTGGACGAGCGGTTCACGAAGTGAGGTCAGGCGCCTGAGGCCGGGGTGAGGGTGAAGCGGGCGGTGGCGCGGAGGCGGCCGTTGACCATGATGTCCAGCGTGCGGGGGCCGGGGGCTTCCTGGCGGGTGGTGACGGGGCGGAAGGAGTGGCGCTTGCGCACGGTGAAGGTCTCGCCGCGGGTCGTGGCGAGGCGTTCGGCGAGGTGGAAGGTGCGGCGGGAGCCGTCACGGGTGACGGTGTACTTCAGGATGAGCGGCCCCGGCCCGTCGGCGCGCAGGACGACGGTGAAGGGGAGGGAGTCGCCGACGGCGACCGTGTCTCCGGCCAGCGACAAGGAGTCGATGACGCCGTTGCCGGGGACGGCGCCGACGAGGTCGAGGGCGCCGGGGTGGCCGGAGCGGAGCAGGCCGCGCAGGGCGTGCCGCAACACCCGCTCGACGTGCGAGCCGCCGGCGTCCCGCCAGCCGCCCAGGAGCTCCAGGGTGCGCTCGGGGTGGGTCTTGGCGAAGTCGTTGACGTGGTTGGCGACGGACCGGCGGACGTACTCGCTCGGGTCGTCGCGCAGCAGCCCGAGCAGGGGCAGGGTCGGGCCGGGCTCCATGAGCCAGCGAACCTGGGCGCCCCAGGGCAGGCGGGGCCGGGTGCCCTCGGAGGCCAGACGGCGCAGGTGCTCGTCGGGGGATTCGGCCCAGCCGTACATGATCCGCAGCGCGGCCTCACGGTGGGCGGTGAGGTAGGGGCGGACGGCGAACTCGCCGGTGGAGTGGGGCGTGAGCACGGCGATGGCGGACATGGCGGCGTCGAGATGGTCGAGGCCGTGGAGCGCGAGGTAGTCGGTCGCGGGCCAGCCGCTCCACAGGTCGAGCGGCACCGCACGGGCGGCGTCGGCCAGCACGGCGGCGGCCTGCGGGAAGGGCAACGCCAGACCGGCGTGGAGGCAGCCGGCGACGTGGCGGACCCGGTCCTTCAGCTCGAGACCGGGCAGGCCGCTCAGGGAGTCGGTGACGAAGCGGTCGCGCGGGAAGGGGGACCACGCGGCGGCCACCCCGTCGGCCAGGAGGCCGACGGAGCGTTCGTTGATCAGGTCCTTGAGCGGTTGGGCCATGGCAGGAAGAGTGCCAGACGGGGCCGACAGTTTCCGCTGGGCCATGGCAGCAAGAGTGCCAGACGGGGCCGACGGTTTCCGCGGGCGGGCTCACTCCTCCCGGCGGCCGGCCAGCATGCGGCGCAACCACCTCGCGGTCATCGCCGGCAGTTGTGGGTTGCTCCCGGCGGGCAGGACCTCGGCGATGGCGTCGAAGCTGAGCGCCTGGTTGAAGGCGGCCAGCGGCTTGGCCAGCCGCCAGGCCTCGACCAGGCGGTCGAAGGGCCCGTAGGCGGTCCAGCGGGAAAGGTAGGCGTCGCGCACGTCCTCGCTGTGCTGCCAGTAGAGCGAGATCAGGTCGAGGAACGGGTGTCCCACCGCGGCGTCGGTCCAGTCGAAGAACAGGTACCGCTCGCCCGCCGTGGCCACGTTCCCCAGGTGCAGGTCGCCGTGGACCAGGCTGTCCGGCAAGCCGTACCCCGCCAGCCGCTCGGCGGCCTCGGCCAGCTCCGGCGCCAGGGCGTGCACCGCCTCGACCTCCTGCGGGGTGAGCCAGTCCTCGGCGGCGCAGCCGTACCTCGGCCGGGCGGGGTCGAGGGCAAGCGGCCAGGTGGCCGCCTGTCCGGCCAGCCACGGGAGGGTCCGGTCCCGGCAGCCCGCGGCCAGGAGGCGGTCGAGGCGGGCCGCCGAGCCGACCTGGAGGTCGGCGTACTGGGCCAGGACCCGGGCGTGGGTCGCGGCCTCGACGGTGTTGCCGACCTCGGGGCCGAACGCGTCGAGCGCGACCAGGCGGCGACGGGCGTCGACGGCCAGGGGCGTCGGCACCTGGCCGGGGAAGAGCTCGGCGAGGGTGGCCAGGACGGTGCCCTCCTCGGCGAACAGGGGAGTGGCGATCGAGGACTTCACGTACACCGTGCCGCCCGAGGTCGCGGCGCGCAGCACGCTGGACAGCTCCCACACCCGCACCTGGACGAGCGGCCCGAGCAGGGAGCCGCCTCGCGCGGCCAGGGCGTCGGCGAGCCAGGTCGTGACTTCGGCGTGCCAGGCGGGCGAGGTCCAGGGCGGTCCGGAGTCCGGCGGTCCGGCGGGCGCGTCGGGCCGGGTCCAGGCGGCTTCCGGAGGGAGCGGTGAGCCGGGGAGCAGGGTGGCCAGCCAGGTGAGGCGCCGGGTCGGCACCTCGCCCTCTTCGTCCCGGAGAGGGGCGTGGAGGGCCAGGACGACGGCTTGCAGGCCGGTGGCGGCACGGAGGGCGGCGAGCGGGACCTCGGGCTCGTCCTCCTCGAGCTGGCCGGGCAGCTCGGTCTCCGGGAGGGCGCCGGCGAGGGTGAGCACGTCGGCGCCGCCGTCGCGGATGATCAGCCAGCGGATCACGGTCCGCCATTCGGGGGTGGGCACGAGGGCTCACCCTAGACCAGCGTGATCACGTCCCGGGATAGTTGCCTCCGCCGTGGGCGGCGTCGAGGGCGTCGTAGTCGGGGGTGAAGCCCTGCTTGGGGAGGGCGTCGACGAACACCACCTCGCGGGGCTTCTTGTACGAGGCCAGGTGCGAGCGGACGTGCTCGACGAGGTCTGCTTCGGTCGCCTCCGAGCGGAGGACGACGAGGGCCTTGACCGCCTGGTGCCAGCGCTCGTCGGGGACGCCGATGACGGCGGCGTCGGCGACGGCGGGGTGGGTCTTCAGGACCCGCTCCACCTCGGCGGGGTAGATGTTCTCGTTGCCGGATTTGATCATGCGCAGGCGGGGGCCGATGAAGGTGAGGGTGCCGTCGGGTTCGCGGCGGCCCAGGTCGCCGGTGTGGTGCCAGCCATGAGCGGATTTAGCGGTGTTCAGCTCGGGCCGGGCGAAATATCCGGAGAACAGGGTCTTGCCGCGGGCGCAGATCTCGCCGACCTCCCCGGCGGGCACCTCCACGCCGTCCGGATCCAGCAACCGGACCTGGACCAGCGGCGACGGCCGCCCGGCGAAGCCGGCCCCGCCGGGCGCGAGCCCGAGGAAGGTCAGCATGCCGCCGACCTCGGTCTGCCCGTAGCCGCCCATCTTCGACCGGCACCAGGGGGAGTCGTCCACGGTCGTCATCGCGTCCCACTCGGCGGAGTGGGAGACGAACCGCAGCGAGGACAGGTCGTACTTGCCCCCGGCGTTGGCGGCGGCCACCGCGTCGATCATCTGGCCGAACAGGAACGCCTGGGTGACCCGCTCGGCGTCCACCAGCCGGCAGAGCTCGTCGGGGTCGAAGGCGGGCATGAAGACGTTCGTGCCGCCGAGGTGGAAGGTGGCCAGGCAGAACATCATCGTCCCGACGTGGAAGAGCGGGCCGCTGCTGAGGAAGGTGAAGCCCGGCTCCATCTGGCGGACCGTCATCAGGGTCGTGCTGTGGGCCAGGAGCGCGGCGCTGCTCAGCAGGGCGGCGTTGGGTCGGCCGCCGAAGGCCGCGGTGTAGAGGGCCAGGACGGGCTCGGTGTCCGGCACCTCCGGCAGCTCGCCGGCCGGGCCGCCCGCTCGAAGGAAGGTCTGATAGTCGGTCCCCGCGCGCACCCACTCCGCGCCGGCCAGGGGCTCGGCGGCCTCGGCGGGCTCCCAGACCACGACGCGCGGCTCCAGGTCCTCCAGGACGAAACGCAGCTCGTCGGTGCTCTGCCGCCAGTTGGCCGGGCAGAAGATCGCGCCCAGCCGGGAGCAGGCCAGGAGCAGTTCCAGTACGGCATGTGAGTTCTGCCCGAGCCACAGCACCCGCTCCCCGGCCCGCACGCCGCGCGCGGCCAGGGCGGAGGCCAGGAGGGCGACGCGCCGGTCGAGCTCGGGGTAGCTCAGCCGCGTCTCGCCGTCGACGACCGCGACCGTGCCGGGGCGGCTGCGCGCGTGCTCGGCGAGGACGTTGGAGAGGGTCAGTGAGTGCATGATCGCGCCTCCTGGACGGGCCGGGCTCGCGCCAGTACGGCCGGCGCAAGCCGTACATCATGAAATATCAGGTGAAAGCGGGGATGACCTCGGCGGCGAAGAACCGCATGACCCGGGCCATCTCCTCGAACGGCATGGGCCGCGTGCTGCCGAAGTCGCACAGCACCTCGGCGAACCCCGCCGCCCGCAGCACCGAGATCTGCTCGATCACCCGGCCGGGGTCGCCGATGACCTCCAGTTGCTCCCAGCGGAAGTCGTTGCTGACCGAGCCGCCCTTGAGGTAGCGGTCCTGGTAGTACTCGAACCCCTGGGCGGCCTGGCCGGTGCGCGGGTCGATGGGGGCGCTGCGCTCGTTGAAGATGCGCGAGCGGTCGAAGGAGGCCTCGAACCGGGCCTGGTCCTCGCGGGCCTGCTCCAGCGTGGGGGCGACGTAGACGCTGCGGGCGACGATCAGCCCGCCGTACGGGTCGGTCCCGGCGATGGAGCGCCAGGTCTCGGCGGCCTTGACCACCTTGCGGAAGGTCGCCGCGGGGTCGGCCAGGATGGGCAGGCCGCGCTCGGCGTACATGGTGACCGTCTCGGGGGAGACCGCGGCGACGTGGATCGGCGGGTGCGGGCTCTGGAGCGGCCGGGGGGTGAGCGAGATCTCGCCGGTGCGGTGGAACTTGCCCTCGTGCTGGAAGGTCTCCCGGGTGAACAGCCCCAGCACGACCTCCAGCGACTCGTTGAACCGGTCGCGCGCCTCGGCCAGGTCGACGCCGAAGCCCTCGAACTCGAAGCTCTGGTAGCCGCGGCCGATGCCGAGGTCGAGCCGCCCGCCGGAGAGCACGTCGACCATGGCCGCGGCCTCGGCGACGTGCACCGGGTTGTGCAGGGGCAGGACGACGATGCCGGTGCCGAGGCGGAGCCGGGAGGTGCGCGCGGCGGCGTGGCTGAGCAGCGTGAACAGGTCGGGGACGACGCCGTAGTCGCGGAAGTGGTGCTCGGCCAGCCGTACCCCGTCGAAGCCCAGCTCCTCAGCCAGCTCGATCAGGGCGAGGTGGTAGTCGTAGACGTCCTTGAAGCTCTGCCCGTCGAACCGGTGGAACAGGTGGAAGGTCGAGAACCTCATGCGTCCGGCCCCTCGTCAGTAAACCAAGCGCTCGCTTGGGAAGCGTATCAGGCGCTATAGGATCACGCCATGCGTATCGCCGCCGCCCAGGCGCGGTGCCCGTGGCTCGATCCGGCCGCCGGGACCGCGAAGGTGCTCGACTTCCTGAACGACGCCGCCGGCCAGGGCGTGGAGCTGGTCGCCTTCCCCGAGACGTTCCTCAGCGGCTACCCCTTCTGGGTGGAGCGGACCGACGGCGCCCGGTTCGACGACCCGGACCAGAAACGGGCCTACGCCGCCTACCTGGACGCCGCGGTGGAGCTCGGCGGTCCGGAGCTGGCACAGATCACCGAGGCCGTGCGCGACCTGGGCGTGTTCACCTACCTGGGGATCAGCGAACGGTCCGGCGGCACGGTCTACTGCACGCTGGTCGCGATCTCGCCGGAGGAGGGCGTCGTCTCCGCGCACCGTAAGCTCGTGCCGACCTTCGAGGAACGCCTGGTCTGGGGGAGCGGCGACGGGCACGGGCTGCGCGCGCACAGCTTCCGGGGCGTGCGGGTGGGCGGCCTGAACTGCTGGGAGAACTGGATGCCGCTGGCCCGGCAGGCGCTCTACGCCCAGGGCGTCGACCTGCACATCTCGGTGTGGCCCGGGTCGACCGCGCTGACCAGGGACATCACCCGCTTCATCGCCCGGGAGGGGCGGGTGTGGTCGCTGGCGGCGGGGGCGTTGTTCTCCTATGCCGACGTGCCGGCTGATTTCCCGCTCTACGACCGGCTCAAGGAGCTCGGCCCGCGCGCCGACGGCGGCTCGGCCATCGCCGGGCCGGACGGTGAGTGGGTGGTCGAGCCGGTGGCGGGGGAGGAGCGGCTGGTGATCGCCGACCTCGACCTCGCCGCGGTGCGGGGGGAGCGGCAGAACTTCGACCCGGCGGGGCACTACAGCCGGCCCGACGTCCTCCAACTGCAGGTCGACCGGCGGCGCCGGGCCACTGCCCACTTCACCGACTGAGCCGCCGCCAAGGGCCGCCCGAGCGTCGGCCCAGGGTGACGGGGGAAGGGAGGGGAGCCGGAGGGGAGAGGGCGGGGCGTTGGCCTAGGGTGGCGGGCGTGAGAGTGACGATGCCTGGTCTGACCGCGATCGACCACGAGTTCGCCGTACCCCTGGACCACGCCGAGCCGGACGGCCCGGCGCTCACCGTGTTCGCCCGCGAGGTGGTCGACCCGGCCAAGGCCGGCGACGACCTGCCGTGGGCGGTCTTCCTCCAGGGCGGCCCGGGCGGCAAGTCCCCCCGCCTGGGCGGCCCGGCGCAGTTCGCGCACGTGCTGAAGACCCACCGGCTGCTCCTGCTCGACCAGCGCGGCACCGGCCGGAGCTCCCCGCTCAACGCCGCCACCGTCGAGGGCCTCGACGACAAGGAGCTGGCCCGGCGGCTGAGCCACTACCGCGCCGACGCCATCGTCGCCGACGCCGAGCACATCCGCCGCGCGCTGGGCGTGGACAAGTGGGAGACCTGGGGCCAGAGCTACGGCGGCTTCATCACGCTGACCTACCTGTCCCAGGCGCCGGAGGGCCTGCGCGCCTGCTACGTCACCGGCGGGCTGGCCGGTCTGGAGGCGAGCGCCGAGGAGGTCTACGCCCGCACCTACCCCCGCGTGCGATCCAAGATCGAGCAGTACTACCGCCGCTACCCGGCCGACCGCGAGCGGGTGCGGCGCATCGCCGAGCATCTCGCCGCGACCGAGGTGCTGCTGCCCGACGGCGACCGCCTCACCCCGGCGCGCTTCCGCACGCTCGGCATGGCCCTGGGCATGAGCGACGGCTGGGAGAAGATCCACTGGCTGCTCGACGAGGCCTGGTCGGGCTCGCGGCTGTCGGCCGGCTTCCTGTACGACACGATGATCACCACCGGCTTCCACGACAACCCGCTCTACGCCGTCCTGCACGAGTCGATCTACGCGCAGGGCGAGGCGACCGGCTGGGCGGCCGACCGGCTGCTGCCCGCGGAGCTCACCGAGCCCGACATGTTCACCGGCGAGATGATCTACTCCTGGATGTTCGACGACATCCGGGCGCTGCGCCCCTTCCGGGGCGCGGCCGAGCTGCTCGCCGCCAAGAGCGACTGGCCGCCGCTCTACGACCCGGTACGGCTGGCCGCCAACGAGGTGCCCGTCGCGGCGGCGGTGTACTTCGACGACATGTACGTCGACGCCCAGCTCTCCCTCGACACCGCCGCCCGCGTGGGCAACACGAAGGTCTGGGTCACCAACGAGTACGAGCACAACGGCCTGCGCGCGGACGGCCCGGCGATCACCGAGCGGCTGATGGGCCTGGTCTCCGGCCACTGCTGACCCCGCTTGCACCGGGCGTGAAATCGCCGGGCAAGCGTGCTGCAACCCGCAGCCCCTATCTCTATGGAGGCACACTCACGCACTTCTCGAAGGGACCCCTCGATGGTCACCACCGGCATCGTCATGGCCGTCGCGATCACCGCCGGCACCACGATCATTCTCCTGGCCGTCGGCCTGCCCTTCCTGCTGGCCTCGATCCGGGGCCGTCAGCTTCTCACCACCGGCCTGCCCCGCGAGGCCGAGGTGGAGTCGATGGGCGACACCGGCGTCACGGTCAACGGCCAGCCGCTGGTCAGCTTCGGCGTGCTGGTCCGGCCGGGGGACGCCGCGCCGTACCGGGTGACCCACCGGCAGACGTTGCCGCGCATCCCGATGGGCCTGATCGTGCCCGGCGCGGTCGTCCCGGTGCGGGTGGACCCGGCCAACGCGGCCCGGGTGCACATCGACTGGGCCGCCTGGCGCCCGGCCTTCGGCCCCGCCTGACCCCAGGCCCGGCGCCGCACCCGCCTGACCCCAGGCCCGGCGCCGCACATGTCTGAGCCGGGGGTCAGCTCCGTATGAAGCCGTGCGTGCGGCCGACCGGCTCGAAGCCGAGGCGGCCGTAGAACTCCTTGGGCCAGTCCGCGTCGTCGGCCACCAGGAAGACCAGCCCGGCCCCAGCCCGCCCCGCCTCGGCGAGCAGCGCCGTCACGAGGGCCCGAGCGTGCCCCTTCTTCCGGAAGCGGGGCTCGGTCACCACGTCGGCGATCTCCGCCACGCCGTCCTGCACGTACAGGTCGGCCCGCGCCGCGATCTCCCCCGACCCGTCGCGCACCACCCGGAAGCCCACCCGGTCGGCCCCGCGCACCCGCCGCTCCACCCGGGCGACCAGCCCGTCGATCACCTCGTCCGGCGCGTCCGGCAGGCTCTCCCGCCAGCCCCGCCAGGTCATCTCCGCCAACGCGTCCACCTCGACCGCCTCGGCATCGGGGGCGTCCGGCACCGGCCCCCGATGGCACATCAGCAGGTCCACCCCGTGCTCGTAACCCGCCGCCTCGAACGCGGGCCGGAACGCCTCACCCACCGCGTCGTCCAGCACACTCACATACCGGTGCCCCCGCCCGCCCAGCGCCTGCTCGGCCGCCGCCAGCACGGCCCGCGGGTCGTCGCCCGCCCAGACCACGAGCTTGTTGTCGTCGTACGACCCCGGATACCCGTCGTCGAGCACGGCGAAGCCACCGGGCACCGGACGCGTCTCAGGCGCCCGGCGCCGCGCGAACTCCCGCAAGAACCCGACGATCTGCTCATGAGCTGTCACCATCGCGGCAGCTTAACCGGCCGCCTTGCGGCCGAGCACCGTGTAGGTGACCTTCCCCCGCACCTCCAGCGCGTGCAGCCGCTGCAGGGCGAATCCCTCCTTGGCGAAGGCGGCGAGCGTCTCCGCCAGTTGCGCGGCGTCGATCCTCGTGCGGGAGCGGTAGTCGGCCCGCCTGGGGCGGTAGAGCGCCGCGTAGCGGTCGTCCGGGCCGACGATCACCAGGGCGGGTTCGGAGGAGCCGGCGCGCCGGTCGAACTGGCTCTGGTGCTGCTCCCGCGTCATCCCGGTGAGCAGGGTGGTCTCCTCGCCGGTCTCGTCGGGCAGCCAGGTCGCCGAGTAGCGGACCGCGGCCGGCGTGCCGTACGCGGTGAGTGACCGCAGGGCGTAGCCCGCTTCGACGGCCTCCTGATGGCGGCGGCGCAGACCGGACAGGGTGAGGCCGAAGTAGGACTGGTGCCTGGACCCGACCTCCTCCATGACCGTGGCGAACCGGGCGGCCAGCGGCGGACCGTAGGCGGCGGTGATCGTCTCGGCGTAGCCCCGGGCGGTCCATCGGTCCCAGAAGGCCTGGTACTGCTTGCCGGTCAGGTTCTGGGCCATGACCAGCTTGGGGCCGCCGCCCTTGCGCCACAGGGCGGTGTAGCCGCGGCCGGTGACGGAGATCGACACGGGGCGGAACCCGGCCGCGCGCAACCGCTCGCCGCGGCGGCCGTGCTCTGCGGCGGAGACGTGGAAGTAGGCCCGGACCGGCCCGGACGCGATCTCGGCCGGCGTGGGGTCGTCCCGGGCGTCGCTCTCGGTGACCGGGTCCTTGGCCTGCCCGCCGGGCTCGTTCCCGCTCCCGCGCCGCGCCGCGGCGGGTTCCCCGCTTCCCGGCTGTCCCGCGGCGGGCTCCCCGGTGACCGGCTCCCCGGTGACTGGCTCCCCGGTGACCGGCTCGCCGGTGACCGGTCGGCCCGCGACACCCGCACCGGTCTGCGGTCCGGCGGCGGGGGTGCCCGTGCCGCGCAGCACCAGCCAGCCGCCACCGGCCGCGACGCTCACCGCGAGCGCTCCCGCGACCGCGGCCAGCGGCCACCGCCGCCGGCGCGCGGCCGGCCGCACCGTGGTCTCCTCGTTCGAGCCGAGCAGCCGCAACAGCAGCTCCACCGAGGTGGGCCGGTCGGCCGCCCGCTTGGCCAGGGCCGCCGCCACCACCGGGCGCAGCGGCTCGGCGACCCCGGCGAGGTCCGGTTCGGCGGTCAGCACCCGCCGCATGATCGCGGCGAGCTCGCCGGTGCCGAACGCCTCACGCCCGGTCGCCGCGAAGCAGACCGTCGCCCCCCACGCCCACACGTCGGCGGGCGCGCCCACCCGTTCGCCCTCGAACAGCTCGGGCGCCATGTAGCGCGGCGTGCCCAGCACCGCCCCGGTCGCCGTCATCGTGCCGCCGGGCACCCGGGCGATCCCGAAGTCGATCAGCCGCGGCCCGTCCGGCCCCATCAGCACGTTGTCCGGTTTGACGTCGCGGTGCACCACGCCCTCGCGGTGGATCGCCGCCAGGGCCGTGGCCAGACCCGCCGCCAGCCGGTGCACCGCGTCCGGGTCCAGGGGTCCGCGCGAGTCGACCACCCGCCGCAGGCTGGGCCCGTCGATGTACTCGCTCACGATGTACGGCGGAGCCGCCTCCAGGTCCGCCTCGACGATGCGCGCGGTGAAGGCCGGGGCGGTGCGCCGGGCGAGGTCGAGCTCGCGGGCCAGCCGGGGCCGCCACTCCTGGTCCAGCGTGTCCGGCATGTGCGGGATCTTGACCGCCACCCGCTGCCCGCCGGGCGCCTCGCCCAGGTAGACGGTGCCTTGCCCGCCCCGCCCCAGCACGCCGAGCAGGCGGTAGCGGCCGACGGCCTGCGGGTCACCCGGCCCCAGGGGTGATAAATCCGGCATAACGCGATGTTATAGCGTAAAGATCATCACCGGAAAAGCTTTCAAAAGAAAACAAATCACACCGTCTCGCGCAGCGGCAGCCGTACCTCGAACCACGTGTCGCCCGGAGCCGAGCGCACCTTGAGCTCGCCGCCGTGCCGGCCCGCGACGATCCGGTAGGAGATGTCCAGCCCCAGCCCCGTCCCCTTGCCCACCGTCTTGGTGGTGAAGAACGGCTCGAAGATGCGCTCCTTGATCTCCTCCGGCACCCCGGGACCGGTGTCGCCGATCTCGATGATCGCCTCGTCCTCGTCGTGCGCGGTGCGGACGGTCAGCGTGCCCTCGCCGCCCATCGCGTCGAGCGCGTTGACGATCAGGTTGGTCCACACCTGGTTGAGCTCGCCGGCGTAGGCGGGGATCTCCGGCAGCGTGCGGTCGTAGTCGGTGACCACGCTGACGTCCGGCGGGATCTTCCCGCGCAGCATGGTGATCGTGCTGTCCAGCAGATCGTGCACGTCCACGTGCTGGAAGGCGGCGCGGTCCATCTGCGAGTACTGCTTGGCCGAGGCCAGCAGCGAGCTGATCCGCTCGGTCGCCTCGGTCACCTCGTTGAGCATCTGCGAGATCTCGACCGCCTCGGCCAGCCAGCGCAGCGCGGTGCCCGCGTGCTCCTCGCCCACCTTGTGCCGGACCTTCTCCATCGTCTCGGGGGTGAACCCGGCGTTGACCAGCGCGGGCGCGAGCTCCCACGCCTCGGCCACGCCGAGCTCCTCCAGCGCGTCGCCCAGCTCGTCCTCGGCGTCGGCGATCTGTAGCGGGCTGCGCTTGGGCAGCTTGCCGACCGCCATGGCGCACGCCTCCACGGTGTCGATCAGCGCGCGCAGCCGCTCCGGCGGGATGCCCTCCTCGGCCATCCCGGCCAGGTGCAGCCGCGAGTTGCGGATCAGCGTGCGCAGCTCGCCCACCGCGCGCACAGCCGCGGCCGCCGGGTTGTTCAGCTCGTGGGTCAGGCCGGCGGTGATCTGGCCGAGCGCGGCCAGCCGCTGCCGCCGGTCGATGATCTCGCGCTGCGCCCTGCCGCCCAGGAACATGCCCTGGAGCAGGTGCGTGGCCATCGGGAACCACTCCGACACGATGTGCGCGAACTTCTTGGCCGGCAGCAGGAACAGCCGCGACGGCGCGGTGGCGCGCAACGAGTGCGGGTAGTACTTCGGCGCCTGCTCGCCCAGCCACGCCGAGACCGCCCCGGCGTAGACGCCCGGGTGGGCGGTGCGCGGCGAGTTCACCGGCCCGGTCGTGGTGTCGGTGCTCATCTGCACCTCGCCCTCGACCAGGACGAAGAAGCAGGTCGCCTCGTCGCCCTGCCGGACGATCAGCTCGTCCTGGGCGTAGAAGCGCTCCTCGCCCTTGCCCAGCAGCAGGTCGAGCTGCTCGTCCGACAGCTTCTCGAAGAGGAAGAGCTTGCGGAGCTCGTCAGCGGTGATCATTGCTTCTCCAGGTACCGGTGCACCAGCGCCACGGCCATCGCGCCCTCGCCGACGGCGGAGGCGACCCTCTTGATCGAGTCGGCGCGCACGTCGCCCGCCGCGAACACCCCGGGGATGTTGGTCTCCAGGAAGTACGGCTCGCGCCGCAGCGGCCACTGCCGGGGCCGGCGGCCGCCGGCCACCAGGTCGGGCCCGGTCAGCACGAAGCCCTTGCCGTCGCGCTCGACCGTCTCGCCCAGCCAGGAGGTGAACGGCTCGGCCCCGATGAACACGAACAACCACTGCGCGTCCACCTCGCGCCGAGCGCCCTGCTCGGTCAGGGTCAGCCGTTCGAGGTGCCCGTCGCCGGCCGCCCCGCTCACCTCGGCGCGGTAGTGCACCTGGATGTTCGGGATGCCGGCGATCTGCTCGATGAGGTAATGGGACATGGACTTCTCCAACCCGTCACCTCTCACCAACAAGTGCACGGTGCTGGCGAATCCCGCCAGGTAGACGGCCGCCTGGCCGGCCGAGTTGGCCGCGCCCACGACGTAGACCTCGTTGTCCTGGCAGCTCGGCGCCTCGGTGAGCGCCGCGCCGTAGAAGACGCCGCGGCCGACGAAGTCCTCCAGCCCGGGCGCCTCCAGCCGCCGGTAGGAGACGCCGGTGGCCAGGATGACCGCGTGCGCGGCGATCTCCTCGCCGTCGGCGAAGCTGACCACCTTGGCCGGGCCGCGCGCCTCCAGGCCGGTGACCTTGCGCGCGGTGAGCAGTTCCGCCCCGAACTTGAGCGCCTGGCGCCGGGCCCGGTCGGCGAGCTGGCCGCCGGAGACGCCGTCGGGGAAGCCGAGGTAGTTCTCGATCCTGGAGCTCTGCCCGGCCTGGCCGCCGGAGGCGTGCGCCTCGACCAGCACGGTGTTGAGCCCCTCGGAGGCGCCGTACACCGCCGAGCCGAGCCCGGCCGGGCCGCCGCCGATCACGATGAGGTCGTAGAAGTCGGTCGCCGGGGTGGTCGACAGGCCCACCGCGCCGGCCAGCGTGGCCTGGTCGGGCGCCTGCAGGGTCTCGCCTTCCGCGGTCACCACCAGCGGCAGCCGGCACTCCTCGCCGACGGCCGCCACGAGCTGGGCCGCCTCCGGCTCCTCCGCCAGCATCCAGCGGTAGGGCACGTGGTTGCGGGCCAGGAAGTCGCGCACCCGGTAGGAGGGGGCCGACCAGCGATCGCCGACCACGCGCAGCTCCGCGGGCGGCACCCGGTCGGCCCGCTGCCAGGCGTCGAGCTGGCCGTCGATGACCGGGTAGAACTTCTCCTCCGGCGGGTCCCACGGCTTGAGCAGGTAGTGGTCGAGGTCGACCACGTTGATCGCCTGGATCGCGGCGTCGGTGTCGGCGTAGGCGGTCAGCAGGACCCGGCGGGCGAAGGGGTACAGGTCCATGGCCTGCTCCAGGAACTGCACGCCGTTGAGCTGGGGCATCCGGTAGTCGGCCAGGATCGCGGCGACGTCGTCGCCGCGCAGGCGCATCTCGCGCAGCGCCTCGATGCCCTGCACGGCCTCATCCGCGCGGACGATCCGGTACTGCTGGCCGTACCTCCGGCGCAGGTCCCGGGCCACGGCGCGGGAAACGCCGGGGTCGTCGTCCACGGTCACAATGATCGGTTTGTCCACGCTCACCCTTGCAAGGATGCCATGTCGTCCCGATCAGGCGATGACGCGGCTGGCACCCCCGTCGACGAGCAAGGACACCCCGTTGACGTAGGAGGCGCGCTCGCTGGCGAGGAAGGCGATGACGTCGCCGAGCTCCTCCGGCCGGCCGATCCGGCCGACCGGAACGTCGGCGGCGCGGGCCTTGAGCCCCTCCTCGCCGCCGGACAGCTGGCGCAGCCGGTCGGTGTCGATCGAGCCGGGCAGCACGTTGTTGACCAGCACGCCCTGCCCGCCGACCTCGCGGGCCAGCGTGCGCACGACGCCGGCGACCGCGGCGCGGGTGGCGTTGGACAGGGCCAGGCCGTCCAGGGCCTCGCGCACCGAGCTGCTGGTGACCGTGATGACCCGGCCCCAGTTGCGGCCGGCCATCTCGGGCAGCACCGCGCGGATCAGCCGGACGATGCCCAGCAGGTTGCGCTGGACCGCCACGTCCCACGCCTCGAGGTCCATCTCGGTGAAGCGGCCGGCGGGCGGCCCGCCGGCGTTGGCGACCAGGATGTCCACCGGCCCAATCACCTCGCGGGTCTCGGCGGCGACGCGCTCGGCCGAGGCCGGGTCCTCCACGTCGGCCAGGATGCCGTGCACGGTCGTGCCGTACTCCTGCAACTCCACGACCGCGTCGGCGAGCCGCTCGGGGTGGCGCGCGGTGACGCAGACGTGACAGCCCTCCCGGGCCAGACTCCTGGCGGCGGCCAGGCCGATGCCCGCGCTGCCGCCGGTGATCAGGGCTACCTTGCCCGCGATGCCGAGGTCCATAGAGGGGACTATAGAACCCTGGTGAGCTTGTCGGGATTGGCCACCACGTAGAGATCGTGGATCAGCCCGTCGCGCATCGACACGGTGACCACCTGCTGCCGCTCTCCCATGTCGACCAGGAAGCCGGTCTCGCCGTTGACCTGGACCGGACGGACCTCGCCCAGCTCGTAGCGGCGCACGAGCCCGGCGAGGAAGGCGGCGACGTTGGCCCGGCCGGTGACCGGGCGCAGCGCGGAGCGCACCTTGCCGCCGCCGTCGTTCCACGAGGTGATCTCCTCGTGCAGGAAGCCGGTGAGCGCGTCGAGGTCGCCCTCGCCGGCCGCCCGCAGGAACTCCGCCAGCAGCTTGGCGTGCTCCTCCTCCGACGGGCTGAACCGGCCGCCGCGCTCCTCCTCCAGCCGCGTCGCGGCCCGGCGGTGGAGCTGGCGGCAGTTGGCCACCGAGGTCTCCACGATCCCGGCGATCTGGTCGTAGGGGAACTCGAAGGCCTCGCGCAGCACGAAGACCGCCCGCTCGGGCGGGGTGAGCTGCTCCATCAGGTGCAGCGTGGCGAAGGAGACGGTGTCGCGCAGCTCGGCGGTGTCCAGCGGGCCGATCTGGCCGGTGGCCACCGGTTCGGGCAGCCAGGGGCCGGTGTAGGACTCGCGCCGGACCCGCGCCGAGCGCAACTGGTCGAGCGCCAGGCGCGAGACGACGGTGGTGAGGAAGGCGCGCGGCTCCCTGACCTCCTCGCGGTCCACGCTCTGCCAGCGCAGCCAGGCGTCCTGGACGACGTCCTCGGCGTCCCACATGCTGCCGAGCAACCGGTAGGCGATGCCCAGCAGAAGCGGACGAAGCTCCTCAAACTCCACGGTCCAGATCATAGGTCGGCCGCTTCCGGCCATGGATTTGGGTGGCGGTCCGTGATGAGCTGGCGACGTGGCGAGAAATCTCATCCTGTCTGGAGGCCTCTACCACGACTTCCAGGCCACCTCCGAGGCGCTGGCGGCGGTGCTGGCCGAGGTCGGCGTGGAGTCCGAGATCACCGAGGACATCCCCGGCGCCCTGGCCGAGCCTTCCGAGTACCAGCTCATCACGGTCAACGCGCTGCGCTGGCAGATGACCGGCGACCGTTTCGCCGACCAGCGCGCGCAGTGGGCCTTCCGGCTGCCGCCGCAGGCCCGCACCACGCTGCTCGACCACCTGGAGCGCGGCGGCGGGCTGCTGGCCATGCACAGCGCCGCGATCTGCTTCGACGACTGGCAGGGCTGGCCGCGCGTGCTCGGCGGGCGCTGGCAGTGGGGCCGCTCGCACCACCCGCCGCTCGGCTGGGCCGGCGTCCGGGTCGGCGGCGACCACCCGGTGGTCGCCGGGTTACGCGACTTCGACCTGGTGGACGAGGTCTACAGCGACCTCGACGTGCTGCCCGACGTCAAGCCGCTGGCCACCTGCGGTGGCCATCCGGTGCTCTGGGCCCGTCCGGTACGGCGGGGCCGCGTCGTCTACGACGCCCTGGGGCACGACACCCGCTCCTACGACAACGAGGTGCACCGCACGCTGCTGCAGCGGGCCGCGCTCTGGTTGCTCAAACGGCCGGTTCAGCTCCGCGACTGAGGCGCGTTCGCGGTGCGGGCCGCCGAGGCCGACTCCTGGGCCAGGCGGCGCAGGGCCTCGAAGGCCTTGCCGTACAGCACCGAGTTCAGGACGAGCGCCTCGACGGCGGCCTCGCGCGGCCCGTCGAGCGGGATGGTGGGCAGTTCGACCTCGGTGACCAGCCGGTCGGCGAGCTCGGCGTAGGGCCGCAGGTCGGTGGTGAGGCCGAGCTGGCGCAGCCGGAGCAGGGCCTGGGCCAGCTCGTCGCGGGCCGGGGCGCCGGGCGCGACCGCCCAGCCGAGCTCGTCGACCAGGCGGTCGGCGGCCTGGCGGGCCAGCGTCCAGTCCTCGCCCGGCTCGGGTTCCACGGCCGGGCTGAGCGCGTAGTGGGCGGTGCCGAGCAGCTCGTGCAGGGGGAGGCTGTCGTCGTCGACCGCGTCCAGGATCTTCTTGATCGAGGCGATCGGCAGCCGGCCGACCTCCAGCAGGGCGCGGATCAGCCGCAGCCGGCGCAGGTGGCTGTCGTCGTAGGCGGCTCGGGTGGCGGCGAGCTGGACGCCCTGGGGGAGCAGACCCTCGCGCAGGTAGTACTTGATCGTGGCGATGGCCACCCCGGACCGGGTGCTGAGCTCGGACATCCGCATCGTTGGATAATACGGCTATCCAGCAATGAACGGTTAACCGAGCAAGCGCTTGCGTGTTACCGTGCGGCATGCAGGACTTCGCGGGTCGGGCGGCGATCGCCGGGATCGGCCTGACCGAGCTCTCCCGGCGCTCGGGCCTGGGCGAGCAGGCGCTGGCCGTGCGGGCCTGCCGCCTGGCCTGCGCGGACGCCGGGATCGAGCCGCGCGAGGTGGACGCCGTGCTCAGCTACCACCTGGGCGACTCCGCCCCGGCCGTCGCCGTCGCCGCCGCCCTGGGCATCGAGCGGCTGGGCTGGCACAACGACATCTGGGGCGGCGGCACCCAGACCGCCTCGATCCTGGGCGACGCCGCGCTGCTCATCTCCAGCGGGCTGGCGCGACACGTGCTGATTTATCGGGCGATGAACGGGCGCTCCGGCCGGCGGCTCACCACGCTGCCCACCGGCCGGCAGGACGCCTACACCCGCCCCTACGGCCTGGCCGGGCCGCTGCCGATGTTCGGCCTGGCGGCCACCCGCTACCTGCACGACACCGGCCTCACCGAGGAGCACCTGCACGCCGTCGTCGCCCAGTCCAGGGCCAACGCCGCCGCCAACCCCCGCGCGCAACGCCGCGACCCGCTCCCGCTCGACGACTATCTGCGCCTGCCGTACGTCTGCTCGCCGCTGCGGGCCGCCGACTGCTGCCAGGAGAACGACGGCGGCTGCGCCCTGCTGGTCAGCGGCGTGCTGGACGGCCCCCGCATCCGCGCCGTCGTACGCGCGGGCGGCCCGGGATGCTCGGCGATGGACCGCGCCCCGGACGTCACCACGATCTTCTCCGCCTACGTCGCGCCCATGCTCTGGTCCGCCTCCGGCGCCCGGCCGGCCGACGTGGACGCCGCGCTGCTCTACGACGCCTACTCCTGGCTGGTGCCGCGCCAGCTCACCGACTTCGGCCTGACCCGCGAGCCCGGCCCCTACCTGCTGGAGCGGCGGCACGCCTGGGTCAACCCGCACGGCGGCCTGCTCAGCGAGGGCTACGTCCACGGGCTCAACAACGTCGCCCAGGCCGTGCGCGAGCTGCGCGCAGGCCGCTCGCTGGCCCTCGTCACCGGCTTCGGCGGCTCCTACGGCAGCGCCGCCCTCCTCGAAAGCGGGTGAAACGCTAGGGCGGAACGCGGCATGGGAGGGGTGTGAGCATCGAAACCGACCGGGAGCGGTTCGAGGCGGTCTACCACGCCACCTACGAACAACTCCTCGGCTACGCCGCCCGCCGCTGCGACCGGCCGGAGGACGCCGCCGACGCGGTCGCCGAGACCTACCTGATCGCCTGGCGCCGCATCGACCGGCTGCCCCGCGACGGCGAGGCCCGCCTCTGGCTGTACGGCGTGGCCCGCAAGGTCCTGGCCGGCCAGCGCCGCAAGCGCCACAACCGCCGCGAGCGCGTGGCGGAGCTCGACGCCGAGCTGGCCGAGCTGTTCGGCGGCCACTCGCCGTTCGGCACGCCGGAGTCCTCCGTCGAGCTGGCGGCGATCACCCGGCTGTTCCGCGAGCTGCCCGAGGCCGACCGGGAACTGCTGTCGTTACTGGCCTGGGAGGGACTCGACCACGCCGAGCTGGCCACCGTCCTCGGCATCTCGCGCAACGCGGTGCGCGTCCGCCTGCACCGGGCCCGGCGCCGCTTCGCCCGCCTGCTGGCCCGCGACGGGCTGCCCGTCCATCACCTGGCATTGGAGTCGTTGTGAGCATCGAGAAGCTGGCCCGGGTGCGGGACGAGGACCTGCGCGGCCGGGCCACGGGCCCCGGAGCCCGGGCATTGCTGGAGGCGGTCACGCGGGAGACGCCGCGCCGGAGCGCCGGCCTCGTGCGGCGCAGGTTCGTGGGCGGGCTGGCGGTCGCCGTCGCGCTGGCCACGGCGGCCGTGCTCACCCCCGTCGTGCTGCCGGGCGAGCCGGCCCGCGCCACCTCCTACGCCAACTCCGCCATCTCGCTGGAGCGGCGCGGCGACTGGTGGGTCGGGGTGGTCAAGGACCCGTACGCCGACGTCGCCCGCTTCAACGAGGCCTTCCGCGCGCTGGGCGTGCGGATGACGCTCAACCTGGTGCCCGTCTCGCCCAGCGGGGTCGGCGAGGTGTTCCGGATCAGCATGGCGCCGCCGCCGGGGACCAACGACGGGTTCTTCTCCGAGTCGCTGGCCGACGGTGGGCTGGAGCTGCGGTTCCCGGTCGGCTTTCCCGGCGACGGGTGGGTGATGATCGGGCGCCGGGCGCGGGCGGGGGAGCAGTACCAGAACGCCGCTTCCGCCGACGCGGAGGGTGAGGTGCTGGAGGGGGTCAAGGTGGACGAGGTCACCGTCGGCGACCTGCGGCCCGAGCTGGCCCGGCGTGGTGTCACCGCCGGCTTCCAGTTGGTGGTGCCGCAAGGGGACGGGCACACCCTGCGGGCGCTCGACCCGGCCCAGGTGGGGGACGGGTGGTGGGTGTGGGACGCGCAGGTGCGGTCGGCCGACTCGGTGACCCTGCTCGTCACCCGCGACCGCCTCCCCGGCAACCCGCTCT
Source organism: Nonomuraea sp. NPDC050310 (assembly GCF_040655795.1). Classification (NCBI taxonomy): domain Bacteria; kingdom Bacillati; phylum Actinomycetota; class Actinomycetes; order Streptosporangiales; family Streptosporangiaceae; genus Nonomuraea; species Nonomuraea sp. NPDC050310. The sequence continues at coordinate 102,309 of NZ_JBFAKP010000022.1, read as the reverse complement.
ACGAAGGCGGCAAGAAGCGACGGTGACCGCAGGGCCGCCTTCGCTTCCGTTCCGCGAGGGCGGCGGTGACCGCGGGCCGCTTCCGCTCTACGCGGGTGGGAGGAAGCGGTGGTGGACGCGGGTGGCCTCCGTCTCGGACAGCAGGGTGCGGGCGGCGAGCCAGGCGGCCGCCGCCTCGCCGCGTCCGGCGGTGTGCACCTCTTCGGCGGCGAGCAGGCCGAGGACCGCCTGCCGTACCGGCCCCTCGGTGGTGAGCACGCTGCCGGCCAAAACCACGGGGGAGCCCGGCTCGTGCACCTCGCGCAGCGTGCGGGCCAGCCGCCGCGCCGCGTCGGCGACGATCTCGGCCGCCACCGGATCCCCCTCGGCGGCGGCCCGGCTGACCAGGGGCGCGAGCTCGGCCAGGGCCAGCGGCGGCGCCGACTGCACGGCGACGGCGACGTACTCGGCCAGCGGGTAGGGGTCGAGCGCCGGCGCGTCGAGATGGCGCAGCACCAGCTCCCTCAGCCGCCCGGGCACGCCGCGCACCACGCTGCGGGCGGCCTCACGGCCCAGCCAGAAGGCCGAGCCCTCGTCACCGAGCTGCCAGCCGTACCCGTCGGCGGTCGGCCCCTGGACGCGGCCGGTGATCCTCGACGCGATGGCCCCGGTGCCCGAGATCAGCACCGTGCCGGAGGCCGCCGGGGTGCCCGCGGCGAAGGCCACGACCACGTCACCGACGCAGTCGGGCGCGACCGGAAAGGCCAGCGCGAGGTCCGCGCCCGCCCCGGCGAGCCCGGCCATGCCCACGGTCGCCGCCTTCACCTGGACCGGGTCCACCGTGGCGAGCGCCTGCCGTACCGCCGCGGAGAGCTCGGCCAGCGCGGCGCGCGGGCCGGCGGCGGCCGGGTTGCCGCACCCGGCTCGCCCCTCGCCCAGCACGGCGCCGGACAGGTCGGCCACCAGGGCGCGGGAGGAGGTGCCGCCGGCGTCCACGCCGAGAACCAGGGTCATGACAATTATTATTGAGCAAACCCCTTGACGGTGCTAGGTGCTGAGCATAATTTTCACCATCAAGGAGGACCAAGTGGAACTACTCTCCCGGATCAGGTCCGAACAGCAGGACCTGCCCGAGGCGTTGCGCCGGGTCGCCGAGGTGATCCTGGACGACCCGGCCGAGTCGGCCAGGATGACCATCGTCGACCTGGCCGAGCGCAGCGGCACCTCGACCGCGACCATCACCCGGTTCTGCCGGGCGCTGGGCTTCGGCGGCTACGCCGAGCTGCGGGTGGCGGTGGCCACGGAGACCGGCCGCGCCGCGCGGCAGCACTGGGAGACCGACATCGGCCAGGAGATCCTGCCCGGCGACGGCCTCGACAAGGTGCTCGGCGTGGTCTCCAACAGCGACATCCGGCTGATCCAGGAGACCGCGGCGCAACTCGACCTGGCCACGGTGGAGAAGGTGGCGAGCGCCATCGAGAGCGCCGGGCGGGTGCTGTTGTTCGGCGTGGCCAGCAGCGCGGCGGTCGCCGGCGAGATGGAGTACCGCCTCCAGCGCATCCGGGTCCCGACCTGGAGCAGGTCGGACGCGCACAGCGCGCTCACCGACGCGGCGCTGCTCGGCCAGGGCGACGTGGCGATCGGCATCTCGCACAGCGGGCGCACCCGCGAGGTCATCGAGGTCCTGGCCGAGGCGGGCAGCCACGGCGCGATCACGGTCGCGGTCACCTCGCACCCGCGCTCGCCGCTGGCCGAGGTCGCCGAGCTGGTCCTGTCCACCGCCGCGCGGGAGACCACCTTCCGCGCCGACGGCTTCGCCGCGATCCACTCCCAGTTGCTCGTGCTCGACGTGGTCTACGTCGCGGTCGCGCAACGCACCCACGAACGGACGAAGGAGGCGTTCGACCTGACGGTCAGAGCCGTCACAGGTCATCGTTATGAACCCAGCCAGCAGCCCCCAGCCCAGCCCCAGTCCGGATGACTACTTCGCGCAGCTCAAGGTCCTGATCGACCGGCTGCCCGAGCAGCCGGTGCGCCAGGCCGCCACCCTCGTCGGCCGGGCGCTCGACCGGGGCGGCGTCATCCAGGCCTTCGGCTCCGGCCACTCCGAGGCGATCGCCATGGAGATCGCCGGCCGCGCCGGCGGCCTGGTGCCCACCAACCGCCTCGCCCTGCGTGACATCCACCTGTACGGCAAGGCGGACCGCACCGAGCTCGACCGCTACGACCTCGAACGCGACCCGGCCGTCGCCCACCAGATCCTGGCCGCGGCCCCCATCGACCCGGCCGACCTGTTCGTCGTCATCTCCAACTCCGGCGTCAACGGCGTCGTCGTCGAACTGGCCACCCAGGTGAAGGAACGCGGCCACGACCTGATCGCGATCACCTCGCTCCAGCACGCCGGCGCCTCGGTCTCGCGCCACCCGTCGGGCCTCAAGCTCTGCGACCTGGCCGACGTCGTCCTGGACAACCTCGCCCCCTACGGCGACGCCCTGCTGCCCCTGCCCGGGGGCGGCGCCACCGGCGCCGTCTCGACCGTCACCTCCGCCCTGCTCGCCCAGCTCGTTGTCACCCAGGTGATCAGCGACCAGGTCGACGCCGGGCAGGTGCCGCCGATCTACCTGTCGGCCAACGTGCCGGAAGGCGACGAGCACAACCTCCGGCTCGAAGCGCGTTACGCCGGCCGGTTGCGCCGAGGCGCCTGACCCACGCCCGGCTGCCCGCCGTACGCCAGGCAGCCGGGCCACCACCCAGCTCACCGCCCCCCACGGAGCTTCGCCATGCCCAGAAACCTGTTGAAGATCGCGCTGGCTCTGCCTCTTCTGGCCGCCTGCGGCACCGCCCAGCAACCCGCCGCCTCCTCCGCCCCGTCCGCCGCGCCGGCCAAGCTGGTCGTGTGGATCATGGACGGCAGCGTCACCAAGGACCTGCTCGCCTCCTTCGAGAAGGACTACGAGACCGCGCACCCCGGCATCGACCTCGACCTGCAGATCCAGGCGTGGGACGGCATCGGCGAGCGGGTCACCGCCGCCCTGGCCAGCACCGACGCCCCCGACGTGATCGAGGTCGGCAACACCCAGGTCGCCCAGTACTCCGCCAGCGGCGGCGTCCGCGACCTCACGAGCAAGGTCGCCGACCTCGGGGGCGCCGACTGGCTGCCTGGCCTCGCCCAGCCGGGCAACATCGACGGCAAGCAGTACGGCATCCCCTGGTACGCCGCCAACCGGGTGGTCGTCTACAACAAGGAGCTCTGGGGCGACACCCCGGTGCCGAAGACCCGCGCGGAGTGGCTGGCCGCCACCGCCAAGCTCAACAAGGGCGGCAACCAGGGCATCTACCTGACCGGCCAGACCTGGTACGCGCTGGCCGGCTTCATCTGGGACGAGGGCGGCGACCTGGCCGTCAAGCGGGGCGAGAGCTGGGCCGGCGCGCTCGACACCCCCGAGGCGCTGGCCGGGATGGCCTTCTACCGCGAGCTCCAGGCGCTCGGGAAGGGCCCCAAGGACGCCGACGAGGCCAACCCGCCCCAGCACGAGGTCTTCGCCCAGGGCAAGGTGGCGCAGATCATCGCGGTGCCGGGCATCGCCGCCCGGGTGCTGGAGGTCGAGCCCGGGATGAAGGACAAGATCGGATATTTCACCATCCCGGGGAAGACGGCCGACAAGCCGGGCGCGGTGTTCACCGGCGGCTCCGACCTGATCATCCCCGAGGCCTCCCGGCACCCCGAGGCCGCCTACGAGGTGGTCAAGGCGCTGGCCGGGGAGAAGTTCCAGACCGACCTGGCCAAGGCGATGAGCTTCGTGCCCAACCGCACCTCCCTGGCCGGCGTGCTGGCCGGTGACGAGGGCACCGCCGCGATGGCGGCCGGCGCGGCCAACGGCCGGGCCACCCCCAACACCCCGGCCTGGGCCGCCGTCGAGGCCACCGCGGTGATCAAGCAGTACATGACCGCGGTCCTCACCGGCGGCGACCCGGCCGCCGAGGCGGCGAAGGTCTCCAAGACCATCACCGAGACCCTCAACAGCGGCTCGTGAGCACCAGGCGGGCGAACCTCTGGCCCTACCTGCTCATCGCGCCGGCCGTCGCCGCGGGCGTCTTCCTCCTGCTCTATCCGCTGCTCAAGGCCGCCGTCCTGTCCGTCCAGCACTTCCGGATGGGCGAGCTGATCCGCGGCGGCGCCGAGTTCGTCGGACTCGCGAACTACCGCGAGCTGCTGGCCAAGACGGAGTTCTGGGAGGTGCTGCTGCGCACGGCGGTGTGGACCGTGATCAACGTGGGGCTGATCGTGGCCCTGGGCACGGGCGTGGGGCTGATGCTGGCCAGGCTGGGACGACGCGCGCGGCTGCTGCTGATGTCCGCGCTCGCCCTGGCCTGGGCCACCCCGGTGATCGCCGCGACGACGATCTTCCAGTGGCTGTTCCAGTCGGAGCTCGGCATCGTCAACTGGCTGCTCGGCACCCGCGGCTTCGCCTGGTTCGCCGACCCGGTGGCCACCTTCGCGGTGCTGGTGGTGCTGGTCGTGTGGCAGTCGATCCCGTTCGTCGCACTGACGCTCTACGCCGGGCTCACCACGATCCCGGCCGAGCTGTACGAGTCGGCCAGGATCGACGGCGGCACCAGCCGGCAGATCTTCTGGAAGATCACCTTCCCCGTCCTGCGGCCGCTGTTCGCGCTGATCACCTCGCTGGAGGTGATCTGGGTGGCCAAGTGCTTCCCGCAGATCTGGGTGCTCAGCCAGGGCGGCCCGGACGGCGCCACCACCACGCTGCCCGTCTACGCCTTCAAGGTGGCGCGGGTGCTGCACCGCTACGACCTCGGCTCGGCGGTGGCCATGCTCACCGTCCTCGTCCTCGCCGCCGCGCTGGTCGCCAACCTGCGGCGGATGCTCAGGCAGGAGGCGGCCCAGTGAGAAGGGTCCTGCTCAACACCGCCGCGGCGGCCACCTTCGTGGTGATGATCTTCCCGGTCTACTGGATGGTCAGCACCGCCTTCAAGCCGACCAAGGAGATCCAGGCCGAGACGCCGTCGCTGCTGCCGCTGCGCCCGACGCTCCAGCACTTCGAGACCGCCATGGCCGCCGACGGCTTCTGGCGCTTCTGGGCCAACAGCCTGCTGGTCACCGCGGGAGCCGTCCTGCTCGCGCTGGTCGTGGCGTTGCTGGCCGCCTTCGCGGTCTCGCGGATGCGCTGGCGCGGCCGGGGGCCGTTCATCGTCGCGGTGTTCGCCGCGCAGATGGCGCCCTGGGAGGCGTTGCTGGTGCCGATGTTCATCATCGCCCGCGACACCGGGCTGCTGGACTCGCTGCTGATGCTCACCGGCGTCTACTTCATGATCACGTTGCCGTTCACCGTGGTGACCCTGCGCGGCTTCCTCGCCGCCATCCCCGCCGAGCTGGAGGAGGCCGCGCTGGTCGACGGCTGCACCCGGGCGGAGGCCTTCCGCCGGATCGTCTTCCCGCTGCTCGCGCCGGGGCTGATGGCGACCTCGCTGTTCGGCTTCATCACCGCGTGGAACGAGTTCGCCTTCGTCAACGTGCTGATCATCAAGGACGAGGCCAACCGCACGCTGCCGGTCTGGCTGTCCTCCTTCCGCGACGTCTTCGGCACCGACTGGGGCGCCACCATGGCCGCGGCGACCCTGTTCGCCCTGCCGGCGCTGGTGCTCTTCCTCTTCCTGCAGCGCCGGGTGGGGGTGGGCATGACCGCGGGCGCGGTCAAGGGCTGAGGCTCAGCCGATGCCGCGCAGGATGCCGAGGAAGACGTCGCGGCTGTCCTTGGCCAGGAACTCGCTGGCCATGCGCTCCTGCACCGCCAGCACCTGCCCGTCGTGCAGCCGCAGCGTGGCCTTGACCGGCACCTCGCGCTCGACCGTGGCCTGCGCGATCTCCTCGTAGGGCAGGAAGCGGTGGGCGGCGGCCAGTTCCTCGGCCTCGGACGCGGCGACCAGGGCCTGCAGCCGCCGCGTGCCCTTGTCCGACTTGCCGGGGTCGGGGATGAGGACGAGCCCGGAGCTGAGCGCGACGACGTCGTACTCGGCCCCGTCGATCTTGAAGTTGGCCAGCCCGGCCACGATCGCCGACCCGAGCGCCCCGGCCCGGCCGGCGACCATCGTCGCCGCCGCCGGGTCGATGCCGTTCTCGGCCAGCCAGGCCCGCGCGTCGGCCAGCCCGTCGCCGACCGCCGCCTCGGCCACCTTGGCCAGGATCTCGCGCACGTCCGGCTTCAGTACGGCGGGGCCGGACCACGAGTGCTCCCATCCGGTGACGCGAGACCGGACCGCGGCCAGCAGGAGCAACGTCTCCAGCGGCTCGGCGAACCGGCCCCCGACCTCGCGCCGGGTGGCGGTGGGGAAGAGCGGCTGCGCGATCTCGGCCAGCCGCCCCGCCTCGATCAGGTCGAGCACGTCGGCCAGCGAGAGCCGCTCGGCCCCGGTGACCCGGCGGATGCTGCGGAAGATCGTGTCGGCGTCGTCCTGCAGGTCGGCGGCGAGCGCGGCGGCGGTGAACTGCGGCCAGGGCAGGACCGTGCGGCCGTCCAGGTCCAGCACCTGCGCCTGCAGGGCCCGCCCGGCCCCGGCCAGGTCCGGCAGCAGCCGGGTGGCGGGCCGCTCGTCCACCTCGACCTGCGGCTCGGGCAGCGCGGCGAGGGCGGCGATCCGGACCGGCATCGGGGGATGGGTGTCCCAGAGCGAGCCGTCCTCCTCCTCCGGGGGCGCGGCGCGCAGTTCGGCGAGCTCGCTCTCCCGGGCCTTGACGAAGGCGGCGAAACCGGCGAACAGGTCGTCGGGGGCGTAGCCGTGCTGCCAACCCAGGGTGAGGTAGGCGTGCTGGAAGAACGACCACGCGGCGTCCAGCACCGGGATCTCCAGTAGCGCGCTGCGTGCCGCCTGCGGGCCGGCCAGCCGTACCGATGCCTCGTCCGCCTGGAACTCCTGGCGGCGGGAGACGGCGTTGTCGGCGAGCAGGTAGAGCCGGGCGTAGCCCTTGAAGACCCAGCCGGCCACGTTGTACGGGCCGATGCGCGCCAGCGTGCCGCCGATGGCCAGGCGGCCGCGGTAGGCGACCGCGCCCAGGCGGGTGTGGCTGTTGGAGTAGTGGCCGAGCTCGTGCGCGAGGACCGCGCGGAGCTGGGCGACGGTGAAGGTGTGCAGCAGCGGCAGCCCCACGTACAGGTGCCGCTCCCCGCCCACCAGGCCGAACAGCCGGGTGTCCTCGGTGACGGCGGCGTTGGCGTCGGGGATCAGGTGGATCCGGTCCGGCGGCCGGGTGCCCACCGCGGCGGCCAGCTCCCGGACGGTCTGCCACAACTCGGGCGCCTGCTCCGGGCCGACCGGCAGGCCCTCGGGACGGCTGGGCCTGGTGCGCAGCGCCTGCCACAGCGCGCCGCCCACGCCGCCGACCACGGCGAGGCCGATCGGCCAGGTGAGCTTGACGGCGATGATCCCGGTCGTGGCCGAGGCCAGCCACATGGCGAGGGCGACGGCGCCGCCGAGCATGGCCACGGCCACGAGGAGGAAGCCGGCGAGAAGGGCGAGAGAAACGGCGGCACGCATGAGGGGGTCCGTTCGTCCGCATAAATGGCGAAATTTCAGCGCTTGAAGCTACAACGCGCTTGATAGGTTGTGCACCCGAAATTGCCGACTGGGGGTATTCCGATGGCATTCTGGAAGAAGAAATTAAAGATCGATCCGCTGGGCGGCGACCCCAACGCGGTCCTGCTCGCCGAGGCGATGTCCAAGCAGGACGTGGCGGCGGTACGCGAGCTGTTCGCCTCCGTGCACCACCCCGACGACCGCGCCTACTACGCCGGGATCTGCGCCGAGGTGCCGGGCGTCCAGGACTGGATCGACGGCTGGATCGCCGCGGAGCCGCGCTCCACGCTGCCCTTGCTGCTCAAGGGCGTGCACGGGGTGCGCCACGCGTGGGAGGCGCGTGGCGCGGCCACCGCCGAGCACACCGCCATGGAGCAGTTCCGCGAGTTCCACCGCCGGCTGAAGATCGCCGAGGACTGCCTGGACGAGGTGGTCGAGCGCGACCCGGACGACACCACGGCCTGGGCCGCGCTGGTCACCTCGGCGCGGGGGCGCCAGGTCGGCGCGGCGGAAGCCCAGCGGCGTTTCCAGGGGGTGATCTCGCGCTTTCCCGAGCACCGTGAGGCGCACGAGCAGATGTTGCAGTACAAATGCGGCAAATGGTTCGGGAGTGAGGAGGAGATGTTCGCCTTCGCGCGCAGCGCTCCCGATTCGCTCGCGCATCTGGTCGCGGTCGCGCACATCGAGTCCTGGCTGGGCGGGGACGACGGCGGGGCGCTGGAGAGCGAGGAGGTCCGGGCCGAGCTGCGGGCGGCCGAGGGGCGGGCGGCGGGGGCCAGGCGTGATCCGGGGTGGGGGACCGTGGACAACACCTTCGCCATGGCTTTCGGGCTGGCCGACGAGTGGACCGCGGCGAAGGCGCGCTTCGAGATGATCGGTGATCGGGTGACCGAGTGGCCTTGGCTGTATCTGGGGGACGCGGAGCGGAAGTTCGAGCAGTTCAGGAAGCGGGCCAACCGGCTCGGCTGAACCAGGGGAGGCCGCCGCCCAGGGTGACCCGCCGCCTTGGTGTCCCCCTCGGTATCCCCGCCTTCGTGTCCGGGTGGGTCCCTTTTTCGGGCGGTCAGCCGCGGGTGAAGGGGGCGTGGGGGGCGGTGGGGTCGAGGAGCCGGGCCGCCGTCCAGGCCGCCGCGCCCGCGCCGTCCCGCGCGGTCTCCACCCGCTCGGCCAGCTCCCCGAGCCGCTCCAGTACGGCCCGCCGTACCGGACCCTCGTTGGTCAGCACGCTCCCGGCCAGCACGATCGGCCCGCCCCGGTGCACCCGGCCGACCGTCGCGACCAGCTCGCGCGCCGCCTCCTCGACGATCGCCGTGGCCGCCCGGTCGCCGTTCTCGGCGGCCTTGCCGACCAGCCGGGAGACCGCGGCCAGCCGCATGTGGTCGGCCTGCGCCAGCCGCACGATCCGGTCGGCCCGCAACCGGGCGGTGGGCCAGGACTCCTCACCGAGGAAGTGCGCGCAGACCAGGGCGACCAGCTCGCCCTCGGGCTCGTCGCGGTCGAGCGCCTCGACGGCGGCCTTGGCTCCGGCGCGGCCGATCCAGAAGCCGGACCCGGCGTCGCCGAGCAGCCAGCCGAGCCCGTCGGCGATGGCCTCGACCTCGTGGCCGGCGAAACGCGCGGCCACCGCGCCGGTGCCGGACAGCAGCAGCGAGCCGTCGGGGCTGCCGGTGCCGGCCGCGTAGGCGATGGGCACGTCCTTGACCATCGTGGGCGCGATCGGCAGCCCGGTGGCGCGCCACAGGTCGGCCAGGGCCTGGGCGAAGGCGGGGGACTGGCCGGCGACTCCGGCCACCGAGCCGCGCACCGCGCCCGGGTCGAGGTCGCCGAGCGCGATCGTGAGCGCCTCGCGGACCGCGCCGGCCGCCTTGTCCACGCCGTGCGCCGAGGGGTTGCCGGGGCCGGCGGTGCCGTACCCCAGCCTGGTGCCGTCCAGGGCGTGCACGGCGACCCGGGTGGAGGTGGCACCGGCGTCCACGCCGACGACGAACGGTTTTGTCACGGACCGATTCTGGGTCTTGACGTGACCGACTTGCAAGAATAATTTTCGCCGCAAGGTTGGTTGTTCGGAAGGAAATTTCCGTGACCCCTGGTGCGCTGGGCCGGATCGAGACCGAACTCCCCGGACTTCCGGAGGCGCTGCGCCGTGTCGGCGAGGCGGTCCTGGAGGATCCGGCCGAGGCCGCGCGCTCCACGATCATCGCGCTCGCCGAGCGGGCGGGCAGTTCCCCGGCCACCGTCACCAGGTTCTGCCGCGCCTTCGGCTTCACCGGCTACGCCGACCTGCGGGTCGCCCTCGCCACCGAGACCGGCCGGGCCGCGCAGGCCGGGTGGGGCGCGGGCATGGGCCACGAGATCGGGCCCGACGACCCGCTCGCCGACGCCATCGAGGTGATGGCCGCCGCCGACGCCCGGCTGATCCAGGACACCGCCGCCCAGCTCGACCCGGCCGTCGTCGCCAAGGTCGCCGAGGCCGTCATCGCCGCCCGCGCCGTGCTCCTCGTCGGCGTCTCCACCAGCAGCGACGTCGCCCGGATGCTGGAGGGCAGGCTGCGCCGCATCGGGCTGCCCTGCTGGAGCACCGGCGACGCCCACCAGGCGCTGTCGGAGGCCGCGCTGCTCGGCGAGGGCGACGTGGCGATCGGCATCAGCCACCGGGGCCGCACCCGCGAGGTGATCGAGGCGCTGGCCGAGGCGGGCAGCCAGGGCGCCACCACGGTCGCGGTGACCTCCTTCGCCCGCTCCCCGCTGGCCGAGCTCGCCGACCTGCTGCTGACCACCGCCTCCCGCGAGACGACCTTCCGGCTGGGCGGGCTGGCGGCGGTGCACTCCCAGCTCTTCGTCCTCGACGCCGTCTACGTCGCTGCGGCCCAGCGCACCTTCGAGCGCACCAACCGCGCCTTCGAACGCACCATCCGAGCAGTGGAGAGTCACCGAATCGAGAGGTAGCCCCCAGATGCCCGTCACCCGACGTGAGTTGCTCCGCGCCGCAGCCCTCATCCCCGCCGCGGGGGCCCTGGCCGCCTGCGCCACCCCCGCGGCGCAGCAGACCCCGGCGGCCAGCGCCCCGGGCGCGGCCAAGTCGCTGGAAGTGTGGATCTTCGACGGCGGCTTCGGCCACCAGTACGCCACCGACATCCACCAGCCGCTGTTCAAGAGCAAGTTCCCCGACGTGCAGGTCAAGCACAACTTCACCAAGGAGATCACCAAGGTCCTGCAGCCGCGCTTCGCCGGCGGCAACCCACCGGACGTCATCGACAACTCCGGAGCCAACGCCATGGACTTCGGCGCGCTGGCGCAGGACGGCCAGCTCCTCGACCTGACCCCGCTGCTGGAGATGCCGAGCTGGGACGACCAGGCGGTGAAGGTGCGCGACACGCTCGACCCGGCGGTGATCGACATCGGCACCTACGACGGCAAGTTCTCCGTCCTCGGCTACGTCAACTACATCTTCGGCATCTGGTACTCGCAGAAGGCCTTCACCGACAACGGCTGGCAGGTGCCCAAGACCTGGGAGGAGTTCCTCCAGCTCTGCGAGACGATCAAGAAGTCCGGCAAGATGGCGCCCTTCACCTACGCCGGCAAGCACGCCCAGTACCTCTACGAGACCCTGCTGACCATGGCCGCCAAGATCGGCGGCAACGAGGTCCTGGTGAACATCGACAACCTGGAGGACGGCGCCTGGAAGGCCCCGGCCATGCTGGAGTCGGCCACCCGCTGGGCCGAGGTCGGCGCCAAGTACCTGATGGAGGGCACCGCCGGCCTCGACCACGTGCAGACCCAGACCGCCCAGAACAAGTACCAGGTGGCGATGCTGCCCTCCGGCTCCTGGCTGGAGAACGAGCAGAAGTCCACCACCCCGCCCGACTTCGCCTACGGCATGTTCCCCGTCCCCGACGTCACCGGCTCCGACAAGATGCCGTACGGCACGCTCCACACCCAGCCCGGCGAGAACTACATCGTCCCCGCCAAGGCGGCCAACACCCAGGGCGGCGTGGAGTACCTACGCGCGATGCTCTCCAAGAAGGCGGCCGGCGACTTCAGCAAGATGGTCGCCACGGTCTCGGTGGTCAAGGGGGCGGGCGAGGGCCTGGACCTGTCGCCCGGCGTCAAGAGCGCCTCGGCCGCCTTCGCCGCCGCCGGGACCAACACCGTCTACTACCGCTGGCAGTCGTGGTACCTGCAGCTCAAGGACGAGGCGGTCGCCGCCACCGGCCAGCTCATGAGCGGCGGCATCACCCCGGAGAAGTACCTGGAGCGCATCCAGGCCAAGGCCGACGAGCTCAAGAAGGACTCGGCGATCAAGAAGTTCCGCCGCACATGAGGCGTCGGCTGTTCATCTTCTCCTTCCTGGTCACCCCGGTGACCCTCTACCTGGTCTACGTCATCGCGCCGTACGCCCAGGCGTTCTACATCTCGATGACGAACTGGCGGGGGGTCAGCGCCAACCCGCAGTTCATCGGGCTGGAGAACTTCCGCCGCCTGCTGGACGACACCGTCTTCTGGAAGGCGGCCCTGCACAACGGCCTGCTGCTGCTCCTGCTGCCGCTCATCACCATCGCCATCGCGCTGGTCTTCGCCTTCCTGCTGAACGTCGGCGGGAAGGCCGGGGTGGGCGGCGTGTGGGGGTCGAAGGTCTACCGGGTGCTGTTCTTCTTCCCGCAGGTCCTGGCGGTGACCATCGTCGCCGTGCTGTTCGCCCAGGTCTTCCGACCGGACGCGGGCGGCATGATCAACGGGCCGCTGATGGAGCTGGGCCTGCGGCCGGTCGGCTTCCTGTCCAACCCGTCCATCGCGCTGTGGTCGGTGCTGGGCGTGCTGATCTGGCAGGCGGTCGGCTTCTACGTGGTGCTCTTCTCCGCCGGGCTGGCCTCGGTGCCGCGCGAGCTGTTCGAGGCGGCGCAGATCGACGGGGCCGGGCGGGTGGCGCTGTTCTTCCGCATCACGCTGCCGCTGCTGCGCGACACCGTGCAGGTGGCGTGGGTCTACCTCGGCATCCTGGCGCTGGACGCGTTCGCCATCGTCTGGGTGATGACCGACCAGCACGGCGGGCCCGACTTCTCCACCACGGTGATGGCCGCGGAGATCTACCGCAACGCCTTCCAGTACTTCCGCTTCGGTTACGCCTCGGCGCTGGGTGTGGTGATGTTCTTCTTCGTCCTCGGCTTCGCCGTACTGTCGCTGCGGTTGTCGCGGCGGGAACGGATCGAGTTCTGATGCGGCGCACACCCTGGTCGATCCTGTCGCACCTGGCCCTGGCGGTGTGGGCGCTGCTGGTGATCATCCCGCTGATCTGGACCTTCCTGGCCTCGGTCAAGAGCGAGGACGAGATCTTCGGCGACGCCTGGTCGCTGCCGGCCACGCTGCGCTGGGACAACTTCGCCCGGGCCTGGGAGCAGGCGCAGATCGGGCAGTACATGCTCAACAGCGTGATCGTCGTCTTCTTCGGCGTCGCGGGCACGATGGTGCTCGGGGCGATGGCCGCCTACGTCCTGGCGCGCTATCCCTTCCGCGGCAACCGGGCGATCTACCTGCTGTTCGTGTCGGGGCTCGCGTTCCCGATCTACCTGGCGCTGACGCCGCTCTTCTTCGTGGTGCAGAACCTCGGGCAGTGGGTGCCGTTCATCGGGCTGAACACGCACGCGGGGCTGGTGCTGGTCTACATCGCCTACTCGCTGCCGTTCACGATCTTCTTCCTGGCCGCCTTCTTCCGCAGCCTGCCCACGGCCGTGGCCGAGGCGGCGATGGTGGACGGGGCCTCGCACACCCGGATCTTCTTCCAGATCATGCTCCCGATGGCGCGGCCCGGCCTGGTCAGCATCACCATCTTCAACGTGCTCGGGCAGTGGAACCAGTACCAGAAGCCGCTGGTGCTGCTCCAGGACCGCGACAAGTGGGTGCTGACCCAGGGCATCGCCGACATCTCCACCGCGGCCGGCTACGACCAGGACTGGTCGGCGTTGTTCGCCGCGCTGACCCTGGCCATCCTGCCGATGCTGGTCATCTACACGATCTTCCAGCGGCAGATCCAGTCCGGGCTCACCGCGGGGGCGCTCAAGTGACGTCGCGCAGCGAGGTCAGGAGGAAGTCGAAGGCGCGCGCCACCGCCGGGTCGGCGCGCGCACCCGAACGGATGGCCAGGTAGCCGGTGTTGATCGGCGCGAGCTCCGGCTCACGCACGGCCACCAGGCGCCCGGCGGCGAGATCCTCGCGGCACAGGTAGGAGGGCAGCACCGACACCCCGAGCCCGGCCCGTACGGCGTTGCGCACCCCGCGCAGGTCGGGCACCACGAGCGCGGCCGACATCGACGGCCGGGTCCCGAACAGCGTGCGCCAGTAGCGCCGGATGATCGGCAGGTCCTCCGCGTAGGCGATCAGCGGCCCGTCCTCGTGCCCCGGCGCGGCGACGAGCACGAACTCCTCGTCGTAGAGCGGCTCGGCCCGCACCCCGCGCAGCCGGGGCCGGATCGTGGAGACGACCAGGTCGAGCCGCCCGGCCGCCAGCCGCCCCAGCAGGTCGTCGGTCAGGCCGAAGACCAGGCGCAGCCGGATGCCCTCCGCGAGCAGCGGGCCCAGCCTCGGCACCAGCACCTCCGAGCACAGCTCGGCCGGGCCGCCGAGCAGCACGGTCCGGCCGGCCGGCAACTCGCCGCCGATCACCTCGCCGAGGGTGTCCAGGGCTCCGCCCACCCGCCGCGCCAGCTCGTCGGCCGCGGCCGTCGGCGCGACGCCGCGCGGCAGCCGGTCGAACAGCGGCCGGTCGAGAGCCGCCTCCAGGGCCTTGACCTGGGCGGTCACCGCGGGCTGCGACAGCCCGAGCGTCTCGGCCGCCGCCGTGATCGAGCCGGTCCGGTACACCGCCAGGAAGCTGCGCAGCAGGTCAAGCGAAAGGGTCATATCAGAATTCTGATGGCAGACCCGGCCTCGCGCTATTGGCGGCCCATGGCGGGCGAGGGGCATCATCGAGGCATGAGCAAGCGCATCCTGATCGTTCTGACCAGCCACGACGACCTGGGCGGCGAGCGGCCGACCGGGTTCTACGTCTCCGAGGCCGCCCACCCGTGGGAGGTCTTCCGCAAGGCCGGCTACCAGGTGGACGTGGCCAGCGTCGCCGGCGGCGAGGCGCCCCAGGACGGCTTCGACGCCGACGACCCCGTCCAGCGGGAGTTCGTCGAGACCTTCGACCTGAGCGCCACCGCGCGGGTGGCCGACCTCGACCCGGCCGCCTACGACGCGGTCTTCTACGCCGGAGGCCACGGCACCATGTGGGACTTCCCGTCCGACCCCGGCGTCGCCCGGGCGGGGCGCGAGGTCTACGAGAACGGAGGCGTGGTCGCCGCCGTCTGCCACGGGCCGGCGGCGCTGGTGGACCTCACGCTGTCCGACGGGAGCCACCTGGTGGCGGGCAAGCGGGTGGCCGGGTTCACCAACGCCGAGGAGGCGGCCGTGGGGCTGACCGAGGTCGTGCCGTTCCTGCTCGCCGACCGGCTCACCGCCGCGGGCGCCACGCACGTGCCGGGGCCGGACTTCCAGCCGCAGGTCGTGGTGGACGGCCGGCTGGCCACCGGCCAGAACCCGCAGAGCGCCGGCGCCCTGGCCGAAGAGGTCGTCACCCTCCTGGGCCGCTGACCCCGCTTCAGGAGGGCCGTTTCAGGAGGGCCGTTTCAGGAGGGCCGTTTCAGGAGGGCAGGGTCAGCCGAGGCTGCAGCCGGACAGGCGGCCCTCGTAGACGCCGACCTTCCTCGAGATCAGGTCGAGGCACGCCGAGAGCTCCCCGATCTGCTCGCGCACCCGCTCCTGGTGCTCGCGCAGCAGGTCGAGGCGCTCGGCCTCGTTGCCGTGGCCCTGCCGTACCAGCTCGTTGTAGCGCCGGATCGCCGGCAACGGCATGCCCGAGGCCCGCAGCCGGATGCAGACCTGGAGCCAGTCGAGATCCTCGTCGTCGTAGACCCGGCGCCCGCCCGCGTCGCGCACGACCGGGCTGAACAGGCCCTCCTTCTCGTAGAAGCGGAGCGTGTGCACGCTCAGCCCGGTGCGCTCGGCGACCTGCCCGATGCTCAGACCCATGGATCCTCTCCCCGGAGTTGACCTAGAGCCGACTCTAGCTCCTAGGGTCGCGGGCATGACAATGCGCTACAGAACGCTTGGCGGAACGGGCATCGAGGTCAGCGTGCACTGCCTCGGCGCCATGATGTTCGGCGCGGTCGGCAACTCCGACCACGAGGACGCCGTCCGCATCATCCACACCGCCCTCGACCACGGGGTGAACTTCGTCGACACCGCCGACATGTACTCCCAGGGCGAGTCCGAGGTGATCGTCGGCAAGGCGCTCAAGGGCCGCAGGGACGAGGTCGTGCTGGCCACCAAGGTGCACTTCCAGATGGGCGAGGGCCCCAACCGCGGCGGCAACTCGCGGCGCTGGATCGTGCGCGAGGTCGAGGAGAGCCTGCGCCGGCTGGACACCGACTGGATCGACCTCTACCAGATCCACCGGCCCGACCCCACCACCGACATCGAGGAGACGCTCGCCGTCCTCACCGATCTGGTACGGCAGGGCAAGATCCGGGCCTTCGGCTGCTCGACCTTCCCCGCCGAGGACATCGTCGAGGCCTACCACGTGGCCGAGCGACGCGGCCTCTACCGCTTCCGCACCGAGCAGCCGCCGTACTCCATCCTGGCGCGCGGCATCGAGAAGGACATCCTGCCCACCGCCCAGCGGCTCGGCATGGGCGTGCTCACCTGGAGCCCGCTCGGCTCCGGGTTCCTCACCGGCCGCTACCGCAAGGGCCGGCCGCTCGACCTCAGCACCGGCCGCCCGACGATCGTGCCGTTCCGCTTCGACCCGGACAACCCGCTCACCGCGGCCAAGCTGGAGATCGTCGAGCAGCTCGTCGAACTGGCCGACGAGATCGGCTGCACCCTGCCCGAACTCGCCGTCGCCTTCGCCGCCGCCCACCCGGCCGTGACCTCGGTCATCACCGGCCCGCGCACGATGGAGCAGCTCCAGAGCCTGCTCAAGGGCGCCTCGCTGGTTCTCGACGACGCGGCGCTCGACCGTATCGACGAGATCGTGCCGCCGGGCACCGACATCTACCCGCCCGACGGCGCCTGGCAGCGCCCCGCCCTCAAGGACCCCGCCCAGCGCCGCCGCCCCCTGTCCACCCGCGCCGCCCAGGACTGACCGCGCTTTAAACCAGTTGGGCCGCCCGCCCCCCGGGTGCTTGGGTGTGCCCATGACCTCCGCCTGGACGGGACACCTGGTCCGGCTCCGCGCCGCCGAGCCCGAGGACTGGACGGCCTTCGCCGCCTACGCCGAGTACACCGACGACGAGCGCAACGGCTGGCGGCTGGCCCCGCCGGTCTCCGCCGAGCGGACCAGGCGGCGGATGCAGGAACTCGCCGAGACCGATCCCGATCTGGACGTCTTCGAGCTGGTCATCGCCACGCTCGCGGACAACACCCCGGTCGGCACGGTCAACACGACCTCGGTGGAGCCCGAGCACGGGCTGTTCTCCTACGGGGTCGGGGTGGGGCGGCCGCACCAGCGGAAGGGGTATGCGGCCGACGCCATCGTCGTGCTCCTGCGGTACATGTTCGGCGAGCGGCGCTTCCAGAAGTGCGACGTGCGGGTGTACGGGGTCAACGAGGGTTCCCAGGCCCTGCACAGGCGGCTCGGCTTCGTGGAGGAGGGCCGCCTGCGCAGGTCGAGGTACGCCGGGGGGCGCTACGACGACATCCTGCTGTTCGGGATCACCGTCGAGGAGTTCAGCGCCCGGCACGGGCTCGCCGGGCCACGGTGACCAGGGTGGTCAGCGCGGCTTCGACCTGGGGGTAGGTGCGGGTCTTCAGCCCGCAGTCGGGGTTGATCCACAGCCGCCCGGCCGGCACGCGCTCCAGGGCGGCCTCGACCAGGGCCTCGACCTCGGCCTCGGACGGGACGCGCGGGGAGTGGATGTCGTAGACGCCCGGCCCCAGGCCCCGGGTGAAGCCGGCCACGCCGTCCAGGATGCGGGCCCCCGAGCGGGCCGACTCGATGGTGGTCACGTCGGCGTCGAGGCCGTCGACGGCGGCCAGGATCTGGTCGGCGTCGGAGTAGCACAGGTGGGTGTGGATCTGGGTGCGGTCGGCGGCGACGGCGGTGGCCCGGCGGTAGGCGCCCACCGCCCAGGCGAGGTAGTCCTGCTGGGCCGCCGCGCGCAGCGGGAGGAGCTCGCGCAGGGCGGGCTCGTCCACCTGGATGATCGAGACGCCGGCGTCCTGCAGGTCGGCCACCTCGCCGGCGAGCGCCTCGGCCACCTGGTGGGTCACCTCGCGCAACGGCAGGTCGGTCCGGACGAACGACCAGGCCACGATGGTGACCGGGCCGGTCAGCATGCCCTTCACCGGCCGCTCGGTGAGCGACTGCGCGTAGCGCGCCCAGCGGACGGTGATCGGCCGGGGGCGGGCCACGTCGCCGTGGATGATCGGCGGGCGGGTGCAGCGCGAGCCGTACGACTGGACCCAGCCGTTGCGGGTGACGGCGAAGCCGTCGAGGTGTTCGGCGAAGTACTGGACCATGTCGTTGCGTTCGGGCTCGCCGTGGACCAGCACGTCCAGGCCGAGGCGTTCCTGCACCCGGATGGCATGCTCGATCTCGCGCTCGACCAGGGCGTCGTAGTCGGCGTCGGTGAGCGTCCCGGCGGACAGGGCGGCGCGGGCGGCGCGCAGCTCGCCGGTCTGCGGGAAGGAGCCGATCGTGGTGGTGGCCAGCGGCGGCAGCCCGAGGTGCGCCTCCTGCGCCGCCGCCCGCACGGCGTACGGCGAGCGCGCGGGCGCACCGTCCACCGTGGAAGCGGGGGAGGCGGTGGAAGCGGGGGAGGTGGGGGACGCGGTGGAAGCGGGGGAAGCGGCGGAGGTGGTCGAAGTGGTGGAGGTGGGGGACCCGGGGGCCGGGCTGCCTGCGGGGGCGGGGCCGGGCACCGTGGGCGGGTTGTCGCCGGTGGCCAGCAGGCGGGCCAGCTCGACCACCTCGCCCACCTTCTCCTCGGCGAACGCCAGCCGCGCCCGCAACCCGGGCGCGAGCCCGTCCTCCCCGGCCAGGCTGTAGGGCACGTGCTGCAACGAGCACGACGTGCTCACCACCACCTGCCCCGCCCGTACGGCCCGCAGCACGCCGAGCGCCCGAGCGGGATCGGTCCGCCACACCTCACGCCCCGACACCACCCCGGCCAGCACCACCTTCCCCGGCAGCTCCGGCGGCACGGCCCCGCGCACCAGGTCGAGCGCCAGCCCCTCGACCGGGCTCGCCGCCAGCACGGGCAGCGCCTCGCCCAGGTCCCCGAAGTAGGCGGCCACCAGCAAAGCCGGCCGCGCCGGAACGGATCCGAGCCGGTCGTAGGCCACCCGCACCGCCTCCAGCTCGGCCGGGCTGCGGTCGGCCACCAGGGCGGGCTCGTCGAACTGCACCCACGCCACCCCTTCGGCGGCCAGCTCGGCCAGCAGCTCCTCGTAGCAGCCGAGCACCTCCTCCAGCCGCTCCAGCGCCCCGGCCAGCAGCAGGAAGGTCACCGGCCCCAGCACCACCGGCCGGGTCTCGAAGCCCAGCGCCCGCGCCTCGCGCACCTCGCCCAGCACCTTGGCCGAGTCCAGCTTGAAGGCCGGCCCGAGCTCGGGCACGAGGTAGTGGTAGTTGGTGTCGAACCACTTGGTCATCCGCAGCGGCGCGAGCCCGTCGGTGCCGCGGGCCATCGCGAAGTACGGGTCCTCGGCCTCCCGGTAGCGCTCCGGCACCGCGCCGAGCAGCACGGCGGTGTCGAGCACCTGGTCGTAGAGGGAGAAGGTGCCGGACGGCAGCCCTTCCAAGCCGAGCTCGGCCAGCCGCCGCCAGGTCGCCGCGCGCAGCTCCGCGCCGGTCGCCTCCAGGTCGGCGCGGGTCGTGCGGCCCGCCCAGTAGGACTCCAGCGCCCGCTTCAGCTCGCGGTCCGGGCCGATCCGCGGATAGCCCAGCACTGTCGAAGACGGAAAAGTCGGCATGAGAAACCCCCAGGGGACGATCGGTCGGTCGCCCGGCATCCTCTGCTGTCCCGGCGCGGTGGTGCATCATCTATTCGTGCTGCTTATGCTTCGCGAGCTGCAGTGCTTCGTCCGGGTGGCCGAGGCGCGCAGCTTCTCCCGTGCCGCCGCCGACCTGGGCCTGTCCCAGCCGGCCGTCAGCCAGGCGGTCACCCGGCTGGAGAAGGCGACGCGGCTGCGGCTGCTGGAGCGCAACGCCCGCGCGGTGCGGCTGACACCCCAGGGCAGGACGCTCCTGGAGCACGCCCTTCAGGTGCTCGCCGCCATGGACTCCTTCGAGGCCGAGGCCGAGCGGCTGGCCCGGCCGGTCATCCATCTGGCTTATCCACCCCTCGCCGGGCCGCTCGCCGCCCGGGCCGCCCGCCGGTTGGCCGGCCGTACCCCGCCGGTGACGGTCGAGCTGCGCCTGGCGGGCCGCGCGGCCGCCGCGGCCGCGCTGGAGGCGGGGGAGGTCTCCGCCGCCCTGATGGCCGTGCCGGCCCCGGCCGGCTTCGTGACCGGCGCGCGCTTCCACGTCGCCCTCGACCGCCTCGCCAGGCCCGCCCACCCGGGCCGCGGCGCCAGGGACGTGCTGCTGGTGCCGCGCAACCGCCCGGTCGGCGGGGCGTGGGCGGCGGTGGCGGCCCGGTGGGGCGGGCGGCACCGCGTGGTCGCCGACGACCTCGACGACTTCGCCGCCGCGCTCGACCTGGTGGCGGCGGGCGCGGGCGTGCTGCCGGTGCCGCAGCTCCTCACCCGCACGATCCGGCGCGACGACGTGGAGTTCGTCCCGCTCGACCCGCCCGACCTGCGCCTCACCTACGGTCTCGCCTGGTCCGCCGACCGCCCGGCGGCCGAGCTCATGGCGCTGGTCCAGGCGGTCCAGGACTCCCTGTGGACCAGGTGACACGACCAGGTGACAGGACCAGGTGACTGGCCCGCGCGAAATCCGCTCGCCTCGCCGCGAAAGGGTCGTCTAGGCTGAGGCGCATGAGACGCCGACATTGATCCACACCTGAACATCGGCTGACGCGCCGGCTCTACGCCTACGCGTTCCTCGAGGACTTCATCCTCGTCTACCCGGTCTACGCGCTGCTGTTCGCGGCGCACGGCCTGTCGCCCGGCGAGATCTCCTCGCTGCTGGTGATCTGGTCGGTCACCGGGTTCGTGCTCGAACTGCCCTCGGGCGTGTGGGCGGACCTGTTCTCCCGCCGCAAGCTGATGGCCCTGTCGCCGCTGCTGGCCGGGGCCGGTTACGCGCTGTGGACCTTCCTGCCGAGCTATCCCGCCTTCGCCGTGGGCTTCGTGCTGTGGGGCGCGGCCGGGGCGGTGCGGTCGGGGGCCTGGGAGGCGCTCGTCTACGAGGAGCTCGCCCGGCTCGGCGCTGAAGACTCCTATGCCCGGGTGATCGGCCGCGCCGAGGTGGCGAGCACGGTCGCGATCATGCTCGCCTCCGCGCTGGCCGCGCCGGTGCTGCAGGCGGGCGGCTACGTCGCGCTCGGAGTGGCCAGCGTGGTGGTCCCCCTGCTGACGGCGCTGGCCGGCTGGTCGCTGCCGGAGACGCGGGGCGAGCCGGAGGAGGAGCCGACCTTCCGGCAGGTGCTGCGCTCGGGCGTGGCACAGGTACGGCGTGGCCCGGCGGTCCGGCGGGCGCTCCTGCTGCTGGTGGCGGTGTACGGGTGCACCGGGATCGACGAGTTCCTGCCGCTGCTGGCGGTCGAGGGCGGCGCGAGCCCGGCCGGTGCGGCTCTGCTGGTCACGGTGGTGACCGCGGGGGAGACGGCGGGCGGCTGGCTGGCCGGGCGCGGCCTGCGCGCCGAACGGCCGCTCCTGATCGTGGCGGCCCTCTGCCTGGCCGGGGGTGCGGTGACGATCGGAAGGGCGACGCCAGCGCCAGGGTTCCCGGACGGGGTCGGCGGCTGGGGGACGGTGGCGGGGTTCGCGCTGGTCGCGGTGGCGTTCGGGATCTTCCGGTGGGCGGTCGTGGCCGCCGACACCAGGCTCCAGGACCGCATCGACGACACCGCCCGCGCGACGGTCACCTCGCTGTCCGGGCTGGGCACGGAGACCGTCGTGGTGCTGGTCTACGCGGGGTACGGGCTGGGCTCGGGGTGGCTGGCGTCGTGGCAGCTCTTCTGCCTGGCGGCCGTGCCGTACCTCATCCTGGGGCTGGTGCGACGTTCTTGAGCGCCTCGCGCCGGCTCAGCCCGCTGATGCCCTTGGCCTGCACGTACCGCACCACCTCGCGGGCGTTGACCTTGGCGTACTCGCGCAGCGCCCAGCCGATCGCCTTGCGGGCGAAGAAGTCGTGGTCGGACAGGCTCGGCTCGATGCAGGCGTAGAGCAGCGCGGTGTCGGTGCGGTCCTTGAACCGGTTCTGGGACAGGATCGCGGTGCGGCGCTTCCACAGGTCGCTGTCGTGCGCCCACTCCAGCATCAGCGAGCGCATCGTGTCGGGGAAGGCGGCCAGCAGCCCGCCGATGCGGTGGGTGGCGAGCTCGTCGACCACGTCCCACCAGGCGCCGGTGACGATCATCTCCTCGTACATCGGCACGGTGTAGAGCGTCTGGTAGTCGCGGTAGAGCCGGAACCCGGCCAGCTCCATCGCCGCGTAGCGCTCCTCGCGGTACTCCGCCTCGCGCCACAGCTCCAGCACCGCGCGCCGCCACTCGGGCGCGCTGTCGAGGCGGTTCGCGAGGAAGGCGGCCTTGAGCGCCACCCGCCGGGGCCCGGCCGGGACGCCGAGGAAGGGCATGTCGGACTTCATGTACGCCTGCATGGACGCCGCCCGTTCCGGCTCGGCCACCCGGCGGAGCGCGGCGCGAGCCGCCTCGACGACGCTCATGCCTGCTGGGAGGTCCGCTCGCCGGTGGCCAGGCCGTCGAAGAGCATGGTGATGTAGTGCTCGGCCAGCCCGGTGGTGTTGAGCCGCCCGCCGGGACGGAACCAGCGCACGGCGACCCAGATGGTGTCGCGGATCATGCGGTAGGTGAGCTTGGGGTCGACGTCGGGCCGGAACTGCCCGGCGGCCTGGCCGGCCTTGATCTGCTCCAGCCACATGCGCTCGACCTCTTCCTCGACCTTGACCAGGTAGTCGAAGCGGTCGCCGGGCAGGGAGCGCAGGTAGTTCCAGTCGTTCTGCATCACGGTGATGGCCGCGCGGTGCGGCTCCAGCGTGGAGAAGCCGATGCGCACCATCTCGGAGAGCACCTCGCGCGGGCTGCCCCCGGCCTCCAGCGCCCCGCGGTAGCGCCCCACCAGGTCGTCGAGGAAGGTGCTGAGCACCTCGTCGACGATGGTCTCCTTGGAGTCGAAGTGGTGGTAGAGGCTGCCGGACAGGATGCCGGCCTCGTCGGCGATCTCGCGGACGGTGGTGGCCTGGAACCCCTTGCGGGCGAACAGCTCCGCGGCGAGCTTCACGAGGTGGTCGCGACGCTCGGAGGCGGATCCGCTCGCCGGCCGCTGACGCCGGGTGGTGGTGGCCGGAGCGGTGTTCTTTCTGGTGGTGGGCACGGAACCATTATGGCCCTTGCGCAATCGCTTGTTCGCCAGGTTCGTGTTTAACCAAGCGCTTGATAGGGTTCATCCATGCGTGAGGCCTATCTCGTCGACGCGGTCCGCACCCCCGTCGGCCGCCGCGGCGGCGGCCTGTCCGCCCTGCACCCCGCCGATCTCGGCGCGCACGTGCTCACCGCGCTCATGGACCGCACCGGTCTCGACCCGGGCGCCGTGGAGGACGTGATCTTCGGCTGCGTCGACACCGTCGGCCCCCAGGCCGGCGACATCGCCCGCACCTGCTGGCTGGCCGCCGGCCTGCCCGAGCACGTGCCCGGCGTCACCGTCGACCGCCAGTGCGGCTCCGCGCAGCAGGCCGTGCACTTCGCCGCCCAGGCCGTGCTCAGCGGCACCGCCGACCTGGTCGTCGCGGGCGGCGTGCAGAGCATGAGCCTGGTCCCGATCTCCACCGCCATGCTGGCCGGCCGGGCGCTCGGCTTCGAGACGCCCTTCGCCGGTTCCAAGGGCTGGACCCAGCGGTACGGCACGCGCGAGGTCTCCCAGTTCGCCGGTGCGGAGGAGATCGCCCGCAGGTGGGGCCTCACCCGCGAGGCGATGGAGCGCTACGCCCTCGAATCGCACCGCCGCGCCCTGGCCGCGATCGACGAGGGCCGCTTCGCCGCCGAGATCGCCCCGGTCGAGGGCGTCGCCGTGGACGAGGGGCCGCGCCGCGACACCACGCCGGAGCGGATGGCCGCGCTCAAGCCGCTGCTGCCCGGCGGCCGGTTGACCGCTGCGCTCGCCTCACAGCTGTCCGACGCCGCGGCCGCCCTGCTGGTGGCCTCGCCGCAGGCCGTACGCGAGCACGGGCTGACCCCGCGCGCCCGGATCCACCACCTGTCGGCGCGCGGCGCGGACCCGATCATGATGCTCGCCGCGCCCATCCCGGCCACCGCGCACGCCCTGGCCCGCAGCGGGCTGTCCGTCGGCGAGATCGACGCCTTCGAGGTCAACGAGGCGTTCGCCAGCGTGGTGCTGGCCTGGCTCGCCGACACCGGGGCCGACCCGGCGCGGGTCAACCCCAACGGCGGCGCCATCGCCCTGGGGCACCCGCTCGGCGCGACCGGCGCCCGGCTGATGACCTCGCTCCTGGGCGAGTTGGAACGCACCGGCGGGCGCTACGGCCTGCAGACCATGTGCGAGGGCGGCGGCCAGGCCAACGTCACGATCATCGAACGGCTGTGAACTTCCGGCCGCTCAGAGGAGTCGTAACGGTCATGAAGATTCTGGGAGCGGCAGTGGTGGCCGGTGCTCTGGTGATCGGTGGTTCGGCCCCCGCGCTGGCGGCGCCGAAGTCCACGCTCGGGCCGAACGGATACGGCGCGGTCAAGCTCGGCATGACCGCCAAGAAGGCATACGCCACAGGCAAGATCGTCCTGAAGATGAAGGCCGGCGAGGGCACCTGCTCCGGCTGGGACCTCAAGGCCCACCCGACCGGCAAGGACACGGTCGGCCTGTACATCTCGAAGAAGCACGGCGTCGCCGCGATCTTCGGCTGGAAGGGCATGAAGACGCCCGAGGGCATCGGCATCGGCGCCACCCTCAAGCAGATCAAGAAGGCCTATCCCAAGCTGAAGACCGCCGCCAGCGGTTACCCGTACACGCCGGTGCCCGGCAACGCGAAGGCCTACTACTCCTTCCTGCTCGACGCCAAGGGCAAGGTCTACGAGCTGGCTCTGGGCCTGAACGCGCAGGACTGCTTCAACTAGCCTGGCCGGATGGCCGACCCCTTCACGCTGGGCGTCGCCTCGGGGGAACCGCTCCCCGACGGCGTCGTCCTCTGGACCCGATTAGCTCCCCGGCCGCTGCAGCCCGGCGGCGGCCTGCCGGCTCGGCCGGTCGCCGTCGAGTGGCAGGTCGCCGAGGACAGTCGCTTCACCAAGGTGGTCCGCTCGGGCCGCCTGCAGGCCCAGCCCGCCTGGGCCTTCAGCGTCCACGCCCGCGTCGACGGGCTGCGCCCCGGCGCGGAGTACTTCTACCGCTTCCGCGCCGGCCGGGACGTCAGCCCCACCGGACGCACCCGCACCGCCCCCGACCCGGCCTCCACCGCGCCCGTGCGCTTCGCGCTGGCCAGTTGCCAGCGCTACGAGCACGGGCTCTACCAGGCCTACCGGCATCTCGCCGCCGAGCGTCCCGACGTGGTCTTCTTCGTCGGCGACTACATCTACGAGTCGCGGCAGGCGGCCGACCCGGTACGCCCGCTGCCCGATCCGGGCGAGGCCGCCACGCTCGCCGCCTACCGGCTGCGTTACACGCGCTACAAGCTCGACAAGGACCTGCAGGCCGCGCACGCCGCCGCGCCGTGGGTGGCGACCTGGGACGATCACGAGGTCGCCGACAACTACACCGGCGCGCCGGCCTTCTTCGCCCGGCGGACCCACGCCTACCGGGCCTTCTACGAGAACATGCCGATCCGCGTCAAACCCGACGGGCACCTGCTGCAGATGTTCCGGCGCCGCAGCTACGGGCGGATCGCCGACTTCATGGTGCTCGACTCGCGCCAGTTCCGGGTGCCCGGCGACATGCTCGGCAGGGCCCAGGAGGCGTGGCTGCTCGACCGGCTCAAGGTCAGCACGATGCGGTGGAAGGTGCTCGTGCAGCCGCTCTTCTTCGCCCGCCGCCTGGTCCCCGGCAACCCGCCCAGCCTGCGGCTCGACGCCTGGGACGGCTTCCAGGCCCAGCGCGCCCGCATCCTGGCCACCCGGCCTGAGGGGCTGGTCGTGCTCAGCGGCGACGTGCACAACACCTGGGTGGGCGACCTGCTGGCCGACTTCCTCGACCCGGCCTCGGCGATCGTCGGCTCGGAGTTCGTGGCCAGCTCCGTCTCCAGCCGCCCGCCGGTCACCGACGCCCCGGCCGTGCTCGCGGCCAACCCGCATCTGCGGTTCTTCGACGGCCGCCGCGGCTATCTGTCCGGTACGGCGAGCAGCACCGACTTCCGCATCTCGGTCAAGGACGCGGTGACGGGTGCGGCCATCGCGGAGTTCGTTACAGAAGGTAGGGGAGTGCGGCGTTCTGACGTTTGAAAATGCCTCTAGCAAATAGGAAAGTTTCCTATTAGATTTCGGGTCATGCCCACGCGCGACCGCGGCCTGCTCAGGCTTGCCGACTCCGTCCTCCTGCCCGGGTTCCAAGGCACCACCCCGCCCGACTGGCTGCGTCGCCGCCTCGGCGAAGGCCTGGCCGGTGTGGTGCTCTTCTCCCGGAACATCGCCGGTTTCACCCAGGTCGCGGAGCTGACCGCGGCCATGCGCGCGGAGAATCCCGCGGTGCTGGTCGGCGTGGACGAGGAGTCGGGCGACGTCACCCGCCTGGAGGTGGCCACCGGCAGCAGCCGCCCCGGCCCCTACGCGCTCGGCGTGGTGGACGACGTGGCGCTCACCGAGGCGGTCGCCTGCGGCCTCGGCCGCGACCTGGCCGCCGTGGGCATCGGGGTCGACTTCGCCCCCTCCGCCGACGTCAACTCCAACCCCGACAACCCGGTCATCGGGCTGCGGGCCTTCGGCGCCGACCCCACCCTGGTCTCCCGGCACACCACCGCCTTCGTCCGCGGTCTGCAGGCGATGGGCGTGGCCGCCTGCGCCAAGCACTTCCCCGGCCACGGCGACACCTCCGTCGACTCCCACCACGGCGTGCCCGTGGTCGGCCCCGGCTACGAGGAGGCGCTGATCCCCTTCCGCGCCGCCATCGCCGCCGGGGTGCGCTCGGTCATGACCGGCCACCTGCTCGTGCCCCTGCTCGACCCCGGCCTGCCCGCCACGCTCAGCCCGCGCATCCTGACCGAGCTGCTGCGCGAGGAGCTCGGCTTCGACGGCATGATCATCACCGACGGCATCGAGATGGCCGCGGTCGCCGGCGTCTACGGCCTGGGCGGCGCCTCCGCGCGGGCCGTCGCGGCCGGCGCCGACGCGATCTGCGTGGGCGGCGAGCACTCCGACGAGGCCACCGCCGTCGCCGTGCGCGACGCCATCGTGGACGCGGTCGTCGAGGGCTGGCTGCCCGAGTCCCGCCTGGCCGACGCCGCCCAGCGCGTCGCCGACCTGGCCGACTGGAGCCTCGCCACCCGCCGGCCCGGCACCCCCGAGCCCTCCCGCGACGAGAGCGGCCTGGCCGCCGCCCGCCGCGCGGTCCGCGTCACCCGCCGCTCGGCCGCCCCGGTGCTGCCGATCACCACCGCGCCGCAGGTGATCGAGCTGGCCCCGGAGATGAACCTCGCCATCGACAAGAGCACCCCCTGGGGCGTCGGCGAGCCGCTGTCCAAGCTGATGCCCGGCACCACGGTGACCCGCCTGGACAACGCCGCAGGCCCGGCCATCGAGGCGCTGCTGGCCGCCACCGACGGGCGCCCGCTGGTGATCGTCGCGCGTGACGCCCACCGCTACCCGTGGCAGCTCCAGGCGCTGGAGCACCTGCTCTGCGCCCGGCCCGAGGCCGTCGTGGTCGAGATGGGCCTGCCCGAGCGGGTGGACCTCGGCGCGGTGCACATCGCCACGTACGGCTCGGCCCGCGTCTGCGGCCAGGCGGCGGCCGAAGTCATCACCGGCGTCACCGGATAGACCCGGAATCTGCGGTCACCGGGCGATATCGACTCGGAATCCGTTACAGACTGCTCCCTTGCGGCCAGGCGTCCTCACCCGGCACAGTCCTTCAGCAATCCCCCTGATGCTGGAGAGGAAGGTGTGCCCCGTGAGGCGCATCGCCGCGGCTTCCGCCGTACTCGCCCTGGCCTGCCTGGCCGTGTCCGCGCCCGCCGCGTCCGCCGGAACGGAGATCGACCCGGCGGACACCGTCTTCACCGGCGGCACCGTCTACACCGCCGCCAAGGGCGGCCTCGCCCGCGCGGTCGCGGTGGACGACGGCAAGATCGTCTACGTCGGCGACGAGAAGGGCGCCGCCGCCTACGTCGGCGAGGGCACCAAGCTCGTCCGGCTCGACGGGCGCATGGTCATGCCGGGCATCCTCGACGGCCACATCCACCTGGAGCCGGAGCTGTTCGACTGCAGCCTGGAGTACGCCGAGCTGACCGCCGCCCAGCTGCTCGAGCGGCTGCAGAAGTGCCTCGACGCCGACAAGGGCGGCGACGACGACTGGCTGACCGTCTTCCACTGGGACCTGCAGGGCATGAAGCCGGCCGGCTTCACCCCCACCCGCCGGCTCCTGGACAAGCTGAAGACCAAGCGGCCGATCTACCTGTTCTCCACCGACGGCCACAACGCCTGGGTCAACAGCCGCGCGCTCAAGCTCGCCGGGATCACCGCCAAGACCAAGAACCCGCCCAACGGCGTCATCGTCAAGGACGCCAAGGGCCGGCCCACCGGCTACCTCAAGGAGGAGGCCGGCCGCCTGATCACCAAGGTGATCCCCAAGCCCGCCGCCTCGCGGGTGCGCGCGGGCATCAAGGCCATGCTCTCGGCCGCCGTCAAGGCGGGCATCACCGGCGCCAACTCGGTCATCCTGGAGCCCTACCAGCTCCCGGTGTGGAAGGAGCTGGCCGACGCGGGCGAGGTCCCGATCAAGCTCGACGCCACCGTGCGCATCGACGCCCGGGAGTTCGCCAAGGACCCCGAGGCCGGGGTCGCCAAGCTCGCCGCGCAGGCCGAGCAGTTCGACGGGCCCAACTTCCGCATCGGCGGCGTCAAGATCTTCCTCGACGGCGTCATCGAGTACCCCGCCCAGACCGCCCTGCTGCGCAAGCCGTACGTGGGGAGCAAGAACCGGGGCACACGCTTCGTCAGCGACCGCGACCTGCGCAAGACGGTCACCGCCCTCGACGCGGCGGGCTGGCAGGTGCACCTGCACGCGCTCGGCGACGGCGCGGTGCACCAGGCGCTGAACGCCGTCGCGTACGCCCGGCGGGTCAACGGGCCCGGCAAGCCGCACTCGCTGGCGCACCTGCAGCTCGTCGACCCCGTCGACCTCAAGCGCTTCCGCCCGCTCGGGGTCATCGCCGACCTGCAGCTCCAGTGGGCCCAGCGCGACCCCTACACCGTGGACGCGGTCCGCGCCCACCTCGGCGAGTCCCGCTGGAAGCGGCAGTACCCCGCCCGCTCGTTGTGGCGGGCCGGCGCGCTGGTCGCCGGCGGCAGCGACTTCCCGGTCGACCCGCTCAACCCCTTCCGGCAGATCGAGGCCGCGATCACCCGTACCATCGACGACCCGAAGGCCTACCCGCGCTACGCCAAGCCGCTCGGCCCCGACCAGGCGCTCACCCTGGAGCAGTCGCTGCGCATGCACACCCTCAACACCGCGATCCAGCTCCGCATGCGCGGCCAGACCGGGTCCCTGGAGGTGGGCAAGCAGGCCGACCTGCTGCTGCTCGACCGCGACCTGTTCGCCGTCCCGGCCACCGCGATCAGCGACGCCCGGCCGCTGGCCGTCCTGGTCGACGGCAAGACTGTCGCAGGGGGCCTCTAACATCCTCGGATGGACTTCACCGGACAGGACCTCTCGGGCCGCACGCTCGACGATCTCCCCGCCGAACCGCACACCTTCCGCGACTGCGACCTCACCCGCACCGAGCTGTGGGGCGCGTCGCTGGCGGGTGCGCGGTTCGACAACTGCGTGCTGGAGCAGACCGACTTCCGCCGCGCCGACCTCGACGGCGCGGCGTTCCACGGCGGTGGCGGCCTGGGCGCGCGGTTCGGTGACGCCGACCTGCTCGACGCGGTCTTCACCGACGTGGACCTGTCCTCGGCGGTGTTCGGCGGCGCGCTGCTGACCGACGCCTCCTTCACCGGCTGCCGCATGATCGGCGCCAAGCTCACCGGCGCCCGCGGCACCGGCTTCCACGTCGAGCGCAGCAACCTGACCATGGCCAACCTGGGCGGCTGCTCCTTCCGCAACGCCACTCTCCAGGGCATCCGCTTCGACGACGCGGACCTGTCCGGCTGCGACTTCACCGGGGCCGTCCTGGCCGACTGCCGGCTCATCGGCGCGCGCATGATCGGCACCGTCTTCGCGAAGTCCGACCTGCGCGGCGCCGACCTCGGCCATCCCGACGACGCGACCCTGCGCGTCCTGGCCGGCGCGGCCATCACGCCCGCCCAGGCCGCCGCGCTCCTGGCCGACCGCGGGCTGCACGTCGTCTAGGGCGGCGGCAGGCGCTTCAGGGTCCGCTCCGCCTCGGTCATGATCCGGGCGATCAGCTCCGCGCACGACGGCAGGTCGCCGATCACCCCGACCACCTGCCCGGAGGCCATGACGCCCAGGTCGGCGCGCCCGTCGACCATGGCGGCGCGCAACAGCACCGGGGTGCCGGCCGCCTGGAGCACCTGCGCCCAGGTGAGGTCCCGGCTCGCCTTCATCCGCCGGGCCTCGCCGAGCAGCGCGCGGAGCGAGAGGCCGGAGACCTCGCGAAGGCGCAGGCCGTTGCGTACGGCCCGCACCAGCCGGGCCCGGCGGTGCAGCGAGTCCACGAACGGGGTCCGGAGCACGCGGTGCGGGACGCCGTCCACCTGCGTGGTGACGAGGGTCTCGGTCGCGTCGAGGTAGGCCCGCTTGACCCGGTCCGGCACCGGCGAGTCGCTGGTCAGCAGGAAGCGCGTGCCCATGGCCACCCCCGCCGCGCCGTAGGCGAGGGCGGCGACCAGGCCCCGGCCGTCGAAGAAGCCGCCCGCGGCGACGACCGGGATGTCCACCGCGTCGACCACCTGGGGGAGCAGCAGCGTGGTGGCCAGCGGCCCGGTGTGGCCGCCGCCCTCGCCGCCCTGGACGATGACGGCGTCGGCGCCCCACGCGGCGACCTTCTCGGCGTGCCGGCGGGCGCCGACCGACGGGATGGTGACGACGCCGGCGTCCTTGAGCCGGGCGATGAGCTCGCGGCGGGGGGCCAGGGCGAAGGAGGCGACACGGACGCCTTCGCGGATCATCACCTCGGCCCGCTCGGCGGCGTCGGCGGCGTCGGCGCGGATGTTCACCCCGAAGGGCGCTTCGGTGGCCGCCTTGACCTCGCGGATGGCCGCGGTCATCTCGGGGACGGACATGGTCGCGGCGGCGATGACGCCGAGCCCGCCCGCCCGGCAGGTGGCCGTCACCAGCCGCGCCCCGGCGACGTAGCCCATGCCGGTCTGCACGATCGGGTGCCGGCAGCCGACCAGCTCGGTGAGCGCGGTCTTCACGGCACCTCGCGGTGGCGCTGCCCGGCCGGGTCGAGGCGAGCCAGGACGGCCAGCTCGGCGGGGGTGGGTTCGGGAGTGACCGGCACGTGCGCGGGCACGGTCAGCTCGAAGCCGGTGGCGGCGACGACCTGCTCGACGGTGACGCCGGGGTGGACCGAGGCCAGCCGCATCGAGCCGTCCGGGGTGCGGAAGTCCAGGACGGCCAGGTCGGTGACCACGCGGCGCAGGTCGGCCGCGCCCCGATCGGTGCCGAGGCCGCTGACCAGGTCCACCCGCTGGACGAACACGCGCGGCGAGTGGCGCGGGATCCAGTAGCTGGTCGGGTTGCACAACGTGTTGCCCGGCGCGCCGCGCACGCCGAGGAGCTGGGCCTTGGGCCGGGCCCAGTCGCCGATGCAGGAGATGTTGCTGTTGCCGTACCGGTCCATCTGGGAGGCGCCGAGCATGACGTGCCGGCGCCCGTGCAGGACCAGCCAGAGGTGGTCGCGGAAGGGCAGCCAGCCCTCCACCACCTCGGGAGCCTCGCCCAGCGGCGGCACGTCCCCAGTGAGCAGGCAGGTGCCGTCGTGGGTGAGCAGCTCGGGCTCGAAGGTCAGCCGGGCCAGCCGGGCGCCCAGCACGGTGATCGCGCCGCCGATCCCGGCTGCCAGGATCTCCCCGTCGCCGCGGAAGGCCTCCGCGCAGGCGAGCACGCAGACGTCAGCCCTGCTCATCGAGGAACTCCTCCCAGCCGGTGGTGGCGTAGCGCCGCTGCCGCTCCTCGTCGCGCGGGTAGTCGGGCTCGCAACTGGTGAACCACGCGCCGCCGGGCGCCTCCACCACCCCGGCGACCATCGAGCGGCTGATCAGCAACGACTGCACGGGCCCCTCCTTGAGCAGGTCGGCGGTGTCCACGACGCGCTCGCAGGAGACGTAGGTCGCGGTCGCGGCCTTGGCGTAGAGGTCGTCGAAGTAGGGATCGGGCCCGAGGTACTGGGCGTTGCCGCGGGCGTCGGCGCGGTTGAGGTGCACGAGCGCCGCGTCCAGGGTGAGCGCGGGGACCGCGACCAGTTCCTCGCCCCCGTACGGCGAGCGGACCGTCCGCAGCTCCGGGTTGATCCGCAGCACGTCGGAGCCGAGCCCCGCCCGCGTCGGCAGGAACGGCAGCCGGTGCGCCCCGGCCAGCAGCCCGGCCATGAACATCCCCTCGTCCCACTCGGTGAAGGCCACCCGCCCCTCCTGCCGGGCCCGCCGGAAGTGCGGGTCGAGCGGGATGGAGTCCAGCGTGACGAAGGGCGCGACCACCCGGCGCACCTTGCCGGCGGCGCACAGCAGGCCCACGTCGGCCCCGCCGTAGGAGACGATCGTGAGGTCTGTCAGCGGCGAGCGGGCGAGCGCGGCGACCAGCGCCATCGGCTTGCGGCGCGAGCCCCAGCCGCCGATGCCGACGGTCATCCCGCTCTCCAGCCGGCCGGCCACCTGCGCCGCGGTCATGACCTTCATGCCAGCCCCCTGCGCTTGCCCAGCAGGCTGAGCTCGAAGGTGAAGCCCTGCT
This sequence comes from Nonomuraea sp. NPDC050310, assembly GCF_040655795.1. NCBI lineage: Bacteria > Bacillati > Actinomycetota > Actinomycetes > Streptosporangiales > Streptosporangiaceae > Nonomuraea > Nonomuraea sp. NPDC050310. Next base: position 69,507 of record NZ_JBFAKP010000022.1, on the reverse strand, counting down.
CGAAGCGGTAGCTGCGGCGCACGTCCACGGGGTCGATGCCGTTGAGCGACTCCTTGGCCCGGCGGATGACCTCGGGGTCCTTGGCCGCGATCCGCCCGGCGAGGTCGAACGCGGCGGCGCGTAAGGAGTCGCGGGAGGTGACCTCCAGCACCGAGCCGAAGGCGTGCAGCTCGCGGGCGCTGACCGTGCGGCAGGTGTAGACCATGGCCCGCATCAGGTGCTGCGGCACCAGCCGGGCCAGGTGCGTGGCCGCGCCGAGCGCGCCGCGCTCCACCTCGGGCAGGCCGAAGTAGGCCTCCTCGCTGGCGAGCACGATGTCGGCGTTGCCCGCCAGGCCGACGCCGCCGCCCAGGCAGTGGCCGTGCACGGCGGCGATCACCGGCACCGCGCACTCGTAGACCGCCGCGAAGGCGGCGAAGCAGCCGCGGTTCACCTCGACCATGAGGGACTCGTCGGCGTCGAGCTCCTTGACGTCCACGCCGGCGTTGAAGCCGCGGCCCTCGGCTCTCAGGACCACAACCCTGGTCGCGGGGTCCTCTCCGGCCTGCCGTACGGCTCGCGCCAGCTCGTGCCAGCCGGCCGCGGTGAGGGCGTTGACCGGCGGGGCGTTCATGACGATCTCGGTGATGGGGCCGGGGACTGCGTCTATGGCCATGCCGCTCCCATGGTTTACCTAACGCTTGCTTGGTACGGTAGCATCCGTGCGCACGCGATACGACTTCACCGGCAAGGTCGTGCTGGTCACCGGCGGCACCAAGGGACTGGGCGCGGGAATCGCCCGCGGCTTCCTCGAAGCGGGCGCCGAGGTGATCGTCTGCGCGCGCAAGGAACCGCCGGCGCCGGTGCGCACCTGGATCTCCGGCTCGGCCCATCCCTGGCGGACCGCGCGCTTCGTGCAGGCCGACGTGCGCGAGGAGGCCGACGCCGAGCGGCTGCTGGAGGGGCTGGCGCGGCTGGACGTGCTGGTCAACAACGCGGGCGGCTCGCCGTACGCGCCGGTGGCGGGCACCTCGCCGCGGCTGCACCGGCGGATCGTGGAGCTCAACCTGATCGCCCCGCTGCTGCTGTCCCAGCGGGCCCACCCCCTGCTCGCGGCGGCCAGCGGGTCGATCGTGATGATCGGCAGCACCAGCGGCGCGCGGCCCTCGCCCGGCACGGCGGCCTACGGGGCGGCGAAGGCCGGGCTGCACCACCTGGCGGCCTGCCTGGCGGCCGAGTGGGCGCCGGCGGTCCGGGTCAACACCGTGGTGGTGGGGCTGGCCGAGACCGAGAGCGTGCCGGAGCACTACGGCGGCGCGGAGCGGGTCGCCGCGGTGGCCGCGACCGTCCCGGCCGGGCGGCTGGCCCGGCCGGAGGACGTGGCCGACGCCTGCCTGTGGCTGGCCGGGCCGGGCTACGTGACCGGCGCCGAACTCCTCGTCCACGGCGGCGGCGAACGACCCGCCTGGCGCACCCTGGCGGACGGCTGACCGACCGATCCGCCCGCGGCCTCCTTCCCCGGCGGCCCCCCTCCTCAGCGGCCTCCTTCCCCAGCGGTCTCTTTCCGCGGCCTGCTTCCCCTCGGCGGAGGGTGGGCTCGTCAGCGGATGGGTGACCGGGAAGTCGGCAGGAGCCGGAGGTGCTGCAGGGCCTCCGGGGGCGCGCTCAGCCCGCGCCCGAGCCAGAGCCGCACGTCCTCCCCCTCCCGCACCGGCAGCCGGGGAAAGGTGTTCACCGAGTGCTCGCCCTCGAAGACCACCGCGGCCCCGCCCGGCTCCACCGCCGCCGGCGCGACCACCGCCTCGACCGGCCCCGCCCCGCCCGGCACCACCGGCACGCCGTCCAGCCGCAGCAGAAGCACGTCGTCGGAGTCGATCATCATCCCGTTGGCCGCGTCCCGATGCTCCCGCCAGGCCGCCCCCCGCAGGTAGAACTCCTCCAGGGCCACCCGCCTGGCCTCCATGTCAGGGAAGGCGCGCATCCACACGAACGCGTCGGGCCGGTCGAGATCGGTGAAGATCCCGACCAGGCTGATCCCGGCCTCCTCCTGCGACTCGACGAAGTGCCGCTCGAAGAGCCGCACGAACTCCTCCCGCACGCCGGGATGGAGCGTGTACTGCCGAAACTCGTAGATCATGCCTCGCACGCTAACGCCGCCTCACTGCCAACCCATGTCAGCGAAAAGACACGCCGAAGAAACTTCTAATTACTCTCCGCTACCACTCGATGACCTAGAGCTATATGATCGCTTTGGCTTTGACCTCCAAGGTCAAGCCGAGTCAAAGGGGCAGTCGTGTGCCTGAGGGCCCGGGCACGTGGCTGCCGGCCATCGGCGAAGGAGCTGTAAGTGATCAAGAAGCTGTGCGCCACCGGCGCCGTCCTCGCAGCGGCGGCGGGTGTGACCCTGCTGGCCACCCCGGCCCACGCGGACCGCTGGAGCAGCAACTGGAGCAACAACAGCGAGTCCTCCCAGTCCGGCAACACCTTCGGGAACGTCTTCACGGCCAACCGCGGCGGGTTCGGATCCACCAACGTGAACAACGTCAACGGGTTCGCGACGACCGCCGCCAACGGCAGCATCGCCGTGACCTACATCTTCTGGTGACCATCCCCTTCTCTTCGCGTCCCTTGTCTTCGCGGCACGCACACACACTCCGGAAGGACATCCCCATGCTCAAGAAGCTCTGCGTCACCTCCATCGTCGTCGCCGCCGCCGGCGTGACCCTCATGGCCGCGCCCGCCAGCGCCGACAGCCACTCCCGGAACTGGAGCAAGAACAGCGAGTCCTCACAGTCCGGCAACACCTTCGGCAACGTCTTCGCCAGCAACGTCGGCGGGGGCTGGGCCACCAACGTCAACAACATCAACGGCAACGCGGTGACCGCCTCCAACGGCAGCCGCGCCGGTGTCTTCGCCGTGCTCGACTAGCGGCGGGGGTTCGCCCGCCGGAGCTCCGTTCCGACGCGGCGAGCCGGGCCCGAGCGGCCCGGCTCGCCCGCCTTCCCCAAGGGGGACGGGGGTACGGCGGGCATCCGGTTCCCGGGGGGCAGGGCGGGGTGGGGGCCCGGTCCCCCGGGAGCTGGGGGTCTGCAGACCGTGCGCTTGACCGGCAAATATCATCCGTTGCGTGACTATTTGTGCATATGTGACGTATGACGGGCCGGACGACGAGCGCGACCTGGCCGTGCAGGCCTGGGGAGCCGCCGGGATCGACGGCAGGATCGTCCGCTGGGACGACCCCGAGGCCGACTGGAGCGTCTTCGACGCGGTCGTGATCCGCTCGGCCTGGGACTACGTCGGCCGCCGCGCCGAGTTCCTGGCCTGGACCCGCCGCGTGTCCGAGGTGAGCCGGCTGCTCAACCCGGCCGACGTCATCGAGCGCAACACCGACAAGACCTACCTGGCCACCCTCGGCGTCCCGACCGTGCCCACGCACTGGTCCTCGGCCGATCTGCCCGACTGGCCGGAGTACGTCGCCAAGCCCTCGATCTCCGCCGGGGCCCGCGACACGATCCGCACCACCGACCGTGAGGTCGCCGCGGCGCACGCCGCCGCCCTGGAGGCGGCCGGCCGTACCCCGATGGTCCAGCCCTACCTGACCATGGTCGAGGACGAGGGCGAGACGTCGCTGCTCTACTTCAACCGGCGCTTCAGCCACTCGGTCCGCCGGACTCCGATGCTCGTCCCCGGGCGCAAGGAGATGGACAACGCCGTGGCCGACACGCGCACCCCGGCCGCCGACCAGGTCGAGCTGGCCGAGAAGGTGCTGGCCACCATCTCCGAGGACCTGCTCTACGCCCGCGTCGACCTGGTCCGGCTGTCCGACGGCACCCCGGCGGTGATCGAGCTGGAGCTCACCGAGCCCTACCTCTACCTGCGCCACGAGCAGGCCGCCGCCAACTTCGCCCGGGCCCTGGCCGAGCTGCTCTAACAGGAGATGCCGCCGTCGACCGGGATGACCGTCCCGGTCAGGTAGGCGCCGGCCCGCGAGGCGAGGAAGATCGCGGTGCCCGCCATGTCCTCGGGCCGGCCGATGCGCCCCAGCGGCACGCCGTCGGCCACAAGCCTGCGGGTCGCCGGGTCGTCGAGCGCGAAGGCCATCATCTTCGACTCGAAGGGGCCGGGGGCGATGGCGTTGACCGTGATGTGCTCGGGCGCGAGCTGCCTGGCCAGGTGCCGGGTGAGCATGTGCACGCCGGCCTTCGAGGCGGAGTAGGGGAAGTTCTCCAGCGACGGCACCCGGATGCCGTCGATGGATCCGACGTTGATCACCCGGGCCGGGTCGTCGGCGGTGGCGGACTTGCGCAGCCGGGGGAGCAGCCGCGTGGTCAGGTAGAAGACGCCCTTGACGTTGATGTTCCAGAGCTTGTCGAAGGCGGTCTCCGGGAAGTCCTCCAGGGGCGCGCCCCAGGTGGCCCCGGCGTTGTTGACCAGCACGTCGATCCGGTCGGGCAGCGCGTCGGCCAGGGTGTCCACGCCCTCGGCGGTGGACAGGTCGGCCACCACGCCGGCGCAGCCCATCTCCTCGGCCGCCCGGCCCACCTCCGCGCTCTTGCGCGCGGAGATGGTGACCGAGGCGCCCGCGTCCGCGAAGCCCTGAGCGATCATGCGGCCGATGCCGCGGGAGCCGCCGGTCACGACGACGTGCTTGCCCGCCACGTTGAACAGAGTCATGTTCTGGAGACTAGTGGGAGTTGTCCTTCACCCACAGGGTCATCAGGCCGCGGAAGTGCTCGACGAAGCGCTCGTGCTCGTGCGGCGGGTAGGTGTGCCGCACGGTGTCCACCAGCAGGTCGTCGAAGTCGGGCCCGGCCACCCAGTCCAGCACCACCTCGTCGAGGTCGGCCAGCCGGTCGGCGCAGAACTCGTGGTAACGCTCGGTCTCGAAGTAGTCGTCGGCCAGCTTGCGGTAGGCGGCCAGCCGCTCGTCGTAACCGCCCTCGACGGCGAAGTACTCGCGGGTGTCCAGGTCGATGCGCGGCCGGCGGCCGGTCTCGGCGCAGAAGACGGTCCACTTGACCAGCGTCTTGATCGCCCACGGGAAGTAGTAGTGCAGGCTGGTCAGCGCCACGTCCGGGCAGGCGTTGGCGTAGTCGATCGGATGCACGTCCGAGCCCTTGACCAGCACCTCGCAGGAGTTGAACTCCCAGCGGAAGAAGGCGTTGACCAGCCGCGAGATGGTCACCACCTCCTCGCCCACCTCGGGGGAGAGGAAGGAGTGGTCGACGGCGTAGCGCGAGTGCATGGGCAGCTCCGGCCGGAACTTCATCACCATGGTCTCGGCGCCGATGGACAGCGACCGGGCGAAGGCGTCGTAGTCCTCGATCGCCTTCTGCAGGTGCATGAGCATCTCGCCGCTGGCGTCGTAGGCGGCGTGCAGTTCCTCGGGCGAGCGCACCATCGACACGCCACGCCACGCGCCGCCGTCGTAGGGCTTCATGACGATCGGGTAGCCGAGCTCCTCGGCGATCGCGTCCAGGTCGAAGGAGCGGTTGTAGCGGGCCGCGGTGTAGGCGTAGCGCGCGTTGTCCAGCGGGTTCTTGTACGGCACGAGCACCGTCTCCGGCACCTTGATGCCCAGCCGCATGAGCGCGCAGTAGGCGGTGTGCTTCTCCATCGCCTGGAAGGTGAAGGGGCTGTTGAGGACGTAGACGTCGTCCATTATCGCGACCTTCTTCAACCACTCGCGCGGGTGGTAGTACCAGTAGGCCAGCCGGTCGATGACGACCTGGTGGCGGGGTTTGTCCCGCAGGTTGAACGGCTCGATGGTCAGCCGTTCGACGTCGAAGCCGGGGGCCGCGCGGCGCATGAGGGTCTCATACGCCGTCGGCCAGTCCTCCTCCGTGCCGAGCAGCAGGCCGACCAGGTGTCTCATGTGAACCTCCCGAGGTGGTGGGCGAGCTGGGCGCGCCAGGAGGGCCAGTCGTGCGGCACGTCGTGCCCCCACAGGTCGAGCTCGTGCCGGATGCCCTTGGCGGCGAGCGCGGCGGCGAGGGCGCGGGTGCTGTCCAGCGCGCCGGTGGTGTCCTCCCACTGGCCCTGGCCGCAGACCAGCAGCAGGCTGACCCGCGAGCGCAGCCAGTCGAGGTGGTCGCCGTGCAGGTGCGGCACGTAGTCCAGTGGGTTGTTGAAGTAGGTCGCCTCGCCGCGCTCGCCCCAGCCGTGCCAGCGGGAGGGGTCGTAGCTGCCGGACAGGCAGAGGGCCAGCGGGAACAGGTCGGCCCGCTTGAGGGCGAAGTTGGCGGCGTGGAAGGCGCCGAGACTGCAGCCGAAGAGCATGATCTCGCCCTGGCCCGCGCAGTCCTCCAGGATCGCCGGGGCGACCCGGCCGGTGATCCACTCCTCGTAGCCGGCGTGCCGCCGGGCCCGTTCCTCCAGCGGGATGTCGCGGTTGGACCAGGTGCCGGCGTCGGCGCTGTGCACGCAGTAGATCTTGACGCGGCCCGCCTCGACCAGGTCGGCGACGGCGGCGAGCATGCCGTTGTTCTCGAAGTCGCGGGCGTTGCCCTGCTCGCTGGGGAAGACGATCATCGGGCGGCCCCAGTGGCCGTAGGCGAGGACGCCGTCGACCAGCTCGCGGGTCATGCGCAGACCTCCTGTAACAGGCGGGTCAGGCTGGGGTGGAAGGCGTCTCGCCAGGCGGTGTAGTTGTGCACATCCCTCGTTTCCCGAAATGTCACCTTGTACCCCTGTGCGTCCAGAATTTCGGCCATCGATCGGTTGTTGCGCAGGTTCTCCTCCGCGCCTCCGCAGGTCAGCGCCACCGGGACCGGCCGGACCGGATCGCCACGGCCGACCTCCTCGACGAAGGCGGTGATGCGCGCGTACCCCGGGAAGCGCCGCTCGTGCCGGTCGAAGGCGTCGGTGAAGAAGCTGCCCGACTGTAGGAAGAGCGCGTCGGCCAGATCGGGGTGGCGGCGGTGGGCGTGGAGCATGGCCAGCGCGCCCAGGCTGGTGCCCATCCCGATCCGCACGGTTGCCGGGGTCTCGCGGGCCAGCGCGGCCAGGGCGTCGGCGTAGTCGTCGTTGACGCTGTAGCTGCCGTTGCGCTCGCCCGGATGCAGGAGCGCGACCCGGAGCCGGGGTAGCCGGCCGGCCGCGATCCCGGCCGAGACGTAGTGCGTGAGCGAGGCCAGGGCGTCGTACTCCGGGCCGTCGTGGACCAGCAGCAGCGGCAGCGGCTCGTCCCCGGCCTCCGGCGACCACCACGACACCTCGGGGCGGCCTGCCGTACCGGATCGGTGCCCTTCGCGGGGCGGCTCGGCCAGCCAGCCGGGCGGCGCGTAGTCCTCGAACTCCAGCACGCTCTTGTCCCCGAACACGCCCGCCACGCGCCGGGCGTTGCCGGGGTCGAGCACGGTCTCGCGGTTGCCGTCGCGGTGCAGCAGCTCGAAGAGGTACTCCATGCGCGAGACCGGCGGCCGGGCGGTGACCAGCCGCCAGCCCCCGGCGACCGGCTCGAAGTCGAGCGTGCGCAGGCCGACCTCCTGGTAGAGGCGCACCCCGGCCAGCCGTCCGCGATCGGGCAGGTCGAAGGTCACCGTGGACGAGTCGAAGGCGGGCATGCTCCTCCCGTCAGAGTCCCGGCATGCGGCCGTTCCTAAAGAGGTCGACGAAGAGCTGGTGGTCCTGGCGAGCCTGTGCCCCGTATCGATGCGAGAAATCCGTCAGCATCGCCAGGAAGCCGCGCTCGTCGCCGCCGATCACCTCCGCGATGGCCTCCTCGGTGGAGAAGTCGACCAGGTCGTGGCTCGACTCGTCGTCGGCCACCGAGTGCATGCGCGCCACCGCGCGGCCCAGGTCGCTCATGATCGAGCGCAGCTCCTCCGGCTCGTTGACGTCGCCCCAGTCGAGGTCGGCGGAGTAGGGGGAGACCTCGGCGACGAGCTGGCCCACCCCGTCGAGCGTGGTGTAACCGAGCCACGGATCGGCGTAGGCCTGCAGGGCGCGCTGCGACTCGGCGGTGCGGTGGCCCTGGTGCAGGAAGTACTCGCGGACCCGCTGGTCGGTGATGTGCCGGGCGACCGCGGGCACCTGCGCCTGCTTCATGTAGAGGATGACGTCGTTCTCCAGGGCCTGCGAGCGGCCCTCCAGCAGCAGGTTGTAGGAGGGCAGCCCGGCCGAGCCGATGCCCACGCCCTTGCGCAGCGCCACGTCCTTGATGTGGTGCTCGACCGGGCTGGAGGGAATCGGCAGCGTGGCGAGGTAGTCCTCGAAGGCCGCGCAGACCTTGCGCCGGGTGGCCTCGCCGACCGCCTCGCGGCCCTCCATGATCGTGAACCGGCGGTCGTAGTCGTCGATGGTGGTCTCCACGTCCAGCATGGCCACCCGGGTGGACAGCCGCGCGGTCTGCAGCACGCGGTGGAGGACGCCGCTGGTGGTCTCCAGGGTCAGCGAGCCGATCGCGTCGTCGCCGCCGTGCGCGATGGCGTGCAGCTCGGTCAGGTAGGCGTGCCCGAACTCGCCGACCAGGGCCGAGATCGCCTCGTCCGACAGGGCCTTGGCATACCCGATCAGCGCCACGCTGGCCGCGAAGCGCTTGAGGTCCCAGGTGTAGGGGCCGACGTAGGCCTCGTCGAAGTCGTTGACGTTGAAGACCAGCACGCCGGAGGCGTTCATGTAGGTGCCGAAGTTCTCGGCGTGCAGGTCGCCGTGGATCCACACGTGGCTGGTGCGCTCGTCGAGGAAGGCGGAGTCGGCGAAGTCGCCGGTCATGTCCGCGTAGAAGAGCGCGGCGCTGCCGCGGTAGAAGGCGAACGGGGTGGCGGCCATCTTCCGGAACTTCCGGGCGAAGGCCGCCGGTTCACGCTGGATGGAGTCGCCGAACTCGGTCAGGAGCACGTCGAGAATGCGGGCCTCGCGGGAGCTCATGACTCAACATATGCCGTCCCTACCTGCGCGCCAAGCCGCTGTTCTCCCTCGGTACGGCAGGCAGCCCCCGCATCCCTGCCGCCGCCAGCGTCACACTGAGCACGGTGACCGTGATCACCTGGATCGCGATCGCGGTCTCCTGGCCCGCCCACAGGCCCGACAGGCCCCTCGCCAGCAGGGCGGTGACGCCCAGCAGGGCTACGGCGAGCATGGCGTCCGCCGAGCGCAGCCACAGCGCGGGCACCGCGGCCACCACGACCAGGAGGGCCGCGTAGCCCGGCAGGTCGCCCCAGACCGCGATCCACGGCGGCGTGCCCGGCTCCCGCAACACCGTCGCGCCCAGCACCAGCGGCAGCACCCCGGCCACCACCACAGCCCCCACCGGCCACCACCCCCGCCCCGCGACCGTCGCGCCACGCTGCCGGCCGAGCATCCCGGTTGGAGCGCCGCGGTGCTGGCCGAGCAGGAGGGCGAGGACCGGCACGACCATGATCAGCAGGGCGGGCAGGTGGCCGGTCAGCACGGCGTGCCAGTCCAGCCCGCCCACCCCCGCCAGCCCGTCCGCCACCCCGACCCCAGCGGGATCCTCGGCCGCGAGGAAACCGCCGGGTCCCTCGGTGGCGAGGGCGCCCCCGGCCGCGTCGGCGGAGGTGACGCCGGGGGTTCCGGCAGAGGCGGCGGTGGGGATCGCGGTGGAGGTTCCGGCAGAGGTAGCGGCGGAGGTTCCGGCGGAGGTAGCGGTGGAGGTCTCGGCGGAGGTGGCGGTGGGGGCTTCGGTGGGGGTGCCGCCGATGGCGAGGGTGCCGAGCCAGGCCGGGGTGGCGATCCAGGCGAGCTCGGCGGCCAGCCCGGTCAGGGCCAGCGCCTTGGCCGCCCGCACATACCCCTGCAGCAACGCCGCGAAGGCCGGCAACCAGCTCAGCCCGGCCACGAAGAGCACGAGCAGCACCCCCGACCCCGCCGGCCCGACCGCCTCGGCCTGCTCGGCGGGCAGCCCGGTCAGCACCCCGACGGTGACCATCGCCTGCAGGCCCAGCCCGAGCACCGCCAGCAGCCGCAGCGCCCCGCCCCAGGCCGCCGCCCGGGGCGTCCAGCTCAACCGCACCCGTACCGCGAGCGCCGCCACGCTGGCCAGTTCCGCCCAGGCGGGCCGCGGGTTGGCCTCATCGGGAGCCTCGCCGTACAGCTCCAGGAAGGCGGCCACCATCTCCTCCTCCCGCTCGGCCCGGTACCCGGCCGGGAGCAGCCGCAACGCCCCGCGATACCGCCGCTCAAGCAGGGACGGCCCGGAAGGAGCGGGCTCAGAAGGGGCGGGAGGGGTGGGGTCGGGCGCGGTCATGGGGTCACCGGCCGGGCGCGCAGCCGCTCGGTCGCGGTGCGGGCGTTGGCGGCCAGCCGTTCGGCCTCGGCCCGCAACGCGCCCGCGCCGCTGTCGGTGAGCCGGTAGTAGCGCCGCAGCCGCCCGTTCTCGGCCTCCTCGCGGTCGAGCTCGACCAGCCCGTCACCGGCCAGCCGGTCCAGCACGCCGTACAGGGTGCCGATCTTGAGCTGGACCGTCCCCCCGGAGAGCCGGTCGACCTCCTGGACGATCCCGTATCCGTGCCGCGGCCGGTCCACCAGCGCGGTGAGCGCCAGGAACATGGGCTCCGTCATAGTCACAGCGGACACGATATCCTGTCAGTCAGGATATGTCACGGATGCTGACTCGACACCGAGACCACCTCGCCGGTCATGTAGGAGGAGTAGTCGCTGGCCAGGAAGACGATCACGTTGGCCACCTCCCAGGGCTCCGCCGCCCGCCCGAACGCCTCCCGGGCGGTCAGCTCGGCCAGCGTCTCCGGCGTGGTCACCTTCTCCAGGAACGGGTGCATCGCCAGCGAGGGCGCGACCGCGTTGACTCGGATGCCGTACGGCGCGGCCTCCAGCGCGACGCAGCGGGTGAGCGCCATGACCCCGGCCTTGGCCGCGGCGTAGTGCGCCTGGCCGCGCTGGGCCCGCCACCCGATGACCGAGGCGTTGTTGACGATCACCCCGGAGCCCTGCGGGATCATCGTCCGCAGCGCCGCGCGGGTGCAGCGCATGGTCCCGTTGAGCGTCACGTCGAGGACGGCGTGCCACTGCTCGTCGGTCATCTCGGCCAGCTCCGCCGTACCGCCGAGTCCGGCGTTGTTGACCACCACGTCCAGCGGGCCGCAGGCGGCGAAGAGCGCCTGCACCTGCTCCTCGCAGGTCACGTCGCACGGGACGGCCAGCGGCTCGGCGCCGGTGAGGTCCTTGAGCGTGGCGGCGGCCTCGGCCAGCCGGCGTTCGTGGCGGTCGGAGACGATCACGCGGGCGCCCTCCTCGGCGCAGCGGCGCGCGGTGGCGAAGCCGATGCCCGCCCCGGCCGCCGCGGTGACCAGAACGGCCCGGCCGGCCAGCAGCCCGTGCGCCTTCACCGGGGCAGTCCCAGCACGCGTTCGGCGATCAGGTTGCGCTGGATCTCGCTGGACCCGGCGTAGATGGTGTCGGCGCGGGAGAAGAGGTAGAGGCGCTGCAGGTCGTTGAGCTCGCCGTCCGCGGCGATCAGCCCGTCGAGGCCCTGCGCCTGCTGGGCCAGCTCGCCGAGCCGCCGATGCCACTCCGACCAGTACAGCTTGGCCGTGGGGGAGCCGGGCGAACGGTGCCGCATGAGCCGCAGCTCGATCCAGGAGCGCACGAGCGCGTCGCGGAAGACCGGGTCGTCCAGCACGCCGCTGCGCCGGGCCGCCTCGACCACGCGGTCGTACTCGCGCTGGAAGCCGAGCTGCTGGCCGAGCGTGGAGACGCCGCGCTCGTGGCCGAGGGTGGCCATCGCGATCCGCCAGCCGTCGCCCGGCGCCCCGACGATCAGCTCGGCGTCGGTGCGGGCGCCGTCGAAGAACACCTCGTTGAACTCCGAGTCGCCGGTGAGCTGCACGATCGGCCGCACCCGCACGCCGGGCTGGTCGAGCGGGACCAGCAGGTAGGACAGGCCGCGGTGGCGCTGGGACCCGGGTTCGGTACGGCAGAGCACGAAGATCCAGTCGGCGACGTGCGCCAGGGAGGTCCACACCTTCTGCCCGTGCACGACCCACTCGCCGCCGCGCAGTTCGGCCCGGGTGCGGACCGCGGCCAGGTCGGAGCCGGCGTCCGGTTCGGAGTACCCCTGGCACCACAGCTCCTCGCCGCGCTGGATCGGCGGCAGGAAGCGGCGGCGCTGGGCGTCGGTGCCGTGCTCCAGCAGCGTCGGGCCGAGCAGGGTCTCGCCGATGTGCCCGACCCGGGCGGGCGCGCCGGCGCGGGCGTACTCCTCGTGGAAGGCGATCTGGTCGGCCAGCGAGGCGGCGCGCCCGCCGTAGGCCTCGGGCCAGGCCAGGCAGGTCCAGCCGGCCTTGCCGAGCGCGCGTTCCCAGGCGCGGCGCAGCTCGAAGCCCTCGTGCTCGCGTCCGGGGCCGCCGAGGCCGCGGGCGGCGGCGAACTCCCCGCCGAGCTGCGCCTCCAGCCAGGCGCGCGCTTGCTCACGCAGGGCCATCGAACCGGCCGTAGGAGCCGCGGAAGAACAGCAGGGGGCCGCCGTCGGCGTGGGTGTCGAGCTGGAGCACCCGGGCCACGACGATCACGTGGTCGCCGGCCGGGTGCTCGGCCTCCACCGCGCAGTCGATCCAGGCCAGCGCGCCGTCCAGCACCGGGTTGCCGCCGGGGGAGGAGGTCCATTCCAGGCCGGCGAACTTGTCGCCGCCGCGGGCGGCGAGCTGGGCGCAGACCGGCTGCTGGTGCTCGGCGAGGACGTTGACCGTGATGTTCTTGGCGCCGCGCACCACGGGCCAGCTCGTGCTGGTGTAGGCGACGCAGAAGGCGACCAGCGGCGGGTCCAGGGAGACCGAGGTGAAGGAGTTGGCTGCCAGGCCGCAGGGCCGGCCGGAGGCCGGGTCGAGCGCGGTGATGGCGACGACGCCGGTGGCGAAGCGCCCGAGGACCGAGCGGAAGCGCTGCCCGTCGGTGTGGCCGTTGCCCGGGGGGTGTTGCGCAGGGTGCATGGCCACTCCGTTGCGGTGGGCTCGGCGGCTCGCGCACTCCTCCGGCGAAAGGAGCCGGGCTGCGTGGGTGCTCATGGTCGCCTCCTTCGCCGCTCATCTTACCAAGCGCTTGCTTGGACGGTAGGCGGGTTGCCGGAACGGTGTCAAGCGCCTAGCGTGAGGTTGTGGCCAAGCGCTTGCTTGCTTTCTCGGACCGCACGGCTGTCGCGGGCGTGGGCTGGACCGAGTTCAGCAAGGACTCCCGGGTCAGCACGCTGACGCTGGCCTGCCGGGCGATCCTCGCCACCCTGGCCGACGCCGGGATCCGGCCCGAGGAGGTGGACGGCCTGGCCACCCATCGCGTCGGCGACTCGGTCGCCCCCGGCGTGGTCGGCCCGGCGCTCGGGCTGCCCTCGCCGTCCTGGTACCTCGACCAGTTCGGCGGCGGCAGCGTCTCGCACTCGGTGGTCGGCCAGGCGGCCCTCGCCGTCGCCGCCGGGCTGGCCGAGACGGTCGTGGTCTACCGGGCGATCAACGCGCGCTCGGAGTTCCGGATGGGGCAGGCGGCCAACCCCTCGCCCGAGGCGCAGTACCTGCAGCCGGCCGGGCTGGTCGCGCCGGTGCAGCACTTCGCCCTGTACACCCGGGCGCACATGCTGAAATACGGCACCATGGCCGAGCAGCTCGGGCAGATCGCGGTCCGCCAGCGTGAGCACGCCACCCGCAACCCGCGGGCCCTCATGCGGGAGCCGATCACCCTCGACGACTACCTGGCCAGCCGGTGGATCAGCGAACCGCTGCGGCTCCTCGACTGCTGCCTGGAGACCGACGGGGCCTGCGCGCTCGTCGTCACCACCGCCGAGCGGGCCCGGTCGCTGCGCCGTACGCCCGTGCTGATCAGCGCCGCCGCCTGGGGCGGCGGCGACTCCTTCCTCGCGCCCGGCGAGCCGACCGTCTCGGCCGCCGCCCTGCTGGCCCCCCGCCTGTACGGCATGGCCGGGCTCGGGCCGGGCGAGGTGGACGTGGCGATGCTCTACGACTGCTTCACCTTCTCGGTGCTGGTGCAACTGGAGGACTACGGGTTCTGCGCCAAGGGGGAGGGCGGGCCGTACGCGGCCTCGGGGGAGGGGCCGCCGGTCAACACGCACGGCGGCTTCCTGTCGGAGGGCTACGTGCACGGGATCAACCACGTCGCCGAGGCGGTCACCCAGCTCAGGGGCGAGGCGGGCCCGCGACAGGTGGAAGGGGCAGAGGTGGCGCTGTCCACCGCCCAGCCCGGCTACATCCTGCCCGCCACCTCGGCGCTGATCCTGCGGAGGGGCTGATGGACCGCGACTCGCGCGAGTGGTGGGAGCGGCTGGGCCGGCACGAGCTCCTCGTGCAGCGCTGCCTGACCTGCGGGCGGACGCGTTTCCCCGCCCGGGCCTTCTGCGCGGGCTGCCGCGGCGAGCGGTGGGAGTGGACATCGGCCGGGAGCGAAGGGGTCGTGGAGAGCTGGATCGTGGAGCGGCGGCGCGAGCCCGGCGTCACCGTCGTGCGGGTCCGGCTGGCCGGGTGCGTCTTCCACGGGCGCTGGACCGGGGAGAGCGCGCCCGAGGCGGGCGGCCCGGCGCGGCCGGTCTTCACCGGCTCGGCGGAGGGGACCCGGCTCGACTGGGGGCCGTGACCTCAGGGGCTCTCGCCCGTTCCGCCGGCGGGCGGAAAACGCGTCCTGGCGGGCGTGGGGGACCCGCCAGGACGCGCCTCCTTCTCCGTGCACGTACGGTGCCAGGACTCCGGCGAGGGTTGGAGTCCTAGCCCGTGTGCTCGTGCACAGAGCCGGTGGGGGAGTGATCCTCCGCTGGGCGATGGTTCGGGTGCCGGTGACGGTCCGCGATGCGCTGCGCGGCGCCGACGGGGTCGTCGATGGGGTGGGTGACGGTCGAGCCGTCGTCGCTCCACACGAACGATCCGTCCTTGCACCACACAGTCAACTCGGTGAGCACGGATAACACGGACATGCCGCTCCCATTGCTCTGGTAGGTGTGGGTGAACCCCTGGCGATGCAACGCGTAACGCAGTAGACGTGTTGCCTCGCGGGGGTCGTGCCAGGGCAGGTACGGCGTAACCGGCAGCACCGGCTCTCACCCCCTTACCGGCCTTTCGATGGATTTGTACCAACGATTGGATGATGCGGCTGTCAAGGCCGTTCGGTCAAGGGGTTCTGGCCTGCTAGAACCAGATCGTCTAAATTGTTGGAACAAAAGGGGTGAAAGTGGCAGCGTCCCCGCTTTACCGACAGGTGGCTGCGATCCTGCGGCAAGCCATCTACTCCGGCGTCTACCGCCCAGGGGACGTGCTGCCCACGGAAGAGAAGCTCCAGGAGCAGTACGGCGTCAGCCGCAACACCGCGCGCAACGCGCTCACCATGCTCCTCAACGAGGGCCTCATCACCCGCACGCCCCGCATCGGCTCCGTCGTCAGGGAACGCCGGGCGCTGCTCATCCACCCGCAACGCGAACTCGAACCCCAGCCGGAAGGAGAGATCAGGGAGGCGTTCGCGACCGCCGTCCAGGCCGAGGGCCGCGGGTTCAGCCAGGACATCACCATCCAGATCCTGCGCCCGGAGGACGAGATCGCCAGCCGGCTCGAACTCGGCGACGAGGAGTTCGCCGTGGTGCGCCGGCGGCTGCGGTTCGTGGACGGCCAGCCGTACAACACCAACGACTCCTACTTCCCCGAGCGGATCGTGGCCGGGTCGGAGATCGCCCGGCCCGGCGACATCCGCCGGGGCGCCAACCGGGTCCTGGAGGAGCTGGGCCACAAGCAGGTCCGGGTGGTGGACGACATCCAGGGCAGGATGCCCACGCACCTGGAGTCCGAACAGCTCAAGCTCGACGTGGGCACGCCGGTGCTGGTGTACACGCGCGTCGGGTTCGACGCCGGCGACACGCCGGTCCGCGTAGCCGTGTCGGTCTTTCCCGCCGACAAGCACTTGATCAGATACGAGCTCGGCCTCTCCTGACCAGCTTGAAGGCAGGGCTCGCTTGGGGGTGATCGCGCCGCCCGGTGCCTCGCGAGCCATTTCGGACTTGCCGCACCGGCGTCGGGAGTAGGGCATACTCCCGAAACTTCGATTTATCCATATATATCCGGTTATGTGCCGTGCGCGATGAATCGAGCACACTCCGTGTTCACGCGCACACCCATCGCAACGAAGGGTTGAATCATGCACTCGCACACCCATGCCCCCTCGTCCACCCTCCGGCCTCCGCTGACCCTGCGGCGAGCCGAACCCGGCGACCTGTCAGGCGTGCTCACCCTCCTCGCCGACACCGCGGAATGGCTGCACTCCCAGGGCGTACGGCAGTGGCCGCGCGGCGGCTTCGGCCCCGAGCGCATCGAACCGCTCATCGGCGAACGGGTCCTGCACGTGCTCGACGCCGATCTCGGCGGCCTGACCGCGGGCCCGGTCGCCTGCATCGCCCTCGACGGGCACGCCGACCCCGAGTTCTGGACGCCAGCCGACCGGCCCGCCGACGCGCGCTACGTGCACAAGCTGGCCGTCTCCCGCGCGTGGTCCGGCATGGGGCTCGGCGACGCCCTGCTCGACTGGGCCGGCGCGACCGTGGGGGACGCCGGGCTGGGCTGGCTCCGCCTCGACTGCGCCAAGGACAACGCCGGGCTCCAGCGTTACTACCGGCGGCGCGGATTCACCCACCTGCGCACCGTGGACCTGCCCCACCGGGCCTCCGGCGCGCTCTTCCAGCGGCGGGCCGGCGGCGGTGACCTGTTCCGCCAACTCGGCGTCCGCGAGCTCGTCGACGCCTGACCTTCCGGCTCCCTGACTCTCATTGACAGGGTCCGTCAAATGCCCCCTTCCATCCCGGAAGGGGGCAGAACAGGCGATAGCCTTTGCCGCGTGAGTCGAAACAGCGGTGAGGGGTCATGACGGGATCGTTGCTGGAGGTCATCGCCCTGGACGTGCGCGACGCCATCGCCGCCGAGCGGGGTGGCGCCGACCGTCTCGAGGTCGTCGCCGACATGGCCGCCGACGGGCTCACCCCCGCGCCCGAGACCGTCGCCGCCATCGCCCACGCCTGCGCGCTGCCGCAGATGGTCATGATCCGCGCGCACGCCGGCTTCACCCTCGGCGAGGGCGAACTCGACGAGCTCCGCCACACGGTCAAGGAACTCGCCTCCGCCGGGGCCGCCGGGTTCGTCTTCGGCTTCCACGACGCCGCCGGGGCCGTCGACCTGGCCGCCACCGAGGCGCTCATCCACGCCGCCTCGCCGCTGCCCTGGACCTTCCACCGGGCCGTCGACCACGCCGCCGACGTCCACGCCGCCTGGCGGGCCGTCCGGCTGCTGCCCAACCTCGCCACCGTCCTCACCTCCGGCGCGCCCAGCGGGGTCTCCGACGGGCTGCCCATCCTCAAGGCCCGGGCCGAGGCCGGCGACGCCTCCCTCATCCTCGCCGGCGGCGGCCTCCAGCGGCCCCACGTCCCCACCCTCCTGTCGTACGGCGTGCGTGCCTTCCACGTCGGCAGCGCCGTCCGGCCCTCCTGGCACGAACCCGTCGACCCGGCCCTCGTCGCCCAATGGCGCACTCTCATCGACCGCGACTAGCCGGTTCTTTTCATCTGGCGTTTCCCCCTCCCTCCGCCCAGGATCACGCCCCACCGCCCGGCTACTCGCCGCATAGAAGACCGGGGTCGGCGGAGGCGTGACCTAACCCGCCGCACCAGGGGACTGACAGCCGCGCCGGGGACTTGAACGGCCGTACCGGAGGACTGGCGGCCGGGGGCTCGAACGGCCGGCAGGGGACTGGGCGGCCAGCAGGGGACTGGGCGGCCGGCAGGGACTGAGCGGTCTGCCGGGGACTGAGTGGGCCGCGCCGGGCGCCGAACGGCCGTGGCGGGTTTCCTAAAGGGCCGTGGCGGCTTGCCTGAACGGCCGCGCGGCCCTCCCCGCCGGGCCTTCCCCCACCTAACTGATGCGGCGAGCGACCCCCGCGGTGGTGCGTGATCCTGTGCGGCGGCCCGTTCACCGATGCGGCGAGCGACCCCCGCGGTGGTGGGTGATCCTGTGCGGCGGTGCGCTGGGGTCGGCGAGGGGGTGAAGGGGAGTTGGGAAGCGGGGGAAGGAAGGTCGGGGCTCTCGGACGGCGGTTCGGCTACCGCCTTGGCCGCCCTCCGACGGCGGGGGTCGCGGTGAGCCGGGCCGCGTCGCTGGACCGGGTTCGGGGGTGGGCCGCGGAACCATGGGGGGTGCCCCTGCGGCGGTCGGCCTCGGTTCTGCAAGGCCGTACCCCGAGTTGACCTAGCATCTGCCAAGGATAAGGTGACCCCGTGACCACGTTCGGCATCAGCGAAGCAGCCGCCCTCCTAGGCGTGAGCGCCGACACCGTCCGCCGCTGGGTCGACTCCGGCCGTCTGCCGGCAAGTCGCGACGAGCACGGGCATCGCCGCGTGAGCGGCCCCGACCTGGCCGCGTTCGCCCGCGCCCAGGTGGGGCCGGACAGCGAGGCCGGCCACTCCTCGGCCCGCAACCGCTTCCGCGGGATCGTCACCGAAGTGCTCCGCGACGCGGTCATGGCCCAGGTGGAGATCGCGGCGGGGCCGTTCCGGGTGGTGTCCCTGATGAGCCGCCAGGCCGCCGACGAGCTGGGCCTGGAGCCCGGCGTGGTCGCCGTCGCGGTGATCAAGTCCACGAACGTCGTCGTCGAGATCCCCGGCCACGCGCGCGTGGCGAGCCCCTGAGGAGACGCCTTGCCGGCGAAACGCTCGATCGTCGTGATGTTGTTGGGTGCGCTGACCCTGCTGGCCGGTGGGTGCGGTTCCGGAGCCGAGGCGGGGAAGGGCACTGTGACGGTGTTCGCCGCGGCCTCGCTGACCGGGGCCTTCACCGAGCTCGGCCAGGCGTACGAGCGGGCGCGTCCCGGGACGAGGGTGCGGTTCAACTTCGGCTCCAGCGCGACGCTGGCGCAGCAGCTCGTCCAGGGGGCGCCGGCTGACGTGTTCGCCGCGGCCAGCCCGGCGACCATGAAGACGGTCACCGACGCCGGCCTGGCCGGGCCGGCCGCGGTCTTCGCGCGGAACAAGCTGCGGATCGCGGTGCCCAAGGACAACCCGGCGGGGGTGGACTCGCTGGCCGATCTGGCCGATCCCAAGGTCAAGGTGGCGCTGTGCGCGGAGCAGGTGCCATGCGGGGCCGCTGCGGTCAAGGCGCTGGCCGCGGCGGGGCTCAAGGTCAAGCCGGTCACCTTGGAGCAGGATGTGAAGGCGACGCTGGCGAAGGTCGAGCTGGGGGAGGTGGACGCCGCGCTGGTGTACCAGACCGATGTGCTGGCCTCCGGGGGCAAGGTGGCCGGGCTGTCGTTCCCTGAGGCGGATCAGGCGGTCAACGACTATCCGATCGTGGTCCTGACCAGGGCTCCCGACGCCGAGGGGGCGCGGGGGTTCGTCGAGCTGGTCCGGTCGGCGCAGGGGCAGGCCGTGCTGGCGAAGGCGGGATTCCAGACCTCATGACCGGGCGTGGTGACGGGCCGGAGGGGGAGCCCCAAGGGCCGGCGGAGGGGGAGCCTGCTCGGGCGGCGCACGTGCCCGGGGAGAGGGAACCCAACCGGGCGGTCAGGGTGAGCGGGCGGTCGGTGAAGGTCAGCGGGCGGGCGCCGTGGGTGTTGGTGGTGCCGGCGGTGGCTGGGCTGGTGTTCCTGGTGTTGCCGCTGGTCGGGCTGGTGGTGCGCGCGCCGTGGTCCACGTTGCCGAGCCGGCTGGCCGAGCCGCACGTGCTGGAGGCGCTGCGGCTGTCGCTGGTGACGGCGACCGCCGCCACGGTGATCTGCCTGCTGCTGGGGGTGCCGCTGGCGTGGTTGCTGGCGCGGGCCGAGTTCCCCGGGCGCAGGATCGCGCGGGCGCTGGTGACCGTCCCGCTCGTGCTCCCGCCTGTGGTCGGCGGGGTGGCACTGCTGCTGGTGCTCGGGCGGCGGGGGCTGGTGGGGCAGTGGCTGGAGTCCACGTTCGGGGTGTCGCTCCCGTTCACCACGGCCGGGGTGATCGTCGCCGAGGCGTTCGTGGCGATGCCCTTTCTGGTGATCAGCGTCGAGGGGGCGTTGCGGGCGGCTGACCGGCGTTACGAGGAGGCTGCCGCCACTCTCGGGGCCTCGCGGTGGACGGCCTTCCGTCGGGTGACGCTGCCGCTGGTGATGCCGGGTGTGCTGGCCGGGGCGGTGTTGTGCTGGGCGCGGGCGCTGGGGGAGTTCGGGGCCACGATCACGTTCGCCGGGAATTTTCCCGGCACCACGAGGACCATGCCGCTGGCGGTCTACCTCGCGCTGGAGACCGAGCCGGAGGCGGCCATCGTGCTCAGCCTCGTCCTGCTCGCCGTGTCGGTGCTCATCCTCGCCAGCCTGCGCGACCGCTGGACCGGGGCGGCGACGGGATGAGCCTGCATGCCCGGCTGGTCGTCGAACGGCCCGCCTTCCGCCTCGACCTGGAGCTGGACGTCGCCCCAGGCGAGATCGTCGCGCTGCTCGGCCCGAACGGCGCGGGTAAGACGACCGCGCTGCGCGCCCTGGCCGGGCTGGCCCCGCTGGCCGCGGACGGGTTCATCGAGCTCGACGGCCAGGCGGTCCACCGCCGCCCGGCCGAACAGCGGCCGGTCGGCATGGTCTTCCAGGACTACCTGCTCTTCCCGCACCTGTCGGCCCTGGACAACGTCGCCTTCGGCCCCCGCTGCCGGGGGAGCGGCAAGGCCGAGGCCCGCCGGCTCGCCGCCGAGCTGCTCGCCCGGGTCGGGCTGGCCGACCTGGCGAAGGTACGGCCCGGCGAGCTCTCCGGCGGTCAGGCGCAACGCGTCGCCCTGGCCCGGGCGCTTGCCGTACAGCCGAGGTTGCTGCTCCTGGACGAGCCCCTGGCGGCCCTGGACGCGCACACCCGCCTGGAGGTGCGGTCGGGCCTGCGGCGGCACCTGGAGGGGTTCGACGGCGCGACGGTGCTGGTCACGCACGACCCGCTGGACGCCATGGTGCTGGCCGACCGCCTGGTGGTGATCGAGCGGGGCCGCGTCGTCCAGGAGGGCCCGCCCGCCGAGGTGGCCGCCCGGCCCCGCACCGACTACGTGGCCAGGCTGGTGGGACTCAACCTCTACCGTGGCACCGCCGCGGCGGGCCGGGTGAAGGTGGGCGAGCTGCTCTTCAGCACCAGCGAGCCGCTCGACGGCCCGGCGTTCGTGGCCTTCTCCCCGGCCGCGGTCGCCCTGTACCGCAGCCGGCCCGACGGCAGCCCGCGCAACCTGTGGCAGGCGCGCATCGAGGGGGTCGAGCGGCACGGCGACAACGTCCGGGTGCACCTGACCGGCCCGGTGACCGCGTTCGCCGACGTCACCCCGGCGGCGGTGGCCGAGCTCGACCTCACCACCGGGCGGGAGGTCTGGGTCTCGGTGAAGGCCGCCGAGACGCACGCCTATCCGGCGTGACCCAGCGCGGAGTCGGCGCGGCGGAGGGCGGCGGCCAGGCTCTTGATCGTCGCCGGTTCGTCCAGGACGCCGCCGACCTGCCGCTGCTCCTCCCAGGCCCGCACCCGCGCCGCGTACTCGTCGTAGCGCGCCAGGTGGAAGGCGTAGACGGTGGCGAAGCGGCTGACCAGGTGCGAGGGGTGCATGTCCCAGCCCTGGTAGAAGCCGTTGCCCAGGGAGTGCCGGACGAGCTGCGCGTGCCGGGCCCAGAGGGCGTGCACGTCCGCCGTCGCCTCGGAGGCGGGCGCGGCGGCCAGGGAGCCGTCCGACAGCTCGACCGGCGTGGTCGCGAAGGCGGTCTGCATGAGGTGCCGCGCGTGGTCGCAGGCCGGGTGGTCGAGCCGCTGCTCGTGCGGGGGCAGGCCGAGCGCGGCGGTGTAGTCGAAGACGCCGAAATGCGCGCCGGTCAGCCGCTCGTGCAGGCCGGGACGCAGGAACGGCAGCGTGCGCGGGTCCTCGACCTGGAGCTCGAAGCCGGCACCGGCCGGGAGCCGCTCGGCGAAGCGGTGCACGGCCGGCTCCTCCAGCACCTTCGGGAAGGTGACCGTGCAGCCGGGCAGCACGCCGGTCCGCTCCAGGAACAGGGCGAGCGTGCGCAGCGAGCGCTCCTCGTCGTCGGCGAACGACTTCACCCGCAGCCCCCAGCGCCGCGGCAGCCCGCCGGTCCGGTGCAGCTCCAGCACCGCCTCGGCGGCGGCCTCGGCGTGCCCGTCCTCCTCGGCGGGACGCGTGCCGTACCCGTCCTCGAAGTCGATGCGCACGTCCTCGATCGGATCCGTGGCGAGCTTGGCCGCCACCCTGGGGTGTACGGCACGCGCCAGGCCGAGCGGGACGCCGAAGACCTCGGCGAGTTCCTCCGGCCCGGCTAGGTGCTCCTCCAGCAGCGCGCGGGCCTGTTCGCCCCACTCGCGCACGGTCCTGACGGACCAGCGGTGGGCGGGCACGTAGACCGTGTGGACGGGTTGCCAGTGGAAAGACCCTGTGAGCACGCGGCATAGCCTAATGTCCACCGCATGCGGCACTTCGGCGCGGACAACCCGCTGTTCACCCTGGCCCGTTCCGGGCGGCGCACCACCCACCCTCTGCTGGCGATCGCGATCGCCCTGGGCGCCCTGCTGTTCGGCTCGGCGGCGGGCGAGGTCCTGCTGAGCCTGATCGCGGTGCCCGCCGATCCGGCGGTGCGGCTGCTGGTTCTGCTGGTGCTCGGGTTCGCGCCGACGGCGGCGCTCGTGTGGCTGTGGGTGCGCGGCTTCGAGGGGCGCGGCTGGAGCACTCTCGGCTTCACCCGGGATCGCGCCGGCTGGAAGAGCCTGCGCGGCTTCCTCACCGGCCTGCTGGCCTTCGGCCTGGTCACCGGACTGCTGGTGGCCCTGGGGTACGCGGCGCGGGAGAACGTCCCCGAGGCGTTCGTGCCCGCGCTGGTGGTGCTGGCCGGGTGGATCGTGCAGAGCTCGACCGAGGAGGTCCTCGTGCGGGGCTTCCTCATGCCGGTGGTGGGCGCCCGCTGGGGAGCCGTCGCCGGGGTGGGCGTCTCGGCGTTGCTCTTCGCGCTGCTGCACGGGCTGAACCCGGGCGTCACCCCGCTCAGCGTCGTCAACCTCGTGCTGGTCGGGGTGCTGCTCGGCCTCTACGCCCTCTACGAGGGGGCGCTGTGGGGCGTGTGCCTGTGGCACGCCGCCTGGAACTGGGCGCAGGGCAGCGTCTTCGGTTTCGAGGTCAGCGGGCAGACCACCGGCGTGCTCTCCGTCGTCGACCTGCGCGAGCAGGGGCCCGACGTGGTGACCGGCGGCGCCTTCGGCCCGGAGGGCGGGCTCGCCTCGACGCTGGTGCTGCTGCTCGGCGTCGCCGTCGTGGTGCTGGCGGCCCGCCGGACCGGAGGGATCAGCCCCGGCCGCAGGCGGCCAGCATCGCCTCCAGACCGGTCAGCTTGACCTTGTCGCCCCGGCCCAGCGAGCGGGCCAGCTCGCCCTCGGCCGCCTCGATGCGCAGCCAGTCGTCGTAGGTGACCGGCGTGAGGCCCTTGGCGGCGAGCAGGTCGTCGAGCCCGGCCCGCTCGACGGGATCCCGATCCGAGAGGTCGGCGAGGAGGGTGCGGACCGTCTCGGCGGCGTCGGACTTGTTGGTGCCGATGACCCCGGTGGGCCCGCGCTTGAGCCACCCCGCGACGTACTCCCGATCCCGCACCCGGCCGGCGACGTTGGGCACGGTCATGGTGCCGGTGTCGAACGGCACCCCCGGCAGCGGCACGCTCTGGTAGCCGACCGAGCGCAGCACCATGCCCACCGGAAGGGTCTCGAACTCGCCGGTGCCGACGACGCGGCCCTCCTCCGACAGCCGGGTGCGCTCCAGACGCAGGCCCTCGACCCGCTCCGCACCCAGGATCTCGACCGGGCGCAGCCAGAACCGCACGTCGAGGCGGCGGGGACGGCCCTCGGGCGGCCGGGCCGCCCACGACTGCAGCACGTCGATGTTGCCGCGGACCTGCCGGGGGAAGTCGCCGCCGAGCACCACGGCCTCCTCCGGCCGCACGCAGACGTCGGCGTTGCCCACCTCGCCGAGCTCGCGCAGCTCCTTGAGGGTGAACTTGGCGTGCTCGGGGCCGCGGCGGCCGATCATGTGGATCGCCTTGACCTGGGAGGCGTCCAGGTTGCCCAGCACCTCGTGCGGGATGTCGGTGCCTTCGAGGTCGGCGGCGGTCTTGGCGAGGATGCGCACCACGTCCACCGCCACGTTGCCGACGCCGATGACGGCGATCTCCGGGCTGTCGAGGGTGAAGCGGTCGGGGGAGACGTCGGGATGCCCGCAGTACCAGTTGACGAAGTCGGTCGCGGCGACGCTGCCGGGCAGGTCCTCGCCGGGGATGCCCAGCCGCCGGTCGACCATCGCGCCGGTGCAGTAGACGACCGCGTCGTAGTGGCTCAGCAGCTCCTCGACGGTCAGGTCGGCGCCCAGGGTGAGGCCGCCGAGGAAGCGGATCTGGGGGAGTTCGAGCACGCGCCGCAGGTAGTTGGCGATCGACTTGATCGAGGTGTGGTCGGGGGCGACGCCGTACCTCACCAGGCCGTACGGCGCGGGCAGCCGCTCCAGCACGTCCACCCGCACCGGGCCGGGGGACTGCTTGACGAGTGCCTCTGCGGTGTAGATCCCGGCCGGGCCCGAGCCCACGACTGCGACCGTCAGCGTCACCGTGCCGCCTCCTCAACTCACCGGGCCGCTGGGGAGGGTGCGTCCCGCCAGACGCAGGCGGCCGGTGTGGTCGATATATCCCCGATCCCCGGTGCGGATGAACCCGTCTCGGGCGAACACCGAACGATCACGAGATCTCTCCAGGTAGCCGGTCATGACGGCCGGGGAGCGCAGCAGCACCTCGCCCTCCTCGCCCTCTTCGACCGGTCGTCCGGCGGCGTCGCGGATCGCCACGTCCACCCCGGCCCGCGGCCGGCCCACCGACTCCTCGGCGTCCTCCGGCGGGTCGTCCGGCCGGGTGCCCAGGCCGAGCCCGGCCTCGGTGCAGAGGTAGCGGTTGCAGACCGGCACGCCGTACCGCTCGCGCAGCGCCCGGATCAGGCCCGGCGGGGCTGGCGCGCCGCCGCTCAGCACCAGGGTCAGGTCGGGCAGCTCGGCTCCGGTGGCGAGCAGCTCGGCGAGCTGGCGAGGGCTGCCCTGCAGCACCCGGATCCGGTGCCGGCGCAGGACCTCCACCGCCGCGCCGGCCTCCCAGCAGGGCAGGAGGTGGCTGGTGCGGCCGGTCTGCAGGAAGATCGGCAGCCGGGTGGCGAACGACAGGTGCCCGAGCGGCTGCGTCACCAGCCGCGCGTCGCCGGTGCCCCAGCGGGTCCCCGCGCCGTGCGCGCGGATGGCGGCCAGCTGCCGGTCGCCGAAGAGCGCGCCCTTGCGCGGGCCGGTCCGGCCCGAGGTGAACGCCACCACGACCGGACGCTCCGGGTCGGGCGGGAAGGGCGGTGGCGGGCGCTCGTCGCGGGCCACCCCTCTCAGGCTGTACGGCAGGCCGCGCCGCACCGGCAGCGTGATCACCTCCACCCCCGGCGGCGCGGGCGAGGGCCCCGGCTCGGTGATGACGAGGTCCGGCCTCAGCCCGTCGGGCAGCTTCCCGGGGCCGCACCCTGCGGTGAGCGCGCCGATCTTGGCCGCGGCCAGGTAGCAGAGCACGAACTCCGGCCCGTCCGGCAGCGCCAGCGCGACCAGGTCGCCGACGCGCACCCCGCGGTGCGTCAGGCCCGCCGCCACCTGGTCGGACAGGCGGTCGAGCTCGGTGAAGGACAGGGACATGGAACCGGAGACGACCGCCGCGCGCGCCCCGAACCGGCGTGCGGCCTCCCCGGCCAGCAGGCGCAACATCGCACGGCTCCCGAGGTAGGCGCGTACCGGCCTCATACCCCGCCGGGGCCCCCACGAACGCCCTCGCACCGCCCAGGTGAACCGCCCCGGGTGGTCCCTCTCCGGTCAGGAGACGGTGGGCGAGGAGCCCCCCGTGTGTCCCCCCGGTCAGGAGGCGGTGAGCCGGCGCAGGGCCTGTTTGTCCACCTTCCCCGTGGCGTTGAGCGGCAGCTCCTCGACGACGGTCAGGTGCTTGGGGACCTTGTGCGAGGACAGGTGCCTCCGCGCCCACCCGAGCACCGCGGCGGCGTCCACCTCCTGCCCGGGCCGGGGCACCGCGAAGGCCCAGCCCGCCTCACCGCTCCGCGCGTCGGGCACCCCCACCACCGCCACCTGCGCCAGCGACCCCTCCCGCAACAGCAGCGCCTCCACCTCGGCGGGCGAGACGTTGAACCCGTTGACGATGTACAACTCCTTCAGCCGGTCCACCAGCACCACGTTCCCCGACGGGTCGAGGTACCCCACGTCCCCGGTGTGCAGCCAGCCGTCGGCGTCGATCACCTCGGCGGTGCGGACCGGGTCGTCCCAGTAGCCGCGCATCACCCCGTAACCGCGTTGCAGGATCTCGCCGCGCTCGCCCGCCGGGAGTGCGTGCCCGGCCGGGTCGACGACCTTGACCTCGATGCCCGGCACCGGCCGCCCGGCCGTGCCCGCGACCACCTCCACCGGGTCCTCCGCCCGGGTCATCGAGACGACCGTGCCCTCCATCAGGCCGTAGGCGTTGATCATGCGCTCCAGACCGGTGCGGTCGAGGAGCCGCCTGACCAGCTCGGGGGGTACGACTGCCGCGCCGCAGATGGCCACGCGCAGGGAGGAGAAGTCGTGCGGGGCGCGGTCGAGCTCGTCCAGGAGGCGGTGGAAGAGGGTGGGCGGGCCGGCCAGGACGGTGATTTTCCGGGATTCGAGGAGGTCGATGATGAGCTCGGGGCGGAACACCGGGACCGGGATCATCGCCGCCCGGCGTAACAAGCACGCCAGCAGGCCCGCGTTCAGCCCGAAACCGTGCGCGAACGGCGCTATCACCGGGTAGCGGTCTTCCGCCCGCAGGCCGACGATCTCGGCCCAGTCCCAGTAGCCGCGCAGGACCTGGGCGTGGTCGAGCATGACGCCCTTGGGGGTGCCGGTCGTGCCGGAGGTGGACATGATCTCGCACAGGTCGGTGGGCTCGACCGCTCCGGCCCGCTCCAGCACGGCAGCCCGGTGGCTCCGCCGTACGGGGCGGGGGGTGCGGAGGCGGGCGGAGCCCTCGGGGGTGCGGAGGTGGGCGGAGCCGTCGGCGGTGAGCAGGTGGGGGAAGCCGTCGGGTGGGGTGAAGCCGTCGGCGGCGAGCAGGGCCTTCGCACCGGTCCGCGCCAGCACGTCGGCCGCCTCCAGCGCCTTGAACCGGGCCGACAGCGGCACGATCACCGCCCCGGCGAGCCACACCCCGACCGCACGCACGACCCAGGCGGCGTCGTTGAGCCCCCACACCGCCACCCGGTCGCCGCGCTCGATCCCGAGCGCCAGCAGATCCCCGGCCACCGCCAGCGCCCGCTCCAGCAGCCCGGCATAGGTCACCCCGTCCAGGACCGGCACGTCCGGGTGCCGCGCGGCCTGCTCCAGCACCATCCGCGGCACGGTCCCCCAGTCCGGCACCGGTTCCATCCGTGCCTCCTCAGACGAGGGCGCGGTCGCGGCCCAGGTGCTGGCCGCGGAGGTCGGTGACCACCCCGGCGCCGCGCGGGGCGACCTCGGGGTCGATCTCCACGGCGATCCTGACCGGGGTCAGCGCCTGGAGCGCCTGCTCGACGCGCGCCTTCCACATCGGGTTCCCGACCAGCCCCGCACGGGCATACCGCACGGTCAGCACCGCGACGTCGAGGGTGCCCGGACGGCTGACCGTCAGGTCCCATGCGGCGACGCCGTCGATCCTGGCCAGGGCCTTGTCCAGCCGCGGCAGGCTCAGCCACACCCCGCGCACCAGCAGGTGCTCGCCGACCGTGTGCGCCGGCGCCGCACCCGGCTGGGCGGCCACCTGCCCGGTACGGAGCACCGCGTCCTCCCGCACGAGCACGAGCTCCCCCCGCCCCTCGGCGGCGAACTCGTCCTTGGCCAGGGCGGCGTGCCGCACCAGCCCGTCACACAGCGGGGTGAGCGGCTCGGCGGCGGCCGAGCGCCACGCCAGGGCGGCCCCGGAGAAGGGGCTGGCGTAGACCTCGGTGACCGTCGCCTCGAACTCGGCGGCCAGGTGCGCGAGGGTGTGCGGGGCGGCGATCTCCCCGGTGACCACGATCTGCCGCAGTCCCAGGTCGAGCGGGTCGAGCAGGAACTCCAGGTGCAGCCGGGCGAGCAGGTCCATGGCCCCGGTCGGGGTGGTGACCAGTGTGGTGGCCCTGAGCGTGGTGAGCAGGTGCTGGAGGCGGAGCCGGCCGCGTGGTCCCACGGCGGCGGCCGCGGCGGCGACCTCGGCGGCGGCCGACGCCCACAGCGCCCCTGCCGGTTCGGCCAGAGCCACGACCACGCGGTCGGCCGGGCCGACGCCCGCCGCGGTCAGGGCGGCGGCGGTGAGCTCGTGGTCGGCGGGGGAGAGCGTGACGACGGAGCCGGCGTCGGGCGAGGCGAGCAGCAGCCCGGTCGCCGTGCCGGCCGCGGCGGCCAGGTCGTCCCGCACCAGCCACCGCCCCCCGGACCCGCCGATGGACCCGGTCACCTCATCACCTCGGTCACGAAGACGGGCCGGGTCACGTCGTCACCCCGCTCCTGAGGACGGGCTGGAGTCACCTCATCACCTCGTTCATGAAGCGCGTCATCGAGTCGCACACCAGGTCGTGCGCCAGCCCGCCGACCTGCGCCTGCAGGATCAGGTCGGTCGCCCCGGCCTCGGCGATGCGGGCCACCGCCTTGCGGGAGCCCTCGGCGTCGTCGACCACGACCATGAGGTGCTCGCGCAGCGTGGCCATCGCCTCGGCGGGCGGCATCCCGGCGGCGAGCTGGCCGAGCACCCGGTGGGTGGCGTGCCGGGCGTCGTAGTAGCCGGGCGGGGTGACCAGGTTGACCTGCCGCCGGATGTACCAGAGCACCGCGTCGGCGGCGGTGGCGGCCGCCTCGTCCCGGGTCGGGCCGACGAACCAGGGGATCATCAGCGCCACCCGCCGGCTGTCGGGGTCGAAGCCGTGCCCGGCGAGCGCCTCCCGGTAGCGGGCGATGTCCTCGGCCACGTCGTCGATGCCCTTGAGCATGGTCATCGCGAGCAGGTTGTGGCCGTGCGCGGCGGCGGACAGGAACCCCTCCAGCGAGGTCGAGGCGACCCAGACCGGGGGGTGGGGCCGCTGGACCGGCCGGGGGTAGACCGCCACGTCGGGGATCTCGAAGAACTCGTTGGACCGGCTGATCGGCTCCCCGTCGGCCGACCAGAGGGCCAGGACCGCCTCCAGCGAGTCCTCCCAGATCTGCCGGGACTTCTCGAAGGGGCGCTGGAAGGCCTGGTACTCCAGGGGCGAGGCGCCGCGGCCGGTGCCGAACTCCACCCGGCCGCCGCTCAGCACGTCGAGCGTGGCGATCCGCTCCGCCGTACGGATGGGGGACTGGAAGGGCAGCAGCACGACGCCGAGGCCGAGGTGGATGCGCTCGGTGCGCTGGGACAGGGCGGCGAGCACCAGGTCGGGGGCGGAGGAGTGGGAGAAGCCGCGGGTGAAGTGGTGCTCGACGAACCAGGCGGTGTCGTAGCCGAGGCGGTCGCCCAGCACGACCTGCTCCATCACGTTGCGGAACGCCTGTTGTTCGACCTCTCGCGTGCGCCCCCGCACCTCCAGCTCGTATCCCAAGCTGATCCGCATCAAGTGCCTCCCCACTTAACCAAGCGCTCGCTTGGGTCGAGCGTAGCAGCCGAGGGGGTTGCCGGGAAGTGCGCGGGGGATCAGAGTGGATGATCGTGAAGCGAAAGCACGCCCTGAGGCGGCCGAAAGATGGCACGCTCCCATCCATGAGGGGATTCCGTCGCGGGCGGGTCGCGGCCGACGAGGCGGCGCTCGCGAGCGCGCGCAGGTACGAGGCCTTCGGCCGGGTGATGGCGGCCCTGGCGGCGGAGGCGGAGATCATCGAGTCGTGCCGCGACCTCACCTGGTGGCGCGGCGCCGACCACGCCTGGCACCTGGAGTGGCGGGACGGCCCGTACGCGCACGAGGTGGCCGAGGCGTTGATCGCCGGCGTGCGCGACCCGGGCTTCGACGGGTCGCTCGCCGCCCTGGCCGGGCCGGGCGGTCCCGCGAGCGCGGTGCTCGACGTGATGGGCGTCCGGGTCGAGCTGCGGGCGATCGACCCGACCGGGTCGCGGGGGCGGCAGAACTTCTGGCGGCTGGCCGAGGCCCTCGACACCTCCCGCTCCACCGCGGGCCGCCGCCCGTGGGAGGAACTCCTCGGCGGCTGACCTCGCCCGAGGCGCCTCCTGGAGAGCGGCCGTCCGTAAGGCGGGCCGTCGGGAAGGCGGGCCGTCGGGAAGGCGGGCCGTCGGGAAGGCGGGCCGTCGGGAAGGGAGGCTAGAAGAGGGTGCCGGCCAGCCGGGCACGGTGCTCGCGCGGGGAGCCGAGCAGGCACGCGTCGGCGGTCGCCCGCTTGAAGTACCGGTGCGCCTCGTGCTCCCAGGTCACCCCGATCCCGCCGTGGACCTGGATGTTCTCCCCGGCCGCCAGCAGGTAGGCCGTTCCGCACACCGACCCGGCCGCCGCCGCGGGCAGCTCGCCCCGCGCCGCCGCCTCCACCGCGGCCTGGGCCGTCTCCACGGCCATGTGCACCTCGGCCAGCTTGTGCTTGATCGCCTGAAAGGCCCCGATCGGCCGCCCGAACTGCTCGCGCACCTTGGCGTAGGCGGTCGCCGCCTCCAGGCACCGCGCCGCCCCGCCGGCCTGCTCGGCCGCCAGCGCCACGATCCCCAGGTCGCGCACCCGCTCCCAGCCGCCGCCGTCGCCCAGCACCCGCGCGGGCACGCCGTCGAAGACCAGCTCGCCCAGCGGCCGGCTCGCGTCCATGGTGCGGTACGGCTCCCGCCGCGAAGGCACGGCCTCGACCAGCGCCCCTCCGGCGTAGGCCAGCACGACCTCCCCCTCCAGCACGTGCCGGGCCACGCCGTACAGCCGCCCCCCGGACAGCCGGAGCGGGCCGGGGAAGACCACGGTGGCGCTGACCGACCCCTCGGCCAGCTCGCCCAGCCGGTGGTCCGAGCCCGCCGCCCGGAGTGCCTCGACCGCCAGCACCGCGCTCTGCAGGAACGGCAGCGGCGACAGGACCCGCCCCAGCTCGGCGGCGACGACCGCGACCTCGGCCAGGTCGGGGCGGCCCGCCCCGCCGTACTCCTCGGGGACGGTGAGGCCGCCGACCCCCAGGTCGGCGGCGAAGGCGGCCCAGCCGGCGGCCGGCCGGGCGGCGAGATAGGAGCGGACGGCGGCACGGAGTTCGGGGTCGCTCACCCGCGATATCTTAACCAAGCAATTGCTCAACTGACTTAGGGTTGACCGAAATTTACTTTTTCTGTAAGACCACATATCGTTCGGTATGGCCTTTTGCGATGAACAGGTGAAACGGCCAGAATCGATCATGAAGAGCAGCACCGTCGAATATGCCGACTACGCCGAGTACGACCGGCGCCAGCGCGGCATCCTCCGCCACCTGCTGACCGCCTTCCTTGGGGGAGTGGCCGTCGGCCTGCTCGGCCTGCTCCCGTCCGGCCAACTGGCCAGCCTCTACGACCCCTACGCCTACCTCGCGCTGATCATCGCGGTGGGCGCCACCGCCAGCGGCCTGTCCTGGGCGGCCCTCGCCGTCTTCCTGGCCGCGACCTCCAGCGTCGTGGGGACCATGGGCGCGGGCGCGCTGCAGGGCGACTTCGACCTCAACTCCGTCGGCGGCGACGCCACCGGGCTCAACGTCCTGGTGGTGCTCCTGGTCGCGCTCGGCCTGCTGGGCTACGCGAGCCGGCGGGCGGACCTCTGGGGCGACCTGGCCGCGGGCGCGATCTCCGCGCTGCTGGTCAGCGACGTGATCGACCGGGCGAGCAAGGGCTTCCTCGACTACGAGCCGGGCTTCTGGCCCTGGCCGGCCGCCGGGCTCGCCGTCCTGTCCCTGTGCCTGCCGCTGGGCCTGCGCCGCACCGTCGGCGGGCGGCTGCGCGCGCTGGGGGTCGCCCTCGCGCTCTCCGGCCTGTTCGCGCTGGCCCTGCTGGGGCCGTGGGCCGGATAAGGCGCGGCGGCGGTGCCGCGGAGTCGATAGCCTGTAGGCACTCATGAACCCGTAGGCCGTCATCTTCCGGCCCGACCGAGGAGCTCACCGTGCTGCTGCGTATGTCGTCGTTGTTTCTTCGCACCCTGCGGGACGACCCGGCGGACGCGGAAGTGCCGAGCCACAAGCTCCTCGTCCGCGCCGGTTACGTCCGCCGCGTCGCCCCCGGCATCTACTCGTGGCTGCCCCTGGGCAAGATCGTCCTGGAGAACGTCGCCCGTGTCGTGCGCGAGGAGATGAACCGCATGGGCGGCCAGGAGGTGCTCTTCCCCGCGCTGCTGCCCCGCGAGTACTACGAGGCCACCGGCCGGTGGACCGAGTACGGCGACAACATCTTCCGGCTGAGGGACCGCAAGGGCGGTGACTACCTGCTCGGTCCCACGCACGAGGAGCTGTTCACCGACATGGTGAAGAGCGAGTACTCCTCCTACAAGGACTTCCCCGTCACGCTCTACCAGATCCAGACGAAGTACCGCGACGAGGCCCGCCCCCGGGCCGGCATCCTGCGCGGGCGCGAGTTCGTGATGAAGGACTCCTACTCCTTCGACCTCGACGACGACGGCCTCAAGCGCTCCTACGAGCAGCACCGCGAGGCCTACATCAAGATCTTCGACCGGCTGGGCCTGCGCTACAAGATCGTCTTCGCGACCTCCGGCGCCATGGGCGGCTCGGCCTCCGAGGAGTTCCTGGCCCCCACGCCCACCGGCGAGGACACCTTCGTCAACTGCCACACCTGCGGCTACGCCGCCAACGCCGAAGCGGTCACCACCCCCGCCCCCGCCGCCCGCGCGATCGAAGGGCTGCCCGCCCAGCAGGTGCTCGACACCCCCGGCACGCCGACCATCGAGACGCTGGTCGACTTCCTCAACACCAACAACGGCCTGGGCATCACCGCCGCCGACACCCTCAAGAACGTCGTCTTCAAGGTGACCTACCCCGGTTCCGACAAGGCCGAGCTCCTCGTCGTCGGCGTGCCCGGCGACCGCGAGGTCGACGCCAAGCGCCTGGAGGCCGCGCTGGCCCCCGGCGAGGCCGCCATCTTCGAGGAGTTCCACAAGCAGCCCGGCCTGGTCAAGGGCTACATCGGGCCCCAGGTGCTCAAGGACCTCGGCATCCGCTACCTCGTCGACCCCCGCGTCGTCACCGGCACCGCCTGGGTGACCGGCGCCAACGAGGCCGGCAAGCACGCGGTCAACGTCGTCGCCGGCCGCGACTTCCACCCCGACGGCACCATCGAGGCCGCCGAGGTGCGCGCGGGCGACACCTGCCCCCGCTGCGGCTCCGAGCTCTCCCTCGACCGCGGCATCGAGATCGGGCACATCTTCCAGCTCGGCCGCAAGTACGCCGACGCCGCCTCGCTCGACGCGCTCGGACCCGACGGCAAGCCCGTCCGCATCACCATGGGCTCCTACGGCGTCGGCGTCTCCCGCTCGGTCGCGGTGATCGCCGAGCAGTGGCACGACGAGCTCGGCCTCGTCTGGCCGCGCGAGGTGGCCCCCGCCGACGTGCACATCGTCGGCACCGGCAAGGACAACCAGATCGAGGTCGCCCTCCAGCTCGCCACCGAGCTCGAGGCCCGCGGCCTGCGCGTCCTGGTCGACGACCGGCCCAGCGTCTCGCCCGGCGTCAAGTTCAAGGACGCCGAGCTGCTCGGCCTGCCGACCATCCTGGTCATCGGCCGCGGCCTGGCCCAGGGCGTCGCCGAGCTGCGCGACCGCGTCACCGGCGAGAAGCAGGAGATCCCGATCGCCGAGGCGGTCGAGCGCATCGCCGGCCTCGTCTGACCGGTTCGTGAACCGCCGGAGGCCGGGCGCGTCGCGCCCGGCCTCTGTACGTTCGTCCGCCGCCCGTCGCCCGCCTCTTCCAGGGTGGGGCCCCGCGGTCAGGTACGGCAGGCACCCGGTACGGCGGAGCGTCAGCGGCGGGTCGTCTTACGCCAGGAGAAGTTCCCCGGAAGGTTGACCGCCACGGTCCTGCGACCGTCCGGTCCCCGGGTCACCCGGAATAACCGGTTCCCGTAACTGTGGCCGACGCCCTTGTTCGAGAGATTGATCCGGAACGGGCCTATCTTGATCGATTTTCGATAACTCAGTCCCATGGCCCGGGAACTGCCCAGAAATCGGCCTCGTAGTAGTCGGCCCCGCCGGTTCAGTAGTAGTGCCTGCGCCGGCGCCGCCCGCCGAGCGACTTGCTGAGGTGGAAACCCCCAGGCAGCCGCAGCATCAGGTGCCTGCCGCCGTCGGGGGTGGTGGTCACGTGGAACCTGCGGCCGCCGAAGCTGTGCCCGACCCCGTGCGGGGTGAGATGGAAGCGCAGCGGCCCGACTTTGATGGTCTTCCGGTAATGCCAGCCCATGCCCTGACAACGGGCGAGCGGCTCAGCCGGTTCCCGTGCTCGGGTCGGTGCCGAGGCCCGGGCTCGTGCTCGGCGCGGGCGTGACCGGCTGCTCGGGCATGCCGGGCAGGGCCTTGATCTGGCGGCGCAGGCCGTAGGAGCGGGTGACCGCCTCCTGCATCGCCGAGGCGGCGAAGCGGCGAAGCGTCAGCTCCTCGCACGCGGCCAGCTCCAGGTAGGCCGCGGTGATGCCGTCCTCCACCCGCACGGCCAGGTTGACCGCGTCGGTGGCCGAGGCGGTCACCGGGACGTCGTAGGACGCCTCGGTCTCCACCGCCTTGCCGCCGCGCGCCAGCAGCAGCGAGCGGAGCTGGTCGCGGCGGTAGCGGTGGGCGTCGAACGCCGCGCTCACCCGGCTCCGGAGCGCTCCCGTGGTGCGGGCGCCGAGCAGCCCGTAGGCGTAGACCGCCGCGTGCTCGGCGGCCAGCGCCTTCCCCAGCCGCGCGACATCGGCCGCGCCGTCGCGCGCGAGGCGGCGGCTCACAGGGACCTCGGCAGGGCGAGCGCGTGGGCGGCCTCGCAGGCGCCGATGCTGGCGATCAACTGGGCCAGCGAGGGCGAGGCGTCGGCGAGCTGGCGCAGCCGCAGGGCCGCCGCCTTGCGCTCGACGTCGCGCAGCCGGGTCAGCGTCACCTTCGGCTCGGCCGCGGGCGTGGACGGCGTGGGCGGGGTCGCGGTGGGCGCCTCGGTGGGCAGGTCGAGCGGCCGGCGCCGGCGCAGCTCGGCCAGGTGCACCTGGTGGCGGTCGAGAAAGGGCCGCAGCGCCGAGCCGCCGGAGTCCACCATCTGGGTGTAGAGCGCGATCGTCCGCTGCTTGTCCGAGATGAGCTGCCCGAGCAGCACGTCCTCCGGGTCGGGCGCCGGGGGCGGCTCGGCCTCGGGGGTGCGTGCCGAACAGCCCGCCACCGTGGCCGTCACCGTGCCCGGGACCAGCAGCGCACCACCGGCGAGCACGGCTCGTCTGGACAGTGTGTTCATAGGTCTGACCATGATACGGCCCGGGTGCGGATAGGGTGTGAACTGCCAGGGCGAGGTCCGCCCCGCAGATCGGACGAAAAAAATAGGGGAGGTCGACATGGATAGTGCCGCATCCCGCGACCACCTGATGAAGGTGCTGGAGCCCGTCGTGGCGGCGGAGGGCCTCGATCTTGAGGACGTGACGGTGGCCAGCGCGGGCAAGCGCCGCGTGCTGCGCGTGATCGTCGACCGCGACGGCGGCGTCTCGCTGGACGACGTGGCCGAGGTGAGCAACGCCGTCTCCGCGTTCCTCGACGACGACGACTCGATGGGCAGCCAGCCGTACACGCTCGAAGTCTCCTCGCCCGGCGTCGACCGGCCGCTCACCGAGCCGCGCCACTGGCGGCGCGCGGTCAAGCGGCTGGTGAAGGCCGAGCTGCGCGACGGCGGCGTGGTGGAGGGGCGCATCATGGGCGCCGACGACGGCGGCGTCGACATCGACGGCCGCAGATACGACTTTACGGACCTGACCCGTGGACGGGTGCAGGTGGAGTTCCGCAAGTTCGAAGACGAGGACGACGCTGACGACCTCGACGACTTCGACGGCGACGAAGGCTAAGGGGGAGCCTGGTGGACATCGACATGGCTGTCCTGCGCAGCCTCGAGCGGGAGAAGGACATCTCCTTCGACCTCGTGGTCAAGGCGATCGAGGACGCGCTCCTGATCGCCTACTTCCGCACCGACGGCGCGGCCCAGAAGGCGCGGGCGGAGCTCGACCGCCAGACCGGGCACGTGACGATCTACGCCGCGGAGCTCGACGACGAGGGTGAGATCGTGCGCGAGTACGAGGACACCCCGGGCAACTTCAGCCGCATCGCGGCCACGACCGCCAAGCAGGTCATCCTGCAGCAGCTGCGCGACGCCGAGGACGAGATCAACTTCGGCGAGTTCGCCAGCCGCGAGGGCGAGCTGGTCTCCGGCGTGATCCAGCAGGGCAAGGACCCGCGCACGGTCCTGGTCGACCTCGGCAAGATCGAGGCGATCCTGCCGGCCAACGAGCAGGTGCCTGGCGAGGACTACGTGCACGGCGAGCGGGTCAAGGCCTTCGTCGTGCAGGTGAAGAAGGGCCACAAGGGCCCGTCGGTCACGCTGTCGCGCACCCACCCGGGTCTGGTGAAGAAGCTCTTCGCGCTGGAGGTGCCGGAGATCCTCGACGGGACCGTCGAGATCGCCGCCATCGCGCGCGAGGCCGGGCACCGCACGAAGATCGCAGTTCGGTCACGAAAGCCGGGCGTCAACGCCAAGGGCGCGTGCATCGGGCCGATGGGTTCGCGGGTGCGCAACGTGATGACCGAGCTGCACGGCGAGAAGATCGACATCATCGACTGGTCGGACGACCCGGCGGAGTTCGTGGGGAATGCCCTGTCCCCCGCCCGTGTTTCCCACGTCGAGGTGCTTGATCTCGCGGGCCGCGTGGCTCGCGTGACGGTGCCCGACTACCAGTTGTCGCTCGCCATCGGCAAGGAGGGCCAGAACGCCCGCCTGGCGGCGAGGCTGACCGGCTGGCGCATCGACATCCGGCCGGACACCCAGGCAGAGGATGCCGCCGGTTCCGTAGATGCGTCGACACGGTAAGCTGGAATATGGTGGCCGAGTAGTGCCACCCGCATCTCCGGTAAGAACTTGCGTGGGATGCAGGGTTCGCGCTATCAAGTCAGAGCTTCTTCGCCTGGTGCTGGACGGGGATCATGTGACCCCCGACCTGCAAGGGCGGCTTCCGGGCAGGGGCGCCTCGCTGCACCCCGCCCTGAGCTGTCTCGAGCTCGCCGAGCGTAGACGAGCGTTCCCGCGCGCCTTCCGGGTGCCGGGACCGCTGGACCTTTCGCTGGTGCGGGAGCGTCTGGAGAAGGAGCAGGAAATGTCATGTAGGACGCCGGATTAAGGGGCGGAGTCAGATTGCTATGAGCGCCTGATGAGCACGCGGCGATGAAGACGTCAACGTAACGACGGCCTGGACGGCACAGCCAGCCTCCCGGGCCGAGTAAGGGAGTGCAGTGGCGAAGGTCCGGGTATACGAGCTCGCTAAGGAGTTCGGCGTCGAGAGCAAGGTCGTCATGGCCAAGCTCCAGGAGATGGGGGAGTTCGTCCGTTCGGCGTCCTCCACGATCGAGGCGCCGGTCGTCCGCAGGCTCACCGAAGCTCTTGGAGTCTCGAAGGGCTCCTCGAAGGGCGGCTCCGGCCGGGGCGGCGCACAGCCGTCCGGTCCGCGTCCGTCCACCCCCGCGCAGGCCGAGGGCCGCGCGGGCAACGGCGTCAGTGAGACGTCATCCCCTCGCCCGGCGCCCAAGCCGGGTCCGCGGCCCGGCCCTGCGCCGAGCCCCGCGGCTCAGCGCCCGCAGGCGCCGAGCCCCCAGCAGCAGCAGCAGCCCGCCGCTCCGCGCCCCGAGGCGCCGCGGTTCGAGGCTCCGCGTGCGGAGACCCCGCGTCCCGAGACCCAGCGTCCCGAGGCGCCGCAGACCCGTTTCGAGGCTCCGCGTCCCGCGGCGCCCAAGCCCGGTCCGCGTCCGGCTCCGGCCCCGCGCCCGGACAGTGGCCCCGCCGCCGGCGGCCCCGCTGCCGGTCGTCCGGGCGCCCCGGCCGGTGGAGGTGCGCCCCGTCCCGGTGGCGGGCCGAAGCCCGGCCCGCGTCCGGGGCCGCGCCCCGGCAACAACCCGTTCTCGTCCAACGCCAGCGGCATGGGCCAGCAGTCTCGCGGCCCGCGTCCCGGCGGGCGTCCGGGTGACGACCGCGGTCCTCGCCCCGGTGGCGACCGTGGCCCGCGTCCCGGCGGTCCCCGTGAGGGCGGCGCTCCCCGCGACGGCGGCATGCCGCGTCCGCAGGGCGCCCGTCCGGGCGGTCCCGCTGGTGCGGGCGGTCCGCGTCCCGGCCCCGGCGCCGGTGGTCCTCGTCCCGGCGGTGGCGCCGGTGCGGGCGGTCCCCGTCCCGGTGGTCCGCGTCCCAACCCGATGATGATGCCCCAGGGCCGTCCCGCCGGTCCCGGCGGTGGCGGTGGCGGCGGCGGCCGTCCCGGTGGTCCCGGCGGCCGTCCGGGTGGCGGTGGCGGCGGTGGCCGTCCCGGTGGTCCCGGCGGTGGCGCAGGTCGTCCCGGTGGCGGCGGCTTCGCCGCGCGTCCCGGTGGCGGCGGTGGCCGTCCCGGTGGCGCTCCCGGCGGTGGCGGCGGTTTCGGTGGCGGCGGTGGCCGTCCCGGCCCCGGCGGCCGTGGTCGTGGCGGCGGTACGGCAGGCGCCTTCGGGCGTCCCGGCGGCCGGCCGACCCGTGGTCGCAAGTCCAAGCGCCAGCGGCGTCAAGAGTTCGACAACATGTCGGCGCCGTCGATCGGCGGCGTGCAGGTTCCGCGTGGCAACGGGCAGACCCTGCGCCTGCCGCGTGGCGCCTCCCTGTCCGACTTCGCCGACCGCATCGGCGCCAACCCCGCCTCGCTGGTGCAGATCATGTTGCACCTCGGCGAGATGGTGACCGCCACCCAGGCGGTCAACGAGGAGACGCTCCAGCTTCTGGGCGCCGAGCTCGACTACGTCATCCAGGTCGTCAGCCCGGAGGAGGAGGACCGCGAGCTGCTCGGGGCCTTCGACATCGAGTTCGGCGAGGACGAGGGCGACGAGGAGGACCTCGCCGCGCGTCCGCCGGTCGTGACCGTCATGGGTCACGTCGACCACGGTAAGACGAAGCTGCTCGACGCCATCCGCAAGACCAACGTGGTGGCGCGCGAGGCGGGTGGCATCACCCAGCACATCGGCGCCTACCAGGTGTCGGCGATGCACGAGGGCGAAGAGCGGAAGATCACCTTCATCGACACCCCGGGTCACGAGGCGTTCACCGCCATGCGTGCCCGTGGTGCCAAGGCCACCGACATCGCCATTCTGGTGGTCGCGGCCGACGACGGTGTGAAGCCGCAGACCATCGAGGCGCTCAACCACGCCCAGGCGGCGGACGTGCCGATCGTGGTCGCGGTCAACAAGATCGACAAGGAGGGTGCCGACCCGAACAAGGTCCGCGCCCAGCTCACCGAGTACGGTCTGGTGGCCGAGGAGTACGGCGGCTCGACGCTGTTCGTCGACATCTCCGCTCGCGAGGGTCTCAACATCGAGAACCTCCTGGAGGCGGTCCTGCTCACGGCTGACGCCGAGCTCGACCTGCGCGCCAACCCGACGATGGACGCTCAGGGCATCGCGATCGAAGCGCACCTCGACAAGGGCCGTGGCCCCGTGGCGACCGTCCTGGTCCAGCGCGGCACGCTCCGCGTCGGCGACTCGATCGTCTGTGGCGAGGCCTTCGGCCGCGTCCGTGCGCTGCTCGACGACAACGGCAACAACGTCGAAGAGGCTCCGCCGTCCTTCCCGGTGCTGGTCATGGGTCTGACCGCGGTCCCGGGCGCCGGTGACAACTTCATCGTCGTCACCGACGACCGCATGGCCCGGCAGATCGCCCAGCAGCGGGCCGCGCGCAAGCGCAGCGCGGACATGGCGAAGTCCTCGCGGCGTCGCACCCTCGAGGAGCTCTTCAGCGACCTCGAGAAGGGCCGCGTCGACGAGCTCAAGCTCATCATCAAGGGTGACGTGTCCGGTTCGGTCGAGGCCCTGGAAGACGCGCTGCTCAAGATCGATGTCGGCGACGAGGTCAGGCTCCGTGTCCTGCACCGCGCCGTCGGTGCGATCACCGAGTACGACGTCAACCTGGCCATGGCCGACGAGAACGCGGTCATCCTGGGCTTCAACGTCCGGCCCGAGCCGCGTGCGCGCGACCTGGCCGAGCGCGAGGGTGTCGACATCCGCTACTACTCGGTCATCTACCAGGCGATCGAGGAAATCGAAGC
Source organism: Nonomuraea sp. NPDC050310 (assembly GCF_040655795.1). NCBI lineage: Bacteria > Bacillati > Actinomycetota > Actinomycetes > Streptosporangiales > Streptosporangiaceae > Nonomuraea > Nonomuraea sp. NPDC050310. The sequence continues at coordinate 29,274 of NZ_JBFAKP010000022.1, read as the reverse complement.
GGCGCTCAAGGGCATGCTCAAGCCCGAGTTCGAAGAGGTTCAGCTCGGTTCCGCGGAGATCCGTGCGGTCTTCAAGGTGCCGAAGATCGGCAACATCGCCGGTTCGATCGTCCGCTCGGGCAAGATCGTCCGCAACAGCAAGGCTCGCCTCATCCGCGAGGGTGTGGTCGTGTCCGACAACCTCACCGTCAGTTCGCTCCGCAGGGAGAAGGACGACGTCACCGAGGTCCGCGAGGGCTTCGAGTGCGGTATCGGCATCGGCTACAACGACGTGCGCGAAGGGGACACCATCGAGACCTTCGAGATGCGGGAGAAGCCGCGCGACTAGCAGGTGCCCGGACGAGTCCGGCGGGATCCACCGCCGGACCCGTTCCCGGCCGGGCCCGGCGGGTTCTCCCGCTGGGCTCGTCCGTCGGACGGGTCCCGGCGGTTCTCCTGCCGGACTCGTCTCCGGAACGGGTCTTGAGGGTTGCCTCGCCGGGCTCGTTTCCGGAACGGGTTCCGAGGGTTGCCTCGCCGGGCTCGTTTCCGGGGGTTTCGGCTGCTTTTGACCCGCCAGCAGGGCGGCTCGCCGTACGAGGTGCGGGAAGCCGGAGGCCTGGCGGGCTGTTGTTCTCTGTGGGTGTGTCCGGCCACGGGTCTTTCCACCGCGGTCCCGCCGGGCACCGACGAACCAGCACAGCGGTGGTTATCCATGTACGTAGGTGCCCTGACCCTGGACCTGCTGCTCGGCGACGTCCGGTCGCTGAAGCAGAAACGGTCCGTCGTGCGTCCCATCGTCGCAGAGCTGCTGCGGCGCTACCCCGGCGTGGCCGTGGCCGAAACTGGTCACCTCGACCTGCATCGCAGGGCGGAGCTGGGGGTAGCGGTCGTCTCGGCCTCCGCAGGCAACTGCGTGGAGGTCCTGGAGGCCTGCGAGCGCCTGGTGGCCTACCGCCCCGACATAGAGTTGCTGTCTGCCAGGCAGCGGCTCTTCACCGACGAAGACTGAAGCTTTAGGGGGACTGACCATGGTTGACGCCGCTCGCGCGCGCAAGCTCGCCGACCGCATCCAGCAGATCGTCGCTGAGATGCTGGAGCGCCGGATCAAGGACCCGCGGCTGGGCTTCGTGACCGTGACCGACACGCGGATCACCGCCGACCTGCGTGAGGCGACCGTTTTCTACACCGTCTTCGGCTCCGAGGCCGAGCGGGCCGACAGCGCCGCGGCGCTGGAGAGCGCCAAGGGCATCATCCGCTCCGAGGTGGGACGGCAGACCGGGGTCCGGCACACGCCGACGATCGCGTTCAAGCACGACCCGATCCCGGAGAACGCCCGGGCGATGGAGGAGCTGTTCGCCGCGGCCAAGGCCAGGGACGCCGAGGTGGCCCTGAAGGCGCAGAGCGCGGAGTACGCCGGCGAGGCGGACCCGTACAAGAAGCCGGAGACGGAGGACTTCGATGACGAGGACTCCGACGACGTAGCGGAACACCCTGCGAAGTGACCCGCGAAGCGCGTGACCCGGCCGGCCGCACGGCGTTCCCCACGCCCGCGGCCGGCTCGGACGTGCCTCCGCCCGGCAGCCGTCCCCCGGCTGTCCCCGGGCACCTGGACGCCACCCCCGACCATCGGGGTGACGGCCGTGCCGACGGGGTGACCGGGGCGGATCTCACCAGCGGGCTCGGCGTGCCGGGCCCGGCGATCGCCGAGTACGCCTGGGAGCGGACGCTGGAGCTGATCGCCGAGGCGGGCGAGGTGGCGCTGGCCTGCCACATCTCGCCCGACGGCGACGCGCTCGGCTCGATGCTGGCCGCCGCCAGGGCGCTGCGGCAGACGGGTAAGCAGGTCGTGTGCTCCTTCGGGGACCGCAACTTCGCGGTGCCCCGGTTGCTGCGTTTCCTGCCGGACCTGGAGTGGCTGTCGCCGCCGCAGGACTACCCGCACACCCCCGAACTGATGATCACGTTCGACTCCTCGACACTGGCCCGGCTGGGCCTGCTGGCGGAGAACGCCGAGCGGGCCACCGAACTGGTGGTGATCGACCACCACCCGTCCAACCCGGGCTTCGGCACGCACAGCCTGATCGACCCCGGCGCCGCCGCGACCGCGGTGCTGGCCGAGGAGCTGATCCGGCGGCTCGGCGTGCCGCTCGACCGGGAGATGGCGACCTGCCTGTACGTCGGCCTGGTGACCGACACCGGATCCTTCCGCTACGCCTCCACCACGCCCGCGGTGCACGAGCTGGCCGCGCGGCTGCTGGCGACCGGGCTCGACCCGGAGGAGATCGCGCGCACGCTGTGGGACCGCGCGCCGTTCGGCTACCTGCGGGTGCTGGCGGCGGCGCTGGGCCGGGTGGCGCTGGAGGACGACCTGGTGTGGACGTACGTCACCAGCGACGACCGGGCGGCCTTCGGCCTGCCGTACGACGAGGTGGAAGGGATCATCGACGTCGTGCGCCGGGCCGAGGAGGCCGAGGTAGCGCTGGTGATGAAGCAGGACGACGAGGGCGCGTGGCAGGTGTCGACCAGGTCCAAGGGGGCTGTGGACGTCGGCGCGATCTGCACCGCGCTGGGCGGCGGCGGGCACGCCCGCGCCGCCGGCTACACCTCGCACCTGCCGGTCGAGGAGACCATGGCCCGATTCCGAGAGCTGTTGGGAAAGAGCAGATGACCGAGAGCGGCCTGATCGTGGTGGACAAGCCGGCCGGGTGGACGTCGCACGACGTCGTCGGCAAGTTGCGGCGCATCGCGGGCACCAGGCGGGTGGGGCACGCCGGCACCCTCGACCCGATGGCGACCGGCGTGCTGGTCGTCGGCGTGGAGAAGGCCACCAGGCTGCTCGGGCATCTGGCGCTGACCGAGAAGGTGTACGAGGCGGTCATCCGGCTCGGCGTGACGACCAACACCGACGACGCCGAGGGCGAGGTGCTGTCGAGGCGGCCGGTCGAGGTGGCAGAGGAGCGAGTCCACGCCGGGATCGCCACGCTGACCGGCGAGATCATGCAGGTCCCGCCGCAGGTGAGCGCGATCAAGGTGGACGGCGAGCGGGCTTACAAGCGGGCGCGCGCCGGCGAGGAGGTCGAGCTCAAGGCCCGGCCGGTGACCATCCACGAGTTCGAGGTCACCAAGCTCGACGGCGAGGACGTGCACGCCACCATCCGCTGCTCCAGCGGCACCTACATCCGCTCGCTCGCACGCGACCTGGGCGAGTTCCTCGGCACCGGCGGCCACCTCACCGCGCTGCGCCGCACCCGCGTGGGCCCGTACGACCTGTCGCTGGCGCGCGGCATCGAGCAACTGGCCGAGGACTGCGTCATCCTGCCGATCGGGGAGGCCGTCACGGCCGCCTTCCCGCGCCGGGACGTGACCGAGGACGAGGCCCGGGTGGTACGGCACGGCGGCCGGCTCCCGTCGGCGGGGCTGGGCAAGGGGCCGATCGGCGTGTTCGGGCCGGAGGGGGAGCTGCTGGCGCTGGTCGAGGAGCAGGGCCGGCTGGCCAAGCCCCTCGCCGTCTTCGCCTGAGCCCCTGACCCGAGGGGCTTGGCCGGATCAGGCGGGCTTGCGGGCGACCATGAGGTCGCGCACGATCGCCTGATCCACCCAGTGCTCGAAGCCGGGCAGCTCCAGCACCTGCAGCCCCTGCCCGCCGAGGATCGAGGCCAGTTCGTCCCGGTTGCCGCCGTAGGTGTTCCAGGAGATCCCGATCGCCCCGCCGGGCCGCAGCAGCTCGGCCCATCCGGGCACGGCCTTGGCGATGAGCTCCAGCGGGCTGCGGGAGAGCCCGCCGCCGCCACCCCGGCTGCCGTGCTGCACGCCGTACGGGGCGTCGGTGACGATCAGGTCGAACGAGCGCGGCTTGAAGAAGTCGCGCGAGCGCAGGGTGTCGGCGTTGACCACGTCGACGTGCTGCACGTCCCCGGCCTTCTGCGCCTCCTTGGACAGGGCGAAGCTCGCGTTGAACCGCTTGCCGGCCAGCGCGCGCTCGCGCCGGACCGGCACGGTCTCGGCGGTGTGCTTGAGCCGCTTGTCCTTGAGCCAGCGCCGCAGGAACAGGCCGTAGGCCTCGAAGTCCTTGGTGTCGACGTCCAGGCCGTAGGCGTCGTAGCCGTACATGAGGGCCTGGTTCAGCGTGGTGCCTCGCCCACACATCGGGTCGAATACTGACAAATGCCTTTCAAAAGTGAAATCGGAGGCAAGAACTGTCACGTTCAGCAGTAGCTTGGTGAAGTGCTCGTTCGTCTTCCCGGCGTACTTCTGGATCGTGAGCAGGTCGCTGCTCAGCCGGTCGAGCGGCTCCATCCGCAGGGGCCGCAGCAGCTCCCCCTCCATCCCGAACAGCGCGTAGACCGAGGAGAGGTTCGACAGCAGCGCGATGTCGCGCTCGCCGAGCTCCGCACCGGTCTCGAAGGTCACGTACGGCACGCCGCCGATCGAGCTCTCCTCGACGGCGGAGATCGGCGCCTCCAGCGCCCGGTCGCCGAAGACTCCCAGCTCACTGCGGGTCAGTCGGATGGCGCTCTCGCCGTAGACCCGGTTGAAGGCCGGAAGGATCAGCAAAGCGTAACGAGGCATGCAGCGGATGCTACCGGTTGAGCCTTTATGGTTTGCTATGCAGACCATTTGATCTGAGGAGTCGCCTCGTGGACGTGTCCTTCTCCCCGCTCCAGCCCGTCCAAGTCCCGGCCGACCTGCTGGTGCTGCCCGTCTCGCGCGCCCGCGAACTCGGTCTGGGCGCGGCGCTGGACAGCGTGCGGTTCGGTGGCGAGGCGCTGCTGCCCCGGCGGGAGGGCGACCCGTTCGAGGCGCGGGCCCTGCTGGTGGTCGGCGACCCGGGTGACGAGCACGAGGTGCGCCGGCTGATGGGGCGGCTCGCGCCGCGGCTCAAGGACTTCGCCCGGGTGGCGGTCGGCCTGCCGTACGCGGAGGAGGTCATCGAGGGGGTGCGGCTGGGCGGTTACCTGTTCGACGGCTACAAGAGCCGGCCGGACGGGCGCGCGATCAAGGAACTGGTGGTGTTCGGCGAGGGCGACGCGCAGCGGGCCGGGATCATCGCCGACGCCGTGTTGTTCGCGCGCGACCTGGTCAACACGCCGGGCGGCGACCTCACCCCGATGCTGCTGGCCGAACGCGCCAAGGCGACCGGCCTGGAGGTCAGCGTGCTGGGCACCGACGACCTGGAGCGGGGCGGCTTCGGCGGCATCCTGGGCGTCGGCGCGGGCAGCGCGAACCCGCCCTGCCTGATCGAGGTCACCTACCGCGGCGGCGACCGGCACATCGGCCTGGCCGGCAAGGGCATCACCTTCGACTCCGGCGGCCTGGACATCAAGAGCCTCAAGGCGATGGCCGACATGAAGAGCGACATGGCCGGCGGCGCGACCATGCTCGCGGTGACGCAGGCCGCGGCGCGGCTCGGGCTGCCGGTGACGGTGAGCACGGTGATCCCGGCGGCCGAGAACATGGTCGGCGGGCACGCCACCCGGCCGGGCGACGTGCTGCGGCACCGCAACGGCCGCACGACCGAGGTGACCGACACCGACTGCGAGGGCCGCCTGGTGCTGGCCGACGCGCTGGCCTACCTGAGCGAGAAGCGCCCCGAGGTCATGATCGACGCCGCGACGCTGACCTACTCGGTGATGCACGCGCTGGGCGAGGAGCTCACCGGCGTGCTGGGCAGCTCACCCGAACTGGTCAGGAGCCTGATCGAGGTGGGCGCGGCCAACGACGAGCCGCTGTGGGAGCTGCCGTTGTGGCGGCCGTACACCAGGAAGCTGCGGTCGGACGTGGCCGACGCGCGCAACGACGGCGGCGAGCACGCCGACGCGATCATCGCCGGCCTGTTCCTGGAGCCGTTCACCGCGGGAATCCCGTGGGCCCATCTCGACTTCGCCACCACCGCCTACCTGAACCGGCCCACCGACCTGGGCCCGGCCGGGGCGACCGGCACGATGGTCCGCACGCTGATCAGCTACCTGCAGCGAGGCTCCGTTCGAGCATGGTCCGCATGACGTCCGAGGTCAGCGTGAAGTGCCGCTCGGCGAGAGCCCGGGCCCGCCCCGGCTCGCGGCCGGCGATGGCGGCGTACAGCTCGCGATGCTCGGCCAGCGCCCGGGCGTGGCCCTCGCGGTCGTCGTCGCCGTAGGGCTCGACCGGGAAGCCGAGGCTGACCCGGGTCAGCACCTCCTGGCTGAGCGCGCGGATCTTCGGGTTCTGGGTCGCGGCGACCACGGCGGCGTGAAAGGCCCGGTCGGCCCGCTGCTCGTCGCGCAGCGTGGGAGCACGCGCGTACGCCTCCAGCGCGCTCGCCATGGCGTCGAGGTCGGCGTCGGTGCGCCGCTCCGCCGCGGTGGCCGCGACCATGCCCTCGACCAGCGCGTACAGGTCGAAGAGCTGCTCCAGCTCGGCCCAGCGCGGCACAAGCGTGCGGCGGACGGCCGAGGCCGTGGCCTCGGTCCAGGAGGCGCGCACGTAGGCGCCGCCGGTGCGGCCGCGCCGGATCTCGACCATGCCCGCCGCCTGCAGCCGCCCGATCGCCTCGCGCACGGTGGCGCGGCTGACGCCGAGGAGGACGGCCAGCTCCCGCTCGCCGGGCAGGCGCTCGCCCGGCAGGTACTCGCCGACGGCCACCGCGGTCATCAGCCGGTCGGCCACCTCGGTGGCCACGGACTGCACCTTCACCGGGCCCAGCGGCGTGGCCGGGTCGCCGCCGTCCAGCAGCTGGCCGAGCATGCGCGACACGTCATCCTGCACACCATCCTGCACACCGCGCACGTTACACAATGCCGGACTCCCGGGCGGCCGCCCTCGATTGCGGGGAATGCGGGAGCGCGTGGCAGGCTTGACCTGACGGAACCGCGGCCGAGGGTGAATGGGGTCGAACGTGCAGGATTCTGGCAGATCGGTGGTCACGGTCGGCGTCTTCGACGGCGTGCACCGCGGGCACCGGGCCGTGGTCGAGCGCGCCGTCGAGCTGGCTCGCGAGCGCGGCCTGCGCAGCGTGGCGCTGACCTTCGAGCCGCATCCCGACGAGGTGGTGCGTCCCGGCTCGCACCCCGCCCGGCTCACCACGCCCGCGCACCGCGCCGAGCTGCTGGCCGGGCTGGGCGTCGACGAGGTGATCGTGCTGCCCTTCACCCTCGACCTGTCGCGCACCGCGCCCGAGGAGTTCGTGGAGACGGTGCTGGTCGACCGGCTGCGGGCGGCCGCGGTCGTGGTGGGGGAGGGCTTCCGCTTCGGCCACGGGGCGGCCGGCGACCTGGCCGTGCTGCGCACGCTCGGCGACAAGCACGACTTCGCGGCGGTAGCCGTACCGGCGGTGGCGGAGGTCTCCTCCACCGCGGTGCGGGAGGCCCTGGTGGCCGGCGACATCGAGGCCGCGACCGCCGCGCTCGGCCGGCCGCACCGGGTGGAGGGCGTGGTCGTGCGCGGCTACCAGCGCGGCCGCCAGCTCGGCTTCCCGACCGCCAACGTCGAGACGCCCCCGCACACCGCCATCCCCGCCGACGGCGTCTACGCCGGCTGGCTGCGCTGCATCCCGGTCGGCAACCTGCCCGCCGCCTACGACGGGGTGCGCTGGCCCGCGGCGATCTCCGTCGGCACCAACCCGACCTTCGAGGGCGTGCCCCGCACCGTCGAGGCCTACGCCCTCGACCGCGACGACCTGGAGCTGTACGGCACGCACGTCGCCGTCGAGTTCGCCGCCCGGCTGCGCGGCAACACCCGGTTCGACTCCATCGAGGCCCTGGTCGCGCAGATCAACGCCGACGTGGACGAGGCGCGGCGGATCACCGCCGGGTGAACGATGTGCGACCGCCCGAACCGGGATGGTAACCTTGCATGTCGGCTCTGTAACGGCTGCGCTCAGCGCTGCCCTCAGGTCCTACACGCGGCGACTGTAGGCACGCACGGTCGTTCGCCATCGATCGCGCGTGCCCGTTGATTCAAGGAGAGTCGTGTCCCTCGACACCACTGCCAAGAAGACCATCATCGCTGAGTACGCCAAGGGCGACAGCGACACTGGTTCGCCCGAGGTGCAGATCGCGCTGCTCAGCAAGCGCATCAGCGAGCTGACCGAGCACCTGAAGTCCCACAAGCACGACCACCACAGCCGTCGTGGTCTGCTGCTGCTGGTCGGCCGCCGTCGCCGGCTGCTGAAGTACCTGCAGAACAAGGACATCGAGCGCTACCGTTCGCTCATCGAGCGGCTCGGCCTGCGCCGATAGCTAGTATGAGAAGGGAGCGGCGCTTCGCCGCTCCCTTCTCGTATCAGCCTCTGACAACTGAAGACAAGAGACACTAAAGCCCCCGCGTCCGCACAAGCACCATGCGACCCGCGACGCCTGCGGGCCGGTCCTCGGTAGTGGCTTCCGGTCAAGACGTGACCGGGCGCTTCGATCGAAGACCGGTGCTGCACCTACCAGACGGGTGCCGGTGTAAAGAGGGCGCGGGAGACCGACCGACCAAGGAGGTCCCCCGTGGAGGGTGTCCACACCGCTGAAGCCGTCATCGACAACGGCGCATTCGGCACGCGCACGATCCGGTTCGAGACCGGCCGGCTCGCGCGTCAGGCGGCGGGTTCCGCCGTCGCCTATCTCGACAACGAGACGATGGTCCTCAGTGCGACCACCGCCTCGAAGAACCCCAAGGAAAGCCTCGACTTCTTCCCCCTGACGGTGGACGTCGAGGAGCGCATGTACGCCGCAGGCCGCATCCCCGGCTCCTTCTTCCGCCGCGAGGGCCGTCCCTCCGAGGACGCCATCCTCACCTGCCGGCTGATCGACCGCCCGCTGCGCCCGTCCTTCGTCAAGGGCCTGCGCAACGAGGTCCAGGTCGTCGCCACGATCATGGCGCTGCACCCCGACCACCTGTACGACGTGGTCGCGATCAACGCCGCCTCGCTGTCCACCCAGCTCGCCGGGCTGCCCTTCTCGGGCCCGATCGGCGGCGTGCGCGTCGCGCTGATCGACGGCCAGTGGGTCGCCTTCCCGACCCACCCCGAGCTGGAGCGCGCCACCTTCGACATGGTGGTCGCCGGCCGCGTCCTGGCCGACGGCGACGTCGCGATCATGATGGTCGAGGCCGAGTCCACCCGCGACACCCTCAAGCTGGTCGCCGGCGGCGCGGTGGCGCCGACCGAGGAGACCGTCGCCCAGGGTCTCGAGGCCGCCAAGCCCTTCATCAAGGTGCTGTGCGAGGCCCAGAACAAGGTGGCCAAGGTCGCCGCCAAGGAGACCGCCGAGTTCCCGATCTTCCTGGACTACCAGGAGGACGCCTTCAACGCCGTCGAGCAGGCCGTCAAGGGCGAGCTCGCCCAGGCGCTGACCATCGCCGGCAAGCAGGAGCGCGAGGGCGAGCTCGACCGGGTCAAGGGCCTGCTCGCCGAGAAGGTGCTGCCCGACTTCGAGGGCCGCGAGAAGGAGGTCTCGGCCGCCTTCCGCAGCCTGACCAAGAAGCTCATGCGCGAGCGGGTCATCAGCGACGGCGTCCGCATCGACGGCCGTGGCCCGAAGGACATCCGCGCGCTCAGCGCCGAGGTCCACGTGATCCCGCGCGTGCACGGCTCGGCCCTGTTCGAGCGTGGCGAGACCCAGATCCTGGGCGTCACCACCCTCAACATGCTGCGCATGGAGCAGATGGTCGACACGCTCAACCCCGAGCGGACCAAGCGCTACATGCACAACTACAACTTCCCGCCCTACTCCACCGGTGAGACCGGCCGCGTGGGCTCGCCCAAGCGCCGCGAGATCGGCCACGGCGCGCTGGCCGAGCGGGCGCTGATCCCGGTCCTGCCGGCCCGCGAGGAGTTCCCCTACGCGATCCGCCAGGTCTCCGAGGCGCTCGGCTCCAACGGCTCGACCTCGATGGGCTCGGTCTGCGCCTCCACGATGTCGCTGCTCGACGCGGGCGTGCCGCTCAAGGAGATGGTGGCCGGCATCGCCATGGGCCTCATCGGCGACGGCGACACCTACATCACCCTGACCGACATCCTCGGCGCCGAGGACGCGATGGGCGACATGGACTTCAAGGTCGCCGGCACCAAGGACGTCATCACCGCGCTCCAGCTCGACACCAAGCTCGACGGCATCCCCGCCTCGGTCCTGGCCGCCGCGCTGAAGCAGGCCAAGGGCGCCCGCCTGGCGATCCTCGACGTGATGCAGGAGGCGATCGACTCCCCGGCGGAGATGAACGCCACCGCGCCGCGGATCATCACCATCAAGGTCCCGGTCGACAAGATCGGCGAGGTCATCGGGCCGAAGGGCAAGATGATCAACCAGATCCAGGACGACACCGGCGCCGAGATCACCATCGAGGACGACGGCACCATCTACATCGGCGCCACCGACGGCCCGTCGGCCGAGGCCGCGCGGAGCGCGATCAACGCGATCGCCAACCCGCACATGCCCGAGGTCGGCGAGCGCTACCTGGGCACCGTGGTGAAGATCGCCTCCTTCGGCGCCTTCGTCTCGCTCATGCCCGGCAAGGACGGCCTGCTGCACGTCTCCCAGATCCGCAAGCTCCACGGGGGCAAGCGCATCGAGAACGTGGAAGACGTCATGAACGTCGGCGAGAAGGTCCAGGTGGAGATCGCCGAGATCGACTCGCGTGGCAAGCTCTCCCTGGTCCCGGTCGAGGTCATCGAGAAGGAAGCGGCCGAGAAGGAGGCCCGGGGCGACGACGCCGCGGCGGCTCCGGCCGAGTCCGCAGCCGACGACTCCGGCGCTCCCGCCGACGACGACAAGCCGCGTCGCAGCCGCACCCGCGTGCGCTCGCGCCGGCCCGCCGACGACGGGGACGACCGCAACTCCTGACCAAGCACCGCACGCGCGGGATCGCCCCTCCGGGCGGTCCCGCGCGGCCCCCTGATGCGGTGCCGGGCGCGCGATGCACGGAGACCCCTCGCAACGTGCCGCTTGACTCCGAGCACGGGGCCGACCATCGAGGAGGACGCTCCGTGATCGAAACCATGCTCCACCCGGGCCGGGAAGGCGCCGGCGTGGTGAAGCGCACCGTCCTACCGGGCGGGCTGCGCGTGGTGACCGAGTCCATGCCCGCGGTCCGCAGTGTGGCCGTCGGCATGTGGGTCGGCATCGGTTCGCGCGACGAGGCGCCCGAGCACATGGGCGCCACCCACTTCCTGGAGCACCTGCTCTTCAAGGGCACCCCCACCCGGGACGCCATGGAGATCTCCGCCTCCATCGAAGGCATCGGCGGCGAGATCAACGCCTTCACCGCCAAGGAGTACACCTGCTACTACGCCCGCGTCCTCGACGAGGACCTGCGGGTGGCGGTGGACGTGCTGGCCGACGTGGTCACCAGCTCGCTGATCGACCCGGACGACGTCGAGTCCGAGCGTGGCGTGATCCTGGAGGAGATCGCCATGCACGACGACGATCCCTCCGACGTCGTGCACGAGCAGTTCTCCGCGCAGCTCTACGGCGACTCGCCGATCGGGCGGCCCATCCTGGGCACCGTCGAGTCGATCAACGAGCTGGGGCGCGAGCGCATCCTGGAGTACTACCGCCAGTACTACCTGCCCAGCCGTACCGTCGTCTCCGTGGCCGGCAACGTCCGGCACGAAGAGGTCGTCGAGCTGGTCATGCGGGCCTACGAGCGGGCCGGCACCCTCACCGGTCCCGCCGAGTTCGTCGCCCCCCGCACCAGCGGTCCGGGCGCGCCGGCCCGGTCCGGCGTGCGGGTGCTCGACCGGCCGACCGAGCAGGCCAACCTGGTCCTCGGCACCACCGCGATGCCCCGCACCGACGACCGCCGCTTCGCGCTCGGCGTGCTCAACGCCGCGCTCGGCGGCGGGATGTCCTCGCGGCTGTTCCAGGAGATCCGGGAGAAGCGCGGCCTGGCCTACTCCACCTACAGTTACACCTCGGCCTACGCCGACACCGGGCAGTTCGGGATCTACGCCGGCTGCCTCCCGTCCAAGATCGACGAAGTGCTCAAGATCTGCCGTGACGAGGTCGCCCGCGTGGTCGACCAGGGTCTCGACGCCGACGAGGTGGCTCGCGGCAAGGGCCAGATGCGCGGCGGGCTGGTGCTCGGGCTGGAGGACACCGGCTCGCGCATGTCCAGGATCGGGAAGAACGAGCTCGTCTACGACGAACTGCTCTCGGTGGACGAGGTCCTGGCCCGCATCGAGGCGGTGACCCCCGACGAGATCTCCGAGGTGGCCCGCGACGTGCTCAGCCGGCCGCTCGCCCTGGCTGTCATCGGGCCCTACGGCGACAAGGACTTCTCCTCGGCCATCGCCTAGGCGAGCCGGGCGGTGCGGGTCCCCGCGGAATCCGGGGACCCGCACCGGTAAGACCGGACGGGCCGGACCCGGCCGGTCACAGTAGGCTGGCCCTGTGATCAGGGTTGGAGTGCTCGGCGCCCGAGGGCGCGTTGGTTCCGAGGTGTGCAAGGCCGTCGAGGCGGCTCCGGACATGGAGCTGGTGGCCGCGATCGACAAGGACGATCCCATCGAGGATCTGCGCGGCGCGGAGGTCGTGGTCGACTTCACGCACCCCGACGTCGTCATGGGCAACCTGGAGTGGATGATCTCCAACGGCATCCACCCGGTGGTCGGCACCACCGGCTTCGACGCCGGGCGGCTGGAGCGGGTGCGCGGCTGGCTGGCCGCCAACCCGGGGGTCAACGCGCTGATCGCGCCCAACTTCGGCATCGCCGCCGTGCTGATGATGCACTTCGCCCAGCAGGCGGCCAAGTACTTCGAGTCGGCCGAGATCGTCGAGCTGCACCACCCGAACAAGGCCGACGCGCCCTCCGGGACCGCTCGCCGTACCGCGGAGCTGGTGGCCGAGGCCCGTGCCAAGGCCGGCCTGGACGCGATGCCCGACGCGACCAGCTCCGAGCTCGACGGCGCCCGCGGCGCCGACGTGCAGGGCGTGCGGGTGCACGCGGTACGGCTGGCCGGGCTGATCGCCCACCAGGAGGTCATCCTCGGCGGTGACGGCGAGATCCTCACCATCCGGCACGACACGATGAACCGCGCCAGCTTCACCCCGGGCGTGCTGCTCGGCGTGCGGCGGGTCGGCGGGCTGAACGGCCTGACGGTGGGGCTGGAGCCCCTCCTCGACCTCTGAGCAGACTTGTGCCCACGGCGATCACGCCGTGGGCACAGGTCCTCGAAGGGGGTTGCCCGGCCCCGCACGGCCAGGCTCACGTTGATCAGAGTACAGCCCGCGAGGCCGAGCAAGGGAAACATGAGGCCGTGTCGAAAGTGTCGAACGTGCGTTGGGCGGAGGCGGGCGAGCTGCCCGCCCTCGTCGCGATAGAGCAGGCGGCGGACGGGCTGTTCGCCGAGGTGGGCATCGTCTTCCCGGAGGGGACGACGATGGTGGAGGAGGCCGACGACCCGGCCCGCGTGCTGGTGGCGGGCGAGCCGCCGGCGGGCTTCGCGATGATCGGCTGGGTGGACGGGCACGTGCACCTCGACCAGCTCGCGGTGCATCCCGGCCACATGCGGCAGGGGCACGGAGGCGCGCTGGTGCGAGCGGTCCTCGACCACGCCGCGGCCCTCGGCGCGCCCGGCGTCACGCTGACCACCTTCCGCGACGTGCCGTGGAACGCCCCCTGGTACGAACGGTTCGGATTCGCCGTGCTGCCCGAGGCCGCGTGGGGGCCCGAGCTGCGCGCGCTGGTCGAGCACGAACGCGAGCTGGGCCTGGAGCTGGCGCCCCGGGTCGTGATGAGGGCATAGCATCTGCACGTGATTCGTGCGGAGTTGTGGCGGGCGATCGACGGGGTCTACCAGGAGATCCTCGCGCACCCCTTCCTGACCGGGCTGACCGACGGCTCGCTGCCCCGGCAGGCCTTCCGCCACTACGTGGTGCAGGAGGCGCATTTCCTGCCCGACTACGCCCGCGCGCTGGCCGCCACCGCCGCGCGCTCGCCCGACCCGGCCGGGGTGCACCGCTTCGCCGGTGACGCGGCCCGCACGGTCGAGATGGAGCACAGCCTGGTCGTCGAGCTTCTGGCCGCCTTCGGGCTCGACGAGGCCGGCGCCCGCGAGCACGGCGCCGGTCCCACGACCGTCGGCTACACCTCCCACCTGGTGCGCACCTGCTCGCTCGGCACCTTCCCCGAGGCGCTCGGCGCGATCGTGCCGTGCTACTGGATCTACGCGCGGGTGGGGGAGTCGCTGCTGGCCAAGTCCTCGCCCGACCCGCTGTACGCCTGGTGGATCGAGACCTACGGCGGCGAGGAGTACCAGGACACCGTGGCCGGGGTGCTCGGCCTGCTCGACTCGCTCACCCTCAGCCCCGCCGAGCGCGAACGGCTCCTGGAGCGCGCCCTGACCACGGCCCGCTTCGAGTGGATGTACTGGGACGCCGCCTGGCGCCAGGAGAGCTGGCCATGCGGCTGAGAGACCTCGTCCAGGCCGACCACCTCGCGCTCAAGGTGCTGACCGGGCACGACCTGCTCGACCGGCCGGTGCGCGGGGTGTCGACCACCGACCTGATCGAGCCCGGCCGCTTCGTCAAACCCGGCGAGCTGGTGCTGACCGAGCTGACCTGGCACACCGGGCCCGACTCGGCGCGCGCCTTCGTGGCCGGGCTCGGCGACGTCGCCGCCCTGGTCTCCGGCACCGCGCTCAAAGGCGTGCCCCTCGACCTGGTCGAGGCCTGCGCCGAAGCCGGGCTGCCGCTGCTCACCCTCCCTGTCGACGTGCCCTTCAGCCAGGTCACCGAGCACGTCCTGCGCGCCCTGATCGCCGAGCTCGGCGCCCCGCCCGCCCGCCGGTACGGCTCCCGCCGCCGCCTGGCCAGCACGCTGGTCGACGGCGGCAGCCTCACCAAGCTGGTCACCGCCGTCGCCGACGAGCTCGACCTGGGCTGCTGGGTGCTCTCGCCGACCGGCCGCGTCATCGTCGGCTCCCGCCCGCTGGCCCCCGAGGCCGGGGTACGGCTGGCCGGCACCTTCCTGACCTCGCGCTTCCTGCCCAGCATGGCCGAGGGCTGGTCGGTCTTCCCGATCGGCAAGGGCGCCCCGCACCGCATCGCCACCTGGTTCCTGGCCTACGAGGGCTCACCGGGCGAGCACGAGGACCTCCTGGTGGAGCTCGCCGCCCTGGTGGCGCTGGAGCGCTCGCGGCTGGAGGCCGCCCACCGCATTGAGCGGCGCATCCTCGACCAGCTCCTGGACATGCTGGAGTCGGGCGACGCCTCCCTGCCCAGCGTCGTCTCCCGGCTGCACACCCTGCACGTGGAGACCGGCGACGGGCTGCTGGCCGTCGCGCTCACCGCCGGGCCGCCCGAGGTGGGCGTCGCCGTACTGGACGAGCTGCTGCGCCCGCTCGCGCCCGGCGTGGTCACCGCCTCCGGCGGGCAGGCGATCGCGCTGGTGCCGCTGGCCGGCAACAGCGCCGAAGACCTGGCCGAGCACCTGCTGCGCGGCGCGCGGGTGCTGGAGGCGGGGCTCGGCGAGGAACGCATCACGCTCGGCCTCAGCAGCGTCGCCAAGGGCCCGGCCGCGCTCAGCGGCATGATCGAGGAGGCCCGCCAGGCCCGCTCCCTGGCCGAACTCGGCGGCGACCGGGTCAGCCTGGTCTCCGGCGACGAGGTCGCCTCCCACCGCGCGCTGGTCGCGGCCATCCCGCCCGACCTGCGCCGCTCCTTCCGCGCCCGGCTGCTCGGGCCCCTGGAGGACTACGACGCCGCCCAGCACACCGACCTCGTGGAGACCCTGGAGGCCTACCTGGAGGAGTCGGGGAACTGGGCGGCGATGGCCGAACGGCTGCACGTGCACGTCAACACGCTGCGCTACCGGATCAAGCGCGTCGAGGAGCTCACCGGGCGGTCGCTGAGCTCCTGGGACGAACGCGTCGACTTCGTGCTGGCGCTCAGGATGCGCTGAGCGCGTACGCCTCCACCTCGGCGAGGTAGGCGTCCTTCACGTGGCGGGGCAGCCAAGTGATCTCGAAGGCGTTCCGGACGACCTGCACCAGCTCCTCGCGGGTGAAGTCCATGGCCGCGAGGTTCTCGGCCACGTAACCCGGGAAGTAGGCCGGGTCGTCGGAGTTGATCGTCACCCGCACACCCCGGGCGAGCAACTGCTTGATCTCCACGGCCTTGGTCGAGCGGGTCACGATGCCGTTGGAGATCGGGCAGCAGGTCAGCCCGATGCCCTTGGCGACGATCTCCTCGACCAGCTTCGGGTCCTCCAGGATGTTCACGCCGTGGTCGATCCGGTTGACCTGGATGTCCTGGATGACCTGGCGGATGTGCTCGACCGAGTTCTCCTGGTCCACGTCGCAGTGCATGGTCAGCAGGTAGCCCTCCTGCCGCGCCCGCTCGTAGACCGCGGCGAACTTCGCCGGCGGGTTGCCCTTCTCGTCGGAGTCGAGGCCGACGCCGACGATCCACTCCTTGTACGGCAGGCTCTCCAGCAGCGTCGCCATCGCGTACTCGGCCTGGAAGTCCCGCAGGAAGCACATGATGAGCTGCGCCCGGATCCCGAGCTGCTGCTCGGCGTCGAGGATCGCCCGCCGCAACCCGCGGATCACCACGTCGAACGGCACCCCGCGCGAGGTGTGCGCCTGCGGGTCGAAGAAGATCTCCGCGTACCGCACGTTCTGCGAGGCCGCCTTGCGCAGGTAGGCCAGGGCCAGGTCGTAGAAGTCCGGCTCGGTGCGCAGCACGCCCATGCCCTCGTAGTAGACCTTGAGGAAGCTCGGCAGGTCGTCGAAGTCGTACGCCTTGCGCAGCTCGTCGATCGTCTCGTACGGCAGGGCGATCCCGTTGCGCCGGGCCAGCTCGAACTTGAGCTCCGGCTCCAGGGTGCCCTCGATGTGCAGATGCAGCTCGGCCTTCGGCAGGCCGGCGATGAAGTCGTTCACTGGATGACCTCCACAACGTCCAGGTTCACACAGTCCACCAGACCGAGGTCGGTGACGGCGTAGTCGGGAATGGCGGTGATGGACAGGAAGAACAGGTACATCAGCGGCGCGGGCAGCGGGCAGCCGAGCTCGCGGGCCAGGTCGTCGAGGCGGGTCTCGGCGGCGGCCATGTCGGCGGCCGGCAGGTCGGCGACGATGCCGCCGATGGGCAGCGGCAGAGCGGCGCGGACCTCGCCGTCGACGACGATGACCTGGCCGCCGCCCAGGCGGATGACCTCGTTGACGGCGACGGCCATGTCGGCGCGGGAGGCGCCGACGCAGATGATGTTGTTGTCGTCCGGGGCGGCGCTGGTGGCGATGGCGCCCTGGCGCAGGCCCATGCCGCTGACCACGGCGACCGGCTTGTTGGTCGTCTTGCCGTACCGCTCGACGACGGTGACCAGGAGGGCGTCCTGCTCGACGCTGGGCTCGACGACGCCGTCCACGACCGGCAGGCGCACGTCCCGGCGCTTGCGGACGAAGACCTGCTCGGTGAAGCCGATGGCCAGCACGTCGACCTCGGCGGCGTCGCTGCGCAGCGCGAAGTCGTCGGCGGCGACCGGCGCGACCGGGAAGGGCACGACCTCGCCGCGCGCGGGCGGGGCGGTGGGGGTGAGCATCCGGCCGTCGCGGGCGACGAGCTCGCCGCCGGCGACGACCTCGCGGACGCGGAAGTCCTCCAGGGAGTCGACGATCAGCACGTCGGCCAGGCGGCCGGGGGCGATGCTGCCGACCAGGTGGTCGATCCGGTACATCTCCGCGCAGTTGACCGTGGCCATCTGGATCGCGGTCACCGGGTCCACGCCGGCCTTGATCGCCATCCGGACCATCTTGTCCAGGTGGCCGCCGGCCAGCACGTCGGCGGCGTGCACGTCGTCGGTGCAGAAGGCGATGCGGCGCGCGCCCACCTTCAGCGCGGCCTTGATGTTCTCCTCCAGGAAGAAGGCGACCGACGACTCGCGGATGATGCCGAAGATGCCCTGGCGGAGCTTCTCCAGCATTTCCTCGTGGTCGTAGGACTCGTGGTCGAGGCGGATGCCCGCCGCGGCCAGGCCGCCGATGCGGCGCGCGTCGCTCAGCGGGGCGCAGCCGAAGACCGGCAGGCGGTTCCGCCGCGCCAGCTCCAGCGCCTGGTGCACGGCGGGGTCGTCGTGCTCGACCATCTCCTGGACGGTCTCCCAGATGCCCACGCACTCGGGCCAGGTGTGCGCCTCGCGGTGCTCGTCGGGGCCGAAGGTGTGGCCGACGTTCGACTGCGGCACGGTGTAGGGGGCCTTGGCGGGGGCGCCCCACCAGATGCGCATGCCGGTGTTCTTCGACTCGTCGAGGAAGCGGCGGACGCCGGGCAGGCCCTCGACGACGAGGATCTGGTCGAGGCCGGAGACGACGCTGGTGGTGCCCATCGGCACGACCAGGTCGGCGAAGCTGGTGACGCTGAGCTTGCTGCACTCGATGTGCAGGTGGCCGTCGATCAGGCCGGGGACCAGGTAGCCGCCCCGGGCGTCGATGACCTTGGTCTCGGGGCCGTGCTCGCGGGGCTCGCCGACGTAGGCGATCCGGTCGCCGGCGATGCCGATCTCGGCGGCGTAGAGCTCGCCGGTCAGGACGTTGACCAGAGTGCCGTTCGTGATGACGGTGTCGGCGGGACGCCTGCCGTACGCAGTGTCGAGAAGGGTCATACGGCCACCTCCAGGGCCGGGACGGGACGGCGGTCGAGGGCGGCGTAGACGCCCGCGGCGACCAGGAAGCCCGCGAAGATGCTGAAGTCGGTGCCGCCGGTGGCCTGGGAGACCCAGCCCACGAAGGCGGTGGAGTTGATCCAGAGCGCGGCCGCGGCCATGCCCACGACCTGCGCGATCAGCGCGGGCCAGCGGTACGGCTCGCGGTCGGAGAACATGCCCTCGACGTCGTAGCGGCCCTTGCGGCGCAGCCAGTCGGTCACGTACACGCCCGCCCACGGCGCCAGCCAGATGATCAGCAGGCCGAGGAAGGTGTTGAGCATGGTGTTGAACGAGTCCGACATCACCGCCACATACGTGATGATGACGCAGATCACCAGGTCTGCCACCACCGCCACCCAGCGCTTGACGTTGATCCCGGCGGCCTGCAGGTTGAGGCCGGAGGAGTACAGGTCGGTGGTGTTGACCGCGAAGAGCGTGACGATGATCAGCAGCAGGTACGGCACGACGAACCAGCCCGGCAACGCGCCGGTCAGCCCGGCGATCGGGTCGCCCGCCTCGGCCACCACGGTCGCCGCGGCGGCGCCGAGCGTCATGAGCAGCACGTAGGGCAGGAAGCCGCCCAGGAAGGCGAAGCCGAAGACCGCCTTCTTGGAGGAGTTCGCCGGCAGGTAGCGCGAGTAGTCGCCGCCGAGCGGACCCCAGCTCAGGCCGCCCGCGGACATGACCATCGCGACGGCCATGGTGAAGGTGGCGAAGTCGGCGCCCTCACCGCCGCCGCCCAGCGAGACCTTGGGCGTGATCAGCACGGCCATGAGGCCGAAGAGCAGGACGAAGATCCAGGTGAAGTACTTCTGCGCCTTCATGACCGCGGAGTGGCCGATCAGCGGCAGGACGAGCTGGATCAGGGCGGCGACGAGGATCACCACGACCTTGACCCCGGTGGAGGACTCCACCCCCGCCCGCTCCAGCAGGTTCAGCGCGGCGAAGGTGATGAGCACCATGCCGCCGGCCTCGAAGCCGACCATGTTGAGCCAGCCGAAGAAGCTGAGCCCGCGGGCGCCCTTCGGGCCGTAGGCGGCCCGGGAGACCGCCATGGTGGCGGTGCCGGTGGCCGGGCCCTGCAGGCTGGTCAGCCCGACCAGCGGGAAGGCCAGCAGGTTGCCGATGACGATGGCCGCGAGGGCCTGGGGGAAGGTGAGCCCGAAGGCGATGATGACCGTGCCGTAGACCAGGGTGAAGATGCCCATGGTCGTGCCGGTCCAGAGGAAGAACAGGTCTCGCGGCCTGCCGTACCTCTCTTCGGCCGGTACCGGCTCGATTCCGCGCTGTTCCATGCGCACAGTGAACCAGGCGTCACGCACCGGACCTGTTATCCGGACATACGAGCCTGACTCGGGCGTTTGTATCCGGCTACAAGGTGATCGCCAGCCCGGCGGTGAACAACGCGCCGAACAGGAGCTGGATCTTGCCGGTCTGCTGGAGCACGGCGATGAGCGCCGGGCCCTTGGCGCCGTGCAGCACGGTGTGCATGGCCGGGATGGCCAGCGGCAGCGCGGCGACGGTCAGCAGCGACAGCGGGCGGACGAAGCCGAGGCCGAGCGCCACCAGGAAGGCGCCCGCCATGCAGCCGGTGTAGAGGATGCGGGTGCGCCAGTCGCCCAGCAGCACGGCGAGCGTGCGCTTGCCGCTGGCGGTGTCGGTCGGGATGTCGCGCAGGTTGTTGACCACGAGCATCGCGCACGACAGCAGGCCGACCGGGATCGAGGCCAGCAACGCCAGCCACGACAATCGCTCGGTCTGCACGAAGGCCGTGCCCAGCACCGGGACGACGCCGAAGAAGAGGAAGACCGCCACCTCGCCGAAGCCGCGGTAGCCGTACGGGCGCTTGCCTCCGGTGTAGAACCACGCGGCGGCGATGCAGGCGGCGCCGACCAGCAGCACCCACCACGCCTGAGTGGCCACGACCAGGGAGAGCCCGGCGAGCGCGGCGGCCAGGAAGCAGCCGAGGGCGGCGGCGAGCACCTGGCGCGGCGCGGCGACCTTGGAGCCGACCAGGCGCATGGGCCCGACCCGCTCGTCGTCGGTGCCGCGTACGCCGTCGCTGTAGTCGTTGGCGTAGTTGACCCCGACCTGCAGCAGCAACGCGACCAGGAGCGCGACGATCGCGCGCCACCAGACCGCGCCGCCCTCGGAGAAGGCGACGCCGGTGCCGACGACGACGGGGACGACGGCGCTGGGGAGAGTACGTGGGCGCGCGCCGGCGACCCACTGGCTGAGCGTGGCCATCAACTGATGTCGGTCGTGAGCCTGACCATGCGGACCGGGCGGCCCATGTCGAGCACGCGCTCGGCCATGTCCTCGCCCCAGCCGGCCGACTCCAGGAAACCCAGCACCGCGTAGTTCTCGGCGAACACCCAGGTCACGATCTGCTGGTAGCCGTCCTCGCGAAGGTAGTCGACCGTCGCGTTGAGCAGCCGGCTGCCGTGGCCGCGCCGGATGAAGTCGGGGTCGACCAGGAGCGTCAGCATCTCGGCCACGTACGTCGGGTCGAGGTCGGGGTCTTCGGCCGGCGAGTGCGACGCCAGGCCCACCACCTTCTCGCCGCCGCGCGGGGTGGCGGGCGCCTGCGCGCCGCCCAGTCCGAGCGCCGGGAAACCCTCGGTGTCCAGGATGGTCTCGACCGCGACCAGCACCCGGTGCCGGGAACTGGGGGGCGAGGCGATCGCGTCGTCCCACTGCCGCAGCCACATCTTCTCCGCGGCCGGACCGGTCATCTGCTCCAAGGGACCCTCGGGCAGGAACTCCCGGTAGCCGTATCGCCAGGCGCGAATCTGGGTGTTCGCCACCTGGAGCACATCTTCGCGCCGGGCCGCCCGAACGCCTACGTCTGCCATCTCGGCCCGCTCCTTCGCCTGCTGTCGTGCGTGCGACCGGAGGATCTCGCGCGCACGTGTTACACCGTATCGGTCCTTGGGCCCTCCCGTTGACGCGAACCGGCCTTGCTCGCCCGGTAGGCGGGGGTTTCGGCCCACTTGCACCGTTGATCAGAGCGAGGCCAGGGCGCCGGCGAGCCGGCGGACGCCCTCGGTGAGTTCGGCCGCGTGCGTGGCCTGGTTGTGGCTCAGCCGCAACCGCGGGCCCGGCGGCTCGGCCGGGTAGTAGATGCGGCCGGGGCTCACCAGCACGCCCTCCCGCTGCGCCGCCTCGACCAGGGCCTGCTCGTCGGTCTCCGGCGGCAGCCGTACCCACAGGTGGTGGCCGCCGATCGGCAGCAGGTGCAGTTCGGCGGCGGGCAGCCCGGCGGCGACGGCCGCGGCCAGGGCGTCGCGCCGCCCGATCAGGTCGGCGTGCAGGGCGGTGAGGTGGCGCCGCCAGGCGGGCGAGGTCACGAACTCCAGCGCGGTCTCCTGCAGCACCCGCGCCACGAAGAACGACTCCACGAGCTGCGCCGCCCGCAGCCGCGCCGCCGCCGGGCCCCGCGCCACGACGGCCGCGATCCGGAGGCTCGGCGACAACACCTTGGTCAGCGAGTTGATCGAGACGACCGTGCCGTGCCGGTCCATGGCGACCATCGAGGTCGGCGGGGCCGGGGTGAGATAGCGGGCGAAGTCGTCCTCGATGATGAACGCGCCGTTGGCGCGCGCGATGTCCAGTACCTGCCGCCGCCGCTCCGCCGGCAGCGTCGCGCCCGTCGGGTTGTGCAGGGTGGGCTGGCAGTAGAACACCCGCGCGCCGCTCACCGCGAACGCCTCGGCCAGCAGCTCCGGCCGTACGCCCTGGGTGTCGGTCGGCACCGCCGTGGCGCGCAGCCCGGCCGCCTTGGCCGCGGCCAGCGCGCCGGGGTAGGTGGGCGTCTCCACCAGGATCGGCGTGCCGGGCGCGGCGAGCGCCTTGAAGGCGTGGGTCAGCGCCGCCTGCCCGCCGCTGACGATCAGCGCGTCCGCCGCCGTGACGTCGCCACCCGCCTGCGTGGCGAACCACCGGCGCAGCTCCGCCAGCCCGGCCAGCGGCGGCATCTCCCACGAACCCGCCCTGCGTACGGCACGCGCCGCCGCCTGGGAGAGCTGGCGGTCGGGGCGGATCTGGGCGTTGAGGTAGCCGCCGGTGAGCGGGATGACGCCGTCGGCCGGGGGAGTGAGCAGGGCGGCTACGCCCGAGTCGTCCACCACGCGGTCGCCCAGGGCGACCGTCTGCCACGACAGGTCGGCGCTCTCGCCCGCCGGCTCGGGGCGGTGCGTCACGAAGGCGCCGCTGCCCGGCTTGGTGATCACCCGGCCTTCGGCGGTGAGCTGGCCCAGGGCGCGGGAGACGGTCACGGGGCTGACGTTGTGGCGGCGCATGATCTCGCGGCTGGAGGGGAGGCGGTCGCCCGGCTTGAGGCGATCGGCCTCCTTGCGCAGTATCGCGGCTAGCTGGGCGATACTGCTATCGTCGTTCATGAGGGATGAGAATAGCGCTATCGGCCGTGACGGAGTAGCGGTTCCCGGCCGGAAGGGCCTTTTCGGGTCGCCGGCCTCCGTGCCGGTCGCTCGGGCTTCTGGTCGGGGCGGAGCCTCGGTTCCGGTGGCCATCCGGAGTGACGAGCTGCCGCCGCTGCGCCTGGACGCCCGCCGGGGCACTTTGCTGGCCTTCCTCGGCGTGGTCTCCTTCTCCGGCTCCTTCCCCGGCACCGTCTTCGCCCTGCAGGGCTTCGACCCGTGGCTGGTCGCCATCGGCCGGGCCCTGCTCGCCGGCGTCGTCGCCCTCGCCTGCCTGAAGGTCGCCAGACTGCCGATCCTCCCGCCCCGCCGGCTGTGGGGCTCCTACGCCCTCATCTCCGGCGGCGTCGTCTTCGGCTTCCCCGTCTTCAGCAGCCTCGCCCTGCACCTCGGCGCGAGCACCTCGCACGCCGCCGTCGTGGTCGGCCTGCTCCCGGCCGCCACCGCCTGCTGCGCCGTACTGCGAGCCGGCGAGCGACCCCGGCCCCTGTTCTGGATCGCCAGCGCCGCCGGCGCCCTGTCCATCACCGTCTTCACCTTCAGCCAGGGCGGCGGCGCGCTCACCTGGCCCGACCTGCTCCTGCTCGCCGCCTTGCTGTCCGCGGCACTCGGCTACACCGAGGGCGCACGCCTGACCCGGGACGAGGCCGGCTGGCGCGTCATCTCCTACGCGCTCGTCATCTCCCTCCCCACCACCGCCCCCGTCACCGCCGTCCTGGCCGCGGTGACCGAGATCAACCTCTCCTGGGCAGCGGTCGGCGGCTTCGCCTACGTCGGACTCATCTCCATGTTCCTGGGCTTCGTGCCCTGGTACGCCGGACTCGCCATGGGCGGCATCGCCCGCGCCGGACAGACCCAGCTCACCCAGCCGCTCCTCACCCTCGTCTGGGCGTGGCTGCTCCTGGACGAGCGCTTCGGCTGGGCCACCGTCCTGGGCGCGCTCGCCGTCCTGACCTGCGTCGCCGTGACCCAGCGCAGCCGAAGTTGACGGGTGATCTGCGTACTCCTGTGGTGATATGCAACCCTTGGGGGTCGCCTTCCCCCTGGGCCCGGTGATACGGCTGTGCAACCGGACTGCAAGTCAGGTGTGGATGGATAAGGCGATATTCCGCACGAATATGGAGTCCCTCAATGACTTTTCGTCCCGCGCGCCTGGCCGCCCTGACCGGCGTCGCCGCCCTCGCGCTCGCCGGCCTCACCCCGCTGTCCGCGTCGGCGGCACCCGTGGTCAAGACCGCCCCGGCCTCGGCCGTGCAGGCGGCCCCGGTGCTCACCGCGAAGACCACCGGGCTCGCCGCCGGCCCCCTCACCACCGCCTCGAAGCTCGACACCGCCCGAGCCAAGGTGAGCTACCCCAAGGGCAGCCGGGCCTACGCGCCCATCACCTACACCTGGACCGTGTGGCGTTCCTACGTCTTCGAGGGCGAGGCGCTGGTCCTGTACACCGACATCCACCGGTCGAACGTCTCCAAGATCCGCTTCACCCGTAAGGCGCCCAACGCCACCTGCGGCGTGCGCCGCGAGTCGACGGACTACAACGTCTACTGCATCGTGACGCGGCCGGAGAAGTGGAAGCGGTTCTCCATGCAGTTCAAGGTGTGGCCCAAGCGCGTCTCCAGCGTCATCGCCGACCACTACTGGGGCGGCGCCGAGTTCGGCGGCAGCGCTGCGGACTACATCTCCCAGGTGGGCGACCGCCTCGGCCGCACCAAGACCCGCCTGTACTACTGACCCGCTCGCCTGCGGGCTTCGACGGGGCGCTCCCTTCCACGGGAGCGCCCCGTTCCCTTCCCCGGACCGCGCTGGCCCGTCCCACCTCCGCGGTATGGCAGGCCACCCACTTCCTCCACTCCTGTACGGCAGGCCGTCCGCCTTCTCCACTGCTGTACGGCAGGCCGTCCGCCTTCTCCACTGCTGTACGGCAGGCCGCTCGCCTCCCCCGCTTTGCCACAGGTCCCTGTGCGGCGGGTGCCCCCTCGTCGGCGAGTGCCACCCCAGGGCCTGCCAAGGACGAACCGTTCAGGCCGGACGCCGAGCCACCAGAGCGAACCGATGCGCATGCACCTCAAGCGGCATCCGCACCCCCCGCAACCGCTCCCGATACCCCTCAACCGAGAACCCCGGGACCTGCCACTCAGTGATCCGCAGAAACAACACCAACGCCCCCACATCCAGGAACCGCCCCGGAACCCGAGCCTCCTCCGACCACTCGACCTCCAGCCCGGCCCCCGACACCTCTGTCACAGCTTCGGCCAAGTCCCACCCCCGGTAGGCGTGCTCCGGCCCACCGAGCGCCGCGTTGACCTCCTCGACATCCCACCCACCGACCTGCTGCGTGACGAACACCCCACCAGGCTTGAGCACCCGCCCCACCTCACCCGGATCGAACGACTCATGCCGATTGATCACCAGGTCGAACACCGAGTCGGGAAACTTCAGCACATCGTCCTCTCCGACCTCGACCACCTCCACCCCCAGCGGCGCCAGCCGAGCCCGAGCCACCGGCACGTTCGGCGCATACCCCTCGGTCGCCACCGTCCACTCCGGCAACGCCCCCAGCGAGGCCAGGAACTCCCCACCCCCCGTCCCCATGTCCAGCATCGCCCCCGCCGACGCCATCCGCTCCCGGACGATCGCCGCATAACTCCACGGCTCGTCCCCCTCCTGGTACCGCCCCTCGAACACCCCGAAGTCCCACCCCTCGAACGGCGTGCTCAGCCCCTCGGCCACCAACCGGTCGAACTCTTCACTCACGACAACGTCTCCCACTGCGCCCGGCGGCGCTTCCTGGCCTTCAGAGCCGCCGCCAACCGAGCGCGTACCGGGTCTGGCGGCTCAGCCGGCGTCTCTTGATCCGATCCTGGCCGCTCGTGAACTCCGCCGTCCACGCAAATACCAGCCACCCTCGGCACCCCAGCCGCACCGCTCCTCGCGCCCTGCGGTGCACTCCGTCCCTCAGCAGAGTGCACCCGTGCGTCGGCAGAGTGCATCCGCCCGTCGCCAGACTGCATCCCTCCCTCGGCCGTGTGGATCCGCCCGTCGGCCGTGTGGATCCGCCCGTCGGCCGTGTGGATCCGCCCGTCGGCCGTGTGGATCCGCCCGTCGGCCGTGTGGATCCGTCCGTCGGCCGTGTTGCTCCGTGCGGCGGTAGAGCCGTGCTGGGCGCCACCCGCCTGGTCCCCGCCTTCGCCCGCACCCTGCCTGTCCACCGCAGGAACGTTCCAGACCTCCCGCTCTCGCCCCGCCCCGGCGAGGCCGTGGCTGGCCGCCGCCGAATCGCGCAGTGCCTCGACCCGACGGCCGGTCCACGCGTCGCACGCAAGGTCCAGTTCCACATCAGGGGGCCAGAAGGCACTCGGGGCGACGTAACTGCCGCGCGCGGCCACCGTGTAGATCCACCCACTCCCACGAAGCACAGCCATCGCTCGCCGTACCGTCTCGCGGGCCGTGCCGTACTGGCGGGTCAGCGCGCTTTCGCTGGGGATAGGACGGCGCGGCGGGAGCGCACCGGCCCTGATCTGGTCGGCGATGTCGGCGGCGATGCGCTGGTAGAGAAGGACCCGGCGGTGCTGCAGCGGGGCCTGACCGGGATGCCCGGCGAACGCCCCCTTGCCCCGGACCGTGTGGACCAACCCTTCGGCGCGCAGGACGTGGATCGCCTTGCGGGCGGTCGCGCGCGCCACGCCGAACTCGCGCCGAATCTCCGCCTCACTGGCGACAGGGCAGCCGGGTGCCAGCTCGCGGACCCGCTCACGCAGCTCCGCGACGATCTGCAGGTACAGGTGAACGTCACCCTCGCGATCGACCATGACCCAAGGGTATACGGGCAATGGGACAAGGCAAGAGGTTCAACTAGACCCTTACCCCTTCGGCCACTTCCCGGGATCGGCGACGTAGGTGCCGCGGTAGGGGACCGTGTAGGCCCAGCCGAGCTCGCGCAGATAGGCCACCGCCTGCCGTACGGTCACCTTGGCCACGCCGAACTCCTGCATCATCGCCTTCTCGCCGGGGATGCGGCGGTGCGGCGGGAAGTCGCCTCGCTCGATGCGTCCCGCGATCTCCTCGGCGATGCGGCGGTAGGTCGGGGTCTTTCGCCTGGTCCGGGGGACGCCGGGCTGGCCCACGAAGGTGCCTTCGCCCTGGATGGTGTAGGCCGAGCCCTGTTCCCGTAGCTCCTGAGCGGCCCGTCGCGCGGTGGTGCGTGCGATCTGGAACTCGGCCTCGAGTTGGGCCTCGCTGGGCACCGGGTCCCCTGGCTGGAGCTCGCCTCGCTCGATGCGGCCGAGGATCACCTCGGCGACCTGCTTGTAGATAGGTACGGGTCCGTCTCGGTCAAGCATGCTCGAATTGTAGACCGAAAAGGACATGTGGCTACAAAGCAGACACTCACTTGATCGTATGGATACGAGTGCTAGACCTATGGATACGCCTGACCTATAGTTGAAGCGTGGATAGCGCGGGCAAGGAAGAGGCCGCAGGTCTCGACATCGAGTGGGATGACCCCCCTCCTCGCGCGGAGCGTATCCGGGTCCGTGCGTTCACAAATGGCCCTGGAGACGTCTGGTACGAGCTCTGTGCCGCAGGCGGACTCATGTTCGTCCGCCGGTTCATCCGGCGCGGTGACCGGACGATCGTGCACGAGTCAACGTGGACTCAGACACGGGAGGCGCAGGAGCTCTGGCAGCTCATTCTGGACGGGGCCCAAGATCGAGGCGCGGATCACCCTCCGTCCGCGCCTCCCCCTTCGGGAGGAGGAGCCTAGCCTTCCGAACCGTCCGGTCACGCCATGGCCGGACACCTCACGCCCTTCAGGGACCTCTAGCCGCATGGCACTCTGAAGGGCGGTCCACCCGCAGAGCCCTTGCCCCCTTGCACTCACGGGCTCTGCACCGCCCGGCAGGCCTCATCCGACCCCGCCTGCCGGGCGCCGGCCCCTACCTGGAGCGCGATGCTCGGTGGGGGCACTGCGCGAGCCCCGTGACCCGGCTCGCCCAAGCGCTCGTTCCCGGCAAGGTCGGCCATTGGGCCGCTTGTCGTGCGGTGCTGGTCCTGCTGGCGGTGCGATCGGTGCTGGTGATGGTGGTGTTGATCCCGCTGGCCGCCGCCGGTTGGAGTTGACGTCTCGCTTGTGGTGCTGGAGGAGGTCGAGCTCCACCTCGGGTACGGCGTGGGTCACTGCTCCTTTTCCCAGGCCACGCGGCGCCAGCCGGTGTCGGTGACGATCAAGTGGTCGAGGAAGTGCAGGCCGACGGTTTCGGCTGCGGTGACCAGGCGGAGGGTGGCGGTGAGGTCGGCGGGGCTGGGGGTGAGGGAGCCGCCGGGGTGGTTGTGGGCGATGCCGAAGGAGGAGCCGCCCGAGCGCAGGACGGTGGTGACGAGTTCGCGGACCGGGACGAGGGTGTGGTCGGAGGCGCCCTCGGTGAGGGTGGTACGGCGCAGCACGGCGCCACGGGGGTCGCAGACGACGAGGGCCAGGCGCTCACGGGTGTGGCCACGGAGCAAGGGGGCGGCGACGGCGGCGAGGTCGGAGGTGGACCGGATGCGGGTGCGTTCGGGCTCGGCGGCGGCTCGCCGTACCAGGGTGAAGGCGGCGGCGACCCGGGCGGCCTTGGCGGGGCCGATGCCGGGGACGGCGAGCAGGTGGTGGGGGTCGGTACGGGAGAGCGAGGTGAGGTCGCCGCAGTGGGCGATGACCTGGGCGGCGAGGTCGACCGCGCTGGTGCCGCGGAATCCGGAGCCGATGAGGACGGCGAGGAGCTCGCGGTCGGCGAGGGCGGTGGGGCCGTGGGAGAGGAGTCGTTCGCGAGGGCGTTCGCCGGTGGGCAGGTCTTTGACTCGCATGCGCTTGTTGGTATCAGGCGTGACTGACAAGTCCGGGCGAGAACTTCGGCTGGCAACTTCGATCTACGACTGTGGCTGACGACTCCGGGGTGAGCCCTCGTTCTTGCCGGTCATCTGCGATGCGGGGGATGGTGACGGGCGCGGCCCTTAGGGGCTCCCGCGTCTCTAGGCGGGCACCTCTGGGACGACGGTCCGGCTGGGCGGCGGCGGGTGGGTGCCGGGCCACTTCCGGACCGCTTCCGGGCACCCACGGGGGTCCAGCGGGTCTCGGAGGGTGGGCTCCCCAGGGGCTGGAGGGAGGGGGTCCGGCGGGCGGGAGGGTGAGCTTCCGCCCGCCGGACTGGACGGCCCGAGAGGGTGAGCTCTTGGACCGCTGCGGGGCGGCCCGAGAGGGTGAGCTCTCGGGCCG